>CP082844.1:6718322-7357763 GCA_019930625.1 Nocardia asteroides
CGGGCATGGGGCGGCCCGAATTACGCGGCGCTGGATGAGCATCTAGCACGGTTAGCCGCCGAAACGGGCACCATCGAAATCGCGGCTGCGTTCGGTGCGGCACCCGAAAAAATCCGCCGCCCAGTCGATTTGCTCGGTCTGCTCGAGCTCGCGCATCGCGCTGGTATGACCGAAACTGGAGAGGTTGTCACCGTCGAGGCGGTCCGACCGGATCAAACTCGGCGGCGATTCGCGTTCGGTGGCGTGGTCGCGGCGGCGAGGGAGGGGGCGGCGGATGAGTGAGACGAATGCCGACGGCAGCTCGTGGTCGGAGACGGAGGACACTGGGTTCATCGACCCGGTGTCGATGGAGGAAGACCCGACCGAGTTGTTCGCCGGCGACACGGGCACGCTGGACGCGCAGGTGCGGCGGGTGCTGGTGAGACTGCTGCAGCGCCGGTTCCTGCTGGCCGACAAGAATCCGACGCAGTGGCGAACGCTACTGGAGAACCAGCAACTCATCGAGTCGCGGCTACACGACATGTTCGTCCGGCTCGTGATCGATCACGAGCGCGGCATCGCCCACAAGCAGCAGGTGCGATCAGCGGAACTCGATGTGCCGATCCTGTTGAGAGACGACCCCTACAACCGCGCCGAGACGCTGGTACTGGTCCACCTGCGCACGGTATTCCAGCAGGAACGGGTCGCGGGTGAGATGTCGGCGCGCGTCGATATCGAAGAGCTCGAGCAAACGGTGCTGACCTACTTCGATCCTGATGACACCAACCTGGCACGAGGGCAGCAAGAGATCCGCAGCGCGGTGACGCGGTTGGCCAAGGAGGGGTTGATCGAGGAGGAAACCTCGGGCCGGTACCGGATCACGCCGCTGGTGGAGGTCGTGATGAGCACGGAGAAACTCAGTGAGCTGAGTCAGTGGTTGCGTGAACGCAACGACGGCCCAGGCCACATGGTCGACGACGCCACGGGAGATATCGCGTCATGAATATGATCGACACGCTGTTCGGGCTGATCCCCGAGGCGTCCCGCGGCGAGCAGTGGGTGGCGCGGGATCTGCAGCTGGTCAACTGGGGCGGGTACGACGGGCATCATCGTGTGCGGTTCGCGCCCGGCGCGACCCTGCTGTGCGGTGAGTCCGGATCGGGCAAATCGACTCTGATGGACTCCTATATCGCGTTGATCATGCCGCACACGATGCCGTTCAACGGAGCCTCCAATGGTGGTGTCGTCGGTCGGCCGCGTGGCAAGGATCAGCGCAACATCCTGTCGTATGCGCGGGGAAAACTCGATGAATCCCGTACTGGCGGCGAGACGAAGGCCCGGGTTCTGCGCGGCGACGGCCGGGACACCTGGTCGGCGATCGCGATGACATGGGTGGATCGGTCCAGTGCACAGTTCACTGCTGTGCGGGCATGGTATGTGCCGTCGTCGGCCCGCTCCCTCGACGACCTCGTCAAGGTACGAGCCACCTGCGACGGACCCTTCGACCTACGCACGCTGGCGGGACCGGCGAACAAGCGGCTCGCCGAGCCCGCAGTGAAAGCACTCGGACTTACCTGCCACCCCACAGATCTGGAGTACACCGCACGGCTGCACACCGCCCTCGGGATCGGCGCCGCCGGTGACGGAAACAAAGCAGTCGCGCTGCTGGGCCGGATTCAGGCAGGACAGCAGATCACTACCGTCGATGCGTTGTACAAAACGATGGTTCTCGAGGAACCCTCCACCCTGTCCACCGCTGATGAGGTGGTCAAGCAGTTCGACGAACTGTCCAGCACGCGCAAACAGATGACCACCGCGCGCCAGCAGGTCAGGGCTCTGACCCCGATCCGGGAGCATTGCAGCACAATCCACGACGCGCGCGAGCGCGTGCGCATGATCGAGGTCATCGGATCGTTCACCGACTCCTCGTCGCCAGCGTGGTTGTGGCGGCACGAACGACGAGTCGAGTTGCTGCGCGCTGCCAAGGAAGACCTACGGCAACGTCGCGAGGGAGCCGACCGAGAAGTAGATGCGCAGTCGGCTCTCGCCGATGCGGCCAAATCCGAATTGGATGGAGTAGCAGAGACTCTGCGTGCTTCCGGCGGCGACAGGTTGGACAGAGCCCATGGCGCGCTTCGCGAGGTGGACAAGCGACTCGACGAGGTCAGACGGGCGCGCACACGACTCGACAAAGCGTTGCATGTCCTGGACGCCGAGGTAGCCGGCGAAGAGGATTTCGCTGCGTTGGTCATAACCGCACGCCGATTGCTCGATGACAAGATATCCAGGCAAACCGCTCAGAACAACTTCGCCGAAGCTAAGGCGCACCAGACGACCGTGAAGCACGGACTGGTGGAGTTACGTGCCGAGCGCAAGGCCGTCGCGGCTCGCCGGGGCAATATCCCCACCGAGTTGCATCGAGCGCGCGCGGCGCTCGCGGAGGCCGCTGGTCTCACGCTGGATGATCTGCCGTTCGTCGGTGAACTGATCGAGGTGCATACCGTATTCGAGCCGTGGCGCGAAGCGTTCAACCTCGCCCTGGGCGGGTTCGCCACCAAGATGCTGATCGACATCGCACACCTGAACACGTTTCGCGAAAAGATCAACACCGTGCGCACCGTTAGGCGCATCCAGTTCGAGGGCGTGCGGACCGGATTGCGGGACGAGATCGGGCTCGACGATCGCAAGCTGCCCGGCCGCCTCGACTATCGTCCCTCGCCGTTCACGGCCTGGCTCAAAAGCGAACTCGTCAACCGGTTCGACTATGTCTGCGTCGAAAACCCCCGTCTGCTGCCACAGCATCCCAAGGCACTCACGATCACCGGTCAGATCTCGGACGGCACACGCGGTGCGCACGGCGGCCAGGGACGGGCCAACGTCCTCGGCTTCACCAACGACCGGCTGCTGAGGGGCCTCGATGAACAGATTCGCGACGCCGAGAAACACGAGACCACCGCAGACAAGCGATTGAAAGACGCGCAGGACGCCCTCGACTCCTTCGAAGACCGCCGCAGCGCCTACCGTACTGTAACCGAACTGTCCTGGGATCAAGTCGATGTCGACTCCGTCTCGGCCGAACGGGACCGATGGACAAAAATCATCGACGAGGTTCACTCTAACAACCCCGAAATCGACCGGCTGCAAGCGCAATTGAATGCGCTAAAGGCCAAGGTGAAGGACCTCGCCGAGAAAGCGGTCCGGGCCAAGCTGAAAAGGGAAGGCCTCGACGACGCTTGGAAAACAACCACCGCCGACGCAGCCGACGCCCAAGAGGAACTCGACACCGCCCGCCAGTCTGGTCGCGAGATCACTGCGGAGCATCGCGACTATCTCACCGCATTGTTCGGTACGGGAATCACTGGCGATGTCCCAGCCGACGAGGCCCTCAAGCTATTCGATGCCGCCACCCACCGTGTGACCGATCGGCTCGCCACCGATCGACTGACGGCGACGAACGCGATCGCCAGCGCCAGAAACGCACTGTCCGAAACGTTTTCGACATTCGTCGAACGCTGGCCGAACCCGAACCTCGGTACCGACCCTGATGCCTCCTACGATGATTTCGAACGCCTGCTCACCGACCTGGAGACCAGCCGACTGCACGAGCTGGAAAGCCAATGGCGCGACAGCCTGCTGAAACTGTCGGGCAACGACCTCACCAGCCTCGACAGCGAACTCGCCACGGCCATCCGGGAGATCCGCGACCGGATCGAACCGGTCAACCGCATCCTCGCCGACCTGGCCTTCTCCGATGATGACCATCGACTGCAGATCGACCCACAAGAAAGCCACTCGACCGTTCGCGCTCGCTTCCGCAAGGAGCTGCGTGATGTCCGCCGCCTGATCGACCAGGCCGGCACCGACACCGAACGCGAGCGTGCCTACGGCCGGATGGCCAAGGTGATCGACCGCATCCGACGCACGGCCCCGGACTTCGCCGACCTGATCGACGTGCGCAACCACATCCGCATCAGCGCCGAAAAGCGCAACGCCGCAAACGAACACGTCGCGCTCTACGACCACATCGGAGAGAAATCCGGCGGCGAGTCCCAGGAACTGGTGGCCTTCATCGTCGGCTCGGCCCTGCGTTATCAGCTGGGCGATGCGGGTGCTGAACGACCCCGCTACGCTCCAGTCTTTCTCGACGAAGCGCTCATCAAGGCCGACGCCCGCTACACCGGTCGCGCCATCGGTGCCTGGCGTGGCCTCGGATTCCAGCTCATTATCGGCGCCCCCAACGACAAGAACAGCGCCATCGAACCGCATGTCGAGGCCGAGTATCTGGTGCTCAAGGACACCCAGAGCCGCTCGTGGGCCAAACCCATTATCGGCGTGCCTGAGGAGCAGGAGTGACCGCCCGTCTGGTGACAGTGCAGGAGGCCGTTGACTCGGTTTGCCGCAGAATCGACCAGAAGTGGGCTGACGCTGTGTGCGCCGAGCACGGTATCAGTGCCCCCCTGACCTTTTCGGTGCCGCTTCGCCCTGGCCTGTCGACGGGGAAAAGAGTCGGGCAGATCGGGTACGACCGCTGGCACGAATGGCATGTGGCCTGGCGCCTATTCGAGACACAAGTCATCAGTGGAATCGAACGGGTCCAGATCATCCGCAAACCGGTGACGATCCGCGGTGTAGCTGATGAGTTCCCGGCGATGCTCGTAGCCGAAACTACCGCCGCTGCTATCGAACTCGTGGCCCGAGCCCAAGCGAGCCCCCTGGCCGTCGACATCGATCGGGCCCGCTCCCTCGCCGCGGCACTCGCCGCCGTCGGTGCGACTCTGACCCCTGCAACCTTGAAGGCCACCTACCGGCTCGCGGATTCTGACACAGCAGTTCTGTTCGAGGCTGTGTCCTGGTTACGCGACCACCCCGACGTGGGCGGCTGGACCGCCCGCCAGCTCCCGGTGCCCGGTATGCACTCCAAGTGGCTCGAAACCCACAGTGCGCTCCTGGCGATGGTGGCAGGCCGCGACGTGCGCGCCGAAGTCAGGCCACGACTCGCCGTCGTTCACTTAACCTACGTAGACCCCGACTA
Organism: Nocardia asteroides; assembly: GCA_019930625.1. Classification (NCBI taxonomy): domain Bacteria; kingdom Bacillati; phylum Actinomycetota; class Actinomycetes; order Mycobacteriales; family Nocardiaceae; genus Nocardia; species Nocardia asteroides. Next base: position 6,723,334 of record CP082844.1, read on the forward strand.
CACCGCTTCGGGCAGGCGCAGGCACGACTCGTGGACCACCGGCGACGTACACGATCTCGCGTACGAGCCACGGGTCGTCCTCATCGTCGAAAACCGTGACTGCCGCCTCTGGTTCCCACCTGCTCAGGACACGATCATCGTCGAAGGAAACGGCAAGGCCGCCGCGTCTCTTCTTGCCAGCATCGCCTGGATACGCGAGGCCGAACACGTTGTCTACTGGGGTGATATCGACGCCGACGGCTACGCGATCCTCGACCGGCTTCGCGCCACGATGGGCACGCCCGCCACCGACAGCCTGCCTGTCAAAACGGTCCACTCCATACTCATGGACGCTGCCGACCTGCACCGGTACGCCCGTCACGGCGTGAACCACGACAAAGCCGGTCACCCGATCAAGCCTTCCCCGGCGCGTCTCACCCACCTCACCCAGGCCGAAGCCGACGCCTACGACTCCGTCGCCACCGCAGGACCCGCGCCTTTCCGGCGAATCGAGCAAGAGGCAATGCCACTTTCTGACGTTGCGGCACGACTTGAATCATTGATCAACACTCTCGACTCCGACCTTGCTTCCCGATCGGTGACACCTTGAGGTTGCCTCGGTGGCTACACCGAAGATGTCCTGGAAGCGCTGGCCATCCTTTCGACCTGCTTGCCACTTGGCAAGGTCGATCCATTTCGCCTGGTCAGGTAGACGCGCAACATTGTTTGATGATTCCGCACCTCGTCCGCCAATTACCGACCAGCAGGGAACACCGCTCGGCTGGAACGCCGGACGCCGCCCGCGACGAGCACGCCGTGGCAGGTGTCTAGCTACCCCTCCCCACACCCCCTCGTCGACGGCCGCCGCGGCACCCCAGTGGCAAGGGTCGCAGGCCCGCGGCAGTACCTCTCAGTCAGAACCTCATCGAGGTGGTCTCGCTGAGGAGGTCCCGGCGGCCGCCGACCATCCACGTTGACGATGCGGAGTCGTCGCCGAGGTATCGGCCGCTGAAATGTCGGAGGGTGGGGAGACGATGTTCAGGCTGACCGTATCCGCCTACTCGAAAGCTGGGCCGCCGACAATGACTGTCGCCCTGGTTGAACTCCTTGACTCGCTCGATGAGCGGGTAAAAACCGAATTGTCCTGCAAGCCTGACGTGGTTGACCGCGGCCACGAGCTGAACGTCGACGCCTTACCGATTCAGGCCCGTCGGTGGCACAAGTCCACCGATGTGGTGGCCGTGTTCGCTGATCTGAAGAACAGCAGCCAGCTCGGCGTCAGCATGCACGCCGCGAGCACTGCGAGCGTGTACGAGGCCGCCGTGGGCGGAGCCGTCGACATCCTGGATAAGTTCGGCGCCAACTACCTCGACATCCAGGGCGATGCCGCCTTCGGCGTCTTCTGGGGTGACATGCGCACCGAACGTGCCCTGTGCGCCGGTATCACGATCAAGACCTTCAGCCCCGCGATGGCCGAGCAGTTCGAGAGCAAATGGCCGACGCAGCCCGATACCGGGTTCCGGGTAGGAATCGCCGCAAGTACGATCCTCGTCAAACGAATCGGTGTCCCCCGGCACCCGAACAAGCAGAAGCCCGTATGGGCTGGCCGGGCCGTCAACTACGCGAGCAAGGCCGGTTCTGCGTGCGACCGCCACGGCCTCGTCGTCACTGGCACGGTCTGGGACCGTATTGAGACCAACGACTATCTCACCGCCACTTGCGACTGCGGGACCCCGAGCGACCGCCTCTGGGAGGACATCACCATCGAGCGCCTCAGAGCTGGTGATGAGGCCGACGCTGCGGGACGGCAACTCACGGCGCCCTGGTGCAGGATCCATGGCGAACAGTTCTGTAGAGCCATCCTGGACGGAAAGAAACGGCGCGCCACTGTTTCCGAGGCTCTGCACGCCTCGATCCTGGCGAGCCAGAGCAGGGACGAGTTCCGCGCTTCCGCCCGCCGCGAGCGGCGGCGGTGGTCGATGAGCGGTGCGGCGGTCCGATGACGATGATCAACCGTCCCCACCACACTCTGCGCCCGACTGTCACTGCGTCAGCGCCGGATCACACAAACGCGATCACCTTCGGTTGGCGAGTACACCAAGCTCAGGAAGCGTGGACCGCGAAGGTTGATGTCAAGGCCAGCATCGTCCTCGCTCTCGACGGCGCGGTACTGGTCTCGATCATCGCCGGCCACAACAAGGATGGTGTGCTCACTGAACTGACCGGCTGGCGCAGCCTCATCGAGGTTCTCGCCGCGATCTCGATACTCGTCGCTCTCGTACTCGCTGGCCTGGTTGTTCGACCGGCGCTCGGCCCCAGCCGCCAGCACCGCGCCCAGCACAGCACCCACATCATCTACTTCGGGCACCTACGGCACTGGGACCCGCCGCAGCTCGCCACGAGATTACGATCGCTGACACCTGACGAAGAGACCGACCAACTGGCCCAGCAGGTCGTCTCGATGAGCCAACGCAACTGGTGGAAACACCGACTCCTTCAATGGGCGCTCTACACCACCGCCCTCGCCGCCCTGCTACTCGCTGTAGCCACGCTGTGGCCGCGCTGACCATTTCGCACGCCCTCGGGTAGGAGTCGTGGGGCTTCCAAGCGTTCGCCGTCGAAGGAAGGTGCTCGTATGGGCTTCAAGGACGACTGCACAGCAGCGGTCGCTGAGATCGCCAAAACGCCGTTCAACCACCGGTACGGCCAAGTGGTGCCGAAGACCGAAGACATTGTCATGCGAGACGGGGCGGTGAGACTCGAAGCGGTCTACCTCTACTCCGACATGGCGGATTCGACGGGACTCGCCCGCCATTTCAGCCCGGATGACGCCGCCCGGATCATCCGGGCGTACCTCAATGCCGTCTCACGCGTGATCCGCTTCCGTAACGGGGCCATCAGGAGCTTCGACGGTGACCGGGTTATGGCGATTTTCGTCGGCGACAACGCAGCCTCCGTCGCGGTCAAGACAGCACTCAACATCACCTGGGTGGTCGAGAAAATCGTTCACGAACAGCTGAAAGACCACATCGACCGGTATTTCGACTGCTACATCGAAGATCGCTGGAGGATCCGGCATCGCACTGGTGTCGACCTCGGGGATGCGTTGATAGTGCGTGCCGGCGTGCGTGACAACAATGACTTGGTTTCTATAGGCGATGCCCCCAACATCGCCGCGAAATTGAGCGACGTGAAGAAGTTTCGAACGACGATCAGCGATCGTGTGTACGACGAGCTCGACTACAACTGCAAGTACGGCGGCAAGGACGACGTCGACATGTGGACGGGCCCCCTTGTCGCCGATGTTGGTAGCGGAAGGACCGAAGTCGTACACGGGTCCAACTGGAAGTGGGGCCTGTCCTGATCCTGCATCTCCCGATGCGGGTGGGCCGGTTCAGTCCGGCCGTGTGACGGAGCCCTTCCAGGGATCGAGCATCCATATCTGCTGGGGGTGCTCGGTACCGCTGAGGATCATCCATGGGATTGGGCTCTGCGGGTGCCACAGTCACTCATCGACGACGCCAGCGCGTCGGTAGTCGCGGTGTCGATCGCCCCAGTCGGCATCGGTCAGTCGATAGCTCTGCACCTCGAGCACAACCTCGCTGCCGTCAGCGAACACGACACGGACATCGCAGCGTCGCTTACGGTTCGGCAGCCACACCTCGCTGCGACGTCGACGACATCCGGTTGTATTCGAGCCCACGTCGCGACAGCTTCCTTGCTAGAAAGGTGCCACTCCGACTCCGGCTCATGCTCTCCCTCCGGCGGGCCCCTGGCCCGATGGATGCGCGAAATGGGGTCGCCGAACCCCGCCGATGGGGCCTTTCACCACCAGCGGCACTTCGGTACCCGGCGCAGCGTCGATGCCCGCATAGCACAGCGCACACACCAAAGTCCGGTCGCCGCGGTAGCTCCTCGCCCGCAGCTCGTCCATACGCGGATCGGCGGGATCCGTTGGCGCATAGTCGTACTGCTGGCGAACGAGGTCCAACGCGACTGTGAGTTTGTTCGAGGTACCCACCTCAGAACACCCCTCTTCTCGAATGGGCGGTGGCCTTCCAGCAGCGGCAGCTGCAGGAAGCCTTGGCAAGGCCGCGCTAGTCGAAGTGGGATGTGTTTAGAAGTCCGGCTCGAAGTCGAGTCTGAGCGCATGTGATGCGGTAGCAGTAAATGTCAGTCACGTTGGCGCGCCGAAAAGTTCGAGATGCACCAGTTTCAACAACTTTTGATTGCGGCCTGTCTCGATCGTACGACGGCCTGGCCGCGATGTCACGACGATCTCGGCGAGCATGGATGCACAACCCAGCACTCTCGCCAGCCCGCTGGTGTCAGCAGGACGCTACCGGCCCCAACGGGTGCGGGAAGTTGGTCGCCCGGTCCTATGCCGAGCCGTCGCGGTGCGCGAAGGCCCACAGCTGTGTCACCGCTAGCTCGACGTCGGTCATCGAGCCTGCGGTAACGCGGTCAGCAGTCGGTGCGCCAGCCGCGTCGGTTCATGCGTTCGAAGTAGGCGTCATCAGCGGCTTGGATCTCTGCATCGGTGGCCTGGCGAGGTTCAGGTTTCGGCGTAGAATCCGCTTGGGCGAACAGCAGTCGCAACGGCTGCTGGGGACGCAGGTCCGCGCGCTGGACGATCTGTTCGGCCTTCGCTTTCGCGTCGGGGCGGGCGCGGCGATGGCAGTCGAGAGGGCGGTGGTGAGCTGGGTGTTGTTCCAGCGCATGGCGCCGGGGCGATCTGCAGGTTGGTGATGTCACCGGCAGCGTTGACTTCGACGCTGACACCGCGGACTTCACCGCGGCCCCGCACCGCCGCGACGGCGTTGGACAGTCGCTGGCTGTTGCGGCGGATCTCGGCGAGGTTGTGCTGGAGCTGTTGCTCCCAGGCGGTCAGATCGGTCATCGACGGCCCGGCTTCTTGGCGATCTGCTTTGACCGGTCCCCGATGACGGGACCACCTGATCTCATTCACTGGGGACGGGCCACCTAGATTGCGGGCCGAGTCCTCGCGGGTGCCCGGGTTCCATCTGCGGACGGTGGCCGACGTGCCGCTGGATGGACGACCTGTGGGTCGTACGAGTGCGTGTCCGGAGGCTGGTGTGCCCAACGACGAATTCCATGAGCACATTCCCGGTGCGTTGGAGCGTTATCCGCAGCGCTGACCGGCCAGGTCCGGTCAGTAGTGCGGGAGCTGGCCGGACGGCCCAGCGTCCGGCTGGTGGCGGCGCTGCGGCCGCGGTTGTCAGGCTTCCTGACGGCAAACCTCTAGCGGTCGGAATGCGGCGCGGGTGGCGGCCGACCGCCCGGCGGTACTGGGGGTGTCAAGGCTAGTGCGCCGCTTGGCCGGACGAGGATGACGAGGTGGCGGGCGCGGGTGATGGCCACCCGCAGCAGCCTACGGTCGGCCTGCTGCTGCTTCGACGCCGGGTCCGGGTCAAGGAGCGGCATATCGTAGCGACCTTCGACGATGACGACAGCGTCGAACTCCTTGCCTTTGGACTTATGCATCGTCATAACGTGCACGGGCGCGTCACTCGGTTGTTGCACATCGATGGCTTCGGTCGCCAGCGCCGTCCGTATGACGTCGACGGCCCCGAGATACCCAAATGTGCCGTCCCACGTGTCCGATAGCGCCCACGCTACGGAGTCGGTCGCGTCGAGGAGTCGGACTAGCCGGGCCTTGGTGGCGACCTCAACGAGTTCAGAACTGCCGCGCAGGGTGGTTCGTGCGATTTGCCAGTCTGTGATCGATCGACCGGTGAACGATGGTGCGACCTCGGCTGCTTGGAGTAGCACTTTCGCGGTCTTCGAGGCGGGCCTCCTTCCGCTCCGGATGGCATCGATGGCGCGTTCGAGAGTCGCGATGACGCCCCGCGCGCCGACTGTGCCAAGGCCGACCTTGACGAGGTAGTAGTCGGCGAGGCTCTGGAGTGTGCTGATCGCGGCATCCTTGGCAGACCGCCTCGGCCACTCAAGGATGCTGCCGACGACGAGGGCAGAAGCGGCCGCCAACTCTGGATCCCAGTACAGGATGTGATCAATGGGGACCAGGTGCTCGCCTTGGAAAGCCGCTTCCTCGGACAGGGAAGTAGAGATCCTGCCCGCGAACGCGTTCACTCGTGTGAGAACCGCCAGTGTGGGCGGGGCCGACAGCTGTTCGCCGAGCCAACTCAGCGCGCGCTGGACAACCCAATGGGTCACCTGTTCCGGTTTGTCGTATTTGTACCCGATGAAGCGGACGTTGGTGGGTTTCGCGGTCGGGGTGTTGCGTAGGGCCGCGTTGGCGTACTCAAGAATTCCGGACGCGGGACTGCGGTGGTTGTCCGACGACAGGTCGAACGTCTCCGGCTCAAGCGCCTTCTTCGCCTCTTCTAGGCGATTCTCATCGACTCCGTCGATGTGGTCGAAGATCCGTTGGTCTGGGTCGGCGAGGCAGATGATCGTGCTTTGTTTGCTCAGCGCGCGAACCACACGCCACTGGTCGGTGTTGGTGTCTTGGAACTCATCGACGACAACCACCGGGTAGCGAGTGCTGTACAACTCGCGCAGATCTGCGCTGCGCTCGAAGAGCTCGGCCACGGTCGGCGCGAGTGTGTCGAATACGTACAGCGACTCGTCGGCCGCGAGGCGCCGCTTCTCGACTGCCCATGCGTCCGCGTCTCCATCGAAGTCCGCGCGTCGCTGTGCTTCTCGTTCCGGGGTGATGAATCGTGCTTGTGCGCCGGTTATAAGGCGTCCGTGACTGCGCACGAGGTCGAGAAAGAACGAGTGGAATGTTCTTACTGAGAGGGTCGACCGTTGCTCGCGGTTCAGGGTGCTCTGCATTCGGTCGGATACCTGTCGGACGGCGGCCCGGGAGAAACTGAGGAACAGGATGCGCTGCTCGGCCTGAAGTTCTGTGCTGCTCCTGGCCGCCTTGAGTAGCGCGATGGTCGTCTTGCCGCATCCAGGTCCGCCCTCGATCACGATGTGGCCGGGAGCTGCGAGAATGGCCTTTCGCCGCTCGTCGAGTTCGACCTTTTTCACTGTGGGACCGGGTCGGCCCCGGCAACCTGCTCGTCATTCGGGGCGTCGGACGCCGCAGTGGCTTTTACGCTCGCGGCGATGTCTTCGTCGATGGCGCGCAGGAAGTCGACGTAGGTCTTGGGAAGCTCGCTGGCGTCGCCCGCCTCGGCGACCAGCAGTGCAGCGTAGCCGTAGTACGCGCCCTTGCGGGCAAGCAGAACCTTCTCCGCCAGCTCTTCGACAGCCTGGTCATCGGAGTCTGGGGCGAGGTAGCCGCATTCCGTTGGGTAGTCCGGCAGAGATGCAACCGTGGCGAGGAAGGCACGCTTGGGTCGGATCGGCATCTCGTCCATGAGCAGCTTCTCAATGCTTTTATGGGGTATCGGCAAGTAGATGTCGAACGCTTCGGCTTGCTGCGCGGCATCGGCTGGGAAGGGGCTGTTGGGGGTGTCGTGGAGGCCGTAGCAACGCTTGCCAAGTGCCTTGAAAACGGGACCGAGGGGAGGGACAGAAGCGTCGCTCTTGGCGTTGTAGATGGAGACACCGGCGAGGTCGAGATGGGTGTAGGTCACGGTCGGGTCGGCCTCCATGACGTCGGCGACTGCGGGTATGACAGAAGCCTCAGTTCCGCCTTCGACTACGAGGACTCCTCGACCGAGGATGGCTTCGGCGAACTGGCGGCGTTCCTCGCGCACCTTCTTCGGCTTCATCAAGACGCCGAGGTCGAACGGGTCGCTCGTGAGAACACCTTCATCCGTCCGCGACAGCATCAGGACGCTTTCCGGCGCGAATCGCTCGATGACGTACGGCGAATGGGAGGTAACGATGGCCTGCCCCATGCGGCTACGCACGAAGTCGACGAGGCGACGCTGCGCATGCGGCGGCAGCGCGATCTCCGGCTCCTCCATGGCGAAAATGACCGCGTGGTCACCCTTGAGTTCAGCGATGTAAGTGAGTAGCGCGAAGACCAGCAGGTTCAGCGAGCCGGTGCTGAGGCGGTTGAATGGCACGGCGTGGTGACCCGGCGACGCTGTGACGAACATCCGCAGCGTCTCGCGGATAGACTCACGTGTCAGGTCTGACGGGTGAACATGCACTCCACGGTCGTCGAGTGCCATGAACTTGCCAACGCGGGTTTGTATCTCGTTCAGGACGGCGTCAAGCTTGGACTTTTCGCGCAGGTCGAGGTCGGCAAGGGCGGTGCGGGCGCGTTCCCAGAGATCTCCGGTGGCCTGATCCTCAAGGCGAACGATTGTGTCGAGCAACGAGCCCCGCTGGAAGCTCATGGCCCGGGTGCCGGTGCGGTTGGTTCGCAGGTATAAGTACCCACAGTAGCGCTTGTCATCGCGTCCGAAGACGCGGCGACCTTCGCCGAGTTCGGTGGATCCGGTCGACAGGTCGTCGATGACTGGAGCGGGGTGGGCGAAGAAGGTGTTGCCCTCGAAGTCATCCTCGTTCGAGTCGAACCGCCCCAAAAATACAAGCGGAAGGCACCAAGGGTGCTCGTCGGCGGTCTCGACAGCGTTGGGGTTCTGGTCGGCGAAGTCACGCTCGCCGACCGACCACTTCCGGATGAAGTTGCCGAACCTGGTCAACGCGGTGTCGCTGAGATCGACGAGGACTACCTCGATCTCGACCTGAGGAGTCGACTCACCGCACGGCTGGTAGTTAGCGCCGAAAAAATCGTACTCATCGATAACGGGGCGCCGGAACATACGCTCAGGACCTAGGACGAGATCAAGCGCCTCGCAGACCGTCGACTTGCCCACACTGTTGCCGCCGACGAGTAGCGCGTTTCCGTTGAAGTCAACGCGTCCCTCGGAGATGCCTCGGAAGTTCTTGATCTGGACCCGACTGACGCGCATGTTGTACCCCCTTGGATGAACTCGTAGACCTTACCGATGATCGCCCACGACAGTGTCACAGACTGCTCGCCTGATGCACGCTTCTTTGATGTGAACGGCCGGTAGGATTTTGGGGGGCACCGCCTTCACGTTCTTCCTGTTCAGCTAGCTCTCCGCCAGCGCCTCTCCATGTGGCCAGTCCCCGATAACGCGACCACCCGGAAGTAGAGCCCGGGTTGTTTCGTCGGTTTCAGTTGATCCCACAGCCCACCGGATGGTGGGTGTGGGTGCAGGCCGCAGCGTACTCGGCCGGTGTCCGGTAGCCCAGGGCTGAATGCCGGTGCCGCAGGTTGTGCTCGGTTTTGAAATCACCGATGACCACGCGGGCCTCGAGCAGGGAGGTCCAGTGGTTGCGGTTGAGGCACTCGGTGCGCAACCGGCGGTTGAACGACTCGATGTAGCCGTTGTTCCACGGCGTGCCGGGCGGGATGTAGGTGATCCCGATCCTGTTGGCGCAAAAGCGTTGCAGTGCTGTGGATATCATTTCCGGGCCGTTGTCGCACCGCAGCACCTTCGGGACGCCCCGGGTGGTGAACACCCGGGCGAGTTCGGCGACGAGTTTCTCGCCGGTGATGGAGCGTTCCACCAGATGCAGCAGCGACTCCCGGGTGTGTTCATCGACCATCGACGCGATCTTCACCGCCCGCCCATCGACAGTGGAGTCGAACTGGAAATCCAACGCCCACACCGTCTTCGGTGCATCCGCGGCGACCGCCGGCACCGACGAGGAGCCGAGGCGTTTGCGTCGGTGATGCGCCTGCACCTGCAGGCCCTCCTGCTTCCACAACCGATGCACCCGTTTGCGGTTGACCCGATGGCCCTCGTCGAACCGCAACGCCGCCCACGCCCGACGGAACCCATGACAAGGGTTCTTCCTGGCGTATTCGCGCAGCCAGGCCCTGGCGCCGGCGTCGGGATCGCCCGGGGTCTGGTCGAGCGGCAGCCGCCGGAACGTGGACCGATGCACCCCGACGACCTTGCAAGCCAACCGCTCCGACATGCCCTTGACCTGCAAAAGCATGCCCACCGCCCGCCGCTTGGCCGCCGGGCCTAGAAGTTTCCCCGAGCGATCTCCCGCAACGCGTCCTTCTCCAGCTCGGCATCGGCCAGCAACCGCTCGAGCCGGGCGTTCTGCTCCCGCAACTCCTTGAGCTCTTTGGCGGCGTCGGTGTCCATTCCGCCGTACTGGCGCCGCCAGTTATACAACGTGGCCGCAGAGATCCCCAGCTCAGCGGCGATCTCCTCGCCCGAAGCCCCGGCAGCAGCCAACTCGTCGGCACGGCGCAGCTTCCGCACGATCTCTTCCGCGGAATGCCGCTTACGACTCTCAATGATCTTGTCAAGCCGCAGCAGCGACGGGATTCGGTGAATCGAGCACGAATTCTCGTCCGTCGCGTAGCAATGCCCACAGCACGTCGACCAGGCGGCGGGCCAGCGCCATCAGTGCTTGGGGGTGGATCCGTCGTTCGGCGCGCTTTCGGTCGTAGAACTGCCGTGACGGGCCGTTTTCCACGCGCAGGCTTGATAACGCTGCGAGGTAGAACACGCGGCGCATGCGGCGGTTGTAACGCGTCGGGCGCCGCAGATTCCCGCTGACGCGACCGGAGTCACGCGGTACCGGGACCAGACCGGCATAACTGGCCAAACGCCCGGCGGAGCCGAATGTTGCCAGGCTGCCGCCGGTTTCGACGAGGAAATCGGCACCGAGGCCGGCACCCATTCCGGGCAGGGACTCGATGATCCGCGCCCACGGGTGAGCGCGAAACCGCTTCGCGATCAGCTTGTCGGTGTCCTTGATCTCCCGATCCAGATCGAGCAGCTTACCGGCGATGCGCTTGACCAGCACGGCCGCGTCTGCCTCGCCCGGCACTGCGATATCCTGCACGTTCGCGACGGCCACGGCAGTCGAAGCCAGCTTGGAAACCCTCGAGGGCCGCACGCCATTCTGACTCAAATGAGTTGTGACACCGTCAATTCCGGCGGCCATGATCTCGGACGGGGTGCACAACGCCGACACCAGAATCAGCGGGCCGCGGTTGGAATAGTCGAACGCAGCCTCAAGCACCGGAAAGATCGATCCCAACACCGCACGCAGACGGTTGACCCCTGCGACCCAGTCCGACATCAGATCTGCCCGATATCGCGTCAGCTGGGTCAGCCCGGCCACAAGCTCTTCGGGCATCGCGACCTCGGCCAAATCCCTACGCATGCGGGCGGTCTCGGCGATCACCCGTGCATCCCTGGCATCGGTCTTTCCCTCGCCGCGGAACCCGCGACTCATGGCGTTCACGACGCTACCCGGCACATAAACAACTGCCTGACCAGCGTTCAGCAACACGGTGAGCAGCATCAATGACAACGGGCCGGTCAAGTCGACCGCCCACCGCACGCTTCGTGCGGCGCTGCCCGAACGGGCAACCAACTGTTCGATCGCGCGTTGGTCGTTGCCGAATCTCTGACTGAACACCACCTCACCAGCGGCGTCGACCGCACACGCATGATGCGATCGCTTGCCGACATCGATCCCGACCCAGATCTCCGGGCGCTCGGCCACTCATCCACTCCCGTCGTCGCAATCCACGCCCATGGACACCCCGCCGGCAGGTCCCTAAACAGCGACGATCCGCAACAGCTCTCAATCAGCGGCCGGAGAGTCCAGGGCGGCAGGGCGGCAAGTCGCAAGAAGCCACAACGACAACATCCAGCACATCAGCCACACCCCACCGGCCCAGGCATCCGAAGACCGGCTCCGGACCCCTATCAACTTAGGGTCCTGCCATGGTTCTCAGTGTCCCTTCTGGCCCCTCACCAGGGCCAACAGGACTCTAAATCCGGGCGGTCTCATTCACCGGGGACAGGCCACATGCAGCGTTCGACAGGAGGCCAGGTGCATAAGAAACGTCTTCTGCGCCAGCGGCTCCGTCCCGAGCTCGTCATCGAAATGTGCATCGACACTCGGGGAGAGTTCGCTCTGGTCACACCGGAGCATGAGAATGGCGCGAAGAAGGGCCACAGCGTCGGCCAGGACGCGCTGCCTCGGGCACGACAGGGTGTTCCTGGGAATCCACCAGAGCCTGTCGGCGGAACGTGATTGGCGTTCCGTTGACAGAGCCGAGATCAGCACCGCCTCCTGCTAGTTGAGCCTGCCGAGGAGCAATTCGAGGAGGGAGCCGATCTGTATTTGCCAAGACAGCGCACTGACTAGCGGCACCAGGTGACAGGAGTCAGAAGGCACCGCCTCACAGCGGAGACTTCTCTTACAGGTCAGGCACGGTCACCGTGCGTTTTAGGCTGCGTGCCGCGACCAGACTCCCCATCTGGACTCGAACCAGGAACCTGCCGTTTGGCATTCGGCTGGCCGTCGAAAGCTGGGGCCAATCTGGGGCCACACGCTATGCGCGGCCGAGAACGACCAGCACGTTTGGAATGTTGCCGCATGCTCGAATACCGGGTTTGACGTGTGCAAATGACATTAGCCCAGAGCTGGGGGTCAAGTGGTCGCAGGTTCAAATCCTGTCAGCCCGACAGACGAGAAAGCCCCTCTGACCAGCGTCGGAGGGGCTTTCTTCATTCGCCGACCACCCGCAGAGCGGGACCAGAACGGGACCGCAAGTGCTCGGAGAGCTTGTCACCGGCTCCGGTGATCTCTCGACGGTCCGAGTGGAGGTACCGCTCTGTGGTCCGGCTGTCGGCATGTCCGGCGATTTTCTGGAGCACGTGCAGGCTCACCCCGGCATCGGCCATCCACGTCAGTCCGGTGTGCCGGAGATCGTGCCGCCGAAGGTGCTCGTAGCCGAGCTTGATCACGACCTCATCCCAATGGGTGGCATCCCGCAGCACGCCGGTAGCGATCCGTCCCCCACGCGGGCCGCGGAACAGCCGGGCATCGGGATTGTCGGTGCCAACGATCGCGATGCGCTGAGTAACCAATTGCCGAACTTCTTCGATCAGCGGAACGTAGCGCGCCCGGTTGCCCTTGGTGCCCTTGTCCTCCATGCCGCCAGGAGAGGCAATCTCCCTTCCCGACAGTGGCGGTGGACCGACGACACCGAAATGGCCTGCACCGTGGTTACCGAGCTCTCCAGTCACGGTGGGATCGACCAGGATCGGCTTGCCGCCGCCTTCGCGCGACGGTTCGACCCGAGCCGTGACTACGGCTTCCTGGCGGTCGACACATTGCGGCGAATCCGGGACGGCGCGCACTGGCAGCACGCGGCCGGAGCCGTGTTCGATCACCAGGGTTCCTGTGGCAACGGTGCGGCCATGCGGGTCGCCCCGCTGGGCGCCTTCTACGCCGGTGATCCGGAAAGAGCTGCCGCCGAAGCGGTCCGGTCGGCACAGGTGACGCATATGCATCCCGAAGGCGTCCTCGGCGCAGTCGCGGTGGCGCTCGCCGCCGGTCAGGCCGCTCATGCCCGCCTGCTCGGAAGTCGGCCCACACCAGCGGAATTCATCACCGCCGTCCTCGACCGCCTCGACGACGGTGACACCAACCGACTGATCCGCCGTGCGCGCACCCTGCTCGGCGCCTCCCCGCAGGAAGCCGCGGACGAACTCGGCAACGGATCGCTGGTCACCGCGCAGAACACGGTGCCGTTCACGATGTGGGTCGCGGCAACGCATCTGGATGACTACCCGGCCGCGATCACCACATGTATCGCGGCAGACGGAGATATCGACACCACCAGCGCCATCGTCGGCGGGATCGTCGCCGCCTACACCGGCACCGGCCCTCGCCCCGATCCGATCACCGGGGTGCCACAAACCTGGCTCGCCGCACGAGAACCGTTGCCCGGCTGGTTCAACCCGATCCGCCGAACACGACGGCGCAAAAATTCTGCATCCGGCCGCGTTCGAAGATGGCTATCCAGCGCGTCGTGAGAACAACCAACGGTCGATCTCGTTGGTCGTCGGAAATTCAAGGATGTATGCGGCCGTCCGGCCACCCGTTGATCATGCCTGGCCGGATACACGGAATGCTTGGTTGGAGTGGAATCGTGGTTTCGGTGACGTCGACCGCATCGGGACCCTGGTACGTTCGACGTTGGGCGAGGACCGATTCCAGGCGGAGTACGCGCAGGGGATGTAAGCGAATCGCCAGTCCGACTGCCGAGATTTGCAGGACTGCGGTGGATCTCCGCCCGGGCTGCGCAGCTGGGCGTGGCCGATCGGAACGTCGTCGACTCCGCAGTCCCCAGCACCCCACCGCCGCGGTCCTCGAGCTGCTCCGTGACTGGCCTAGAACGACTCAGGCCCACCAACTACTGTGCCGTGGCCGCCCTGGTGGCGAGATAAGTGGCAACGAGCCGTCAAGTGGGTCGGGTTGGGTGCGATGAACAGCGAGTCGGCGGCCAGATTGCCGATCACGTGCCAGGTCGGATACGGTTGCCCGTCGACAAGAAGGCGACGGGTGCCGGGCTGAGCCCGTAGGTGTCAACTCCGGCCTAACCGTGACCCATCTCTTCCGGCTCAACCGTGACCCACCCGAGCCCGACGGCGTCCGGTAATGCCGATTATGTGATGTTGTCGAGGCGCCGCGGCTGAGAGATCCCAGGGAGCGCTCAGCCCTCGCCGCCGAGGGTGAGCACGACCAGCGGCATGGGGCGGTCGACCTTGGACTGGAAGTCCGCCAGCAGTGGGTTGTTGGCCAGCACCCAGGCCACGAACTCGTCATAGTCCGCGCCTTCGAGCACCTTGCCGATCCCCTGGTAGGTCTTGCCCCGGAGCTCGATGGTGACCCGAGGATTCGCCTTGATGTTGTACCACCACGCCGGGTACTTGCCTTCCATGAACGAGCTCACGTACATGGTGTCGTCCCGGTACTGGGGCCCCAGCGGAGTCGTGTGCCGCTTGCCACTCTTGGCTCCCGTCGTGGTGAGCAGAATGAGGTCCACGCCCGCGTAAGCACCGCCCACCTTGCCCGAGTTCTCCCTGAACTCGTTGATCACATCATCGTTCCAGTTGGCGATGCTGCCCTCCTGGTCCCCCGCCTGGTTCCACGGCGCGTTCGGATCGTTGTAGTCGGTGATATCGGCCAGATCCAGCTGTCCTGCAGTCGATTCGGTTTCACTCATGATTCGATTGTGTCGCGGAGATAGGACAGTTAAGGTCCTAACTCGATCAAAGATTGTGACGCCTTCGCTCGCGATGGCGAAGGCGCATCTCACCCTCGGCACAGATTCACCATCAGCGGGTTTTGGCCGGTGAGATGGCGTGATCACAAGAGCTGCCGTTGTCGGCTGGTCAGCGCGTCAGCCACCCGGCGAAGCATCGGGTCAGGAAGGGCATGATCACCCACACCATGGCCGCCACCGCGCCCGGCATGATGCAGGCCAGCCGTAGCGGTGCCGGGAAAGGTTGCAGCAGTGGAGCGGTGGTCGTGACCAAGCCGGTGAGCATTGGGTAGAGACCGATCATGGTCAGTAGCCAGAACTTCCATTTCGCCGGATGGGCGTCGGCATCGCCCGTGCCGACCGCAGCAGCATTATCGGTGGCTGCCTGCGACCGGTCGTGTGCCGCCGACACCTCGCTGTGCGTGCGTTCCTTCGTATCGAGCACTTGATTCTCCTCGGCTCTTGCGTTATCCGTTGTCATTGAGCAGACGAAGCGGCTAGCGCGACTGTGACATCGGTGAGCCTGCTACGTGTCGTTGCGCCAGTCCCGGTCCATGAGGTGGTGCACCCAGGCCGCCCGATCGAGCAGGGCCACATCGTCGCCAGCCGGCCGGGAAAGCAGAATCCCGGTGCGAGGGCCTTGCCGTGATGCGGGCACCGGCAGGGTGATCCCGCAACTGCCCAGGTAGCTGAGCACCATGGTGGTGCGCAGAACAGTGGCATTGGCGGCGTCGTATCGAGCCGGGTCGGCCTGGAGGTCGGCGATGCGGGGCGGTGGTTGCCGCACGGTGGGACATAACAACATCGCGTCCCCGAGTTCGGCGGCGAAGGCCGCACGCAACCCGGGCATCGCGGTATAGACAGGGGCGACGGAGGACGATGTGCACGCGTTGCTTCCGAGCCTGCGGCGGGTGGCGGGTTCGATCGGTGCGGTGGAATCGAGCCGATGTCCGTGCAGGCCGAAGGCTTCGGCGCCGACGATCGTCCCGTGAGTGTCCATCAGCCGCTGGGCCGCCACAAGCGACGGCAATTCGCGGACCTCGACCTCGGCGCCCGCGGCACGAAGTGCGGTGACAACGGCGTCGAAGTCGGAGTCGATCTCACCGTTGGCGTCCTCCGACCATTCCCCCGCCGGCACCACGAATCGCAGGGGGAGCGTGCGCTGGTTCGGCTCGGCGGGGCGGAGTACCCGCTCCATCATGACCAGGTCTTCGACAGTGGTGGCGAAGAAGCCGACGCTGTCGAGCGTCGCGGACAGGGGCGCGAAATCGTGCGGGCCGTACCTGCCCGGACTGGCCCGGTAGCCGACGATGCCGCACAGCGCCGCGGGCACCCGCACAGATCCGGAGGTATCGGTACCCACCGCAAGGGGAACGATGCCGCGAGCGACCGCGACCGCCGACCCGGACGAGGATCCGCCCGGGATCAGCGCCGGGTCGAGTGGATTGGCGGGCGTGCCGAAGCAAAGGTTCATTCCGAGGCCGGAGAAGGCGAACTCGCTGAGATTGGTCTTGCCGACTGTGACCAGTCCGCTGTTGTGCGCCCGCCGCACGAGATGGCTGTCCATCGCGGCTGGTTCGTCGTGGAGGTGGCTTGCCGAGCCGCAGGTGGTGACGGTGCCCTGGACGTCGAAGAGGTCCTTCCACACGACGGGGACGCCGTCGAGGCGGCTGCGCAGAGCGCCGCGCACCGCGCGACGATCGCTGGCCTGGGCTTGGTAGTGGGCGCGTTCGGCGGTGAGGGTGATCATCACTGCGGCCGCATCGGGTTGCCGCGCACTGTGGATCGCAGTGGCGACCAGGTCAGCCGATGTGGTTTCGCCACGTTCACGGGCCCGCACCATGGCGGCGGCTGTGGTCGCGGCGGGTCTCGCTCGCGGACGGATACGCATGAAACCCACGCTATCCCGCCGCAGCTGTCACTGGAATGTGGAAACATCTATGTCAAAGCTAGAATACTGTGCATACACACATTTACACCGGCGGCTGTAGCTCGGTTGACTGAACACCATGACAGCGTTGAGCTACCGGGAGCCGGTGACCGTGCCGGCCAGACAGGCCAGGGCGGTGACCTTGCGAACCGGCGAGCGGTTGCGGATCACCGACCTCGACGGCGGCCAGGTGGGTGATGTCTTCGCCTACAACGCCGACGACATCACCGAGCACCACAGTGCCTCGCACACCCGCACCCACACCAGTCGACTCTTCCCCGCGCTCGGCGAATCCTTCGTCACCAATCGCCGCCGCCCGATCCTCACCTACCTGGCCGACACCTCCCCCGGGGTGCACGACATGTTGATAGCCGCCTGCGACCCGGAACGCTATGCGGCATACGGAGACCCGGACCACGCCAGCTGCGCCGACAATCTGCGCCACGCCATGAGCGACCTCGGGTACCCGGCCCTGCCGACCATCCCGCAGCCGATCAATGTCTTCATGCGGATTCCCGTCACCGCCGGCGGAACCCTGTCGTGGCTGGAAGCCGCCACCGCGCCCGGCGACTCGATCACCTTGCGCGCCGAGATGGACTGCCTCGTAGTCGTCTCATCCTGCCCGCAGGACCACAACGTCATCAACGGAACTCGCCCCACCCCGCTCGCCCTGACCACCCTGCCCCCCAACCACGGAGGAGAAAACGATGATCACCACTGAACTGGCCCACCCTGCTCTCGAGCCGACCGCGATCGGCGCCCTGACGCTGCGCAACCGGTTCGCCGTCGCACCGATGACCCGAATTTCCGCCGAGTCCGACGGCACACCCACCGCCCAGATGAGCGAGTACTACCACGAGTTCGCAGCGGGCGGATTCGGATTGATCATCACGGAGGGGACCTACACGGACGCCACCCACAGCCAGGGCTACTACAACCAGCCCGGCTTGGTCACCCAACGGCACATCGCGGGATGGCGGAACGTGGTTGATGCGGTACACGCGGCCGGCGCCCCGATCGTCGCGCAGTTGATGCACGCCGGTGCCATTTCCCAGGGCAACGCCTACGGCTACAACACCATAGGCCCCTCATCGATCACGCCCCCCGGCCAGATGATGCCTGACTACGGCGGCGTCGGTGGGCCGTGGAACCCGCCCCGGGAGATGACCGCACGCGACATCGAGGATGTCGTGGCCGGGTTCTCGGCCGCCGCCGAGAACGCCAGGGCGGCCGGCTTCGACGGGGTCGAGATCCACGCGGCCAACGGCTATCTGCTCGACCAGTTCCTCACCGTCTACACCAACCAGCGCACCGACGAGTACGGCGGACCGGTGCAGAACCGGATCCGCCTGACCGTCGGCGTGCTGCGGGCGATCCGTGAAGCGCTCGGCGACTTCCCGATCGGCGTGCGACTGTCCCAGACCAAGGTCAACGACTTCACCTACCGCTGGCCCGGCGCCGCCGCCGACGCGCGGGCCATCTTCACGGCACTGACCGACGCGACCTACCTGCACATCGCCAGCGAGGGCAAGGACTTCCTCGAGACCGCTCGCTTCCCGGGCGGATCGACCATCACCGAGCTCGCCCGTAAGGTCTCCGGCCGTCCTGTCATCGCCAACGGCGGCATGCACGCACTCCCCCAGGCCGCCGATGTGCTCACCGGTGGGCACGCCGACATGCTGTCGCTGGGCCGGGGCGCGCTGGCCAATCCCGACCTGCCACGCCGGGTCGCGACCGGGGCAGCGCTCGAGCCGTTCGACCATGCGATGCTGCATCCCATGGCCTGCTTGGACAACGCCGCCGCTTGGCGCGCACGGCGCGCCGGATGAGCGAGCGCACCTGGACCCGCGGCGCTGCCGCCGTGGCGACGCTGACCTTCGACGTGGACGCCGAGACACCGATCCTTGCCGAAGGCCGTCACTACGCCCAGCACCCCATGGTGATGTCGCATCAGTCCTACGGTCCGGACGTCGGTGTGCCGCGGATCCTCGACCTCCTCGACGAGATGGCCATTCCCGCTACGTTCTTCGTGCCCGGCTGGGTAGCAGAGCAGCGCCCCCGCCTGGCCCGCTCGATCATCGACCGGGGGCACGAGGTCGCACATCACTCCTACAGCCACCGGGCGCCCACTTCCCTGCCGCCCGGCGCCGAACGCGCGGACTTCGCACGGGCACTCGACGTCTTCGCGGCGCAGGGGATCGAAATATCCGGACATCGCGCGGCGATGTGGAGCGCCAGCCGCGAAACTCTCGGTCTGGTCGCCGAGTACGGGCTGGCTTACGACTCGTCACTGATGGGTGACGACCGGCCGTACCTCATCGACAGCAGGTACGGCTTGGTGACGGAGCTGCCTGTGCATTGGTCGCTGGATGATTGGGAGCAATATGCCTACCTGCCCGAACCGCGGATCGGATCGGTCATCGAATCCCCTGCGAAGGTCGAGCAAATGTGGCGCGCCGAGCTCGATGGCATGCGCCACTACAATTGCCTGTTCAACGTGTGCATGCATCCGTTCCTCACCGGGCGGCCGGGCCGGATGATGGCGCTGCGACGCCTTATCGCGTATGCCCAGCAGTGCGCAGACGTGACCTTCGCACGCTGTCGGGATGTGGCGGCGTGGGCGCGTGAGGACACCGGCACACCACATCGACCGCTGCCGAGCTACGACGTAGATCCAGCGATATACCCGAACTGACGCCGCGGCGGCCGGATCATCTGATAGCCGTGGTCGATCCGGCGCCCGGGCCGACGGACTCGGCCGCGAAGGCCAGCGACAAGTCGACGACGTCCTCGAGCCGGTTGACATTGCGTCCGGTCAGCTCGGTGATACGGGCCATGCGGTTGCGTAGGGTGTTGACGTGCACATGCAGGGCGGCGGCCGTCACTCCCCACTGGCCGTCGTTGGCGAGGAACGTTCGCAGGGTGTGCTCGAGTTCGGTGTGGGCGCGGGTGTCGTGCTCGCGGATGATGCCGAGAACCTGATCGGTGAACCGTCGCAGCACCTGCTCATCGAGCAGCCCCAGCAGCATCCGGAATGTCGCGATATCGGCGAAGGTGGCCGTGTCCGGGCCGTTCCGCCCGCGCAGAACCTGGCAGACTTCCCGAGCACGCACCAGCGGTTCCCGCAGGGCGCCCGCAGTCGTCACTATCTCACCCACTCCCACGACGATCCTCGAAACGCGCACGCGCCTGCTTACTTCCGCGGACAGCTCGCGAGCAAAACGCGCCAACTCGTCCGCAGCTCGATCCCAGGGGCAGACAGCCACGACGTCGCGGCTTCCCGCGGCCGTGAATACCGGGATTCCGTGCATGGCGAAGAATGCGCCGACGGCGTCGGCGACATGGTCCGGCGGTGTGTGGTGGCCGACGGTCGGGGAGGATGGGGCGAGTGCGAAGACGCCCAGCGGACGGTCCGCCGGCACCCCGTAGGCGCGCAGCCGCTGACTCACCTCGCCGCTGCGCCGTGGTCCCGACAGGATCATCTCCAGTAGCTCGGCTGCGAAGCGCGCCTCGATAGCATGCACCGCCTGCTGTTTGGTGACCTCCAGGCTCAGGAATCGGGCCGCTTGGGCGAGGGCCTCGCGATCGGCCGTATCCAGTTTCGTGGCCGGTTCCAGGCAGTACAAGCCGGCGTCGATTTCCCCCATCGCGCCCTCGACCAGATACAGCGCGGACGGACCGGAACTGAGCAAATCGACCTCGAGCGGCGGTGGCGTACCGTTGAGAGCCACGGCGGCGAGGCGGATCTGCTCTCCTGTCGGTTCGCAGCCGATACTGGCCAGGCAGCGACCCTTGCGGTCGACCACCATCAGCGGTAACTCCGTTTCGCCCCGCAGGATCTCGAGTACGCCCGCCGCGCCACTGCCACGGGACAGGGCGGTGGCCAGAGCATCGCCGCGGTGCACGGTCGCGGCCAGTTCCGCCTGCAGTACCTCGTTCTGGATTCGGGCGGCCGCACGGGTGAGGGCGGCGAACGGCACACTGATAGACAGCTCGATCAACGGCAGGCCACGCGCAATGCACAGCGACACGAGCTCTTCAGGAAGCACCGGGGTCTGCGCCGTCAGTCCGTAGACCAGCCCGGCTGCTCCCGCCCGCGCCAGAGCGTCGATGAACAGCTTCGCCGAGACGTGCGGCAGCCATAGACCGTTGGTCAGCACCAGTTCCCCGGGACGGACGTATGGCGACGGGTCGGGCAGCTCGGTGGTGTGCAGCCAGCTGATCTCCGCCGCCAAACGGTCGGTGAGTTCCGGGGTCATCACCCGCAGGCCCAGCTCGGAATCGGCGACAAGGCGGTTGATGGTCAGCACCTATCGAAATCTACACAAAAATAGGTTCCCCTTGGATGAATAAACATCGCTCTCCACCTACGTGCTGCCGCCTCTCGGGTCAACGGTGCGCCGGTTCAATGTCTAGCGTGCGTTGGAGCTGGCTTGCCCACCAGCGCAGGTGAGCGGTCGAGTCTTGCGCCGCGGCGCCGGTGAGGCCGGCGCTGCGACGGAAGTCGCTGCCGTAGAGGGGCTCGGTTGCCATCGCCTGGTGGAGGGCGGCGACCGCGAGTCGCGTCTCGTCGAGGGGACTTCCGGGAGGCCGACTCCGATGCAGGGCGTCGACGACCGGGTCGAGCATGCCGGCACCACGGTCGCGCCATCCCGCCGCGTGCAGCGCCACCGCGAGTTCGCCGTAGCCGCCGCGATACACGGACTCGAGCGACTCGACGAGCTCGAGGACATCGGTGCCGTGCTCCAGCCATGCGGCGATGACGTCTTGAAGCGCGGCTCGAAGCCGGCCTCCACCATGGCGAAGAAGTTCGGCGAGCAGCTTCTCGCGATTGCCGAAGTGATGCGAGACGCCGGCGTCGGTCATCCCGACCCGCGCTGCCACCGCGCGCACCTGCACAGCGGCGACGCCTCCCTCGGCCAGCAGCGAAGCGGCGGCATCGAGGATCAACCGGCGGGCTTCCTCCGGCGGTCTGCGCGTTCTCGAACTAGTCACCCCGGAATCCTACCTTGACTAGCCAAGGCTTCCCCGCGTACCGTTACCTAGACGGCCCAAGGTAGATCGGAGGGGGGCATGGCGATGTTCGAAATCACCGAGCCGAGAGGGAAATTCGGCAAGGAGGTGGATCGGCGATGACAGACATGACCCTCACGCTGCGCGACGTCACACTTCGAGCCACGGTGACCGGCGCGGGCCCCACGGTCCTGCTGCTTCACGCGGGCGAGGAGCGTCGCGACGTCTGGGCACCGGTCACGGAGGGGATGACCGAGTGCGGACTGCGGACGGTGGCCTTCGATCTGCGCGGGCACGGCGAGAGTTCCGGACGAGCCACCACTTTGCGGGCGATCGCCGACGACGTCATCGCGATGGTGGTTCGCGAACCGGCGCCGCTCGTCGTGGTGGGTGCCTCCCTCGGCGGGTTCGCCGCCGTCGCCGCCCTCGCGGAGTCGTCTGTCGCGCAGCGCGTCGCCGGCCTCGTGCTCGTGGACGTCGTTCCTGATGTCGACGCGGATCGGGCCCGCCGCTGGCTCGACGACCACGGGCTCCTCGCGCGCAACACCGAGCTCACCGATGACATTCTCGCCTCCCGCTTCGAGCTCCACGGGATCATCGCGACATCGGACCTGCCCATCCTGCTCGTGCGGGGAGGACGACGTTCCCCGCTTGGCGACGCCGACGTGGACCGGCTACGCACGGCCAACAGACGCGTCACCGTTACCCGCGTACCGGACGCCGGGCATCTCGTCGCTCGCGACGCCCCCGGGGAACTCGCGCGTATCGTTTCGGCGCACGCCACCAAATGGCTCGCCACCGACGACGTCGTCCGCCGCGCGTTCGAGCTGCAGCGCACGCTCGGCGCCGAACATATCGATCACCCAGGCGGAACCCTGTTCGAGCACCTTCGCCGGGTGCACACCCTCACGGTCGAATGGAACGCCGCGCCCCGCACCCGACTGGCGTCGATCTGCCACGCGTCATACGGCACCGACGGGTTCCGGCACGCCATGCTGCCGACCACAGATCGTCGGCGGCTGGATCACGTCATCGGCCCCGACGCCGCGGCGCTGGCATACCTCTACGGCGCATGCGATCGCTCACACACCTACCGCGAACTCGGCCGACGGCCCTTGCCTGTGACCGACAGATTCACCGGCGGCTCGAAGACGATCGAAGGAACCGAACTCCGTGACTTCGCCGTCCTGACCATCGCCAACGAACTCGACGTCGCCCGCCACGCCCAGCTTCTCCCGTCGATTCGCAGCGATATCCGTGAACTCGTCGCCGCGCTGGCCACGTACGCGCCCGACGAGGCTGAAGTAGCGCTCGCCGATGAAGCCCTCGCTCGAGCGAGCGCCGAGTGAGCCCACCCGGCTGCTCGAAGCCGTCCTCATACTCGGCGATCCGCCCGTCGCCGACAGCGACGCCCACAAGAACACAGCTGAGTGTTCGAAAGCCCGATTTGGCGCGGCAACCGCCGATCTCGCAGGACTCGGTCAGTGACGGCGTGGCAGTGCGGCGATGCCGAACATCTCGTGCGCGATGCCGAAGCCCAGGTCATCGACCAATCGCCTTTTCCATGGGCGTTGCGCGATCGCGTGGGTCAACCGGCGCGTGGTCCGTGGACGTGCGGCAATCAGCTCGGCCAGCTCCCATGCCCGTGGCGCGAGGACGCCGACCGGCTCACCCCGCACTTCTGGAACCCCGGCACCGACGACTACCTGGCGGCCGTGCAGACCTGGGTGCTGCGCAGCGAGGGGAAGATAGCGCGCCAGCTCTTGGACACATCAACGATTCCGCGGAGGGGCCTCGTCGCCGTCTAGCCGTCATGGCGCTGAGCGGCGAGCAGGCGCTCGAACACGCGGGTCAGCGTCGCCTGCTCGCGCTCGGAGAGATGGTCGAAGAAGTGGCGGCGGACGGTGCCGACGTGTTCGGGAGCGGCTGCCTCGATCGCTTCGCGGCCGGCGGGGGTAATGCGCACCATCGCGCCCCGCGCGTCGTCGGCGCAGTCCTCCCGCACGACCAGGCCGCGCTTCTGCATCCGCGTGACCTGATGGGACAGCCTGCTGCGGTCCCAGCCCACCTCGTGGCCGAGCTCGCGCATGCGGATCACGCCGTCTTCGGCCTCGGAAACGGGTGCCAGCACGGCGTAATCGGCGCCGGAGAGCCCGGCGTCGCGTTCCAGCTGGCGCTCGAAGGTGCGCTGCAGTTCGCGGGTCAGTTCCCGGTAGGCCCGCCACAGCCGGGCTTCCCGCTCGTCGAGCCATCGGACGTCGGCCATGCGAGCAGCATACCAATTTGTTGACACATCAGCAAAGGACTGCTATTTGTAGACACATCATCAAAATGGAGAGGCGGACATGACACGCATCGCGATCATCCTGGGCAGCACCCGTCCGGGCCGGAACGGGGAAGCGGTGGCGCTCTGGGTCCACGAGCTAGCCGCGGCGCGCGACGACGCCGAGTTCGAGCTGGTCGACATCGCCGAGTACCGCCTTCCACATCTGGACGAGGCCGCTCCCCCGTCGCTCGGGCAGTACGCGCACGAGCACACCAAGGCGTGGGCGGAGAAGATCGCCTCGTTCGACGGGTACGTCTTCGTCACCCCCGAGTACAACCACTCGACCTCGGGCGCGCTGAAGAACGCCATCGACTTCCTCTACGGCGAGTGGAACAACAAGGCCGCCGGGTTCGTCAGCTACGGCAGCGCGGGCGGCACCAGAGCGGTGGAGCACCTGCGGCTGGTCATGGGCGAGCTGCAGGTGGCCGACGTCCGCAACCAGGTCACGCTGTCGCTGTTCACCGACTTCGAGGACTTCAGCGTCTTCGCGCCCGCCGAGCGGCACACCGCCGCGGTCGGCGCGCTGCTGGACCAGGTGGTCGCTTGGAGCCGGGCGCTGGCCTCGCTGCGCACCGATGCCAAGGACGTCGTGCGCCGCAACACCGAGCGCGTGCAGTCCGGTGGTGATTTCACCCTGTTCGAGGAGCTGTTCGCGGACGACTTCGTCGACCACACCCCGCAACCGGGCACCACGCCGGACAAGGACGGCGTCCGCGTCCTCTACCACGCGCTGCGCACGGCGTTCCCCGACTTCTCGGCGAAGATCCACTGGCAGACCGTCGACGGCGACGTCGTGACCACCTACAAGACGTATTCGGGCACCCACCGGGGCGAGTTCCTCGGCTTGGCCCCGACCGGCGAGCACGTCGAGTTCGAAACGGTCGACGCGATGCGTGTGCGCGACGGGCAGATCACCGAACACTGGGGCGTAGCCAACCTGTACTCGGTCCTGCAACAGCTCGGGGCGCTGCCCGCCCACGCGGGAAAGTGACGACGATGCCCAGAGCAGTACGGTTCTCCCGCTACGGCGGACCCGACGTTCTCGAGATCGCGGAGGTCGACCAGCCCCGCGCGGAGCCCGGCCGAGTGGTCGTCGACGTCGTCGCCGCGGCCCTCAACCCTGGAGAGATCGGTATCCGCGAAGGCGTGTTCGCCGCGATCTGGCCCGCCCGGTTCCCCGAGGGCCAGGGCAACGACTTCGCCGGACGGGTCGCCGAGGTCGGTGCCGGGGTGACCGGATTCGCACCCGGCGACGAAGTCCTCGGCTTCGCGCCGCGCGCCGCTCAAGCCGACTTCGTCGTGGCCGCGGCGGGCGCGCTCACCGCCAAGCCCGCCGGCCTCGGCTGGGCGGAGGCCGCGTGCATCGCCGGCGCGGGTGCGACCGCCTGGGCCGGCGTGGAGGCCGTCGACCCGCGACCCGGCGAGACGGTCGTCGTCTCGGCCGCGGCCGGCGGTGTCGGGGTGGTCACTGCCCAGCTGGCCCGGCTGCGCGGGGCCACGGTGATCGGGACCGCGAGCGAGGGCAACTTCGGCTTGCTGCGCGGTCTCGGCATCCATCCGGTGACCTACGGCCCCGGGCTGGCCGACCGGCTGCGCGTCGCGGCACCGCAGGGCGTCGACGTGTACCTGGACACCTTCGGCGCGGGGAACGTGGACACCGCCATCGCACTGGGTGTCGGCCCGGACCGGATCAACACCACAGCCGACGGCCGGGCGGTGCAGCGCTACGGCGTCCACTCGGCTGCGCAGGAGCAGGCCGACGACCCGGTCGTCTGGGCCCGCCTGGCCGCCCTCGTCGCGAAGGGCGAGATCACCATCCCCATCGCCGCCGTCTACCCCCTGGAGCGCGTCCGCGACGCCTACCGGGATCTGGCGACCCGGCACGTCGGCGGCAAGCGCGTCCTGGCGGTCGAGCCGCTGCCCGAGTTCGAAGGAGACCACCGATGAAGGCACTGCTCACCCGGGCCTACGGGCCGCTGGAAGATCTGGAGATAGCCGAGGTACCGCGGCCGGAGCCCGGCGCGGGGCAGCTCCTTGTCCGCGTCGAGGCCGCCGCCGTCAACCCCGTCGACATCGCGCTGGTCACCGGCGCGATGCGCGAGGACCTGCCGGTGGCGCACCCGTTCGTGCCCGGCGTCGACGTCAGCGGCGTCGTCGTGGCCGTCGGGCCCGGCGTCGGCGGATTCTCGCCCGGGGACGCGGTCATCGCGTGGAACGGGGTGCCCTCCGGCGCCTTCGCCGAGTACGCCCTGGTGCGCGCCGACGATTCCGCCGCCGTGCGGCCGGCGGGGCTGGATGCGCGCCACGGGGCCGCGCTGCCGACCGCGGCCCTGACTGCGGCGGCGCTGCTCGACGAGGCCGGGCCCGTGCCGGGTGTCACGCTGCTCGTCGTCGGCGCCACCGGCGGTCTCGGCGGCTACGCCGTTCAGCTCGCCAAGCAGGCCGGCGCGACCGTAATCGCCACCGGCCGGGACGGAGACCGTGACTATCTGGCGGACCTGGGCGCGGACGGGGTGATCGACTACCGCGCCGAGAACGTCGCCGAGCGCGTGCGGCACTGGGCGCCCGAAGGCGCCGACGTGGTGCTCGACGTCGCCCAAGCCGGCCCCGCGCTGGCCGCCTCTGCGGCGGCGGCCAGACCCGGTGGCATGGTGGTGTCCCCCCTCGGCGGCCCGCAGGCGTTCGAACGGGACATCCGGGCCGTCTACACCGGAACGACCACGCCCGCCGGTCGGCTGGCCGGGCTCGCCGCGCAGGCGTCCGCCGGCACGCTGCGGGTGGAGATCGGCGCGCAGTACCCGTTCGCCCAGGCGCGGCAGGCGCTGCTCGACTTCCGGGCCCGGCACGTCCGCGGCAAGGTCGTCGTCACCTTCTGAGCCCACCACTGCCCGAAATGGAGAGACCATGACCACCACTGTGCGCCGCAACGACGGCGAGAGCCGGTACGAGATCACAGTGGACGGTGAGCTGGCCGGGCTCGCCGCCTACGCCGACCACGACGGCCGACGGATCATGTATCACACCGAGGTCTTCGACGCCTTCGCCGGCCGCGGCCTGAGCAGCACCCTCGTCGCCGGAGCCCTCGCCGACATCCGCGACACAGGCACCAGGGTCGTCCCGGTCTGCCCGGTCGTCGCCGCCTACCTGCGCAAGCATCCCGACCAGAACGACATCGCCGACCCCGTCGAACCCGAGACGCTGCGCTGGCTGCGGGCGGCCCTGAGCTGAAACGGACGCGAACGCAAGAAATGGCTTATGCCAGATCCGGGTTCTGATCCGGTTCGGGGTTGCGGCGAGCTGCGATCTTATGGACCGGTGTCCAGGTCAGGGCCAAGACGGCCGCTACGGCGACGACCACGATTTCGACGCTTCGGTGATTCATCGACGCGGGTTCCCTACGGTTGTTCCTGGCGGGCGATGGTGGCCGACTCGACCAGAGGGTCCTGACCGCGGTGCCATCCCCGTCGGGTGCGGCGGTCGAGGATGGCGCCGGCGGTGTCGGTGTCGGCAGGAGTAGCGGTGGAGGGTGAGGTGGGCGGCAGTGCGGTGGGGGCGGCAGCCGTTTGCCACAATGAGCGCCAGGGCCGGATACACCAGGATGGTGAGGACGATCTGGGCCATGGCTTGTCCCTTCTATGGGGTGGTACCGGGTTGCCGTCCGGCGGGCGCGGTCAGCTTTCGCGATAGAGCACCAAGTGCTCGTGGTGGAGCACGCCGTCTCGCACGTTGCCGGTGGCTGTGAAGCCCAGGTCGTCGTGGTAGTCGATGTGGGCGCCGGTCACGGTGTAGCGGCCGGTGTAGGCGCGTTTGCGGCCGTCGCGTTCTTCTTCGTAGCGGCCGCTCGCGAGAAGTTCCTGGCGGATGCGGCCGTCGGCCGTGACCCACATGCCGACGTACGGGTGGGGGGCGGATGCCGATCGGCCGCTACCGATGGCGGCGAAGGCGAGCAGTGTTGTGAGCAGTCCGAGCAGATGCCGGGTGCTTGGGTACATGGGAGGGGGTCCTTCGAGCGGTGGTGGAGGGGGTGGACGGAACCGGCCGACTCGAATTGCCGACCGGTCCACAGGGGCGGGGTCAGCGGCGGGTGAGGCGGTAGCCCCGGCAGGCGGACGCCGATTCACCGGGGCCGTGCTGATCCCGGCGCTGGTGCGGCCGGTCATGAGGTGTGGACGGCGGCCAGGATACGGTCGCGGGAGGCGTGCACGTCTTCGCGTAGAGCGGCCAGGTCGAGGTCGAGCACGGTCCCGGCCCACTTGCGGACCTGGCCGGCGATGAAGACGGCCTCGATGTTGCGTGCGTCGGAGCCGAGGACGAGGGTGCCGATGGGGTCGTTGAGCGGCATGTTGTTGAGGTCCTCGGCGCGCACGACGAGCACGTCGGCCTGCTTTCCCGGGGTGAGGGAGCCGGTCACGTCGCCGAGGCCGATGCTCTTGGCACCCTGCAGGGTGGCGAAGTCGAGCACGTCGTGCACGCCGATCCGGGCGGCGGGCTGATCGCCGGTGCCGTAGGCGGCATGGACGGCGCGCATGCGCTGGATGGCGTGCAGGGCGCGCATCTGCGTAAACATGTCGCTGGCCAGCGCGACTTCCACGTCGATGCTCAGGCCTGGCCGGATGCCGACGGCGAGCGCCTCGTCGATGGCCGGGATCGCGCTTTCCAAGCCGATCTGCGCGTCCGAAGTCGGAGCGAGCGCGACATTGGTGCCGGTGTCGGCCATCGCCTGCCAGGCCTGTGGGGTCAGGCCGGTGCAGTGGATGAGGGAGACGTCCGGGCCGAGCAGACCTTGCTCGGCCCAGCCGAGGATGGCCTCGGAGGAGGGCAGGCCGAAGACGGCGTCGATGCTGACTCCGATGCCGAGGTCGCGGGCGGTGCGCGCGAGGCGTTCGCCGTAGGCGAGGTCGGGGCCGGCGACCTCGTCGGTGGCCAGAGCGGCCAGGCGCAGAGTGAGCAGTCCGCCGGAGGCGAAGTAGGTGTCGTGTAGGCGGGTCAGGTCGGCCGGCCATTGGCCGTCCCAGGTTCCGAAGTGTGGGCGCATGGATGCGTGCACGCCCCGGATGCCGGTCTCGGCCAGTGCGCGGATTGCGGCGTCGGAGTGGGCGGCGGTCCGGGAGTTGTGGGAGAAGTCGAGCATGGTGGTGATGCCGCTGTCGATGGCGGTCAGCGCGGCCAGGCGGGTGCCGATGTACATGTCGTGTGGCTGGTAGGCGGGGGCTATACCGGCCAGGGTGGAGGTGACGTACTGGCCGAGGTCGTTGACATCCGGCATGATGCGGCGTAGTTGCGCCTCCCAGGCGTGACGGTGGGTGTCGACGAAGCCGGGGGCCAGGATGGCTCCGGTGACGTCGATGACCAGGGCGTCGTCGGCCGCGAGGTCCGAGCCGACGGCGGCGATCCGGTCGCCTTCGATGAGCAGGTCGGCGCCGGGTAGGACACCCGCCTCCGGGTCCATGCTGACGACGGCGGCGGCTCCGGTGAGCAGGATACGGCGGCCGGAGGTATGGCGGCGCAGGTCGTCCGGGGTGGCGTTCATAGTACTTCCTTCAGCGTGCGGGGGGTCAGGCGTGGGTCAGGTACTGCCACTTGGTCATGCGGTGCCGCAGGTCCACGGTGGCGGCGTTGGCGGAGAAGGTGCCGTTGCCGCGGTGGTGGAATTCGCCCGCGCCGCGCTTGCCCGGATCGATCCAGGCCCGCCCGGCTCTGAGGATCCACAAGTGGTGGTCGTCGGCGAGCCGGTCGTCGGCCACCGTGCATTCGATGTTGGCGAAGCATTCGGCGACGAGCGGCGCCTCCACAGTGGCGGCGGGCATGGGCGTGAAGCCGAAGCGGCGCCATTTGTCGGTGTCGCGGCCGGAGATGTTGCCTGCGTCGACCACTTGCTCGGCCAGTTCGATGGACGGGATCGCGAGCACACATTGCCCGCCCTCGCGCAAGGCGGCGTGGCTGTGGTAGCCGGGTAAGGGCGATACTTCATCGAGTCAGGTCGCGTCAAACGGCCTGCGCGGTGGGCAGGATGGTGATCTCGGTGAGGTTGACGTGGCGGGGTGAGGCGGCGATGAACGCCACTGTCTCGGCCACATCGACCGACTGCAGCGGGTCGATCTCGGTGAGCAGCCCTTCCATGAGGGCGCTGGCGTCGGGGTCGGTGACGTGGCTCGGCAGCTCGGTGTCGACCATGCCGGGCTCGATCGTGGCCACCCGGACGTTCTTGGGGCCGAGCTCGACACGCAGCAGTCGGGTGAGGTGGCTGATGTAGGCCTTGGTGCCGGAGTAGACGGAGAACTTCTCCAGGATCCGGGTCGCCGCGATCGAGGAGGTGGTGATCAGGTCCGCAGGCCGGCCCGCCTCAGCGGCGGTGGTCAGGTGCGGCAGGAAGGCACCGATGACGTTCATGACGCCGGTGATGTTCAGGTCGATCTGACGCTGCCAGTCGTCCTGCTTCAAGTCGGTGATCGGTGAGATGAGCTGGACGCCAGCGTTGTTGACGACGAGGTCGGCCGTACCGAGCCGCTCGGCGATCTCGGCCGCCGCATCGTTGACGGCTTGCCGGTTGGTGACATCGACGGCGATGGCGATCGCCGTGCCGCCGGCGGCGCTGATGGACGCGCTCAGGTCGTCGAGCTTGTCCTTGCGGCGGGCCAGCACGGCGACGTTCGCGCCGAGTTCGGCCAAGCGCAGGGCCGTGGCTGCGCCGATGCCGCTGGAAGCGCCCGAGACCACGGCGACGCGACCTGCCAGCGGGGTTCCTGTGAGCAGAACACTAGTCATGACAAAGACCTTTCGTGTGTGGGGATGGTGCCCGCGTTCAGTGGCGGGCGGGATGGGCTGCGGTTACGGGAGGGTGGCGGCGGCGTTGTCGACGCCGTTCGCGGGATGCCCTCGCAACAGATGCAGCCGCGGGTGCTGGACAGTGCGTGGTGCGCTGTGGCGGACTCGGGCCTGCTGGACGCCGCTGGTCAGGCCGCGGCGTCGGCGTGCGCGGTGGCGGCGGACTTGGCCCGCCATGGGGCCACGTCCCTCCCGATCTGCTCCAGCTTGGCCTGCAACCGCTCCAGGGTGTCGGGCCCCAGGTACAGGTGCGTAGGCAGGCTGTCCTGGCAGGTGACCTCGTAAATCAGGGCGGCGCCCTTGACCGGGTCGCCCAGCTGGGTGTGGTTGGCGGTGCCAGCCCAGTCGAGGGTCACGTGGGCAGGGGTGCCGTCGTAGGCGGCGATACGGCCTGCGGGCATCGACAGGGAGCTGGCGTCCAGGAAGTCGGTGCGCAGCACGCCCGGCTCGACCACCATCGACTGGATGCCGAACGGTTCCAGCTCCTTCGACAACGCCTCGCTGATGCCCGCGACGGCGAACTTCGAAGCGCAGTACATGCTCACCCCGGGCTCGCCCTCGAACCCTGATCGTGAGCCGATGTGCACGAGCTTGCCCGAACCCTGCCGACGCATGACGGGCAGCACCGCGCGGGTCATGTCGATCACCCCGAAGACGTTGAGGTCGAACAGGGAGCGGGCCTCGACGTCGCTGATCTCCTCCAGGGCGCCGAGCAGGCCCCGGCCGGCGTTGTTGACCAACACATCGAGGGTGCCGAACCGGTCGACGGCGGTCTGGACAGCGGCGGGAATGGCCGCGCTGTCGGTGACGTCCAGGGCGACGGTGAGTACGTTGCCGGCCTTGGCCAGGTCGTCCGGCACGCGGGCCGGGTCGCGGACCGCAATGACGACGTTGTCGCCCTGAGCGAGGGCGGTGCGGGCGATCTCGGCGCCCAGGCCTCGGGATGCTCCGGTGATGAACCAGGTGGTCATGACGGTGTCCTTCGTTCCGTTCCGTTTGGCTGACATCTACAGATTGCCGAGGTCAGCGCGGTGGAAGAAGGTCACGACCTTCCTGGGAGTGATGTACCTAGGAACCGGCCCGAGCGGCACGTGGGCGCGCACGAAGAAGAGGCCGGGGCGGTGCCCCGGCCCCTTCAGAGGGTGTCGTGGTCGTGGTCGTCAGTCAGAGGGTTCGGTCGGCGCCTGGTCGGTGTCCTGCGAGTGCCTGCGGAAGCGCATCGTCGGCCCGCGCCCGCAGCCGTTCGAACGCCTGCGCGGTGGGCGTGCCCGGCTCGGCCTGGTAGACCACCAGCTGCTGGTGCGGCGCACCGTTGACGGTGAAGGCCGAGAACAGGATGTGCAGGTCACCCGCATACGGGTGGCGCAGGTGCTTGCCTTCTAGAGTCTTTGGCTTGACGTCATGGCGGCCCCACAGCTCGGCGAATTCGGGACTGTGGGCCGACAGATCCGACACGACTTCGGCGATGCGCGCATTATCGGGGTCGTGACCGTATGCGGCGCGGATCTCCGCCACGCACGAGTGCGCGGCCCGGTCCCACTCCTGATAGAACTCGCGCCCAGCCGGGTCCATGAACACCATGCGGGCCAGGTTGTCGGGCGTGCGGAAGCCTTCGTGCAGCGCTGCGGCCATGCTGTTGCTGGCCAGGATGTCCAGCGCCGGACCGAGAGCGAAGGCGGGCGAGGTGGACCAGCCGTCCATCAGTTGCAGCAGTTGCGGGCTGACCGTGATGTCCTGGGCCCGCGAGGTCCGCGACTCCGGCGGCTGCACCAGCCGCCACAAGTGCTCGGTGGCGGCCGCGTCCAGCCGCAGCGCCCGCGCCACCGCGTCGACCACCTGGGGCGAGGGGCTGGACTCGCGGCCCTGCTCGAGGCGCACGTAGTAGTCGCTGCTCATACCGGCCAGCATCGCCACCTCTTCGCGACGAAGACCCTTCACCCGGCGCCGCCCGTACTCGGGCAGCCCGATGTCCTGCGGCTTGAGCGCTTCGCGACGGGCGCGCAGGAACTCGCCCAGCGGGGTTCCGGTCATGCCGTGCCTCCCGCCGGGTCCTTGGCCGAGGCGGCCTGCATGACCGTACCGACCGCGCTTATGCAGGCTGTCATGTCCGTCCTCTCATCGTGCGGAACTGTCAGAAGGCGACGATCACCTTCCCCTGGCTGTGTTGTGCGGCCAAGTCGACGAGCGCCCGGCGGGCGTCGGCGAAAGGGATGAGTGGCGCCGATCATGACCCGTAGGGCGCCGCGCGCCGCCTGCCCGGCGAGGGCGTCCAGGCGCCCCGGCGCGGGAACGGTGCCTGTATAGACGGCCACCCGGGTTACGACGCCGGTGATGTCGACGCCCGGCACGAACGGGTGCGTAATCGGGAAGACCTTGCGCACCGCAACTGTAGCCAATTTGATGTCGATCGGGTTCAGCGCTGCGGCCGCGGCGCGGACCAGCACCTGTTCCGGTCCCGGCACAGGAACGGGCACATCGGCGAAAGACAGCTTCTCCGCCGGCCCGTACGCGCGGGGAGATCAGCGCCTTCACAGGTTCCTCCTGCCCCCATCGTCTTTGCTGCAGCGTTGCTGATAGGGACGATACCGGCATCGCCGAAGATTGCTCTTCTACGGACTCAACGTCGCCTTCGTGGAATAACTTCCGCTGAGGCCGGTACCGGGCGCCGTTCGAGCGCCTCCGCGGGGGCGCTGTGCTCACGTTCCTGTCGCCGCGCTCGACTTCCAGATATTCACCGCAGACTCGACATCAGCTCGCGCCGCACGTTGCGATCTCGACCTCGGCACGTGACCCGCGCGGTTGCGGCCGTCAGCCTGGGAGTGATGCACCCAGGCAGCATGCCCGGCGTTTGCCTAACTTCGGATGTTATGAACCGTGAGCGCAACGACTTACTGGGGAGGTTTCTGCGAGAGCGCCGCGCGCTCGTGCGGCCGGAGCAAGCCGGGCTGCCCTCAGACGGCAGCCGTCGGGTTCCTGGGCTGCGCCGCGACGAGGTCGCCCACCTAGCTGGCCTCAGTGTCGGCTACTACGCCCGGCTCGAACAGGGCCGCCAGCATCCCACCCGCCAGACCGTGGAAAGCCTGGCCCGGGCACTGCGCCTCGACGAGCAGGCCATGGTGGAGCTGTATCGGCTGGCCCGGCCCACCGCCGGGCGCCGTCGGCCCGGCCTCATCGAGCGGGTCGCGCCCGAGGTGCTGGCCCTGCTGAACGACTGGACGGTGGCACCTGCCTTCATCCTGGGAAGGTCCTGCGACGTGCTGGTCCGCAACCCGCTGGCGAACGTGCTGCACAGCCACTTCGTCCTCGGCGACAACCTGCTGCGCATGATCTTCCTCGACCCGACAGGGCGGCAGTTCTTCCGCGACTGGACCAGCGCCGCCCGTGCGGCCGTGCACGACCTACGCCAAGCCACCGGCCAGAGCCCGGACGCGCGCAACCTGCGCGAACTCGTCGGCGAACTCGCCATCACCAGCCCCGACTTCCGCCGGTTGTGGGCAGCCCCTGAGCCGCGCGGCGCACTCAGCCCCGCCACCCGCTTCCATCACCCCGACGTCGGCGACCTACACCTGCGCACCGAGATCTTTCCCATCGCCAGCACGCCCGGTCTGCGGCTCATCGCCCATCCGGCCGAACCGGGCTCCCCCTCAGCCCGAGCCCTGGCCCTGCTGGGTACCCTGGCAACCGACATTCGAGGTCCCCACCATCACGCCGACACCGTCCGAGCGGGACGCTCGCCTCGGCCCAGACCAGTGCTCTGATCAGGTATTTCGCGAGCCCATGGCCAGCACTTCACGCCGGTTCAACGCCGCCGGGCGCGTGCGTGTACTCAGCTAGCCGAGGCCGCCCCAGTGCTTGACGCGGCGTCGGATCGTGCGGTCGGAGCAGCGCCGTTGCCCTGAATTCCCTGCGGCCCTGCCTGCGAAAGACGTGCGAGCTGCCACCGAGGACCGAGTACCGCTCCAAGAGCAGCACCTGTTGGCCTGCCGCAGCCGAGTAGGCGGCGGCGGTGCTGTCGCCGAAGCCGGATCCTATTACGATGGCATCGAATTGCTTTGCGTTGGTCAGGTTTTCCATGACAGCCCCTTTTTCAGGTCGGCAGGTATTTGTCCCGGCTCGTTGATACGGTGGCAGCCGAGGATTCGCGTTTTACTGCCTGCCGCCCCCTCTTCATGGCTTGGACTTCTCTTTCCAGACGAGGAGCACGGATTCGTCGGCGGGTTTCCATGGCAGGAAGATGGCTATGGCAACCGCGACGATCAGTGAAGCCGAAACCGTCACATACGACGCGAGTCGGAACCCCTCCATGGACGCGGATTTCATCGCGTAGATCAGTTCGGCCTTCTGGGGGGCGAAGGCCGGGTTGGTGGGGCGCTTGACCATTTCCAGGACGGCGATGACGCTTTCGCGGGCGAAGCTCTTCTCGTTCGGGGTCATCAGGAACTCTGGGATGGCATCGATGCGCGGTCCGACCTTGGTCGTGTACACCGACGCCACGATCGATCCCAGCACCGCGACGCCGAGGGTTCCCCCCGCCTCGCGGGTGGTGTCGTTGACCGCCGAACCGGCTCCTGCTTCGTCGAGGGCGACAGAGGACATGATCGATTCGGTCGCCGGGCCCTGCACAATTGCCAGTCCTAGGCCCATCAGCACCATCGAGACGAGCACGGGACCGACATAGGGTGTCTGCACCTCGACCTGCCCGGCGACGAACATTCCGGCACTCATCACCACCAGACCGAGGACGATGACCGCGGTGGTGCCGGTCTTCTGGGCGATCAGCGTGGCCACCGGGGCGCCGACGGCAATGGACACGGCGAACGGTAGCGAGTGCAAACCGAACTCCAGCGGCGACAGCTCCATCACTCCCTGGAAATACGCGGTGATCATGAACAAGAACCCGAACATGCAGAAGTAGCCGACCGCGATCGCCAGCGCGGGCAGGGAGAATCGCCGGATCCGGAACAGGTTCATGTTCAGCACGGGTGCCGCAGTGCGCAATTCCCACCGGAGGAACATCACGAAGCAGACCACGGCGAAGACGAAGCCGGTCAGGCTGGCCGGGGAAAGCCAGCCCTGATGCGGGGCCTCGATGATGGTCCACACCAAGGCGGTGATGCTCAGAAGCGACAGGGCTATGCCGATGACGTCGAGCCCGCCGGTGTGTGTGGCCTTCGACTCGGGAACCAGCAGGCGAGTGAGAACCAGGACGACGGTGGCGACGGGAACGTTGACCCAGAAGACCGAGTGCCAGGAGAAGTGCTCGAGTAGCCAGCCGCCGGCGGTCGGCCCGATCGCGATGGCGAAGCCGGCCATCGCCGTCCACGCCGCGATGGCGATGGCCCGTTCCCTGACGTCGGTGAAGATGTTGATGATCAGCGCGAGGGTCGCGGGGAACACCGCGGCGGCGAACACTCCCATCGCGGCGCGGGCGGCGATCACCTGGCCCAGGTCGGTCGCCAATGCGCCACCCAGAGACATCACCGCGACGCCGGCCAGCCCCAGCATCATCACCGTGCGCCGGCCGTAGCGGTCTCCGAGGTGACCGCACGCCAGCAGCAAGCCCGCGAAGGTCAGCGTGTAGGCGTCGACCACCCACTGCAACCCACTGAAGCCGGCACGCAACTGCACACCCAGAGACGGCAACGCGACGTTGACGACGGTGTTGTCGAGCACCACGAGCAGTTCCGCGACGCAGATGACGGCGAGTGCCGGCCACCGACCCCGCACGCTCGGAACTGCGGAGTGCGCTGCCGGTGCGGCGGGTTCCGCGACAGATGGGTGGGGCATAGGAAATCGACTCCTCGTCATTGCGCTGCGGGCTAACTCGGAAAGGGGTGGCCGCCAGCCCGCTCGGGCACGATGGTTGGCCACCGCGGGCCGACAGCCACAGGGGCGCCGGCGGCGGCTCGATTCCGCGACAGCACCGGCTTTTGCAGGAACGCCAGATCAGGCCGCCGCGCGCCGGTGGGGTTCGGAACGGTAGCGGGTGGTGGGTCCATCGATGCCGAGCAGTTTCCATACCCGGCGGGAGATCTGGTTGATCAACCCGATCTCAGCGGCGAGGGTGCGGACGTCTGCGAAGAAGTCGGCGAAGGCCTGTTTCGAGTCCGGCGAGCGGTAGAACACTTCCTTCCGCACCGAGTCCGGGATACCGGCCTCGGAGAAGAACGCCCGCGGTGGGGTGACGATAGCGCGGCCGAGCGCGAACATGATGATCGGCAAGGCCACCGACAAGCCCAGCCTGTGGATCGGATTAGTCTGCGGCACTCTCTGTTTGAGGAATTCATGGGCGAACGAGATGTGGCGCGCCTCCTCGGCCACGTGGATGGCCATCACCGAGCGCATGATCGGATGCACTTCCTCACCGGAACGCAGGATCGCCTTCTGAATGTGATCGATGGGTTCCTCACCGGCCAGTACGCCCATGAAGAACAGATTGGGGAACAACGCTCCGGCGGGCCCGACCACGTATCCCAGCAGCGTTTTCAACCACGGCGTCATCCCGGGCACATCGATACCGATGCGGTTGACCATCTCCTGGAACATCAGGTTGTGGTTGCACTCCTCGATGATTTCGTGTGTGCAGTACCGGAATTCCGGCGAGCCGTTGGGCAGACGGTAGGCG
Source organism: Nocardia asteroides (assembly GCA_019930625.1). Lineage (NCBI taxonomy): Bacteria > Bacillati > Actinomycetota > Actinomycetes > Mycobacteriales > Nocardiaceae > Nocardia > Nocardia asteroides. The sequence goes on from CP082844.1 coordinate 6,761,051, forward strand.
TGCTGGACCATGCCGCTGATCAGCATCAACTCGAACTGCAACCCGACCTTCGCGATATTGGACTGCCGGTACTTACCGATCGCGATCTGACGCTCCCGCGGCAACGCCCGATACCAGGGATGAGGCCCCAGCATCTCACCGGACACGGTGAGGATCCAACGCTCGGGCGCGGTGTCGGCCTCGAAATCCGGGTGCTCCCAGTCGATATCGAGGTAAGGGTCGAAGCGTCGGTGCACCGAACCCTCCGACAGCAGCGACAGCTTGTCCGCGTACGCCCGGGCCTTGTCGACGACATCGTCGCCGGGCGCGGCCTGGTTCACCTCGATCGTCATCGGCCTCTCCTCGCCACGTTTTCTGTTACTACATGTAACGCTAACATCAGGCTAATAGAACGACTGGTCTATCGCAAGCAGGTTTCTCGGCCCCGCTTCAGGGAATTACAGAGCTGCGGCTCCATTAAGAGAACCGAATGGTCTACTCCGGCTCGCCGCTAGGCTGGATCGCCTGTACTGAGGGGAAGAGAGAGGCTCATGGCTGCGGATGCGCGACGGCGCTTGATCGAGAGCGCGATCGAGCTGATCCGACGTCGAGGGGTGGCAGGCACCGGGGTGGCCGATCTGCTCGAGCACAGCGGCACCGCACGACAATCGATCTACAAGCACTTTTCCGGCGGAAAGACCGAGTTGATCGAGGAGTCCGTGCGGACCGCGGGGGCCTGGATCGAGCAGATGATCGAACAGATGGCCGAGACCCTCTCGCCGCAGGAAATGCTGCAGGCTTTCGTCGAGTACTGGAAATGGGTGCTGGTGACCAGCGACTACCAGTCCGGATGCCCGATCGCCGCCGCGGCATACGGCGGAAGCGAAGCACCTGGCGCCCGGGAGTTGGCCAGCCAGGCATTCCGGCACTGGGAGCACCACCTGGCCGAGAAAGCCATCGCACAGGGCATACCCGCCCGTACCGCCCAAGGCCTGGCGACCACGACAATCGCGGCGATCGAGGGCGCAGTCATGATGTCGATCGCAGACCACAGCATCGCACCCCTCAACCGCACCTACGACCAGCTCCGCCACCTGCTCCAGAACCATCTCGAAGCGCCGTGATCACGCCACCATCAAGCACCGGCGACAAACGTCGGCAAACGGAAAAACGGACTGGCGCAGCACAGTTTCACCCGAGACGATGACCATGCCCGCGCTGACCCACAAGACCCGTCCGGCCCCAAGACCTCGCGCACATAACAACGGCACTCCGGCGGCGGGAGCCGGTTCTCGAGCACAGCCCGGTCAGCACCTCACCGCCGTCCAGCCCGAACGGTGTTCCTCCTTCCGCCGAGATCCGTCATCGCGATTCGACCGCGAACCAACCCACCAGTCGGACGGAAACCGGCAGCTCCCGGCCCTGCTCTGCGGCGACTTCGACTACGAGCGATCCATGGCCCGTATGAACCACCCACTCACCGGCGTGGACACGGTCTTTATCGCCAGCGACCCGGCTTAGGGGTTCGTGTCCAGCTCGTTGGTCAAGGAGGTCGCCGCGGCAGATGGCGACCTCACCGGCCTGCTGCCAGCGCCGGTGCGTAGTCGACTGCTGAAGCGGCTGTAGGTTCAGCCGATCGCTACGGAGACCCCCTCCTACCCTTGTCAGTCAGCAGAATCGGAGGTCCAGTCATCAGTGAACGATTGATTGCGGTGTGACACCAATATTACGAATGAACGTGCTTTCGCCTGGCGATGTCGTTCTAGCACTCTCACACGGGGAACGGTTGGAGAGCTGGCGGGACAGCGAGCTCGGCTTTCTGGGCGATGACAACTACGGAGGCTACTGATCTGCGGCACCGAATCGCGAACTGGGAGCTTGTCGGTCGGAGCCAGGACCGCACGCAAGACCGGCAACGACTGCCCGCGCTCGAAGTTGGTCGTGATGTGCGCGGAGTGCGCGATGCGGCTATAAAATCAGCATGCTGTCGCCGAACATGTCGAACTCATATCCGCCGTTCTCCAAGATCTCGGAGTAGGAGCGCATAACAAGATCTTTGCCGGCGAAAGCGGCAGTTAATACGATATGGCTGGACCGTGGCCGGTGGAGGTTCGTCAGAAGTGCGTCCACGACCTTGAACTGGAATCCGGGATAAATATAGAGATCGGTCCACGCCGCCTGAGGCCGAATAGCGGCCTTGGGCTCGTTGTGGACTGCCAGTGACTCGAGAGTTCGCATGACCGTCGTGCCAACAGCGACGATGCGTCGCTTCTCGGCTAGGGCTCGATTGATTTTCGCGGCGGACTCATCCCCGACCTCGAAGAATTCGGATCTCACATTGTGGTCCTCGACCTCCTCCGTGCCGATATGACGAACTGCGAGGATTTCAGTGGCCCCTACATGCAGGGTAATGTATGCAAGCTCGACCCCCTTGTCGGCGATGCGATTCAGCAACTCTTCAGAGAAATGAAGGCCCGCCGACGGAATCTCCAGCGAACCAGGTTTCTCGGCGTAAACCGAGCGATAAGCCTCCGGCGTCGTCCGCCAGTATGTCGGGTCCAAGTGAATTGTCTCGTCGATGCGCCGACCGTATCGATCAAGTGCCTGCGTCAATCGCTCGGCGGACTCGAACTTCACTCTCCAGAGCTGGCCGGGCTGTGATTCGAGTAAGGCACAGGTAAGCAGGCTGTCGTCGATTGATGTCAGGGTCATCCCCGGCTCCAATCGTTGCCCGGCCTCCATTTTGACAATGGTCGCGCCGCCAGGCTCATGACCGTAAACGATCACGTCCACAGTTTCGTTACAATACCGAAAAGATAGCGTGTTGGACATCATATAGCTATCATTCAATACCAGTAGATCACCCGGCCGAAGATAGTTGTAAATAGTCGAAAATACCGTGTGCTCGATCGTCGCCCTAGAACGTTCGAGCACGACCATCCTTCCGTCCTCACGACGTTTGCCGCGCAACTCGACAGGATCGGATGGCATAACCCTTTCCCCCGGATCGAAATCAAATTCTGAAGTCTTCATGATTCGTCATCCTCCTAGTGTGCCGTGATTCCGCTTTGCTTACCAAGGGGTTCGTGATTTGGTCGAGTCAGGCGGTGATGCAGGCCAGGTGCGGGTCATCGGAAAAATCCGCGGACGAGATCGAAACCCGCGTCCCTGGAGCGAGACTCAGTACTAGGCATGGTTGTCGACGAGTTTCCGGAAGCTGGCATAGGGAAGAGCCCCTTCGGCCATGATCTCGCCGACGATGTAGCTCCACACGAACGGCACGGCCGTGGCGTTCCATCGGGTGATGCAGTCGCGGATCTGCGTGATCAGCACCTCCACCGGGCTGAAGAATGCCGCAGCGAAGCGATTGCATCCTTGCACGTAATCAATTGTAGCCCTTCGTGTTTGGTTTCCACTGAGGATCGGCCGAAAATGCGCCGACATGCGCCGACATGCTCGAAGAGCTCAGACGTCGTAACGCCAGAGAGGATTCGCCACGACAGCATGGCCAGCGTCGACGTAGCTTCCGACGGTCCGCCGCGTCCTCGTGGTCTGAGCAGCGATAACGCAGAACATTCGGCAGCGAAACATATTTCGAGCTCCGCTGCGGCACTGCTGGTCGGCAGAGGCGGCGTTTCCGTGTCCGACTCGAACTACAGCCTCGAAAGCCGGGCTGTCGTCTCACTCGTCAATCGGGTCGTCAGCACAAGCGACTCCGAGGGCAGGACAGATTCCGGACTGGAATCTTACGACCGTCAGCGTGGTGGTCCGACAACGGGTGGCAGCTGTTCGGCCCACGGCGGCAAGATACTCGTCACCGGCGATGATCAGCGACCACAGTCAGCCGACCGGCGCGGTAGCAGCAAGGCCGGAATCAACGCGAGCGCGATCACGACCGGAGCGATCAGATAGGTGTGCTGGAACGCCTCGGCCAGGGCGGGAGCGATCTCGGCGCGCTGCGCCGGACCCATGCCGTGCAGCGCTTGCAGGCCGCCGGTCACCGGGAGCAGCGCGCCCAGGATGACCGAGGACACCGCGGTGCCGACCGCCAGGGCGGTGGTGCTGATCATGTTCAGCACCGTCGATCCCGCCGGCTGATCCGCCCGGCTCAGCGACCGGGTCGCGGTGGTCATGACCGGCATCATGGTGCCGCCGCCACCGGCGCCCATGAGCAGCATGCTCGCGCCGAGCGCCCAGTACGGCGCGTCCGCGTCCAGCTGGACGATGAACAGCACGAAACCGGTGAGGGTTACCGTGATCGATACCGGCAGGTAGCGGCCGGGCGGAATCCGATCGATCAACCGGCCCGCTACCTGCATGGTCAGACCGGAGGCCAGCGCGAACGGGATACCCAGGGCGCCTGCCACCAGCGCTGATTCGCCACGAGCCACCTGAAAATACAGGGGCAGCAACAGCATCGAACCGAAGTAGCCGCTCGCGAACAGGGCCAGCAGCAGCGCGGAGGTGCCGCTGATCCGGTTGCCGAGCACCCGCAGATTCAGCAGCGGCTGCGCGGTGGTCAGCGATCGGTGCACGAAGGCGGCGATGAGCCCGACCCCGGCCAGCAGCGGGATCAGCACGGCGGGTGTGGCGAATCCGGCCTGCTCACCCGCCGCGGTCACCCCGTAGATCAGCAGGGCCAGGCCGGGCGACATCAACAGGAGTCCGGGCAGGTCGAGCGCGTGCCGCGGTTCCGGCGGATCGTCGGGCACGATCCGGGCGGCCAGGACCAGCACCAGCGCACCCATCGGCAGATTGATGAAGAACATCCACCGCCGCGACACCTCGTCGATCAGGTAGCCGCCGATCACGGGCCCGAGCAGCGGGCCGACCAGAATGGCCAGACCCAGGGTGCTCATCAGCCGTCCGAGCCGATCCGGCCCGGCCGCGCGCAGCAGGATCGTCATCGCGACCGGCATGAGCAGCCCGCCGCTGGCGCCCTGCACGACCCGGAAAGCGAGGAGCGACTCGATGTTCCAGGCGAGCCCAGCCAGCATCGAGCCGGCCGCGAAGGCGGCGATCGCGGTCAGGTACAGCCGTTTGGCGCCGAACCGGCCGACCAGCCACGCCGAGGTCGGCACCACGGCGCCGAGCGCGAGCGAATAGCCGGTCGCCACCCACTGGATGGTGTTCAGGCCCGCGTCGAACTGCGCGGACAGCGCGTTGATCGAGACATTGACGATGGTCTGGTCCAGTGTGGCCATGATCGTACCGAGCACCAGCACCAGGACGATCGTCATCGGGTTGCGGGCGGCGACCGGCGACGCGGGAGCCGTTGCGGTAGTGGCCACGGCCCTCACGCCCCGTACGGGTTGGCGGCACGGGCGGCGCGCAATGCCGCACCCCACCAGGTCAATTGCTTCAGCAGGGCCTTGGTGGCGGTGGCCGCGTCGGTCGGTTCGGCCAGCTCACCCGCGTCGTCGAATCGGCGCCACGGGTTCGTGAAGCTGACGGTGTCGCGGAGAGTGACCGCGTGCAATTCGGCGAAGACCGGCCGCAGGTGTTCCACCGCGCGCAGACCACCGGAGATGCCGCCGTAGGAGACGAAACCCACCGGCTTGGCCTGCCATTCGACGTGATGTTCGTCGATCAGATTCTTCAGTGCCCCCGGGTAGCTGTGGTTGTACTCGGGCGTCACCACCACGAACGCGTCCGCGCGGGAGAGCTTTTCAGCGGTCTCCGCCCGTGACGGGTGATCGGTGACCGCACCGAAGGCGTGCGGCAGCGCGACCTGTCGGGTATCGACGATCTCGACCTCGAGGGTGTCGTGGCGCCGGAGCTGACCGACGAACCAGTCCGCGATGGTCGTGCCGAACCGGCCTTCCCGGGTGCTGCCGACGACGACCGCGACCCGCAACGGAGCCGGGCCCCGACCGTGCGGCCCTCCGGTATCGACGTGCCAGTTGCTCATGAGGCCCCTCCTTTGGACGATCGCACCAGCGTCGGCGCTCTCCACAGCCTCCAACCTCAACCAATCTTCGGGTCAACCCTCCTGTGATCGAGGCCACATCACCCAGAGCTCAACCAGCTGGTGATCGCCCATGTGCTGCCCGAGGCACGAAATCCGCATTGCCGGACCTCCACCTGAATCCCTCCGCAGATACCGACCTGCGCGTCCCGGCCTAGAACTTCGTTGCTTCGTGCCATCGCTACCCGGAGGGCCGGCCGTGAGAAGCCTGAGATCCGGTCACCCTAGCCGATGCGGCTGATGCCCGACTATAGGTCGCAGTGGTGTTGGTGGGCGAAGGAGTCTGCGACAGTGATGTTGTCGCTGCCGAGTTCGAGGGTTGTGTCCGAAGTCGACGGCCATGGGGTGAAGGCTTGCGTTTCGGGGTTGCCGGTGTGGGCGAATTGTGCCCAGCTTTGCTGCATTTGCCGGGAGAGGCGGTCCGCTGCGGGCGGTAGCGGGATGGGCACACCCAACAGTCCTGAGAAGACGTAAGGCACTTCGGCACCGTGAAAGGCCCCGGGCAGGAGCGGGTTTCGCCCCAAGAGCGCATCGTTGAACTGGTATTGCCATACTCGAGCACCGCCGCGACGGGCTGCTTGCGTGGTGAACAGCGCTGGACAAGCGAAGAAACCATCGGTGATCACGTGCTGCTTGGCCTCGGCCGCGGTCGCGAAGGCCGATACGGGGTATCGCTGCAGAACGCGATCGGCGTTGCCGGTGAAGAGTTCCTGAGCCCAGCTCACGTAGTCGGCTGAATCCGGCACCGTAGCGCGAGCGTAGTCGAGCAGGGCGAGGAAGGTCGCACCTTCGTCGGCGTTGCTGCCGACGACAAGCGGAATGTCGCGAACGGCCCCATCGGCCAGGGCGTTCTCCGGCGGGGTGGTGACGACGACGTCGTCGCGCACCGGGGTCCATGTGACAGCCATCGTGTGCAGAGTTGTCGTGGGAGAATCCAACATCCGGTCGGCCGGCAGTGCCCGCAGGCACGTCAGGCGAGTTGCGGCCTCGGCGCAGCCGAGACTGGCGGCGTAGTCGGCTGATCGTTGATAAACCTGTTCTTTCGAAGCGGGCGCGAGGGGACTGCGTGCGCAGGAACCGCTTTGGATGATGGCTTTGGCATAGAGACCGCGGGCGGTCGGTGACGCCAGTTGCGTGCAGACGCTCATGCCTCCGGCGGATTCGCCGAACAGGGTGATGTTGTCCGAGTCCCCACCGAAGGCAGCGGCGTTGTCGCGGATCCATCGCAATGCCGCTTGCTGATCCAGGGTGCCGTAAGTTCCGGTGACACCACCCTCGCCCGCGGCGAGTTCGGGTAGGGCCAGGAAACCGAACGGACCGAGTCGGTAATTGGGGATCGCGACGATGACCTGGCCATCCCGGACGAGCCGGGCGGGTGAGTCGTACTGGGCATTGGACCCCAGGACGAATCCACCGCCGTAGAACCACACCATGATCGGAAGTTCGCTCGCGGCGGGATGTTCCGGGACATAGACATCGATGGTGAGGCAGTCCTCGCTCGCGGGTTGCACCGCCGGAATCCACGGCAACGGAGATGATTGCGGGCATTGCGGACCATGCGCAATGGCCGCGAGCGCACCCGTCCATGGCGGGGCCGGCTTCGGCGGCGCGAAACGGTTGACGCCCCCGGTGGAGGCCCCGAACGGGACTCCGAGATACTCGATCATCCCGTCGACGCGCGCGCCTCGGATCACTCCACCGGAAACACTCGTAGCCGGCCCTTCGTCGGCGCCGGCCAGACCGGCGGCGGAGCAGCTGACGACACCGAAGATCGAGACCACGACCGCGACCAACCACCGTAATGGGCTCACACGCTGGGATCTCCCGACGCTGAACGGCATGAGAACACTCCTGCACACCTGAGGTCAACGTCTGACACATCGCCGAGGCACCGACCTGAGATCAATCTACTTTTGTGACAAAAGCAAGTTACAAGGCGGACGTCGAGCGTGGGGAGGAATCGGACGAATCGGATCGCGGACGGCTATTCGGCGTCGGGACCACTCGTCAAAATGGCCAGCAATCGCTGCAACGCGGGCAGTGCGGACGCGATCGCAGCTCGGTCGGAGGCCGGGAGCCCGTCGAGAGCTTCCCGTAGCATCGCGGCGCTGGCTCGGTCATACCGGTCGAGCAACTGCCGTGCCCGAGCGGAGGCCATCAGTATCGCGCCACGCCGGTCCGAAGACAGCGGCTTGCGATCGAGCAGCCCCGCTTCAGCCATCGCCTTGACAAGGTTGCTGATCGTAGAGGGCGCCATCCGGAGTTCGCTCGCGGAGCGGGTGGGTGTCAGGCCGCCGGTGGCCACCAGCAACCGCAGTAATTCGATTTGAGGTTCCGGCAGGTCCGGCAAACCTTCGGCGGCCCGCGTGCGATGCAGCACCGCACGCCGCAACGGCCCGAGCAGGGCGCTGAGCTGAGCCTCGAAATCGGGCTCCGGCATCGATCGAGCCCGCACGGCGATGGCGTCCATGAACTCATTGTGCACTTGCATCAGACAAGCACCCGCCGGTTCGCTGCTTGGGACAAGTTGCCGAATCTGTTCGGCTCGTCGCCGGCACACGGAACGGCCCGGCCGAGTTCAGCGAGCTCGGCCGGGTCCAGTTCGTGTTCTACCTGATGTAGGGCCCGTGACGTGTCCGGGTCGCCGGTGTGCGGCGCCGGCTAGTGCGTCGGCGCGGCCGGGGCGGAAGGCACGGTTCGGCCGTCGCCGAACACCTCGTCGACCAGGCGTTGCGTCGCTTGCTGGAACGGCACCGCCAGTGAGAGCGCGGCATCGTCCACGTAGTTCAGCGCGGCGGTCAGCGTCTTGCTGCCGTCGGGGGTGCTGAACATCATCGCCGCGTGGCCCGCGGCGCCGCCGTTGTGGGTGATCACGGTGCCGCCCCGACCGGTCTTCTGTACGAAGACCCCCAGGCCGTAACCCATGTTCGGGATGGGCGTCGGGTGCGGGGTGCACATCTGGTCGAGCAGCTCCGCAGGCAGGAGCTCGCCGCTCATCAGTGCGGAGATGAACGTGTGCAGGTCACGGGTGGTCGAGATCATGTCACCGCCGCTGGAGATCCAGGAGGGGTTGTGGCGGGTGACATCGACCACCTTCTGCTCGCCACCGTCCTCGTACCGGTAGTAGGCGTGCGCGTGCGGCTCGGCGATATCGGTCTGGCTGGTCGGCGCCACGGTGCCCGACAGTTCGAGCGGTTCCAGGATCAGCCGCCGCATTTCCTCGGGGAGCGAGCGGCCGGTGACCTTCTCGATCAGCAGCCGTGCCAGCACGTAGTTGGTGTTGGAGTAGCTCCAGTCCGTGCCGGGCTCGAACCGCGCCGGCTTGGACAGCGCCAGCCGCACCAGTTCCTCCGGCCGGTAGGTGTGGAATCGGTTGTCCACCCATTGTTTGCCCGCGGTGGTGGCCGGAATGCCCGGCACCACAGTTCCGTCGAGGTAGTACTCACCGGTGAAGTTGAACAGCCCGCTGGTGTGCTGCAACAACATTCGCACTGCGATCCGCTCGTCGAGCTCGAACTCGGGCAGGTAGTCGGCCACCGGGGTATCCAGGGCGATCGTGCCCTCGGCCACCAGTTGCAGCACCAGGGTCGCGGTGAAGGTCTTGGTGTTGCTGCCGATGCGGACATGCCCGTCGATCGGCGGCTCCGCGGTCTCCCCCAGCTTGCTCACCCCGGCGCTGCCGACCCACTCGCCTCGCTCATCGTGCACGCGCAGCGTGATTCCCGTGATACCGGAATCAACGATATCGGCGAGAACTTGCTGCAATTGCGAGCGATCCGATGGGGCAGCGGCTTTGGATTCCACCGTCTTGCGCGTGGTTTCCGCCCCGGCGGCGTCCAGAGCGGCAGTGATCTTGCGGGCCATCGCGGTCGTGGCCGGGCCGGGCTCACCCCGGCCTGCCCGACCGGCCGCATCGATGGCGATCAGCACAGTGTCGCGGAAATTGTCGGCCTCGACCGGATCCTGTGCGGTGAGCAGGGCCATCGCTGCGGTCAGGGCCGGCAGCACATGGTCGGCGAGTTCGGCGACGGTCTTCCCGCCCAATTCGATGTCGGAGGACTTCGCGGCGAGCACGTGCCCGACCAGACCGGTCGCCGACGTCAGGGCGATTGAGGCATTCGTGGCAGCCCGGTGGGGCGTGCCGGTGGCGGCCATCAGCGACACCGCGCCGTATGCGGCAGTGCGCAGGGTGCTCTTGTCCCGGTCGGTCAGCGTGACGGTGGACACGATGGTGTCTCCTTCAAATCCGTAGTGAGGCAATCCGTCGAACGGACCGCTGTGCTGTTGACATCGAAACTGTCGCCGACCCCGCTGATATCGGCCTGACGTCGACCTGACACACCCGCTGACACAGCGTTCGACCTGGTCAGACCAGGCACCTCACCATCCCTTTGCCGACCGAATCCGCGACCAGCCGTGAATCGACCCGTCTGCGCGCGGTAGGCCGGATTCGACAATCACCGATCAGTTCCCGGCGCTTCAGTCGATTCGCGGAAGTGGCGATCGAGGCGCCGTGGGCCCGGGCCCACGGCGTCAAGGCTTCGATGGGCTCCCGAAGCGTGTCCCCGAGCTGGGTCGAGCTGTACTCGACGCGCGGCGGCGCTTCCGCATACACCCGCCGCTCTACGAGGCCGTGTTCTTGAACTCGGCGCAACGTCTGTGTCAGCACCTTGCGCGAGACCCCACCGATCAGTTCGACGAGTTCGCCCTGCCGCCGCGGACCTTCGCTCAATGCGCACAGCGTCACCACAGCCCATTTGCTGGCGATGATCTCAGTGGCCGACCTTGCGGGGCAGTCGGCGGGGAAGACGGTTCCGGGGCGCAGACCGTGCTGCCGTTTCTGGGCGTCGCTCAGCTCGCCGGAGCGGGTGGCCTCCTCATCGGAGTTTGGTGGGGGCCGTTGGGTGTCGCTGCTGCCATATGCTTGACGCTCTACTTCATCGGCGCAGTTGCCACGCACGTGCGCGTCGGCGACATCAAGGCCCCCCGCAGTCCTTGCGATCGTGGCCGCTGTTCTCATCGGCTTGCGCGTCGGCGCTCTTTGACCATTCGCCCCCTCTAAGAGTCGACGGAACTGTTCGACGAAGTCACAACAACGCCGACAGAGCAGCCGCGCAACTGAGCACCGAGCGACATTCCGACCGGCCCCGGAGATGTGGTTGCCGGAGGATGATCCTTCAGCTGGGCCTTTGCCGCATGCAGACTCGGCGTGCCGAGGCTGGGCTTCCACGTCCGGACCGGGCCCTTCCGCCCGTGGGTCTCGCACGCGGTCCGCGCAGTTCGGCGGCGAGCGAGACCGGCGTGTGCCCTACGCGGGCGTTCCATGTGCTCGCTGGGCGGACACAAGTCGGGCTCGGGGGCATCCATACAGAACGGGCTTGCATGTACGTATATGTCTACTTATAGTGGGGATCCGACATGTACGTACACATATACATATATCCGAGTCATGACAACGAGGACTTGCTTGACAGCTACTAAGTGTTACTATCTACTAGTACTCAGCAACACTGAGTAGCTGAAGGGAGTGTTCATGGGCAAGCAAGAGACGGAGATGCTCAAGGGAACGCTGGAAGGCATCGTGCTGGCGATCCTTTTCGGCCGCCCCGCGTACGGCTACGAGATCACGGCATGGCTGCGGGAGCAGGGCTTCTCCGATATCGCCGAGGGCACCATCTATGCCCTGCTGGTCAGGATCGAGAAGCGCGGCTTGGTGGATGTGGAGAAGGTTCCCTCGGAGAAGGGGCCCCCACGCAAGGTGTATTCGCTCAACACGGCCGGACAGGAATATCTCGCCGAGTTCTGGAGGACCTGGAGCTTCCTCGCTGAACGGCTCGAACAGCTCCGCGAAAAAGGAGGCAGATAGTCATGGATATCTCGGATCTCACCTCGAAGGTGGTCGGCGACCTCGGCGACAAGCGGCGGTGGCGGCAATACAAGTCTCGCGCTAAGCAGCTTCCCCCGAGTTATCGCACTGCGGTCGAGGCTTTCGAGCGATACCTGATGTACGGCGGAGCGGGGGGCGGCGGAGTCTCGATGTTCGAAGACCTCGTCGATCTGTTCGAGCAGAGCGCGGCCGATCGAACCCCGATACGCGAGATCGTCGGAGAAGACCCCGTCGAGTTCATCGAGATTTTCGCGCGCAACTACCACGAGGAATCCTGGCTCAACCGGGAACGAGCACGGCTGAACAGCGCCATCGAGCGCGCCGCCGGAGAAGGAAAGTAGGACCCGTCCGATGACGACACAGCAAGCTCCGGCGATCCATGTGCAGGGTCTGGAGAAGTCCTACGACAAGCTGGAGGTGCTGCGCGGCGTCGACTTCGATGTCGAGCGGGGCAGCATCTTCGCCCTGCTCGGCTCGAACGGAGCCGGCAAAACCACCGTCGTGAAAATACTGTCCACGCTGCTCAAAGCCGACGCGGGCACAGCCAGGGTCAACGGCTTCGACGTCGCGGGCCAAGCGGGCAACGTACGGGAATCCATCAGCCTCACCGGGCAATTCGCGGCGGTCGACGAAATACTCAGCGGCCGGGAAAATCTCGTGCTCATCGCCAAGCTGCGGCACCTGAAAGACGCGGACACGATCGCCGATGACCTGCTCGAGCGTTTCTCGCTGACCGACGCGGCCACCCGGAAGGTCTCGACCTACTCCGGTGGCATGCGCCGCCGCCTCGACATCGCCATGAGCCTCATCGGGAACCCGCCGGTCATCTTCCTCGACGAGCCGACCACCGGGCTCGACCCCCAGGCCCGCATCGAGGTGTGGCAGGCGGTCAAGGAACTCGCCGAGCACGGCACCACGGTGCTGCTCACAACCCAATATCTGGACGAGGCAGAACAACTCGCCGACCGGATCGCGATCCTGCACAAGGGCCGGATCATCGTCAACGGGACTCTCGCCGAGCTCAAACAACTCCTCCCGCCCGCCGAAATCGAATACGTCGAGAAGCAGCCGAGCCTCGAAGACGTCTTCTTCGCCATCGTCGGTGACGAAGGCAGCGACAGCGCCCCCGGCGACGACCGCAGCGCGGCACGGACCTAGTAAGGAAAACGATGACCACGCATTTCTTCACCGACACCGCCCTGCTGTTGGGCCGGTCCCTGCGCCACATCGCGCGCAGCGCCGACACCATCATCACGACCACGATCATGCCGATCGCGTTCATGCTGTTGTTCGTCTACGTCTTCGGTGGCGCGATCGACTCGGGATCGGATTCCTATGTGCAGTATCTGCTGCCCGGAATTCTGCTCATCACCGTCGCTTCGGGCATCGCCTACACCGCGTTCCGGCTCTTCCTGGACATGAAAAGCGGCATCTTCGAACGATTCCAATCCATGCCCATCGCACGTTCGTCGGTTCTCTGGGCGCACGTGCTGACCTCGCTGGTCGCCAACCTGATCTCGCTCGTGGTCGTCGTGCTCGTCGCCCTGCTCATGGGCTTCCGATCAGGGGCCGGAATACTGGCCTGGCTCGCCGTCGCAGGCATTCTGATCCTGTTCACCCTCGCGCTGACCTGGATCGCGGTCATCCCCGGCCTGTCCGCGAAGACCCCCGACGGCGCGAGCGCCTTCTCCTACCCGCTGATCTTCCTGCCGTTCATCAGCTCGGCCTTCGTGCCCACCGAGACCATGCCCGGCCCGCTGCGCGCCTTCGCCGAAAACCAGCCGGTGACCTCCATCATCAACGCCATCCGCAACCTGTTCACCGAGCAGCCGGTCGGCAACGACATCTGGATCGCGCTCGGCTGGTGCGTCGGAATCCTCGTCGTCGCCTACCTCTTCGCCATGACCACCTACCGCCGCAAAATCTCCTGAGCTATCGGCAGCCGTCGGTCCCGGCGATCGCCGGGACCGACGGCTGTCTTTTTCGTGACATGGCAGGTTCTTTCACCGGGATTCGGGATTGTCAGTGGCAGCAGTCGCAGTCGTGGCCGGCGGTGCGGTCGGTGGCGCCGAGCGCGACCGGTGCGGGACAGCAGGTGTCGCCTTTCCAGGCGTTGACGCCTTCGCGCACCGCGATCACCGCGATCACCAGCGCGGCGATCGGGTCGGCCCACGACCAGCCGAACAGGCTGTTGAGCAGCAGCCCGGCAAGCAGCACCGCCGACAGGTAGGTGCACAGCAGGGTCTGCTTGGAATCGGCGACCGCGGAGGCGGAACCTAGTTCGCGTCCGGTGCGGCGTTGCGCGGCTGACAGCACCGGCATGATGACCAAGCTGGCGGTGGCCAACGCGATCCCGATCGGGGAATGCTGCACCTGCCCGATACCGGCCAGCGCTCGGATCGAGTCGACGGTGACGTAGGCGGCGAGAGCGAAGAAGGAGAACGCGACGATCCGTAGCGCGATCTTCTCCCGCTTCTCCGGATCGCGGCCTGCGAACTGCCATGCCACCGCAGCCGCGGAGGACACTTCGATCACCGAGTCCAGCCCGAACCCGATCAACGCCGTTGAGGACACCCGCGCGCCCTCGCTCAGGGCGATGGCAGCCTCGAGGACGTTGTAGGAGATCGTGCCCGCGACCAACCAGCGGATCCGCCGCGCCAGGACCGCTTTGCGATCCGAGCTCGGACCGAGCGCGACCGCCGACGGCGGCGAGGGCATACCAGGCGAAGACATCAGCAGCACGCCTCCGCATCGGCGTCCGGGCAGCAGGCCGGGTCCACCGCCAGCACCAGCCCCAGCAGGTCCTCCAACGCGGCCGCGATCCGGGCGTCGGCCAACTCGTAACGGCTGCGACGACCTTCCGGCACCGCGACAACCAGCCCACACCCGCGCAGGCACGCCAAATGGTTCGACAAGATCTGCCGCGACACCCCGATCCGCTCGGCCAGATCCGACGGATACCCCGGCGCCTGGCGCAGATCGAGCAGGATCTGGGTGCGGGTCGGGTCCGACAACGCGTGCCCGAAACGGGCCAGCGCATCACGGTGCAGCACGGTTTCCATGTCCCCATAGTACAGATTTTTCTGTATTCAGTTGGAACTGGATCATCTGAAGATCGAGTTCAGCTGTTGACCGCCTGCAGCGCGTCGAGGTCCATGATCGCCGTGGACGTGCGGTGCACGATCGCGCGACATACCTCCTCGGGTTGGAATTCGGGCATGAGGGCGCTGCGTCCGATCGTGATCATCCATGCGAAATAGGGATAGAGGCACTGCTGTCGGTAAGCGAGCCATGCGGCTTCGAACGGCAGAGCAGGCCCGCCTGCCGCATGCAGGCGGTCGACGTAGAACTCGATGAGCTCACGCTCCCAGGCCCGGCGATCCTCCACCTCGAGCCCGGAAGTGATGATGTAGGTCACGTCGAAAGCCCAACTGCCCCGTAATACCAACTGCCAGTCGGTGAAACCCATGCCGCCGTCATCGCACATGTACGCGTTGCCGATGTGAGGGTCCCCGTGCAGCAGTGTCTGTGGGCTTCGTTCGGCGATCAGTAGGGACTTTTCGCACGCATCGTAGAGGTCGTTCTGTACGGGAGGCAGCGTGTCCGGCACGAGCTGGGGGGCGCGCCTGAGCCCGACCCTCGCTCGTTTCTTCATTCCGAGGAGCCGGTCGAAGTTGCGGAAGTGCGCGCTCGGCGTCTTCAACCATTCGTGCGACTTCAGTTCGGGTGATTCCCAGTAGTGACCATGCCAGACGGCCATGTTGGCCAACAGGTCTTGGATCTGCTCCCGAGTGATGGGCTCCATCGGGGTGCAGAACCGTGCCTGCTTGGTGACGCCGATGTCTTCGAGCAGCGTGAGTGACCGGCCCGTGCGCAAATCCGCGGCGCCGAAATATCCCTGCGGCGCTTCGATCTCCAGCTCTGTACGCAAGTGCTGGAAGAACCCGGGCTCACCGGGCAGCGCGTGTGCCAAGTATTGCGTCAGACGCTGGGTGAAAGTCGACGTTGTCTTGGCGAAAAGATGCTCAGGCAACCGAGCTTTCCGACCGGCCTCGTTGTAGCTGACCGTAGCCTTCCACCGGGTGGTCGTGCCAACGCTGGCATCGACGATCTCGAACGATTCCACCTCCACTCCAGGATGCTCGGCCGCAAGGACCGTGGTCAGCCACTGCGCATCGACCTCGCTCTTCTTCATCGGAATATCGACGACTTCGCGGCGAAACACTCTCTCCGCCAGCACGTGGCCGCCGAGCCTCAGAATTCCGGGCAGCACTCCTCGAGCTGGACCGCTTGTCGATGCTTTGCCCACGCCTTCACCTTCCTCGACTCGGCACGCTTCACGGCTGCCTGGGGATGGCAAGTATGCGGCAGCGAATTCGGACCCGCGTCGGGGTAACAGGAGTGCGTGAATGCGGGCATTCCGGCGGATCACCGCTTTCACGTGCCGATACGCCCAGCTCTCGATCGGCCGGCAGGCACACAAGATGGCGCGGTTTGCAGAGTGATTGGCACGCGGTTCTCGCCTGCTACGCGAGGACACCCGTCATCGTCAGGTCCGAGTGGCCCATCTCTGCTGGGCTCGACGCAGCGTCCCGGGATCGGAGTAGCCGAGGCGGCCGGCCAACGATGTGGGGGTGTCGTCCGGGCTGGTATGGGTGCGGTGTTCCGCCAGGGCGCTGCGTGCGCGGTCGAGTTCGCGAGTCCAGGTGGTCCCCTCGTCGGCAAGCCGTCGCTGCAGACTGCGCCTGCTTGTTGCCATGTAACGCGCGGCACGATCTATGGTCACTCGGCCGTCGCCCAGCATTGCGGTCAGTGCGTGGTGCACCTGACTGGACCAGGTGGCCTCGACGCGGCGCGGTGGCGGCATAGTTGCCGCGCACCGGCGCAAGATGTCGGCGAGTGCGGGGTCGGCTGTTCGCAGCGGCAGCGCCAGATCGCCGGTGCGGAACGTGATCTGATCTGTCGGCGCACCGAAATCGACCCGACGCGTACCGAACGCCTCGATGAAGCGGATGTGTCGCCGTGGCGCGCGTTGCCGGAAACGGATCCGGACCGGATGCAGATTCCGTCCGGTGACGTATCGCGCCCGGGTCACGACAGCAGCGAGGGCGAACTGCGTGGCCAGTTGACGTCCGCGTCCATGGCCGTTGAGCAACCGGACATCCGCATTCGCCTCGTCGAGGGACTCGCCTGACACCGCGAATCCGACATTGGTGGTGACCAGGCTCGCATGCTGCTCGGAAAGCGCCAGACCTTCGCCGAGGGTCGGCGCCGTGCTGAACAAGTAGTCGTGCAGACCGAAGCGTCCCACCGTGTTCATCTGCCCGAGGCGCAGCGCTACATGCGGATCGTCCAGCTCGTGTTCGGCCAGTTCCCACAGATGCAACTGACTTTGGCTGGGCACCATCGTGTCACTGCTTTCCAACACCCACTCCGGCAAATCCGCCGCCCGGGCCAACTGCTGCCGCGACGACCGGCTCGAACCGGCGTTGTCCAAGATGAATCTCGAGAACGCAACGTTGTCCAACGTATCCAATTTCGCGCACCTGATCAGAACGAACCGGCAGTGCCGACACGTCCCGAACGGCGACGCTCCTCGAGCGTAGTCGAGCACTGCGGGCCAGGTGGAGTTCCGTGTCAGGCTGGTGTCAGGGTGTTGTCAGGCCGGACGCCGAGTGTGATCGTCATGACGAAAAACAGCACTTCCTCGACCAGTTCGAAGTGGACCGGCATGGTCACGGTCGACGATACGGCCTTGGCCGTCACCGACACCGGCGGTTTCGGTATCCCGGTGGTCTACCTCAACGGCCAGTTCGCCACTCAGGGGTACTGGCGGAAAGTCATCGCCGAACTCGGTCCCGGCTTCCGGCACATCACCTACGACGAGCGGGCACGCGGCAAATCACGGCGCTCGGCGGACTACTCCTTCGAAGCCGCCGTCCGGGATGTCGATGCCGTCCTGGCGGCCAGGGGTGTGGACCGGGCACTGCTGGTGGGCTGGTCCTACGGGGCAGTCGTCGCCGCACACTGGGCCAACCGCAATCCCGCCCGTGCCCTCGGCGCGGTCTTGGTCGACGGCGCCTTCCCCTACGACTGGCTCGACTCGGCCATGGAGCAGCGGATTCGCAAGCTGTTCAGACGGCTGAGCTTGTTCACCCCGCTGCTGCGCCCGACCGGCCTGACCCCGCGGATGACGGCCGAACAGATGGCCGACAGCAACATCGAACTCGGCAGGCTCTCCCGCGAACGCGAACTGGGGCCCGTGCTCGAGGACATCACCGTTGCGGTGCGGTATGTGGTCGCCTCGGGGACGTCCTTCGGAAGCCGCGGTGACGAGCAAGAACGGATCCGCGCCTGCCTCGACGCGGTGACCACCCGCAACCCGAACATCCAGATCAGCGCGAAGGTCCCCAGCAACCACGGCGCCCTCCTGCGCAAGGACTTCCGCGCCATCGCCGAGGCCGTACGCGAGACCGCAGCGGTCGCCCATGACCCGGACAGTGCGCCGAGCGAAGCGCTCTAGGATCTCGACCCGCGCGGCAACAGCCGTGTCAGGCGGCGCCGAAGTAGCCGACGGATCGGCGGTCCGGTGCTCGTTGCCCGATCACCGGTTCCCGCCGATCCGGCGCAGGCGAATCGCGGTGGCGAGACCGCTGTGGGGCCTGGCGAGCCGGTGCGCTACGGGATGTAGACGATGCGGTCGTCCGTCTCCGCGTTCCACGTCTCGGCGACCTGGGCGAGGGGCACGGGACGTGCCCGCACGTCGATCGCGCCGGTGTGCACCGCGACGGCGAGTTCCGGCAGTTTCGCGAGGAAGTCGCGGGAGGAGACCGAGCCGATACCGCTACCGCAGATCTGCAACCGCGACGCGCGCAGCAGCGAGGAGTCGACGGGAATCGTCTGACCGGCGACGGATCCGATCGCGACAACGGCGAGTCCGAGGCACCGGCTGGTGACCGCCGACAGGACGGACACTCAGCCCGTCAGGGCGGCCGCCGACGCGATCTTGTGATCGACGATCGGGGTTGTCGCGCCGGATATTCCGAGTGCACCGATCACGCCCCCACCCGCTCGTATGAGCACAACGCCACCGTGTGGAACGAACGGATCGGGCGAGGACACCGCACCGGGCAACAGATGACCGGGGTCGTTGAGCGGGGCCATCTGACTGGTGTCGAACCCTAGCGCGATCGCGGCCGCCGCCTTGCGTTGGGCGGAGTCGATGGTGGGCGGCGGGGTGCCGGACATGCGTGCGAATGCGATCAGATCGCCGCTGGCGTCGACCACTGCGATCGTGACAGCTTCCCCGCGGACGGCCGCGGCTCGGCGGGCGGCGGCAACCACGGAATCGGCACGGTCGAGCGAGATCGTCATGGGTCAAGAATGACCTACCGAGCGCACCCGCGGCGTGCGCTAGGGTTCGAACCCGTGTCCAAGCTGCGGCGGCGAGTGGTCGAGGCTGCGGAAGCAACGCTGGCCCAACGCAAATACGTGTCGGCGGTCGATATCTTCGCCGTTCTGGGGTGGGTGCGATCCAGCCATATCGATCGCTGGCGCCAAGGGCAGGTGCTGTCGTTGGAACGAGTCACGGCCGTCGACGGGCGGCGAATGAAAGAGGCGGCCGAACTGCTGAGCGAGTGGGCCCGCGAACACGGGCTCACCGCGAGCACAGCGGCGTATCTGTCGGGCGCGCGCGATCGCCAGGCGCTGCGATTCGTCGACGACGGCGACGAGGAGGCGTTCCGCGTGCACTGGCTTTCGGCGGAACTCAGCCCGGCCCGGCGCGAACAGATCGTCCAACGCCAGAACCGGCCCCCGGACCTCACGGTGGTCGAGGCCACGCAGCCGTGGACATGCGCCGAATGCGCCGAAACCGGCCCCTACCTGACGCCCAGGACGTCGAATACCACGCCCGCATGTCCGAGGAGATCCGCCGACTGTTCCCGGGCTGCCCCGCCGACCGCGCCACCGAAATCGCCGAACACGCCGCCGCCCGCGGCAGCGGCCGCGTAGGCCGCACCGCCGCGGCCAAACTTCTCTCTCCCGAAGCGCTCACCCTCGCCGTCATAGCCTCGATCCGTCACCGCGACACCGACTACGACCAACTTCTCATGACCGGCATCCCCCGCCCGGAGGCCAGGGCCCGGATCCGTCCCACCGTCGATCACGTCCTCGAAACCTGGCGCGGCTGACACGCCGGCGGGCTATAGCTGTGTCTGTTGGGCTTCCGCGACGATCCAGGCGGCGATTTGTGTGCGTGAGTTGAAGCCGAGTTTGGTCAGGATGTGTTCGACGTGGCCTTGGGCGGTGCGTTGGGAGATCATCAGTTTGGCGGCGATCTGCTTGTTGCTGAGTCCTTGGGCGACGAGGTCGGCGACCTGCCCCTCTCGCTTGGTCAGCTTCGTGGACCGGCCGGACGCGGACGACTTGCCGGTGGTCTGTTCCCCGAGCGCGTACGCGACTGCGGCGTCCATGCCCATTCCCTGGCCTTGCCGGAAGGCCGCGTCGAATCCGCGAGCGCCGAGGGCGCGACGCGTCGTTCGCTCACATTGCTCATGAAAGCGCGACATACTCCGCAAGACGGCCCGCACGCTGCTGCCCACCAGCCAGTGGCCCTGCGCGGCTCCCATCAGGACAGCAGCACGCTCGACGTCGCCGTGGTCGGCGACAGTCCAAGCCAGCGCCTCGAGACCGAACGCGACTACCACCGGGCTGTTCGGCCGCCGATTGACGCGCAACGCCTCCTCCAGCAACTGCCGGGCACGGTCCCGCTCACCTTGCTGCCAGGCGGCGACACCCAAGCCACGCAGCGCGGTCGAACGATAGAGCAGTTCGCCCTGCGCTTCGGTGATGGAAAGTACCTGGCCGTAATGTTCGCTCGCTCGTGCGACGTCGCCGCGCAGTTCGAACGACCAAGCGAGGATGGCCAGAGCGCTGACGTACAACTCTCCCGTCCGGTTGGAGCTGAGCATCTCGACAGCTCGTCCGAGGGCGGCCGATGCTTCGGCCACCTCGCCGCGAGCGAGGGCGACGACGCCGGCGGCGTAGGCGAGCTGTCCCTCGATGCTGGGGGTGGGGGTCTGCGCGGCGAGTGCTCGTCCCTCCTCCAGGAAGGCGGCGGCAGCCTGAAAATCTCCCTGTGGCGCGGCGACTTCGCAGGCGGCACGCAGGGCGCCGATGCGGTCGGGTATCGAGTGCGCGCGGGGGTGGGCGAGAACGCGGTCGATCCAGAAGCGGCCTTCGCCGTACAGGCCGCGAAAGCTCCAGAACTCGTGTAGCGCGGCGACGATGCGCAGCCCTGCTTCCGCCGCGTCCTCGGTGTCCTCGGACAAGCAGCATTCCAGCGCTTCGCGCAGGTTGGATTGCTCCCGCTCCAGTCTGGCGATCCACTCGGGCTGCCAAGGGCTGATCCACCCGGCTTCGGCGTCGAGCGCCAATTGCTGGTACCAAGCGCGGTGCCGTCGGCGCAGCTCGGTGTCCTCACCGGACTCACGCAACTTTTCCCGACCGTATTCGCGCAGTGTCTCGAGCATCCGGAAACGCACCACCGCGTCGACTTCCTCCCGGATCAGGATCGACTTGTCCACCAAGGAGGTCAGCGCATCCAGCGGACTTCGCTCGGCGTCTACGACCGCCTGCTCGCAGGTGAGGCCGGTGCCGCAGATCTGTTCGGCGGCGTCGAGTTCGAAGCTGCCCGCGAACACCGACAGTCTCGCCCACAACCGCTGTACGGCTGGACGGCACAACTCGTAACTCCAGTCGATACACCACTTCAGCGTCTGCTGCCGAGGTGGGGCGGTGCGGCTGCCGCGGGTCAGCAGCGCGTACCGGTCGGTGAGCCGGGCCAAGATCTGATCAGGTGACATCGTGCGCATCCGTGCGGCGGCCAGCTCGATCGCCAGCGGCACCCCATCCAAATGGGCACAGATCCAGGTCACGGCGGATTTGTTGTCCTCGTCGATTTCGAAGCCCGGTACCGCTGCCGCGGCGCGGTCGGCGAACAATGTCACCGCATCGAAACGAGGCATTCCTTGTAACGTCGGCTCCCGGTTGGGGTCCGAGACCGTCAGCGGCGGCACCCGCAGCACAGCTTCCCCGGCGATATTCAGTGGCTCGCGGCTGGTGGCCAGGATCCGCAGATCAGGACAGGTCCGCAGCGCCGTCTCGGTCAACGCCGCCACGGCCTCCACCATATGCTCGCAGTTGTCCAACACCAGCAAGGTCTCGCGTGAGCCCAGAAAGTCGATAACGATCTCGAGCAATGGCCTGGCCCCCGCGTCTCGCAAACCCAGGGCCGCCGCCACCACATCGACCAGCAGCGCTGGGTCGGACACCTCGGCCAGCTCGATCAGCCACACCCCGTCTTCGAAATCGCGGCGCGCACCGGCGGCGGCGCGCAACGCCAGCCGTGTTTTGCCGACCCCGCCGACACCGGTCAACGTCACCAGCCGCGACACCGACAGAAGATTCTTCACCTCGGACAGTTCACTGCGCCGGCCGACGAAGCTGGTCAGCTCGAGCGGCAGATTGCCACTACGGTCCCGCGCCGCCGCGGTCGGCCTGCGCCACCCCGGCAGTGGTGGCTTCTGCTCGGGATGGTCGAGCCTCTGGTCGTGCGGCTCGTGATCAGCTTCGCTTCGCGACGCCATCTCCCCCACTGCGAACCCCAGGCGCCGCTGCACCTGCCGGAGAGTCTCGCCCAAAGCGGCGGCCGAGGGCCGTTCGTGGCGGTCGCGGCTCATCGCCGATTCCACCACCGCCGACACGTCCTCGGGAATATCGTCCGCTCGCAGGTCCGGCACCGGTTGGGTGGTGATCCGCACGAACTGCGCCACCATGTTCTCGCCGCCGCGCCGCTCGAACGCCGCATGCCCGGTCAACGCACAGAACAGGGTCGCGCCCAGCCCGTAGACATCCGCGGCCGGGGTCGGGTCGTCTCCCTCGAGGACCTCCGGGGCGGTGAACGCCGGTGACCCGGTCACAACGCTCGCGGTCGTCCGGAACCCACCCGCGATATGGGCGATACCGAAATCGGTCAACGCGGGCTCGCCGTACTCGGTGAGCAGGATGTTGCCCGGCTTCACATCCCGATGCACGATATCCAGGCGATGCGCTCCTGCCAGCGCCCCGGCGATCTTGACCCCGAGCGCCAACACCTTCTCCAGCGGAAGCGGACCATTGGCGCGGATCCACGCATCCACCGACCCCAGCGGGTGATACGGCATCACCAGATAAGGCCGCCCGCTCTCGGTGGCACCGGCCTCCAGCACGGTGACGATATTCGGATGGCCGGTCAACCGGCCCATCGCCCGCTGCTCCCGCACGAACCGCGCCTGGTTGTCGGCGTCCAGTTCCGCGGACAGCACCTTCACCGCCACCGTCCGGTCCAACGTCGGCTGCCGACAGCGATACACCACCCCGAAGCCCCCGCGCCCGATCTCCACCGCGTCCTCGAAACCAGCCGCGCGCAGCTCCGCCGTGACAGGCCTCATCACCTCACGGCGCGTCCGCGGCAGATCGTCCTCGGTCATCGCGCGGCTGTTATCCCACCACCATGTCTCGAGAGACCGGCAACATGCGTTCACCTTTCGCCGAAGCCCAGCGTATCGCTGAAAACACCGGCGAAGGGCGACACCGCCCAAACAGCTACCGAGCTGGTCTTCCCGGCGAACTGAATCTTCAACCTAACCACTATTGAGCGTGCCGTTGTATAGCGGTACATTGCTCGTGTGACGCTTAGGGCAGTCTCGGCGCGGTCGGTCCGCCACGAAGTCCCGGTTTGTGAGTGCTACATCCGGGGTCTTGCGACGCAGGGTAGGCGCGCTTCACGCACATGGTCACCGAACAGGGGCTGAGCGATGCACAATGACGAGGTCAGGCAGATCGGGCGGGTGGTCACGCGACTCGCGAAGTGCCATCCGGAGCTCCCTTCAGAAACTGTTGCGGTGGTGGTGCGACGAGTCCATCAACGCTTCGGGGGAGCTTCGGTCCGGGATTTCGTTCCGTTACTCGTCGAAAGCCGTGCGAGCAGAGAACTGGCCGAGATCCCCAGACGCGACCCGTCCACTGACCACGCCGACCGGGCACAGGCGGAAATGTTCTTCGAGTTGCTCGTCGCGGAGGCCGAAGAACTGGACTCGTTCATCAAAGCGATGGCGCGGACAGGGGCGAATCCGGTGCAACACGCCACCGAATTGCGTCGGCTCCGGACCGAACTTCACGAGGTTCTGCGTTGCATCGCGCAGCTTCGCCGCCGCTTCCCCGGGATAGCCGCTGGGGGATCGTCCTCCGCGAGGGAAATAGCACCCGATGTCGCGGTTGCGACATAGAGCGCCGCGGCCGGGGAACCAAGTCTGCTCACCGACCCCGTCGAGTGGATCTGGAAACGCCGGATCCGAGCGTCGGCAATGCTCGACCTGTGCGACTTCTGCTGGGGTCGTGTAACTCTGATGTGATCGAGCGGGAGGTGACGGTGACGCGAAGGGTGCGACGCGACCGGGCGTGGCTGGTCGTCGGGGCGGTCGTGGTGGCGGTGACCGGGTGCGACACTCCCGCTGCGACCGAACCCGCGGCCTCGCCGAGTTCGGCGACGACACCGGCGCTGGGGCCGCCCCCGTGGACGGTCGCGGAGCTGACCGATCATCCATGCGCGGTGCTGGGCCCCGACGAGATCGCCGGTTTCGTGCTCGAACCCCACGAGGTGCGCGCCGAGACCCCGCCGCAGGCGTTGCCGCGCTGCTCGTGGTTCTCGGTGCAGACGTCCCAGGCAGGCCGGTTCAACATCGGGTTCGCCCCGCGCAGTAGCGGCCTGACCGATCTGTCACAGCGCACGCGGCCCGACCCGCTCGAGACCGAGATCGAGATCGGGGGCCGCCGCGCCACCCTGCGACCGGAGATCCGCCCCGACGGCCGCAACGGCGGATGCGGCACCCACGTCTCGGTGCCCTCGGGCGGCTCGTTCCACCTCGGGATCGTCGCCCCCGGCATAGCCACGGGTGTCGACTGGGACGTGTGCGCCAAGACCGTCGCGGTGGCCACGGCCATCTCCGCACGCCTGCGCTGAACCCCGCCACCAGGCCGCCTACCCGGCCGGGTAGAAGACGAACAGTGTGCAGCCGGTCGTGGTCGCGGGCACGTGCCAGGACCCGGCCGGGGCGTGCAGGAACGTTCCGGCCGGGTAATCCCGCACGCCGTCGTTGAACGTGCCCGCGACGACGTAGACCTCCTCCGGGCCGGGCTCATGGACGTCGCGGCGCGGCCACGACGTGCCCGGGTCCATCTCCAGCACGTTGGCGTGCGCGCCACCCGGTCCGGTCCAGAGGGGACGCAGCCGGATTCCTGGAAAGAGTTCGCGGACAGGTGAATCGGCGACGAATACGGAGGTGTAGCCCTCGGCGGTGAACCTGCGCCGCCGCTTCCGCGACCAGGTGGGCACGACCCCGGGCGCCTACCGGCGCACGTTCCGGAGGCCATAGCGCGGAGAGTGGACGCGGCGCCGGCTTACTGGCACTGCCACGGCCTGTCTACGGCCGCGTCGGCGAGGCATGCTGCACTCATGATGCGATATCGACTGTTCGGCCGAACCGGTCTGCGTGTATCCGAACTCGCGCTGGGCACCATGGCGATCGACGACATCGATGAATACCGGCGAATCGTGCACGTGTTCGCCGACGCCGGAGGCAACTTCATCGACACGGCCTCGGCCTACGGTGCGAGTGAGGAGATGCTCGGCACGGTGCTCGACGACCGCGACCGATTCGTCATCGGCACCAAGTACACGTTGACCCGCGATGCGAGCGACCCGAATGCCTCGGGCAATCACCGCAAGAACCTGATCAAATCGCTCGAGCAGAGCCTGCGACGCCTACGCACCGACTACATCGACGTGTACTGGGCGCACGTCTGGGACCGGCACACGCCGATCGAGGAAACGATGCACGCGCTCGATGACGTGGTGCGCGCCGGCAAAGTGCTGTACCTCGGCATCTCCGATGCCCCCGCATGGGTCGTGGCCCAGGCCAACACCCTGGCCGAATGCCGGGCCCGGACACCGTTCTCCGGCTTGCAGGTGCCCTACAACTTGCTGCAACGCGATATCGAAAGAGAACTGCTGCCGATGGCCGAGGCGTTCGGCATGACCGTGACCACCTGGGCACCGCTGGCCCGCGGGATCCTGTCCGGCACCACAGGGCGACGCACCGACCCCGGCCGGTACACCGAACGGGAGCACGCCGCAGCCGCGGCTGTCGGCACCGTCGCGGCCGAACTCGGTGTGCCCCCGGCCCATGTGGCGCTCGCCTGGACCCGCCACCGGTCGCCCGCCGTCCTACCGATCATCGGAGTCAGCAGCGCGGCCCAGCTCACCCAGAACCTCGACGCCGCCGCCCTCGCGCTACCGGCCGACGCGGCAGCCACGCTGGAGGCGGCAGTCCCGTTCGAACTCGGATTCCCGCGCGATTTCATCGTCGAATGCGACCGGTCCGCACATGTTTACGGCGACACGGTGTCCAGGGTCGACGCCCGACCGATAGTCCCGTCCGGATACGGCGCATGATCTGGCACGGCCTACAGATCCCGCTGTTCTCGCCGCACGGAAGGTTCGATGAGCCGGTCAGCTACAGCGGCAGGCGAAGTCGTTCACCACACCTGGGTCAGCGGGGTGGTCGGCTCATGTCTCGGTTCATCGTCGGGAGCTCGATGCTGATCGGCATTCGTAGTTCGGCCAGGTAGATCAGTGCTGCTTGACGAAGGAATTCGTCGAACAGCCAGTAGGCGTCCGGCGCGAGCGGGACCACGGGCAGCAGGCCTTCGCGCACGGCGATGAAAGGGCCCCAGCTCACCCGCAGCAGCGGGTCCCAGACCGGTTCCCTGGCGATGGCCAGCCCGTCGGCGATCTTGTCGCCGAGCAGGAAGCGGGTGAACGCGCCGAGCACCGGCTTGCTGAGAATGGCCAGGTCGAGGTTGACGCCCAGGCGCAGGAGCCGGTCGGCCAGTTTGGCGCCTTCCGGGGTCGGCGCCAGTATGGGATCCAGGACCTGCGCAGCCTGGGAGTTGGCCTCGGCCCAGGAATTGGGGATGTACTCGTCGCGGATGCCGAGCATGTGCGCGCAGACCTGCCACGAGTGCAGGAATGCCTCCGACTCGTGCGCCGGAATCGGCACCTTCCACGCGGTCAGGTGCCGCATGACGGTCGTCGGCAGGCTGTGCCAGGTGACCATCATGTCGTTCTGGCTGATGGGGATGTCCTCGTCGGCGGAGTGCACCCAGTGTGGGGACTGCGGCAGCAGATGACGCACTGCCGCGTGCACCAACCGGGTCTTGACGCAGGTGACGACCATTTCGCCATCGGGGCCGTAGGCATTCGCGGTCCCGATGTCGTAGCCGAGTTTCGCGGTCTTGAGGATGCGGTCCTTCAGATCGTGACCGCCCTTGGAGTAGTAGACCGCGCGCGCCTCCTTGGGAATGACCGTGCTCATCATGCCGCTGGCCAGCCCGTAGAGCACACCCAGATACAATCCCCGCTTCTTGTTGAACTCGATCGCGGTGCCCAGCTTGCCCTGATCGGCCCAGGGTGGCAGTCGGCGGGCGTACTCCATGAAATCCCGCAATTCCGACGGCAGACCAGCAGGCAACGGCTGACCGTTCCTGGTCCAGGTCCGCAACAACCCATTGATCATGGGGACTTCACCCCGGTCGATCAACGAAGCCACCAGCTCGTCGGCTTCGGGATCCCACACGGTCATCGGGTCGGCCCCTGCACCGGTACCGGCCACCGAACCCTCCGGGGACCACGTCCACGGCTCCGCCCGTGCGGGACTCACCATCGCCAACGCGCCGAACGCACCCAACACGCCACCGGCCTTCAACGCGTTGCGCCTACTGAGGTCATCCATGTTTTCGCTACTCCTCATTGAGCCCGAGCGCGACCGCGATGATGCGACGAAAGTTGGCTGCGCTCGTTCCACTCCGTCGCAGAGTGATAAGAACAGTCATTAACTTATCAAGCAACCGCGCATGATGTCAGGACTTTCCGCAACTTGCTCGTACTTGACCTCCCCGCAATCCGAATCTGGCTCACTCGGTGGAATCATGCAGTTTGAACAGCACATCAGCGGCAATCATTGTTAGCTCACACCCGTCGGCGCCGTCGGGGAGGGCAAGGCGAGTTACCGTCAACACGTCCGACCTCCAGTTACTGACAGGCACTAATAGCCAGTTACATAGCTAGCAGATGACACCGCAGGTCTCGGTGCGGCACTTCCCGTGCTGTTCGAAGTACTGTTCGGGGTCGGCACGATCGCGGCGAGCGTCGAGATCGCGCTGAATCGGAAACCAGCGCGCGAACATTCGGCCTCGTGACGTCAGCACGGCGGTCGGTGCCCGCTAGCGCCGACGCGGCGCATCGGGCCCGGTCGCATCGGAAGCCATACCGGGAGTGCTGAGCGGACGTGTTGATGCGCGAGGGCGATGCGTACGGGGGTGGGTGACTCCTGTGGCGCTGCGGCCTATCTGTGCGTCGAACCGGGGCCGGGGAGAACAGCTCGGCAACCGCATCGACGAGGTGCGCCGTATCGCGGCGGGCCTGTTCTACCTGATCGGCATCCCGTTGGGCATCGCGACGCTGCCGCTCTGGCCACTCGGTGGCGGTACCGGCGCAATGCGATCACGGCTCGGCTCTTGCTCCGCTGCGCGGACATCCGGCGCTGCTCGATCGGCTCACCCGATGACGCTGATCGGACTGATGACTTCGAGCCTGGTGGCTGTCGTGCCGCAGCGGCCGGCGCAGCCGGTTGCGGCGAACCGATGACACGAAACGGGCCGGGCCGGTTGTTCCGCCCGGCCCGTATTCGATCGGTGTCAGCGATTGGCGTGGCTGTGCTCGCCGCCACGCACCTTGGCTTCGGTGGGCTGAGCTTCGGCGCCCTTGCGTCCGGCCGCGCTGGGATCGGCGGAGTTGCTGCCGCCGAAGCTGCCGGTGCTGGCCTGGCCGCCGCGGCGCGCCTGCTCCTCGGTGTCGGAACGGTTGCCGAACTGCCCGGGGTTGTTCTTGTCTGCCATCACTTGCTCCTTTCGGTAGCGGATGAAACCGACTGTGGCTCTTTGCGCCACATCCGTGCACTACCCGGGTCGGGGTAGGCGAATCAGCCTCGAGGCTTCTTCACACGATCGAAAAGAACTGTCCGGATCGGACTTCGGCGCGGACGCGCTGGTTTCACGCCAAGCGGTGTTCGCCTGCTGCGAGGACACGCCGGACTTCGGCGGCTGTCTGTTCCGCGTCGAGGTGCCCGGTGTCGATCGCGTGGCGCTCGAGGTCTCCGAGTTGCTCGAACGCGGTGTATAGGCCGGTGATCGCGTCGACATCCTTCAGCTCGCGGTCGGCGCGCCGCTGCGCGCGTGACAGCGTGATGTCCAGGCCGGGCCGGAGAACCACGTAAGACAGAGCCAGGCGGTCACGTTCGGCGGCCGCACGAAACGGCGGCAGGAACCACGGCCCGACGATTCCGTCGACCACGACGTCGTAGCCGCCGCGGGCGAACGTCGCGACGGTTGCGACGATCGCGTCCACGACCACTTCGTTCTGCCGTTGCGCTTCGGGCAGGTAGGGCAGGACGAATCCGGTGCGGATCGAGCGATAGAACAAGTCGGTCGTCACATGCACTGTCGGAACATGCGCGCCGGAGGCCAGGAGCTCGGCCACAGTCGTCTTCCCCGCGCCGGGCGGGCCGGTCAGGATGGTCACTTCTCGGTTCACGATCCGGAAGTTAGTCGCGGGATCGGGCGAGAAACAGTCTTTTTCCGCGCTTCAGCCGTGCGCCCGATCCACGCTCTCGAGCGCCTGAGGTGGGCAGTCGTTTCCGCCCGCTCGCCGTCTCTGCCACGGTCTCACCGGCAGCGGCCGCGGAAGGTCTCTCGGCGGGTCACGAGCGGGGGGTGTCGAGTTTGTCGATGTCGGCGAGTACCTTTTTCGAGGTAGCCGCGTAGCAGCTCGCGGTCCAGATCGTCGCTGACCGCCAGCGCGAGATCGACCGGGTCGGGCCGGATGTCGACTTCGGTGAAGGCTTCATCGCGCAGAGCCTGTAGTTCCCGCTGACCTTCGCGGGTGTATGGCTACGCTCTCGCGCGTTCGCGGCGGAATCGGGTTCGACGCCGCAAGAGCCAGGTCGACAATCCGGTGACAGCGAGCGCGAGCGGAGTCAGGCCGAAGGCCAGCCATACCAGTCGCCACCACCCGTTCACCATCCAGCCGAAGTGCGCGGGCTCGAAGACCTTGGCGTAGAAGGTATTCGCGAGCGGCCGGTCGTGGCTGGCGTCGACCACCTTGATGTCGGACTCGTCGTAGACGTTCACATACACCATGACGTCACCGCTGTAGAAGAGGCGGTGTTCGCGGGGCGAGTAGGCGCCGGCGACGGTGGCGCGATAGTACGGAGCGGCGTCCGTGGGTAGCAGCAGGTAGGCCAGTCGGCCCGGCGCGGCTCGGTGCACGATCGCACCCACCTCGCCGATGGGTATCGGCGCCCGGCCGGTGTCGACCGTACGCGGCACGAAGAACTTTTCGGTCCGAAGGAGATTCGCGTTGCCACCGGTCGCGACGAGCCAGGCCCGCTGCACGGCGGGCAATTCGATGGTGATGCCGGTGATCCCCCACATCAACAGGAACGGCACGGCGAGGACGCCGATGACGTTGTGCAGGTCGCGGTCGCGTGCGAAGCGGCCCTTCCGCCATCGGACGCGAAACCCGTGGCGCAGCCGTTTGAGCGACGGCCACCAGATGACCGCACCGGACACCGCGAGCGATACCAGCAGTAGGCCGAGCAAGCCCAGAATTATTGCCGCCCAGGTGATGTCGATGAGCGGAGCCTGGTTCTCCAGCATGGGTATCACGCCCGAGTAGCGCGCGCAGCCGAAGGCGCAGTCGTGCAGATTGACCAGCCAGCCCAGCACACCGTCGGTCAGGTTCGCCCGCCCGTTGATCCGCCCGGTACCCGGATCCACCGAGTACGCGGCGGTGTACTGCGCGTTACCGATGACGATCACACCGCCGTCCATGCCGACCCAGCCGACGTCGAAACCTGGATCGGTCTCCCGCACCAGCGTGACGGCTCGCTCGGTATCGATCACCGGCGGCGCGTCCGTGTGGTGATAGAAGGAGGCGTGCCGGGCTCGGAACAGTTCGGCGCGGTAGAGCAGGATCGCGCCCGACGTCGACTGGACGACAAGGACCACGCCGAGAATCAACGCGGACCAGCGATGTATCGAGATCAGTTTGCGCCGCAGCGGCTTTCGGGACCGCTTCGATCGGACGGCCCGCGGGCCCGGCTCGTGTACCACCGCCGTCGCATTCATAAGGGTAGGCTAACTTGAAAAGCAGGCCTTCCCAGCGTGGGCAGCATGTCGACCGCCCGCCCTCGGCGTTCTTTCCGCCCTGCGGACCGGGCCGCACGCGCCCGACACCCTCAGTCCGGCCGGGCATCGGTATCGGCATCGGCATCGAGCCCCCGTGCCTACCTACGGCTTCGGCTCCCGTTAGCCGGCACACGGCGCGGCGAGCCTCGGGCGCGGTGACGTCCCACCCGCGCGGCGCGCACCGCGCTGATCCGGATCCTCCAGCTTCTCCGCGATGAGGGCGTCGAAGCCGCTCTCCGCGAAGACCTCCCGTGCCGCCTGGATCAGAGCCGCCCGGTTGCCGGCCGCCGCCTTCGGCCCCCTGTTCACACGGCGTGGCGAGGTCATCGGGCAAGGTTACCGGACCACCACCGACCAGCCGCATGCGCGCCGAACGCCCGGCTCGAACGGGCATGCGGCCGTGACGTGATCGCCCCGATCGACGCGCAGCGGTGATTTCGCGCCTCTTCCCGGGGGGTTACCTGCCGTGCAGTCCGCGCCGAGTCACGCTCGTGAGGTCAGCCCGGACGACCACGTCGTGCCTGTGCACGCCGTTCGGGCACCAGATCGAGACCTGTGTCGGGCCACGGAAAATTGGCGACGACCAGGTTGCACGGGGCAGGGACCGCGAGGCTCACGGTGTCGCCGGATTCGCTTCCTGTTCGACCAGTGCCGCGAGGCGGTCGAGCGAGGCCGAGAGCTTGTCGGCGGTGGTCGCACGGGCGCGGACGAGGCGCTTCTCGTCGGTCAGCGATGTCCAGTCATAGGTGTGGGTCACCCGGGTGCGGCCCTCGCCCACCGGTTCCAGCTCCCAGCGCCACAGGTGGCCGGGCGGCTGACTGCCGGGCTCCGACGGGCGCCACGCGATTCGGCTGCCCTCCTCGAACTCCACCACGTGGTTGTCGCGCACGGCGCCGTTGGTCAGTGTCGTGCTGAACACCGACCCGGCTTGCCGCACTCGCTGCCCGATGGCGGCCTGCGCCAGATTGTCGTTGCCGTCCCAGCGCGGCTGCTGGGCCGGATCCGCGATGAGCTCGAAGATTGCCGCGGCGCTCGCGCCGATCTCGCGGCTGGCGCTGACGATGCGGGGTACGTCGTTCTGATCGGTCACCTGGCGATCGAATCACCGGGTCGACCGCCGAGCAAGCCTTCTGCTCGAGAATGTGGTAATTCAGCGGTACGGAATGACCGCCTCGACATCCGATCGACGAAGGGACGCGCTCATGGCCGAGCGAGTTGCAGTAGTGTCCGGCGCCGCACGAGGAATCGGTGCGGCGATCGCCCAGCGATTGGCGGCGGACGGGCTACGGCTCGGCGTGCTGGACCTCGACGCGGCCGCGTGCGCCGACACCGTCCGCGCGATCACCGAGGCGGGCGGGCAGGCCGTCGCGCTCGGCGCAGACGTGTCGAACGAGGAGTCGGTCGCCGCCGCCGTCGGGCGACTGGAGGATGAGCTGGGCGCGCCGACCGTCGTGGTGAACAACGCGGGCATCCTCCGGGACAACCTGTTGTTCAAGATGAGCGTCGGCGACTGGGACGCGGTGATGAACGTGCACCTGCGCGGAGCCTTCCTGCTCACCCGCGCGGTGCAGAAGTACATGGTCGAGCAGAAGTGGGGCCGGGTCGTCAACATGTCCAGCACCTCGGCGCTCGGCAATCGCGGCCAGGCCAACTACTCGGCGGCCAAGGCGGGCCTGCAAGGTTTCACCAAGACCCTGGCCTTCGAGCTGGGCAAGTTCGGCGTCACGGCCAACGCGATCGCTCCGGGGTTCATCGTCACCGATATGACCGCCGCCACCGCCGACCGCGTCGGCGTCTCGTTCGAGGACTTCCAGAAGGCCGCCGCCGCGCAGATTCCCGTGCAGCGTGTCGGCACTCCCGAGGACATCGCGCACACCGCCTCGTTTCTCGTGAGCGAGGGCGCTGGTTTCGTTTCCGGCCAGGTGATCTACGTGGCGGGCGGCCCGACCGACTGACGCCCGCCGGGCGGCGGCGGGCGGGGGCGGTAACGTCGCAGCACATGAACCGGCGTGCGGCTCGTCGTAGCGTGACGAGCTATGTCCTCCTGCTGCCGAGCCTGATCGGCGTCGGGGCGTTCCTGCTGCTGCCGATCCTGGTGGTGGCATGGCTCAGTCTGCACAGTTGGAACCTGTTGGGGCCCAGGGAGTTCGTGGGCCTGCGCAATTGGCGCTCGGTGCTGGGCGACGCCGCGTTCGGCCATGCCCTGCTGGTGACGCTCGCGTTGACGGTGATCGTGGTGCCCGCGCAGACCGTGCTGGGTTTCACGATCGCGGCTCCGCTCGCGCGACGGCGCGGCGCGCGGAGTCTGCGGGTGATGTACGCGCTGCCGTGGATGTGCGCGCCGGTGGCGGTGGGTGTGGTGTGGCAGTGGATGTTCGCGCCGACCGGGGGCGTCGTCAACGCCGTGCTCGGGCGGCGTATCGAATGGTTGTCGGATCCGGCGCTGGCGCTGCCGTCGGTGGCCGCGGTGAGCGTGTGGGCGAACTTCGGGTACGTGGCTCTGTTCTTCGTGGCCGGGATCCGCGCGATACCCGGCGAGATCCTCGACGCGGGGGCGCTGGACGGGGCGACCGGCTGGCGCCGGACCCGCTGGCTGATCCTGCCGCTGCTGCGTCCCACCATGTTCTTCGTCCTCGTCACCGGCGTGCTGAGCGCGTTCCAGACCTTCGACACCGTCTACGCGTTGACCAAGGGCGGGCCCGGCGATCGCACGGATGTGGTCGCGATGCGCATCTTCTCCGAGGCGTTCGACGCCGCACGGCCGGGCCGGGCCGCCGTCATGGCGCTGGTGGTCTTCGCGGTGATGTTCGCGATCACCGTGGCGCAGCACCGCTACTTCCGGAATCGGACCACCTATGAGTTCTGATCGCCTTCGTTCGGCGGCGGCGTACGCGGCGCTCTCGGCCGCGGCGTTGCTGACCGTGGCGCCGCTGCTGCTCAGCGCGCTCACGGCGGTGAAGACGCCGGACCAGTTCGCAACCGGGTCACCGCTGGCCCTGCCGCATCCGGCCACCGCGGACAACTTCCGGACCGTGCTCGACTACGGATTCGGGCGGGCGGTGCTGGTGACCGCGCTGATGACGGTGTTCGTCACGGGCGGCCAGCTGATCACCTCGGTACTCGCGGCTTATGCGTTCGCCCGCACCGACTTCCCGGGCCGTGACGCGCTGTTCTGGGTGTATCTGGCCACGATGATGGTGCCGCCGATGGTGACGTTGATCCCGCTGTATCTGATGTTCGCGGAAGTGGGCCTGCTCAACACTTTCTGGGCGCTGGTGCTGCCGTTCGTGTTCGGCTCGCCCTACGCGATCTTCTTGCTGCGCCAGTACTTTCGCGCGATTCCGCAGGAGTTGATCGGTGCGGCGCGGCTCGACGGCGCCAACACCCTGGACATCATCGTGCATGTGATGGTGCCGATGAGCCGGCCGGTGCTGGCGACGCTGACGCTCATCACGGTCGTCTCGCAGTGGAACAACTTCATGTGGCCGCTGGTCGCGAGCAGCGGCCGCTCGTGGCAGGTGCTGACGGTGGCGACGGCGAATCTTCAGACCCGGTACAACGCGCAGTGGACGTTGGTGCTGGCAGCCACGACGCTGGCCATCGCGCCGCTGGTGGCGCTGTTCGTGGTCTTCCAGCGGCAGGTGCTGCGGTCGATCGCGTGGACGGGGGTCAAATGAGAACCTCGACCCGCCTGGCGCTCGCCCTCGCGCTCGCCGCGGCCCTGCTGGTCGCGGCCGCCTTGTGGCTCGGTCGCGGCGGCGACGGGTCCGGCCGCACGGTGGTGGGGTTGCGGATCTGGGACGAGAGTTTCGTTCCGGTTTACCGTGCCTCGCTCGCGGAGTTCGAGCGGGCGAATCCGGACGTCGAAGTGCGGATCACGGTGGTGCCGTGGGCGTCCTACCAGCAGAAGTTGCGCCTGGACGTCGCCGGGGGCACCGCCGACGACTTGTTCTGGACCAACTTGTACGAGGACTACGCCGATGCCGGGCGTTTGATCGACATGGGGGCGGCGCTGGGTCCCGAAGCCGCGCGATCCTGGGACCCCTCGGCGGTCCTGCGCTACACGCGCGGCGGAAAGCTTTGGGCCGTACCGCAATTCGTGGATGCCGGCACAGCGGTGTACTACAACCGGGAATTGCTCGCGGCCGCGCACGTCGATCCCGCGGAGCTGACCGCGGTGCGGTGGAGTCCGAGCGACGACGACACCTTCCGGCCGCTGCTGCGCAAGCTGGCGGCGGCCTCCCCGTGGGCGTACAACGCGGGCCATGATTTCCAGTCCATCGAGCTGCCGTTTCTGGGTTCCGCGGGCGCCGCTTTCCAGGACGACCGGGACCGCTTCGTCTTCGACAGCCCGCAGGGCGTATCGGCGTTCGCCTATCTGGTGCGGTTGATCGCCGACGGGCTCGCGCCCGCACCCGCGGATACGAACACCAACCCCGAGTTCGCGAAGAATGCCTTCCTCCAAGGCAAACTGGCGCTGCTCCAGTCGGGGACGTTCAATCTCGCGCAGATCTCCCAGCAGGCCCGGTTCGAGTGGGGTGTAGCGCTGTTGCCGGAAGGGCCGACTGGGCGAGTGAGCACGAACAACGCGATCGGCGTGGCAGGCAACGCCGCCACCCGCCATCCGGACGCGGTGCGCCGGGTGCTGGCCTGGCTCGGAAGCGGCGCGGGCAATCGCCACCTGGCCGAGAACGGCGCCACCATCCCGGCGGTCGTCGCCGAACAACAGCGCTATCGCGACTACTGGCGCGGGAAAGGGATAGACGTCTCCCCCTTCTTCGATGTGCTGCGCGGCCCGCGCATCTCTTCCAGTGGCGGTCCAGGTTTTCCGGCCGCACTCCGCGCCGTCGAACCCCTTCTCGCCGAGATGTATCTGGGCCGGATCCCGGTGCCGGAGGCGCTGTCGCGCGCCCGCACCGCGGCCGAGGCCGCCGTCGCCGGGAACTGAGCGAGCACGTGATCGCCGGGCCGCGCCGCTTGCGATATGACGCCGCGGTGGTGGTTCAGTTGTCGTAGGAGGCGACGCCGACCGGTCCGACGCCGACGCACAGATCCAGTCCGGTCGTCCGGGAGGCGATCCGAAGTGCGGATCCGCCTCCGACGAGGCGGACGAACACGGTGTTGGGCCCCTTCCGGACCGGCGCCGTCACCGCTTCGCCGTGTTCCAGAG
The DNA here is from genome assembly GCA_019930625.1 of Nocardia asteroides. Classification (NCBI taxonomy): domain Bacteria; kingdom Bacillati; phylum Actinomycetota; class Actinomycetes; order Mycobacteriales; family Nocardiaceae; genus Nocardia; species Nocardia asteroides. Next base: position 6,797,462 of record CP082844.1, read on the forward strand.
CGACGGTTATCCGACCGTCACGGCTCGCGAGGTAGTTGAGTTGCGCCGTCCATTTGTTCTCGAGCATCGGACCGTCGAGCAGCAAGCGGGCCTGCGCTGCGCCGTGGATCCGGTACCCGCAGCCGGGCTCGGGGCCGGGGAGGATGATCCGGTTCCACCACACCGCCGCCTCGACGATCCGACCGTCGTCGGTGATCATGCGCAGGTGGGGTGTCGAGTCCGCGAACGTGCCGGGAGCGGCGATGGGCGCCAGCACATTGCTGGTGAGATTCTGGGGATAGGCCAGGGGGTTCAGCACAGTCCACGGGACCTCCTGCTCCAGAAGGGGTGCGCCGTCCCATGCGCTCAGCGCCGATCGCACATTCGCTAGATAAGTTTCGGTCGGACCCGCACGCCACGATCGCACGAACGTCCAGGTGGACGACAGACTGCTCACGAGGAAAACCACGGTCACCGCGACCGTCACGGGTCCGCGCGGAAGCGCCACGCGCGTCGGGCCACTCGACGGCCGGGGACGGGCGCGCAGCATCAGCGCACCGGCGGCGGCCGACACCACCGCCATGTCGGCGACGTAGCGCAGCGACTGCATCAGCTCCGCCGCGGTGTTCGGCCCGCCGCGAGCCAGGGCCACCGCCAGCTGAACGACCAGAACGTACGCCGCGGCCGTCGACCAGACCGCCCAGACCCGCTGCCTGACGCGGATCGTCAGCGCCACCACGACCAGCAGCACCAGCCAGGCCGACACCACCGCCCATCCGGGCGGATCCGCCCACGGCGTCGACGGTAGCCACCGTTCCCACACCCAGGGCCCGCCGAACAAGGCGGGCACGATCCCCAGAGACGCCGCACCGGGCAGTAGGTCGCGCAACTCCTCCCACCCATCGGGTAGGCCGGGACCGTCCACCACCACGAAGTATCCGATCGACCAGCAGGCCAGCACCGCGCCCGATCCGATCCACAGCGCCGCGCCCCTGCGCAGCACCGTGCGTATGGCGCCCTCGCCGCCGTCGACGTAGTGGGCCAGCGCCGTGACGGCGAACGCGACGAACGGCACGATCACCGACTTCTCGAAGAAGAGCAGCGCCACGGCCGTCACGGCGACCCCGGACAGCGCGTATCGGCGCCGCCCGCCGCGCACCAGCAGCACCGCGTCGCCGATCACCCAGGCGAGGGCGAATTGCAGCGGCAGCGCGTTCAGAGCGGCTGCCCACCAGGCGAAAGCCGGGATGGTCAGTGGACAGAAAAGGTAGAAGACCAGCGGGAGCAGGATCGGCCACCGCGGGCCCGCCACCAGCAGCAGCATGCGAACCACAGCCACCGACGCGCCGAGCTGCATGACCAGCAGCACCACCACCGGCCCGGCCCAGGCCAGGGGCGCCACCGCGTTCACCGCCCACGCCGTGGCGAAGGCCAGCGGCATGAAGTGTCCGTCGTGGTCGTACAGCAGCAGGTCCGTTGACCACAGCCCGTATCGAGCCGCTCGGCCTGCCAGGATGAGATCGTCCCAGTAGAAATAGCCGCTGTCGGCTACCCACCAACGGATCGCCAGCTGCGCTACGACCAGACAGCAGGCCACGACAACCACCGGCTGCGCTTTCGAGATGCCACGGAACCGGACGCGCGCCGACGCCCCGGACCGAGGGGCGGGCGCGGACTCCGGCAGGGCCAGCACAGCAGTGTCCATGTCATCCCACCGTAGCGTCGGTCAGGCCGGGATCGCGTCCCTTCGGGTCGCCGGACAGTTCAGGTCCGGTCCCGCCAGTACGGCGGGGAGTCCGACGGTTGCGTCTCCTCGACGTCCAGTGCCGCGTCGGCCCGCAATGCCTCGATCAGCGCGGCGCTTCCCGCGACGCCGGTCCAGGGCAGATCGATCTCGGTCGCGACGAACCACGCCCGGTCGGCGGGCCAGATGAGATTCGGGCTGTTGATCGGTCGTGACCAGCCCGGAAGCAGGTCCGCGGCGCCCCACTGCCCGGCCTCGCGCAACGGCCCGCGGAACAGCAGGTAGTCGCGCGCCGGAATCCGCACCCGGGGGCCGTCTATGACCTCCGGCGGGAAGGCCGGTGCGACGCTGGGTGCGGCCGCGAGATTCGTGGACGAGTCCATACTGAACGACACGACGACCGACGAGCCACCGTAGATGTCGCCGAAGCCGTCCCAGAGCCCGAAATAGCAGTCGTCCGGCGTCTCGGTGTGCCCGGCGAGGATGTTCGACAGCCGCTGCAGGACCTCGGAGTCGAGGTCGCCCGCGCGGTCTCGCAGCGCATCCGGATCCGACGGGTCCTCATCGGGTGTGGCGGGGTGGAACAACCGGGCATACCGGGTGAACCCACTGGGACCCATCGAACACAACTGCGTCCATGGATCGCCACGCTCGGTGAACCAGTCAGCCTTGGAGACGTCCGGTTCATGTCGCAGTGGCATCCTGCCAATCTAGCTGCCGCGCAACGCTTTCCCGCCAGCGCGAATAGCGGGAGCCCGAGAACTCCGACTCGGACATCGCGAGGTTCCCCTCCGGCACCCGATCGAGAGCGCGGGCACCCCATCGGGCTAAGTGAGGGTTTCTACGACGTACGCGGCGGCGTCGGCGAGGAGGGCTTGGTCGTAGGCGGCGTCCCGGGTGGCTTTACCGGACATGATGGCGACGACGAGCGGCGCCGAGTCCGGGGGCCACACGATCGCGATGTCGTTGAGGGTGCCGTAGTCACCGGTTCCGGTCTTGTCGGCCACCTTCCATCCCTGCGGTACGCCGGCCCGGATCCGCTGCGCACCCGCGGCCGTGGCGTTGCGTTCCAGCAGGTCGCGGAGGAAGTCGCGCTTGTCGACCGGCAGGGCGTCACCCAGCACGATCCGGTCGTAGACCTCGCCGAACGCTCTAGGAGAAGTCGTGTCGCGCGGATCGTCAGGGGTGGCCTCCGTGATCGCGGGCTCGATCCGGTCCATCCGGGTGACCATGTCGCCGAGACTCCGCGCGTACGCCGTCAGCTCGGCCGGTCCACCCAGATCACGGAGCAGGAGATTGCCGGCGGTGCCGTCGCTGTAGCGGACCGCGGCGTCACACAGCTGACGGATCGTCATTCCAGTGTCCACGTACCGCGGGGTCACCGCGGCGTTCTTCAGGAGGTCGTCGCGGGTGTAGGTGACGACGGTGTCCAAGTGCGACAACGGATTACGCTGGAGCACCGCCGCCGCGGCCAAGCCCTTGAACGTCGAGCAGAACGCGAATCGTTCGTCCGCGCGGTGGGCGATGGTGGCGCCTGTCCCGGTCGCGCGGGCATACACGCCCAGGCGTGCGTCGAACTTTCGTTCCAACTCGATCAGGCGATCGTGGCGCTCGTCCGCTTGGACGGTGGGGGCAGAGGACGGGGTCTTCTCCCGTGCGCACGCGGCCAGCGGTAGGAGCGCTGCCGCGGCCAGCAGAGTGCGGCGACCGATGGTCGAGGGCGACAGCGTCATACTCGTCCTTTCACCGAACTCGTCATCGCGGTCATCATCCTCTGTCCCCACCGACGAGAGCCAGGAGTCAGTGAGCGACCACACCGCTCATTTCGTTCGGGGTGCTCGGCAGCGTGACACTCGCCGTCTTCGCTCCGGTCTCCAGCTCGATGCGGTGGACCTGCTTGGTGGCGGGGTCCGAGACGTAGGCGGTGCCGCCGCGGACGAACAGCGCGGGCCGCGGCTTCTGCCATTCCAGCGGTTCCTGCCAGGTCCCCGTGACCGGGATCGTGCGCACGACGGCGCCCGCGACGGGATCGATGACGTGGATGCGGCCATCGGTGCCCAGGACCAGGGCTTCGCCGCGCGGGCCGCGGGCCAGCGAGCGGAAGGTGTAGCTGGTGCCGATATCGACCAGACGCAACGCGCCGGTGACCGTGTCGATGAGCGAGATCTGCTGCGGTCGTTCGAGTTCGGCGTCCTTGTCCTGCTTGTAGTCGCCGAGGACGATGGGCGAGGTCTCGCTGCCCGCCTGGTTGCCGATCCGGCCGTACTCGGTCGGGCTGGTCACTTTGGTGATCGTGCCGTTGCGGTAGACCAGCACGCCGTTCTGGCAGCCGATCACGACGGCCTCGCCCGCGGCGGTCGCCTCACCGTGCACGCCGGGGCAGTCCTCGTTGCGCGCCTTCTCGGTGCGGTTCTTGTCGAGCACCACGATTCCGGTCCGCTTCTCCTCGGTGCCGAGCGTCACGACGAGGTCTCCGTTGGCGAGTTCGATCGCGACGCCGTGGTGCGGGGCGGCCGCGCGGTAGGTGGAGGTCTTCGGTTGCCCCTCGGTGAGTTCGGCCGAGTCGAAAGCGACCACTTCACCCGTTCCGTCGCTGAACAGCACGGTCCGTCCGGCATGCCGCACCACGTGGCCGGGCTCGGGGGCGGGGAACGCGGTGCCGGTGAATTCGGCCGCGGCGGCGTCGAAGACTCGGAAGCCTTCTTTGGTCGAGACGATCAGGTGGCGGTCGTCGCCCGCCGGGTTGAGCCGGTTGAAGCCGTCGAGGTCGACCGTGCTCGCGAGTCGGAGGGTGGTTCCGTCCAGTACGTGGATTCCGCCGTCGTAGGTGACCGCGACAGGCTCGGCGATCTGTTCGCGCCGAGAGTCCTGCGCCGGGGAATCGTCGGCGCCGCATCCTGCGACGGCGAGGGTCAAGGTCAGCAAGCCGGTCAGGGCAGCCGATTTCGTGGTTGGTGACCGCATGGGTGACTCCGTCTTTCGTTCTGTGGGTGGGCGCTAAGGGGCGGTGAGGCCGCGCACGATGGACTCGGTGTTGGCCCGCATCATTTCCAGGTAGGTGCCCGCGCCGCCGCCCGGTTCGGTGAGCGACTCCGAGTACAGGGGGATCACCTGCACGTGCACACCCGCTTGGTCGGCGAGCACACGCGCCAAACGGTCGGGTTGCGAAGAATCGGCGAAGATCGCGCCGACCCCGGCGGCCCGGATGGTTCCGGCGAGGGCGGACAGATCCGACGGGCTCGGCGAGGCCAGCGTGGTTCCGCCCGGGATCACGGCGCCGACCACGTCGAAGCCGAATCGCTGCGCCAGGTAACCGAAGACGTGGTGGTTGGTGACCAACTTGCGCCGCTCGGCGGGGATCGTCGCGAATCGCTCGGCCATCCACTGGTCGAGTCGATCGAGTTCGGCGAGGTAGCGGTCGGCGCCGGTGCGGATGGCCGCCGCGTCGACACCGTCGACATGCTCGATGATCCGGTCCCGGATGACCTCCACCGCCCTGCGCACACGGCGCGGATCGGTCCAGAAGTGCGGATCCGGCCTGCCGTTCCCATCGTCGGCGGAGTAGTTGATCGGATCGATCGCCGCGCCGACGGAAACGCCTGCCACTCCGGACTTTTCGGCAGCCTCGACATTGCGCAGCACACTCTCCTCGAGACCGAGACCGTTGTAGACGATCAGGCTCGCGCGTTCGAGCAGGGCCGCCTGCTGAGCGGAGATCGCGAAGAAGTGCGGGTCCGCGTCCGCCTGCATGAGCACGGTCACCTCGACGGTGTCGCCCGCGACGGCGCGGGTGAGGTCACCGAGGATGTTGGTGGTGACGACGACTCCTTCGCGGTTCGCGCCGGAAGTCGAGCATGCGGTGAGCGCGAGCAATGCGACGCCGATCAGCGCGCACAGCCGTGCGGTGAGTTTCATCGGCCGGTCTCCACCATCGTTGTCGGGTTGATGTCGAGGTCGAATGTGCGTGCGGTGCGCAGGTTGTCGGTGTAGTCGATCTCGTGGACCGCACGCCCCGCGGGATCGTTGACGTAGGCGCGGTGCTCGTCGACGAGGATCAGCGGCGCAGGCGCACCGGGGCGTACCGGCGCGGTGAGCGGTCGCGCCGCCGCGGACTCGCGGCCGGACGCGGCGTCATAGCCGTGCAGGAGGCCGTCTTCGGTGAGGGTCAGCAGTGCGGCGCCCTCCCCCGCCGTGTTCGCCGCTACCACCGGCCCGGTGTCCACCGAGGTCCAGGTCTTGCGCCTGACGTCGAGCACCCAGACGCCCCGCCGACCGGCCTTCGCCACCAGCGTCGCGCTGCCGGGGCGATGGAAGAACTCGACCGCGCGGTCGGCCTCGGCGGTCCCTTGCGGATAGGGGATCTTCTCGCCCGTGAACTCCGCGTTGCGTGCCGTCACCACCAATGCCCCATCGGCGCAACCGAAGACGACGCCGCGCCTGGTCACCGCCGAGCCGCGCGGATGCGGGCAACGTTGCGGCACGACCGCGACCTGCGCGCCGTCCCGGGTCCGGACCTCGATGTGCTCACGGCCGGGCACGGCCACGAGCAGGTGCTCTGCGTACGGCACGGCGGCTCCGTCCGCGATCGCGCCGCGTTCGGTCGGCGACCCCGCGCCGAGCGCGGAGCGGTCCAGCAGCCTGGTGCCGCCCGTTTCGAAAGCCACTGCCGTGACCGCGCTGTCACCGTGCGTCGCGGCCACCGGACCGCCGGTGAGCGTGCCCACATCGCGGGCGGACGCGCGGTAGTAGTGCACGTGGTCGCCGTGGTCGACCGTCCACGCGCCCGCGTCCACGATCCGCACCCCGCCGCGGGCGGACAAGAAAGCGAAGCGCCCGTCGGTGCTCACGCGGTCGACGCCTTCCATCCTGCCGAGATCGATGACGTCCTCGGTGATGAGGTCGAGCACCCGCACGGCGCCGGTCCCGTTGTCGGCCACGACCAGACGCGGCTGCGCTTCATCGGTCTCCTCCGCGCCCGCCACGTATCCGTGGGGCGTCGGCGCCGCAGGTGGCGGGGATTCGGTGGTCCCGCAACCGATCAGAGGTGTGATCGCGGCGAGGACCAGCAGCAGTGCCAGTGGTCTCGGGGTCGCGCGCGCGGAGCGGACCCGATCGCGCAGCCAGGCCGACAGCGCGGAGACGAAGAACAGAGCGACGGCGGTCGCCGCGATGGTCGCCCCCGCCGCGGTCCCCGCGTGCCAGGAGATCAGCAGCCCGGCAACGGTGGCCACCGCGCCGAGCGCCGCGGCGGTGAGCATGATCAATGGGATGCGATGCACCCAGTAGACGGCCGCCGCGGGCGGCGCGATGAGCAGACCGAAGACCAGCAGCGTGCCGACGATGTGGAAGGACGCCACGATCGCGAGGGTCACCAGGCCGATCAGCGCCACGTTGGCCACGCGGGGACGCATCCCGAGGGTGTGCGCCTTGCGTGGGTCGAAGGTGAGTGCGACGAACGCCCGGTAACCCAGCACCGAGACCACGAACGCGATGACCAGGGCCGCAGCCAGATACCACAGGTCACGCTCGCCGACGGCGAGCACATCACCGAAGAGGAAGCCGGTCAGGTCGACCGCGAACGAGGGCGAACGCGACACGATGATCACGCCCGCCGACAGCATCCCGACGAACAGCAACCCGATGCCGGTGTCCGCGGCGAACCTGGTGCTGCGGCCGAGCACCGAGACGCCGACCGCCATCGCCGCGGCGCTGCACGCCGCACCCAGCAACAGGTTGCCGCCGAGCAGCGCGGCGATCGCGACGCCGGGCAGCATGCCGTGCGCCATCGCGTCGCTGAGGAAGGCCATGCCGCGCACCACCACCCATGTTCCGGCCAGCGCGCACAGGCACGACACGAGCAGTCCGCCCCACAACGCCCGCTGCACGAACGAGACCTCGAACGGGGCCAACCACTCCATGACGCATCACTCTACAATGAGAATGATTTTCATTTCAACAAGGAGATCGGAGTAGCCATGCCGCCGCCAGCTGTCCATGTCGCCGGGGTGACGGCCGGGTACCGGGGACGCCCCGTCCTGCACGAGCTCACCGCCACGATCCCGGGCGGACAGGTGACGGCGCTTGTCGGCCCCAACGGGTCCGGAAAGTCCACTCTGCTCGGCATCCTCGCCGGAGTCATCGCGCCCACCGTGGGCACCGTCCACCGGGAGCATCTGCGGCGCCCGGCATTCGTCGTGCAGCACAGCGGCGTTCCCACGACTCTGCCGATCACCGTCCGGGAAACGGTCACCATGGGTCGTTGGGCACACCGCGGCGCATGGCGGCGCCTCACCCGGCAGGACCGCGCCGTCGTGCGCGCGTGCCTCGACCGGATGGACATCACCGACCTGGCCGAACGCAGGCTCGACACCTTGTCCGGGGGGCAGCGTCAACGAGCGCTGCTCGCCCAGGCGCTCGCGCAGGAATCGGATCTGCTCTTGCTCGACGAACCGACCACCGGCCTGGATTCGGCCGCGCAGCAGGAGATTTCCGAGGCCATCCGCCGGGTGGGAGCCCAAGGCGTGACGGTCGTACACGCCACGCACAGCCGCGAGGACGCCCTGCGCGCCGACCATTGCCTGCTGTTGGACGACGGTCGCGTGACCGGCCACGGTGATCCGCACACGATCTTGCACCAGGACGCCGAACCGGTTCGCGCCGCCGTCGACTAGCGCGGCACTCCGGGCATGCCGGCGAACAGGATCTGAAAGACCTTGGGTGGATTGGGCATGACTACGGTGGACGGCGCGAAGGGCGCGCCCTCGTTCGTGTCGGTGACCACGTAGTCGGTATGACTGCCGGGGACCCGGTCGAGGATCCCGGCGCAGCGTGGCCCGCCGGTCGCGTTCACTTTCGGCAAGTCATCGGGGTATTCGTAGGGTTGCGCGCCGTACATGAAGCTGGCGTTGAAGATCGCGCCGGGCTTGTTCCCTCCGATGATGGCCTCGGCCGCGGGAAGCGCTGTCGCTATGCCGACGACTACGCAGTACAGCACGGGTGAGTACGTGCCCAGCAGCGCACTGGTAGGCCGCAGGATCTCCAGCGCGGTGGCGAGCTCTCGCTCGTTCTCCGCGAGCGCCGACCGGGTGGTGTCGGCCAAGCCGATGAGGTTGAGCAGCACGGCGTCGAGGTCTCGCGAACCGTGAGTGAGCGTCCCGCTCGTCGTGGTGAGATTGTCCGCCGTACGCAACAGATCGGGTGCGGTGTCGGCATACAGTCCGGTGGCCTCTCCCGCGGCCGACAGATCCCGCCGCAGCGCGGGCAGGCTCGGGTTGAGCTGCCGCAGGTAGTCGTCGGTGCGGGCGAGCAGATCGCCCAGCCGGTCGCCGCGCCCGTGCAGTGCTGTGCTCAGCGCGGCCAGAGTGGCGTTGAGTTCGGCCGGTTCGACCTCGGCCAGGATCTCGCTCAGGTGCTGGAACAGCGTGTTGTATTCGACGGTGACCGATTCCGCGCGGATCGTCGCGCCCGGTCGGATGGACGTCGGCGCGGGAATGTTCGGCACGACGAAATTGACGTATTTGGCGCCGAATACGGTGGTGGAGCGGATATCCACCGTCGCGTTGGCGGGCACCAGCTCCAGGAGTTCCGGGTCGAGCGCGAGACGTAGGCGCGCCTGGTCGCCACGAGACTCCACCGCGCTCACCCTGCCGAGCTCGACACCCCGGATGCGCACCTCGGCATCGGTATCGAGGACCAGTCCCGAACGCGGTGTCTCGACGGTGACGGTCACCGTCGAGCGGAACCGTCCGGCGTACATCGAAACGGCGACCACGACTATCGCGCCGATGAGCAGGATCATCCCCGCACCCGCGACTTTCAACCGCACCAGCCGCCACGTCACCACAATGGTCTGTCTGCCGAAATTCATTGTCGAATCCACCGATCACTTCTTGTCGCGGGCTGTGCGGAGACGGCGGTGCGGCACAGCTGCGGCCCGAGCCGTCCGGCCTGGGCGACGGCGATCGCCTTGCCGGACGGCCGCTAGCCGTAGTACTGTCCAGACACGTGTCCATCATAAAACTTGGACACTTATCTGGGGAAGGATTTCCAATGACTCTGGTGAAACCACGTCGGGTATCCGGAGGCGACCACGAGCACGGTCATCTGGAGGAGTTCCGCGTCGACCCGATCGGCCTGATGCGCCGGGTCCGGGAGGAGTGCGGCGACGTCGGATCGTTCGATCTGGCGGGGCGTCAGGTGATCCTGTTGTCGGGCGCGGAGGCCAACGAATTCTTCTTCCGTTCCGGTGACGAGGACCTCGACCAGGCCGCCGCCTACCCCTTCATGAAGCCCATCTTCGGCGACGGCGTCGTCTTCGACGCCAGCCCGGAGCGCCGCAAGGAAATGCTGCACAACCAGGCGTTGCGTGCCGAGCACATGCGCGGGCACGCCGCGACCATCGCCCGTGAGGTCGAGCGGATGCTGGCGCGCTGGGGCGACGAGGGCGAGATCGACCTGCTCGACTTCTTCGCCGAACTGACCATCTACACCTCCTCGGCGTGCCTGATCGGCGTGAAGTTCCGCAACGACCTCGACGACCGATTCGCCCACCTCTACCACGACCTGGAACGAGGCACCGACGCGCTGGCCTACGTCGACCCGTACGCGCCGATCGAGAGCTTCCGCCGCCGCGACCAGGCACGCGCCGAGCTGGTCGAGCTGGTCCAGGCGATCATGGATCGCCGGGCGGCCGACCCGCCGACGGGCAAGGACGACCGGGACATGCTCGACGTGCTCATCTCGATTCCCGGCGACGACGGCAAGCCGCGATTCAGCGCCAGCGAGATCACCGGCATCTTCATCTCCATGATGTTCGCCGGCCACCACACCACCTCCGGCACGGCGGCCTGGACGATCATCGAACTGCTGCGCCATCCCGAGGTGCTCGGCCAGGTCGTGGCCGAGCTCGACGAGCTCTACGCCGACGGCTCGGACATCAGTTTCGGAGCGCTGCGGCAGATTCCGCACCTGGAGTCCGTCCTGAAGGAGACGTTGCGCCTGCACCCGCCCCTGATCATCTTGATGCGGGTGGCCCGAGGCGAGTTCGAGGTCTGCGGTCATCACATCGAACCCGGCGACCACGTCGCGGCCACCCCCGCGATCTCGAACCGGATTCCGGAGGACTTTCCCGATCCGGACGCTTTCGATCCCGGCCGCTACATCGATCCCAACCAAGAGGACATGGTCAACCGCTGGACCTGGATTCCGTTCGGCGCCGGCCGCCACCGCTGCGTCGGCGCGGCGTTCGCGCTCATGCAGTTGAAGGCGATTTTCTCGTTGTTGTTGCGCGACTGGGAGTTCGAGATGGTCCAGCCGTCGGAGAGCTACCGCAACGACCACTCCAAGATGGTCGTGCAACTGGCCCAGCCCTGCACCGTCCGCTACCGACGGCGCCGCAAGGACGACGACATCCGCTGATGGGCCCGGCGTGGGCTCCCCGCCGGCAGCGCCGGGGAGCCCGCACCCGAAGCTATTCGTATCGCACCCGCCAGCTCTTGATGCCGTTGATCCACCCCGACCGCAGCCGCACGGGTTCGGATACCTGACGCAGATCGGGCATCACGTCGGCGATGGCGTTGAACATCAGATCGATCTCCAGCCGGGCCAGATTCGCCCCGACGCAGTAGTGCGTGCCGGTGCCGCCGAAACCCACGTGCGGGTTCGGATTGCGCAGGACATCGAAGGCGTACGGATCCTCGAAGCCCTCTTCGTCGAAATTGGCCGAGCTGTAGAACAGTCCGAGCCGCTGGCCCTGCCGGATGGACTGCCCGCCCAGCTCCAGATCCGCTGTCGCGGTGCGCTGGAAGGCCGTCACCGGCGTCGCCCAGCGCACTATTTCGTCCGGCGCGGTGCGCGGACGCTGTTGCTTGAAGATCTCCCATTGTTCAGGATTGTCGATGAAAGCCTTCATCCCGTGCGTGATGGCATTGCGGGTGGTCTCGTTGCCCGCCACGGCGAGCAGGATGACGAAGAAGCCGAACTCGTCGGAGCCGAGCGCCTCGCCGTCGACATCGGCGTGCACGAGCTCGCTCACGATATCGCCCACCGGACAGGCGCGGCGCTGCTCGGCCATGTTCCAGGAGTAGCCGAGGATCTCCGCCGAGGCCATGGCGGGATCGCCGTACTCGGGATCGTCGTAGTTGAGCATCTGGTTGGACCAGTCGAACAGCTTGCGCCGATCCGACTGCGGCACACCGATCAGCTCGGCGATCGCCTGCAACGGAAGTTCGCAGGCGACCTGTTCGACGAAGTCGCCGCCACCGGCCTGTTTGGCTCCGTGCACGATACGAGCGGCGCGTTCGGTGAGTGCGGCTCGCAGGTTCTCCACCGCGCGCGGCGTGAATCCCTTGGAGATGATCCGCCGGATCTTGGAGTGTTTGGGCGGGTCCATGTTCACCAGCAGCGCGCCGGTGACCGCCATCTGATCGGGCGTGATGTCGCCGGGCAGGCGGATGATGGCGCCTTTTCGCTCCGAGGAGAACAGGTCCGGGTGCTTCGAGATCTCCTTGATGTCGGCGAGTTTGCTGACCACCCAGTAGCCACCGTCGCGGAAACCACCGGATGTCTCGTCGGATTGCGCGTTCCACCACACGGGTGCGGTTCGCCGCAGCTTCGCGAATTCCTCGACCGGACGACGGTTCTGCCATAACGCCGGGTCGGTGAAGTCGAATCCGACCGGCAGTGCCGGTGCTGCCATAGCTACCTCCTAGATGAAACGTGCGAGCCGATCAGCGCGGCGAACTGCGTTGTGCGGCCGTGTGTTCGGGACGGACGGACGAAAGGTCGGCCGCCTCGTCACCCTCGGCTCCGCACAAGGAGGCGGCGGCACGCCCCGCGACGAGCGGCAGGTCGAGATAGGTCCGCACACCCGGTTCGGCGGCGACGACGTAGGGAATCGAGTTCACGCAGTGCATGGCCGTGGCGACGATGCCGGGATTGCGGGCCAGACCGGCGGCGGTACTGTGGGCGTGCATGCCGGTGAACGTCACCGTCGCGCCGGGATCGCCGACGATTTCGACCTCGTAGCGCTCACCCGAGGGCCCGAACGTCCACGGCGGATCCAGGTTCTCGGTGCCCATGAACCAATTCACCGCGGCCGTGATCACCGCCTCGCCGTGAACGGTCCCCTGCCAGCGGAATCGTTGCGCGGCCACGCGTCCCGGCGCGATCGGGCCGATGGGCGAATCGATCGGCGCGGTGGCCACCGCCACCTCGTGCGTCACCCGCAGCCGTTCGTCGAGCGCGATGCCCAGCGCTTCGGCGATCATCCACACCGACTGGCTGTAGCCGCCCGCGAGCACGTTCGCCATGACACTGGTCGCGGCCTGTTCCGGCGTGGCGCCGAACAGCATCCAGTCGCGGACCACCTCGGGCGCGCCGTAGGTGCGGATGTCGGAGAACTCTTCGGCGCGCACTTCGGTGATCGCGCCCGACAGCGCCGATACCACCAGCGGGATCTTCTCGGTGATCCCGCCGGGATGTATCCCGGTGCCGTGCAGGGTCACCCCGGCCGCGCGGCACAGCTCGTCGTAACGCTGCCGCTCCGCGCGCCGCGGATGAAACCAGCCCAGCGGAGTGACGATGTTCTTGCCGGACCGCAGGATCGCGCGCACCGTCTCGGTGTCGGCCATGAATGGGCTGTACAGCACGCAGTCGGCCGGCGTGGCGAGCAAGCGGTCCACGTCGGTGGTCGCCCGCACCCCGATCGGCGGGCGGCCGACCAGCTCTCCCAGATCCACGCCGTCCTTGCCCACGCTGTGCACCCAGGCTCCCACCAGCTCCAGCTCGGGATGGTCGAGTACGCCCTCGATGGCGGCCCGGCCGACCCCGCCGGTCGCCCACTGGATCACGCGGATCATGTCAGTCCACCTTGTGATCGGGTCCGCGATCGGCCACATACTGTTTGGCCCACCGGTAGTCGGGTTTGCCGCTGGGCGCCCGCACGATGGCGTCCGCGACCCAGATCTGTTTCGGCACTTTGTATCCGGCCAGGAAGGCGCGCACGTGCGCCTGCAGGTCGCCGAACTCGACCGGCCCGGGGCCGGACAGCGACACCACCGCGGCGACCTGATGCCCCCAGCGCTCGTGGGGCACTCCGATCACCACCGCGTCGTCGATCGCGCCGTGCGCCTTCACCACGCTTTCGACCTCTTCGACGAACACTTTCTCGCCGCCGGTGTTGATCACCATGTTGCCGCGGCCGATCAACGTGATCGAGCCGTCGGTCTCGGCACGGGCTCGGTCGTCGGTGACGACCATGCGCAGGCTGTCGACGGTCTTGAACAACTTCTCGGTCTTGCCGGGATCCTTGTAGTAACCGATCGGCACGTTGCCGGTCTTGGCCAGCCAGCCTTCCGATCCCGGGGCGACGGGGTGACCGTCGTCGTCCACGACGACCGCGCCGCGGCCGGTCTGCACGCGGGGTCCGCGCGCGGGATCGTCGTGCTTCTGGGCGAACCCGATACCGCCGAAACCGGTTTCCGACGATCCGATGGAGTCCGAGACGACCGCCCAGGGAAACAGTTCCAACAGCGTGTTCTTCACCGGTTGCGACAGCAGCGCGGCGCCGGAGGCGATCGCCAGCAGCCCCGAGGCGTCCACCGGCTCGCCTCGGTAGGCCTCGATCAACGGTCTGGCCATGGCGTCGCCGGTGATCACCATGACCTGAGGTCGTTGCTCGGCGACGGTCCGCCAGACGCGTCCGGCGTCGAAGCGGGACTCGAAGATCACGGTGTTGCCCGACCACAGCGCGGTGAAAGTGGGCATCATGGCGGCGGCGTGGATCAGCGGCGGCAGCACCAGCCAGGTACCCGGATCGTTCCGGGCACCGGCGCGCGACTGCTGGAACTCGTCGGCGACCGGTTCGCCGGTGTAGAAGTCGATGCCGCCGCCGAGGACCCGCCACATGTCCTCTTGCCGCCACATGACGCCTTTCGGCATGCCGGTGGTCCCGCCGGTGTACATCATGAACAGGTCGTCCCCGCTGCGCGGCACCACCGGGCGTTCCGTCGGCCGGGCGGCGAGGGCGGACTCGTAAGCCGTCGCCGCGGCATCGGCCACGCCGGAGAATTCGTCGGCGACGCAGATCGTGTGCCGCAACGTGGAGGTCAGCGCAGCGGCTTCCCGGACGGTTCCGACGTAACAGGAGTGGTGCACGAGCACCTCGAGATCCGCGTTGTCGTAGACGTAGGCCAACTCGGTGACGCCGTACCGGTAATTGATGTTGATCGGGACGGCGGAGAGCTTGAAGCACGCGATCAGCGTCTCCATCGTCTCGATACTGTTGTGCATCTGGAAACCCACGTGGGTGCCCGCGCCGACGCCGATGCTCGCCAGATGGTGCGCGAGCTGGTTGGCGCGGTCATCGAGTGCACGGTAGGTCACCCGGCGGCCGGACTGGATCAGAGCCACCCGTTCGGGCATGGCGTCCACGGAGTGCTCGAAGAGGTCGGCGAAGTTGTTGGCCATGGCAGTCCATCTCTGAGTGGGCGGTCACACGACGGTGAGGGGAAGGGGTATCCCCCGGTCGGTGAACGTGAACGCGGCGCCGGTGCTGAACCGGGTGATCGCGACCTCCGTCGCCTCCCGGATCGGTTTCTCGCCGAGCGTGACGGCGGCGCTCCAACCGTGTTCGCCCGCCGCGACGACCTCCGCGCTGAAACGCGGATTCACGCCGCGTACCAGGGCGTTCAGCGGCTCGATGTGCTCGGGGGCGAGCATCGACGGCCAGGTTCCGTCGGTGTGCGCGCCGCTGGCGGACGGGAACGCCACTGTGACGGTGTTGTCGGTCATGCCGATCTCGACACCCGTGTAGGGCAACGGGTTCAGGGCGGGATGCAGGCGCAGTACCGTCGCCAGCGCGGCGGCGTCGTCGCCGAGGCCCAGGCAATTCCGCAGCCGCTCGCTGGTGATCCCGGCGATCCCGGCGAACTGTTTGCGGCCGATCTCCAGCGCCGCCGCCGCGTCTGCCCGCGCGCGCACCGCGATCATGAAACCGAGGGTGAGCAGATGGTGTTGCAGGCAGACCTCGTCGGCCAGACGCACCAGCGCGGATCGGGAGAAGTCCGCGAAGCGCACATCGCTGAGCAGTGGACCGGAGTAGTCCGCCCGCCCTTCGTCGTCGCGGTCGATCGCGGTCAGCTCCAGCCCGGCCGCCGCCGATCCGGCGACCAGGTCGGCGTCGGGCGGCACCGGCGGCGGCACGTGAGCGGGGTCGATGACGACCGTCCACGCGCACACCGGTTTCCGGCCGGCCGGCCGTCGCGGCGGGCGGTGGATCGGCCGGACCTGAGCGTGCGGGTTGGTGGCCAGCGCGGTCGCGTCGAAAGTCGGGTCCTCGATGTCGTGGCACATCGACACCACGAAGTCCTCGCCCATGGGTTCCACGTCGGCCAGTGCGCCGCAGTGGTCGAGCCAGAACTCTCCGCGGTGGTCATCGTCGACCCGGAAACGGAAGTCCATGAACTGCGGTGGAGCGCCGATATCCAGTTGCAGGCCCTTGAAGATGGTCTCCACGCCGTCACCGGCGAAGCCGAGCGCTCGCTGCATGCGCCGGGTGTAGACCGGGCTGGCCACCTGCCACTCCGCGATGGCGATCTCGGTCATGCCCTCGCGACCGAACGCGCCGAGCGAGTGCGCCATGCCGGAACGGTCGATGAGGTGTCCGCACAAGAGCAGTTCGGGAAGCAGCGCGGCCAAGGTGTCCCGACCCAGGTCGGCGAATCGGCTGTGTGGTGCAGTCATGTCGGTCACCACAGCGCGACGGGCGATTCGCCGACGCGATACCAGCCGGGCAGCGGCTTGCCGGAGGTCGAGCGCTCGATGCGCTTCTGCATGCCCGGCGTGAGCGCTTTGTTCGTGATCATCTCCAGGAACAGCGCCGAGACGTTGCCGAAGTCGAAGAAGTCACGCTGCCAGGACCATTGGAAGTCGCCGCCGTAGCGGAACCAGCTGCCGCCGATGCCTTCCGGCGAATAGTTGCGCCCATCCGGTCGTTCGGCATCGCTGATCTGCTTCCAGAATCCGATGACGTTGCCGGTGCGTTCGTCGACCACGAATTCCTGATAGGGGTAGGTCCAGCCCTCCAGCCCGGCCATCTCCTGGCCGAGTGCGAGTTCGCGGATCTCCTCACGTCCGACGGCCATGAATTCTTGGGTGGGACCGTAATTCCACCCGTAGGTGGCGTCCTCGGTATACATCTGCGCAAGCGGCTTCCAGTCGCCCTTTTCCTCGCAGCGCTGGTTCTCCACGATCCAGCGCTGGATCATTTCGTCGAGCTCGGCGCGATCGAAATCTGGCATCAGTCGGTACCTTTCGGTGCGGAGTCGGTCGCGCCTTCAGCGATCGACAGGGCTTGGGTGGGGCAGTAACGGATCGCATTCGCCACGGCGGACCGCAGGTCGGCGTCCGGGGCGTCGTCGAGGATTTCGACCTGGCCGCGTTTGGGGACCGTGAACACCTTCGGCGCCTCGGCCTGACAGACCGCGTGTCCTTGGCACAGATCGAGGTCGGCCCGGATTCTCATGATCGGCTCCTCGCGGCCGCGCGCGGACACCTCGGCACACGGATCCGGTGGGATCGACGGCTCATCGGGTCTCCACGGTGATGGGCAGGTGCGCGAAACCACGCACGTTGGACGAATGAACACGCACGATCCCCGACTCCACAATCTCGAAGGACCGCACCCGCGACGCGAACTCCCCCAACGCGACCCTCGCCTCCAACCGCGCCAGATGCGCACCCAAACAGAAATGCACCCCCGCACCGAAACTGGCCAACCCCGACTTGCCGGCACGATCGATCCGGAAACAATCCCCATCCTCGAACACCGCCGGATCACGATTAGCCGAACCGATCAACAACAACACCTTCCCCCCCGCCGGAACCACACCCCCGTAATAACCCAAATCCGCCGTAGCAGTACGCGCGATCACCTGACTAGAGGTGTCATACCGCAACGTCTCCTCCACCCAATCCCCCACCAACCCCCCATCCGCCACCACCTTCGCATACTCCCCCGGACACCGCCCAGCCCAATACAACGCATTACCCAGCAACTTCGTGGTGGTCTCGTTCCCCGCCACCACCATCAGAAACAAAAACCCCACGATCTCCTCATCAGTCAGCGTGTCCTCGCCGATCTCGGCATCCAGCAACGCCGAAGTCAGATCATCACGCGGCACCCGGCGACGCTCAGCCACCATCTCCGCGTAATAACCCAACAACGTCACCGACGCCTCCACCGCCGCCATCGGAATATCCAGCACACCGTCCTCCCGATGCACCACCAGATCCGCCAACCGCCGAATCTCCCCCCGATCCACCACCGGAACCCCCATCAACTCCGAAATCACATCCATCGGCAACTTCCCCGCCACCTCATCGATCCAATCGAAACCCCCACCCCCCAACGCCGGCACCAGATACGACAACGTCAACTCCCGAACCCGCGCCTCCATCCCCGCCACCCGCTTCGGCGTGAACCCCTTGAACACCAACCGCCGCATCCGCATATGCCGCGGATCATCCATCGCCAAAAACGACATCACCCGATGCGCATCCGGCCCCCACGCCGCCGGATCCAACGACACCCCATTCGCACTCGACAACCCCACACAGTCCCGAAAACCCCCCACCACATCCACATACCGCGACAACGCCCAAAACCCCACATCCGCGTTGTGATACAACGGCGCCTCCTCCCGCAACCGCCGATACACCGGATACGGATCCTCATGAAACCCATAGTCATACGGATCGAACACCAGCGGCCCCACCACAACCGTCATCACACACACTCCCAATCCGATAACACGTTCTCGACGGGAAACGCCCTCGCGCCGCGCCGCAAAGACACATAGCTGGACATGTGTCTGGACGGTACCACCGACAGTTTTTCAGGACAATCCCCTACCGCCGATTCGACGGAAACGAGCCCTCCCACGCCCAGCCCCGACCCGACATGGCACAAACGAGAACCCATTCTTGCAGCCACCAGCCATCCGGACTATATTCCGAACAGTTGTCCAGACACTGCGCCAACGGGACTCCGGTTTTCAACCGGCGCGGCGCCGACAGAGTGCGCCCGTGAGCGGAACACCGATCGCAGGCACCGCACGACTCGATCAGACAGGGGTACTCATGCGATTCGGCATCGTGCTGTTCACCAGCGACCGCGGCATCACCCCGGCCTCGGCCGCCCGCGCGACGGAGCAGGCGGGGTTCGACTCCTTCTACGTCCCCGAGCACACCCACATCCCGGTCGCACGCAACGCGGCGCACCCCCAGACCGGCGACGCCTCCCTGCCCGATGACCGGTACCTGCGCACGCTCGACCCCTGGGTGGCGCTGTCCATGGCGGCAGCCGTCACCGAACGCATCGAACTGGCCACCGCCGTGGCGCTCCCGGTGGAGCACGACCCGATCACCCTGGCCAAGACGATCGCCTCACTCGACCATCTCAGTGGCGGCCGCGTGGTACTCGGCGCCGGTTTCGGCTGGAACACCGACGAACTCGCCGATCACGGCGTACCCGCGAACAAGCGGCGCACTGTATTGCGCGAATACCTGGCTGCGATGCGGGCGCTGTGGAGCCAGGACGAGGCGCGTCACGACGGCGAGTACGTGACCTTCGGTCCGAGCTGGGCGTGGCCGAAACCGGTGCGGCGCTCGGTGCCGGTGCTGATCGGCGCGGCGGGCACCGAACGAACCTTCCGCTGGATCGCCGAGTCCGCCGACGGCTGGATCACCACCCCGGGCGAGACCGAGATCTCGGGCCGGCTCGCGCTGCTGTACGAGATCTGGCAGCAGGCCGGCCGGACCGGACGACCTCGCGTGGTCGCCCTCGACTACAAACCGGACGCCGCGCGTCTGGCCGAGTGGGATCACGCCGGAGTCACCGACGTCGTGTACGGCCTACCGGACAAGGACGAGCACGACGTCCTCGCGTACCTCGAGCGCTTGTCGGGCAAGCTGACGGACATCGACAGGCCGCTCGGCGCGTTTCGCACGCCGTAGCCCACAGACCGACGCCGAATTCCGTGGCCGGAGACACACCGGTTTCCGCGTGGAAGTTGCTCGAACAGAAATGCGATACTAGCATCTAGACACATGTCCGAAAGCAATTCCAGGATCGTCGAAGCGACGCGACGGCGCCTGTCGGAAAAACAGGCCGACACCGTCGACAAGCTCACCAGATCGGCGTTGGAAGTGCTTTCCCGGGAGGGCTTCGCGGGAATGACCATCCGATTGGTCGCCGCCAACGCCAAGGTGGGTACCGCCACCGCCTACACCTACTTCTCCTCCAAGGAACACCTGGTCGCGGAG
Organism: Nocardia asteroides; assembly: GCA_019930625.1. Taxonomy (NCBI): domain Bacteria; kingdom Bacillati; phylum Actinomycetota; class Actinomycetes; order Mycobacteriales; family Nocardiaceae; genus Nocardia; species Nocardia asteroides. The sequence continues at coordinate 6,817,509 of CP082844.1, forward strand.
ATCTTCTGGCGCAGGTTGCGCGCGACGCCCTCGCCCGTCAGCGAGGATCCGGACGCCACAGTGCGGGTGATCGCCGAACTTCGCGGCATCGCGCTGTTGGTCGCCGACGAGCCGGAATTGTCCGGCGCGGTCACCAGCGCACTGCTCGGTCGCGATCCCGACGTCGAACATTTGCGAGCACGTATCGGGTTGGAGATTCGCGCACGCCTCGCGCAGGCCCTGTCCGGAAATCCGGACGCGGATATTCTCGAATCGCTCGAATTGCTCTACGCGGGTGCGTTGGTCCACGCGGGGATGGGTTACAAATCGTATTCGGACATCGCGGACCGCATCGAGCGGTCCGCGTTGCTCATCCTGAAGTGACACACCGCATTCCGCGTCACTGACCGGCCAGGCCCAGTTTCAGGGATGCTCCGCCGTCGACGAACATCTGCAAACCGGTCACATAGCGCGACTCGTCGGAGGCCAGGAACGTGACCGCGTGCGAGATATCCGAGGACTCGACGAACGGAATCGGCATGGCCTGCATGAAGGGAAAGGTGACCTCGGCGTCCTCGCGCGTCGGATGCTGCAGGTCGGGACGGAAGATCTGATACATGCCCGGGTTGTGCAGCATGTCGGTGTCGACGTTGGTCGGGTGGACCGCGTTGATCCGGATCGAGCTCGGCCCCAGCGTCAAGGCCAAAGTCTGCGTGTAGGAACGGATCATCTTCTTCGACAGGCCGTAGCCGTCGCCACCGGGGCCTTGCAGCGCCTGCTGGCCGTTGAATCCGGTTTGCGGCACCAAGCCCGCGACCGACCCCGTCACGATGATCGAGGCGCCCGCGCCCAGATGCGGCAGGGCGGCGTGCACGGTGTTCACCACGCCGACGAAGTTGACGTCGAAGACATCGATGAATCCCTGCAACGGTACGTGGTGGCCGAGGGGGCATATTCCGGCATTCGCCACGACCACGTCCAAGCGCCCGAGTTCGGCGACGGCCGCCGCTATCGCCTCCTGCAACGCGGGACGATCCCGTACGTCGACCTTTCGAGCCACGACTCGGCGGCCGATCTTCGCCACCAGATCCTCGGTCTCCGCGAGATCCGCTTCGGTCGCCAGCGCGTAGTCGTTGCTGGCGATGTCGGAGCAGATGTCCAAGGCGATGATGTCGGCGCCCTCTTCGGCCAGGGTGATCGCATGACTGCGGCCCTGCCCACGTCCCGCACCGGTCACCAAGACGACTTTGCCGTTGACCCGATCCATGTTTCCTCCACCGTGCTCGCCACCGGTTCCATCACCTCTGATACGCGACCGGCGCATTTATGGAATAGTAACCGGACATCTGTCTGGACGATACTACGGACATAGATGTGGATCAATCGCTCGCCGCTGCAATGAATTTCCCGGCAACACCCGCGCCCACCGGGCCGAACAAGAAGGGCGCCGATGCCGAACCGACCGCGCAACCTCGATTCCCCGCTCGTCGCGAAACTGGTCAAGTACATGTCCAAGACCCAGGTCTGGGTATATCGCCGGACCAAGGGGCGCATCGGCGGGCGCTGGCGAATCGGTGCGGGGTTCCGGAAGCCGGTGCCGACCTTGCTGCTCGAACATCGGGGCCGCAAAACGGGCAAACTGTTCACCGCTCCGCTGCTGTATCTCGTGGACGGCGACGATCTGGTGGTCGTCGCCTCACAAGGCGGGCTGCCACGCCACCCCCAGTGGTACTTCAACCTCCTGGCACAACCGGTGACGCGGGTGCAGATCGGGGCCGAGCACCGCCGCGTCCGCGCCCGAGTGGCGACGCCAGAGGAGAGAAGCCGACTGTGGCCCGACCTCGTGGCCCTCTACGCGGACTTCGACACCTACCAATCCTGGACGCAGCGCGAGATTCCGGTGCTGATCCTCCATCCGGAGGACGGGGCGCGATGAGCCGAGACCCGGCGCGTCGAGCAGGGTCCGCACCCGCCCTCCCCCATGATGTTCAGCGTTCCCCGGCGTGCTGGGCGCTGCCCGCCGCCGGAGCAGTGCGACGCATTCGATCGACTCGACAGAGGATGGGAGAGCGTGTGGCGAAAATGGGTAGGCGGAAACGGTCCAGGCTGATCACCAGCGGAATGCTGCGGGAAAAGCACCGGGCGGAAGAGCTCGGCGCGGCGGCGGAACCGGCGCCGGAGCGCGCGGACGTGGCCGAGACGGCGCTCGCGCTCGACCTCGACGCTCTCGCCGCGCGCGTGCGTGCGCGGCGGCGGGAGATGAAGTGGACCCAGGCGGAGGTGGCCGCCAACGGCGGCCCGCCGGCCAAGGTGGTCAGCGAGATCGAGCGATCCCGCAACCCGCGGCCCGGCGCCGAGGTGCTCGACCGGCTCGACGCGGGACTCGGTTGGCCACCCGGCACGAGCGCGGCGATCCTGCGCGCCGAGCAGGCGAGCGAACTCGCCGCGGCGCGCTGATCGCCGGGTTCGAAACTCGGCCGGTCGGAGAATTTTTCGATATCTCCGGCCGGCCGGGCCGGAACGCTCATCGGTTGCTGTGAGCGCTGCTAGGCTGCTCAGCGACCTAGCCGACTGCTCTTGCGCTGCCGGAGTGCGCGGGTCCGGGCGTGCTGGACGCAGGTAAGAACCCGATGAAGGAATGGACGAATCATGCAACTCCGCGGCATCACTGCGGCAGCGATCCTCGCCATCGGCTCGCTGACCATCGGCGCCGGCGTCGCTCACGCCGAGCCCGCTCCCGACATCACCTACTCGGCCAGGATCGTCGATCAGACGGTGGTCGCCGCGCTCCGGGGCGGAACCTTCGAGTTGTCCAAGGCGCTGCGGGATCAGCCCGCGGGCGAGCAGAGCGCTCGGTTGACCGAGCGCAACGGTGTGCTCGTCGACCACACCGGCGCCCCGGCCGACGTCGCCCAAGTGATCGACGTGGTCGACATCCGTGACCGCGACGGCCATGTCGCGATGACGTTGCCGTTCGACTTCCGCATCGCGGGCACAGCCATTCCGGTCCGTCCGGAGGTGAAGAAGGACAGCACGGTTCTGGAGCTTCGGCCGACCAGGCCGGAAGGCCTCGCGACCACCGAAACGCTCGTCGCGAAACCGGTCGCGTCCATGACCGAGAACCAGCGCGCCCGTGACGAATTCGCCAGCCAATTCGGCCTTGCCACCGCCATCGGCGGTTTCGTCGGCACCGCCATCGGCGCCACGATCGGCTGCCTGGTCACCATCGCCGTCGGTTGTGTGGCCGGTCTGCTGACCGGCGCGAGCCTCGGCGGCATCCTCGGAACCATCGCGGTCGGCGGACCCGCCCTCGTCGTGGCCGGTGTCGATCTGCTCACCACGCTGCAGGCCGCCGAGGGCACCACCCGCTTCGCCGACAAGCCCGCGCAATCCGCACCGGCACAACCGAAGTGACCCGCCTCTCGGCGGCGCGCACCACGCCGCCGGGACACGGAAATCCCGACCGCGTCGCTACAGCGGCGCGGTCGTCGTGTTGGAGCGACCCACCCGCTCGTCGTTGATCAGGTGATAGGCGCGCCCCAAGTCGTCGAGCGCCCGCTCCCATCGGGAGTCCGCGTCGTGGCCCCGGGGGTTGCGGCTGAGCAGCAGCAGGACTTCGGCCGCGTCCGTCGACCGCGCGGCCGCGTCCAACAGGACCGGCACCGGGTCCACCTTGGTGCCCGCCGCCAACGCGCCGATGCGGTCGTGCAGCCAGTGCGCGTCGAATCGCGCCTGCTCGGTGGGGTTCTCGCCGTTCACCGGCAGGGTGCTCACCGCGGCGGCCTTGGCGGCCTCCTCGTCGTCCATCGTCGTGGTGACGACCTGACGCAGCTCACTGCTCGCAATCCGGTGTAGCAAACCGATCAGTAGGACTCGCTCCGCGTCCGGACCACGCAGACCCGTGTCGCCCAGCCGTGCGCCGACCTCGTCCGGGTCGACGCGCAGGATCGACAGAACCGCTCGCAACTGCGCAATCGTTACCACTTCGTCCGCCCCTCCTCATCGTCGCGGCCCCACCATCACATCTGCGCGACAGCCTGCCAAACCCGGGGCACGTTAACCATCGGGTAGCCCCTTTGCCGATCCGGCGTGTCTTACTCGAACACGGTATTCGGCGGGCAACGCGCCGACCGAGACCGCGCGGCGCGTCCCGCCGGCCTGCTCGGCACACCTACGGGCACCGGGCGGTACATATCGCGTTTCCAGGCGCGGGACCCTCGATCCCACTCTGCGGTCCAGGTCACCTCGAACCGCAGGGTAAACCGGGAGGCAACTTGGGTACTCCCCCACCATGAGAGCGATACCGGCGCGGGTCACCGGCGACACGACCACGGCCGCAGTGCGCGAGTCCGAACACGGCGGTGCGATCGCGAGCACGAGATGGCGGCGCATCCGGGAGGTGATCGCCACCCGCACCGTCTCCGACGCGACGCGGGAAGTGGCGATCGAGGTGGGGAAACCACAGATGGCGCCGGGTGACACCGGCGTGGTGTGCGGATTCCGCATTCAGGGAATCGGCGAGCGATGGGCGCATGGTCCCGATTCCATCGCGGCGCTGTACCGCGCCTTCCAGGAGATCGCGCTGGAGTTACGGCAGGCCAACAGTCACGGCGCGCACTTCGCGGTGACCGAGCCGTCCGACCCCTGCTTCCCCGCGGCCCCCGCGCGGCCCTCGCGCGCCGCCACGACAGCCGAGCAGGAATCGCAGGCCCTGATCGCGGCCCGCACCCTGCGCGACGCCGACAGTTCGCTGTCGATCATCATCGGCAGGCCGTATCTGGCGGCCGACCGGCGCGAACACCTGTGCCGGTTCCACATCAGCGAGCAGGGCGCGTCCGTGGCCAGCGGCGTCGACGAGATCCAAGCGCTGCACACCGCGATCAGCATGATCAGCCAGCGCCTCGAGCTTCCGCAGGATTGGCCGGTCAGCCGTCTGTCCTGACGCGCGGGCGCACAATTCCCCGACGAACCGCCCAGCCGGTGCGGATTCGGCATCGAATCATCGGTTGTGGATCGTCGTTCGACCGGCGTAGGTCACACATCGCCATGAGCACCTCCGGCACGCTTGTCGCCGACTGTTCCACGTCCGAAACCAGAACGTGGCGCGGCCGCAGCGTCGCCAGAAGGGAACTGCCCATGGAATTCATCTCGCCGGTAGACGCTCTGTTCCTCGTGGCGGAATCACGCGAGCATCCGATGCACGTCGGTTCGCTGTCGGTCTTCGACCCCGTGGACGGCTGCGGACCCGAGTTCGCCCGGCGCGCGTACGCGGCGCTGGCGGCCGACGAGGATTTCCATCCCATGTTCCGCAAGCGGCCTGCCCGCTTGTTCGGCACTCCGCAGCTGGCCTGGACGGTGGACCGCGCCGTGGAACTCGATTACCACGTGCAGCGGCGGGCGCTGCCGGGACCGGGTGGCCTGGACGCCCTGACGGAGGTGGCGGCGGGACTGCACAGCACCCTGCTCGACCGGCACCGACCGCTGTGGGAAGCGCATCTGATCGAAGGGCTCGCCGGCGACCGCGTCGGCTTGTACTCGAAGATCCACCATGCCCTCATCGACGGCGTCGGCGCCCAACGCCTGTTGCAGCGCACATTGACCACCGACCCCGAGTCCAGCGAGGCGCTGGTGCCTTGGCATCTCCCGCCTTCGCCCGGGCGCCGCGAGGACACGGCGCGGCGGCACACGCTGGGCAGCCGGGCGCGCGCGCTGCTCGGGGCGGCGGGCTCGGCTCCCTCGATTCTGCGCTTGGCTCGCGCCGCACTGCTCGAGCAGCAATTGACGCTGCCCTTCGCCGCCCCGCGCACCATGTTCAACGTCCCGATCGGTGGGGCTCGCCGCTGCGCCGCCCGCTCCTGGCCGCTGGATCGGATCCGCCAGGTCAAGAAGATGACCGGCACCACGCTCAACGACGTGGTACTGGCCATGTCGGCGGGCGCGCTGCGCGCCTATCTGCTGGAACACGTCGCACTGCCGGACAAGCCGCTGATCGCCATGGTGCCGGTCTCGCTGCGGCGCGAGTCCGACGACGGCGGCGGGAATGCCGTGGCCGCACTGCTGTGCAATCTCGCCACCGACCTACCCGACCCGGCGGCGCGGCTCGCGGCGATAAGTACCTCGATGCACCGCAGCAAAGAGATCTACCGGGCGCTCTCCCCGGTGCAGGCGGTCTCGCTCTCGGCGCTGACGCTGAGCCCGCTGGCGCTGTCGCTGCTGCTGCCGGCCACGGTCGCGCTGACCAGTCCCCCGTTCAACATCGTCATCTCCAACATCCCCGGCCCGCGGGAACCTCAGTACTGGAACGGGGCGCGGGTCGACGCCAGCTATCCGCTGTCCATCCCGCTCGACGGCCAGGCGCTGAACATCACCCTCACCAGCAACGCCGACAGCCTCGACGTCGGTATCGTCGCCTGCCGCCGCAGCGTGCCGGACGTGGCAAGGCTGCTCGACCACCTGGAATCCGCGTTGGCCGAACTGGAGGACACCGCCTACTGACCCGCCAGGTCCACGGCCTTTCAGGACGCACGCAGGGCGAGCCGGGTCGCCGCTCGCGGATCAGGACGAGCCCGCGGTTCCGAGCCCGTTGATCGACGGGGGCAGATCCGGTTGGGTCGCGCCGGGACCGGCGAGCAGGCGCTTGAGGATCTTGCCGGTGTCGCCGCGGGGCAGCGCCGAGAGGAAAGTGACGTCACGCGGGACCGAGAAGCGGCTCAAGCGGTTGCGGATGTAGGTGCGGACCATGTCCGAGTCGAGCCCGGCTCCGTCGCGTTTCACCACGAACGCCACGAGTCGCTGACCGAATTCACGGTCCGGCACCCCGACCACCGCGACGTCGCTGACCTGCGGCAGGTGCGCGAGCGCCTCTTCGACGGGGCGCGGGAAGACGTTCTCGCCGCCGGAGATGATCATCTCGTCGTCGCGTCCGGCGATGAACAACCGGCCCGTGGCGTCGAGATAGCCGAGGTCGCCGGTGTCCAGCATCCCGTGTGCCTCGTCCGGTGGCGCCGAGTTGACGTAGCCGTCGAACAGCATGTGGTTGCCGACGAAGATATGCCCGGTGGCGCCGATCGGCAACCTGCGGTGATCGGGCCCGAGCACGGCGACCTTGGTGCCCAGCGGCGGGCGGCCCGCCGTGGTCGGCGAGGTGTGCAGGTCCTCCGGGGTGGCGACCGTCGCCCACGAGACCTCGGTCGACCCGTAGACGTTGTAGAGGACGTCGCCGTAGGCGTCCATGAAACGCTCGACGGTCGCCCCAGCGAGCGGCGCCCCGCAGCTGATCATGTGCCGCAGGCTGGAGGTGTCGTAGCGAGCGCGCACGTGCGGGGGCAGATCGAGGATGCGCTGCACCATGGTCGGCACGACGATCACCGTGTTGACCTGGTGCTCGGCGATCCGGCGCAGACAGTCCTCGGCGTCGAAGCGTTCCGCGAGCACCACAGTGGCGCGCAGCGCGGTGCTCAGTTGCAGACCGGCCAGCCCCCAGGTGTGGAACAGCGGCGCGGGAATCAGCATGGTTTCGTCCATCTGCATCGGGATGCGCGAGAGCAATGCCGCAATGGATCCGAAACCCTTCGGGTGCGGCCTGCGTGCCCCCTTCGGGGTCCCGCTGGTCCCGGAGGTGAGCACGATGAGCCGCCCGGGCTGAGCGGGCGTGCGAAACGTGGTGTGCCCCTCGGCCACGAGTTGATCCACGGTCGTCCGGTCGGGAGCGGGCGGGCGTTCGTCGGTGTTGTAGCGCGGGATGTCGGCATGCAGATAGCGCACCAACTCCTCCAGGTCACCGTCGACGAACAGCGCCGACAGCCGGTCTCGCTGGACGATCTCCTCGATGGTGCGCCCCGCGAGCCCGGAATTCAGCAGGGCCACGTCCACGCCGAGTTTGCCTGCGGCGACCATGCATTCGACCATGCCCGCGTGGTTGCGCGCCAGCAGTCCGATGGCGTCACCGGGGCCGAGATCGTGTGCGGCCATCGCCGCGGCCAGCGCGGTGGTCCGTTCGTCCATTTCGGCGAAGGACCGGGTGCCGCGGTCATCGATGATCGCGGCGCGCTCCGGCGCGTATGCCGCGCCCGCCGCGTACCCGCCCGCCAGGTTGAAACCCCATTTAGCCAGCGAGCGCAGCTGTTTCACGGTGCGATCGAGCCGCACCGGCAGCACGACACCGGTGGCCACCATCTGCCGTGCTACGCCCGCGTTGCGCAGGATCGGCGAATCCTCGCCGTTGACCACCAACGAGGTCCGTGCGCCCTTGGCGACGTCGGCTACCCGCTCGAGTCCGCTCTTGGTCCACTCCGCGATCGCCGCATTGGACAGCTCGGCCACGCGTGGGTGCACCCGGCTCGGCGCGAAATAGGTGACCGTGACCTTGGTGCGCTCCTCGTCACCGTGCAACCGCACCGAGGCGAAGCTGCCCAGCGCGGCGTACTGCATCTCGAAACTCTCATACCACCGGCCCACGCTCAGCCGGATCTGGTGGGTGCGGATGCCGGTCTGGTAGGTACCGACACGCATCTGCCAGACCACGTTGCCGTCGGCGGATTGAATCTGCTCGCACGCGCCGATTCCGGTGAACATGCGCGGATATGTCTGTGGTTCGAGCAACAGATCCCAAATGGTCTTGCGGGCGATCGCGAACTCCGCGACTACATCGATGACATCGGTAACCAACTTGTGCACTTCTCGTCGGCCGGTTCGAAGAACTTCGGGTCGGCGGGTAGCTCCTTTGTAACGTCAGTCACAGGCGAGGTCAAGTAGCGCCCGCTTCGCCGCCACTACCAGCGATACGCAGGAAATACCCTGCGATTGCCCAGCATTCACCTGAAGCTGGGAACCCACCCAATCGTCCCGCGCGGCGCCTGTGAATCCACCCAACGAACACGGAATTCCCAGTGGGCGCCCGCGGGCCGATCGTAACGTCTCAGACGCCTGCTCGGCAGGACCGCACGCTGGCTGGAGAGGTTATGGACGACAAGCCCGCCCGACGAATCGCGCACTCCCGCACCGAAGAGATCCTCGATTTCTTCGGCAAATGCCGAGCGTGTGGATATCCCGCTTACGCGGAAACCACCACGCTGCGTTACGACAACGGCGAGCGGGAGACCAAGGTCATCGCCAATTGCGCCCTGCCGTGCGGCTGGAGCGGAGAGGTCTCCGCCACGCCGATGACCGGCTCGGCCGCCCGGCCGCGCACGTAGGGAAGTCAGGCCGCGCGTGTAGCGAGTTCGTCGGAGCCCAGCGCGCGCTCGCGCAAGTCCGCGAGTATCCGGGCGAGTATGCGCGACACCTGCATCTGGGAGACGCCCAGGTGTTCAGCGATTTGACTCTGGGTCCGGCACTCGAAGAAACGCATGATCAGCACCTGCCGATCGCGCTGCGGCAGCTCGGCGATCAGCGGGCGCACCGCCATCGCCTGCTCCAGCAGGTTGTAGCACGGTTCCTCGGCGCCGAGCGTGTCGGCGAGCGCTTGCGGCGCGCCATCGCCGTCCTCGCGGCCCCCCGTGTCCAGTGAGTTGGTCTGATAGGCGTTGCCTGCGATCAGCGCCTGGGTGACCTCGCCGACCTCGACGTCCAATTCGGCGGCGATCTCCCTGGCCGTCGGCATCCGCCCGAGCCGGTGCGACAGCGCCTCGGTGGCCGGGCCGATACGCAGCTGAATCTCCTTGAGCCGCCGCGGCACCCGCAACGACCACGTGTTGTCCCGGAAGTGCCTGCGCACCTCGCCCATGATGGTGGGGACCGCGAACCCGAGGAACGAGCTGCCGCGCGAGACGTCGAAACGGTCCACCGCGAGCACCAGCCCGACCCGGGCGATCTGCAGCAGGTCCTCGTAGGACTCGCCGCGTCCGGAGAACTTGCGGGCAATGTGCTCGGCGAGCGGAAGACAGCGCCGCGTCACCTCCTCGCGCAACGCGGCGCGGTGCGGATCGCCCTCCGCCATAGCGGCCATCTTCTCGAACCACGGCTCGATGTTGTCGTAACTGTCGCCCGCGCGCGTCCGGCCCGTCGTGCCATTTCCGTCGGTCGTGAACTCACGTGTCATCAAATGGTCCTCGTTCCCAACTGAATTCGATAACGGTCGGATACCCGGCGATCTCCGAATCAAAAGGGTCACGAGAAATCGACAGGGAACTGGTGAGCATGCGAACCAACTCCCAGCTCAACGGATCGCCGCGCAGCTCGTCGCAGGCCGCGACGGCGTCGACGCGCACGCTCATCCGGTCCACGCCGTAGGTGAACTCGCAACCGAGCATCGAGCCGGGCACGGAGCCTGCCATCAGCATCGTGGCGGCTTCGTTGATCGCCAGGCGGATGTCGGCGGCCGCGTCGAGCGGGAAGTCGGCGACCAGGCACACGGTGTCGGCCATCCCGCGGACCAAGGCAAGGTGTCGCGGGTCGGCGGGGATCCGCACCGCGACCGCGGTGGTCTCGGTGGCGGCCGCGCCGAACGCGCACGTGATCAGGCGCATCAGACCGTGGCGAGCTGCGCTTGCCACATCCAGTGCAACTGTTCCAGCCGGCCCGCGATCGCCAGGAACAGATCCTGGGTCACCGGATCGGCCTTCTCCGTCGCGGCGATGCGCTCACGCAGCCGTTTGATCACGGCGGCGAGGTTGCCGACGATCGTGTCGATGATGTCGGTGTCCTGCTGCCAGCCCTCGCCCATGCCGAGCGTGCCGGAATCCCTGGCCACGGTCGCGGCGCGACCGTCCGGGCTGACGCCGACGGCGGTGGCGCGCTCCGCGGCCGAATCCGTGAACTCCCGTGCCACCGTGACCAATTCGTCCAACGCCAGGTGCACCGAGCGGAAGTTGGAGCCGACCACGTTCCAGTGCGCCTGCTTCGCGATCAGCGACAGGTCGATCAGGTCGACCACCGTGGCCTGCAGCGTTTCGCCCGCGATGCGCTGCTGCTCCGGGTCCAAGGTGCTGGTGATGGGTTGGGACATCGCTCTGAGCCTTTCTGCCGTCGATCCGGACATCGACGGTCTACCCAGCCATGCGGCGATAAACCTCCCGGTAGGTTCCCCGACCGGGAAGAGTGGGTGGTCGCCCCGGCAAGTCGCACGGGTGCGTCTCGGTCGGGTAGCGGGTGCGGTCCACCGGTGTTACGAGCGGAGACAGCTCGGCCCGATTTGCCGTAACGGCAACAATAGTTGCCGATGCGCGCCTGTTGTCGGCACGGTGAGGCATGGCTGAGGAAAAGCAAGTGGACGTGGTGGTGATCGGCGGCGGCGCGGCCGGGTTGTCGGCGGCGTCGACCCTGGCGCGGGCGCGCCGCTCGGTGCTCGTCATCGACGCGCGCGAGCAGCGCAACGCTCCCGCCGCGGGAGTGCACGGGTGGCTGACCCGCGACGGCATTCCACCGGCGGAGCTGGTGACGATCGGCGCGCGGGAAGTGGAGCAGTACGGCGGGCGGATACGGTACGCGCGAGCGGTGTCCGCGCAACGGACGCCAGGCGGGTTCGTGGTGGAGACCGACCGCGGTGAGCGCCTGCGCGGTCGCCGATTGCTCGTCACCACCGGCTTGGCGGACGAGTTGCCACCGATCAGCGGCTTGCGGGAACGGTGGGGCCGCGACGTCGTGCACTGTCCGTATTGCCACGGATGGGAGATCCGCGACCAGCCGATCGGCGTGCTCGGCTCGGTGCACCACGCGCTGCTGTTCCGTCAGTGGAGCTCGCGGGTGACGCTGCTTCGGCACACCTCTCCCGCGCCGACAGCGCAACAGGCCGAGCAGCTCGCGGCTCGCGGCATCGCCGTGGTGGAGGGTGCGGTGCGCGCGCTCGAGGTGGTGAACGACCACATCACGGGAGCTCGGCTGGAATCCGGGCCGGTCGTGCCGATCGCCGCGCTGGCGTTCGCGCCTCGGCTGGTCGCACGCGATGCGCTGCTGCTCGCCCTCGGCGTCGAAACCGCCGAGCACCCGTCAGGAGCGGGCACGCATGTGGTGGCCGACGCCGCTGGACGCACCTCGGTTCCCGGCGTGTGGGTGGCGGGCAACGTCACCGACATCGTCGCCGGGGTGGTGCAATCCGCTGCCGGTGGCGTGACAGCCGCCGCCGCGATCAACGCCGATCTCGTCGAGGAGGACACCCGGATGGCCGTCGAGCGATGGCTACTCGGGGATATGGTGTGATCCACACGACACGGGAGGTGCGGGATGCCGGAGGGGACGGCAACGCCCTTACGGGCGGCGACAATGACGGAGTTCAGCGGTCGCGTCTCGACACCGACCTACGACCGTTCCCGGATCAAGACGGGGGTAGTGCATTTCGGCGTCGGCGGATTTCATCGCGCGCACCAGGCGATGTACCTCGACCGATTGCTCGAACGCGGCCTCGGGCACGAGTGGGGCATCTGCGGGGTGGGCGTCCTGCCCGGTGATCGCCGCATGCGCGATGTGCTCCGGGCGCAGGATGGCTTGTACACACTGTCGGCGGTCGCGCCGGAAGGCGCCTGGACCACGCGCGTGATCGGCTCCATCATCGAGTACCGATATGCCCCGGACGATCCCGAGGTCGTCGTGGAGAGACTCGCCGATCCGGCCACCCGGATCGTCTCGCTCACCATCACCGAGGGTGGGTACCGGATCGCGGCCGCCACCGGGGAATTCGACGCCGACGATCCCGCGATTCGCGCCGATCTCGCCGGAAATTCCCCGCCTGCCACCGTCTTCGGTCACCTCACCGAAGCGCTAACCCGGCGCAGATCCCGGGGAATCGCACCGTTCACCGTGCTGTCCTGCGACAACATCGAAGGCAATGGGAACGTCGCGCGCCGCGCGTTCAGCGCCTTCGCCGATCTGCGCGATCCCGAACTCGGATCCTGGATCGGGGAGCACGTGCGCTTCCCGAATTCGATGGTGGACCGGATCACCCCGGGGACCCCACCCGAGGCGAGCGGTGAGATCGAGCGGCGTTACGGGCTCATCGATCGCTGGCCGGTCGTGACCGAGCCCTTCGCGCAATGGGTGCTCGAGGATTCCTTCGAACTCGGCCGTCCGGCCTTCGAGGAAGCCGGCGTACAGGTCGTCGCGGACGTCACCCCGTACGAACTGATGAAACTGAGGTTGCTGAACGCGAGCCACCAAGCGCTGTGCTACTTCGGATACCTGAGCGGCTACCGGCTGGTCCACGAAGCCGCGCGGGATCCGGTCTTTCGGCGATTCTTGTCGCGCTATATGGACGCCGAGGCGACACCGACGCTGCGCGCGGTACCCGGTGTCGACTTGGACGCCTACAAGCGGACATTGCTCGACCGGTTCGCCAACCCCGCGATCGGCGACACCATGGCCCGATTGTGCGCGGAATCCTCCGATCGGATTCCGAAGTGGCTGCTGCCGGTGGTGCGCGCGCAACTCGCCGCCGACGGCGAGATCGATTGTGCCGCGGCGGTTGTCGCGAGCTGGGCGCGCTACGCCGAGGGTGTCGACGAGCAAGGCGAGCCGATCCGGATCGTGGACCGGCTCGCCGACCGGCTGGTTCCCCTCGCCCGGCGGCAACGCGAGCAGCCCACCGCCTTCCTCGGCGAACGTTCGCTGTTCGGCGATCTGATCGACCACCCCCGGTTCGTGACCGCGTATCTGGCGGCCCTGGACACACTGCACACCCGGGGCGCACACGCCACCGTCGAGGCGTTGGCGCGTTAGCGAGGGGTGACGCGGGCTATCGCCCGGCAGTCCGCGCCGACCGCGAACCATACGTCCAGGCTCGAGTCCGTACAGCGAGTGACGAGGTCGACGTGCTCCCCGGACCGCACGGGCTTCCCGTATTCCATCACCACGCGGTGCGGACCGGATTTCAGTTCGGCGTGATCGGCGAGGACCTCCTCGAGCGCGGTGAGGTAGACCGCGTTGTTCATGTGGTCGAGCAGGTCTATGTCGGTGACCCGCAGCGGGAAAGGCCGGATCTGGACGCCGGGCTCGCCTGCCGCGGGCATCGGATCGGTGAGCGAGGCCTTCCAGCGCAACCGGTGCTCGGTCGTGCAGGCCAGCATCGGCGCCAGGAACCGGTCGCTCATCCGCGCGGGCACGCCCGACTCGGTGCCGAAGTGGATCAGGAAGCTCTCGGTCTCCACCAGACCGCCCGCGCTGCCGCAGACCTGGACCCGCATCGTGCACCACCGGGTCGAGGTCGCCGAAGGCCAGCGCCGCAGCGTCGCCCACTCGCCGAACCCGAGCGGTTTGAGCGCGTCGATCACCGTCCTGCGGATGACCCACAGTCGGTGGATATCGCCGTCCTGGAGAACATCGAGGTGGTCGTACCCGACGTCCTGCAGGTAGCGCGCGACACCGTCGAGCCGCAGGCGCTGGTCACGGTCGGTATCGGCGAGACGTACGGGCCATCCCGTCTCGAACGGCGTCAGGACGGCTGGGGGTTCCGGCAGCACGCTGGGAATGACCATAACCGGATGATGCCAGTCATTTGCTGACATCGCGATCGACATGGTCATATCGTCATCTAGCTGAAAGATAACTCATCTCATCAGCAACATTGGTCGAATGCCCGACATCAAGGTAGATCGCCAATAGTTAGCCACTCTACTGGAAATGGGTGGGTATACGGAAACCCGGTCGCCGGGCCGCGGGATCGGCCCCCGTTCGACGCCCACGGCGACCTCTGCGTCGAAGAGCATCGGCACACCATCGGCGACGCCGCGGACCACCCGGTGTTCGATAGTCGGCGCAACGATCGCGGTACGGCAGGCCAGTACGGCGCCGAAGCAGTCGCCACGCACGAGGTCACCCTCGCGCGCGGCGATCGCCAGCACGGTGTCCTGCGCGTGCAGGGCGGCCGCGCCGGTGGCACCGCGGGATGATCAGCCCTGGTCGCAGCGACGCCACCCCTGACCACCCCCGCACGCGCGCTCCTACTTCCTCGACCGATCCCGCTTCTCCCGCACCCGCACCGAGATGCGGACCGGTGAGCCGTCGAAGCCGAACTCCTCGCGCAACCTGCGTTCCAGGAAGCGCCGGTAGCCCGCCTCCAGAAAGCCGGTGGTGAACAGCACGAACGTGGGCGGACGAGTGGTCGCCTGAGTGGCGAACAGCACGCGGGGCAGCCTGCCGCCGCGCATCGGCGGCGGAGTCGCGGCGATCACTTCCTTCAGCCAGGTGTTCAGCCTGCCCGTCGAGATGCGCTTGTCCCACGACTCCAACGCGGTCTCCATGGCGGGCACCAGCTTCTGCACCGCACGGCCGGTGTGCGCGGAGATGTTCACCCGCTGCGCCCACGGCACCCGGATCAGATCGCGGTCGACCTCGCGGTCCAGTTGCAGACGACGATCCTCGTCGACCAGGTCCCACTTGTTGAACGCCAGCACCAGCGCACGCCCGGAATCGGCCACCATGCTGATCACCCGCAGGTCCTGTTCGGTGATCGGCTGCGAGGCGTCGATCAGCATGATCGCCACCTCCGATGCTTCCAGCGCGGACTTGGTACGCAGCGAAGCGTAGAACTCGGTGCCGCTGGCGTTGGCGACCTTACGGCGCAACCCCGCGGTGTCGATGAACTTCCAGACCTTGCCGCCCAATTCGACGAGGGAGTCGACCGGGTCGACCGTGGTGCCCGCGACATCGTGCACCACCGAGCGCTCGTCACCGGCCAGCTTGTTCAGCAAGCTCGACTTACCGACGTTCGGCTTGCCGACCAGCGCCACACGGCGCGGGCCCGCGCCGCCGGTCCCCTCGCGCGGGGTCTCGGGGAGCACTGCGAGGACGTCGTCGAGCAGGTCGCCGGTGCCGCGGCCGTGCGCGGCGCTGACCATGCGCGGCTCACCGAGTCCGAGCGACCACAGCGCCGCTGCTTCGGCTTCCACCCGCTGGTCGTCGACCTTGTTGGCCACCAGGATGACCGGGACGCCGGAGCGTCGCAGCTTCTTCACCGCCGCCTCGTCGGTGGCGGTGGCGCCGACGACGGCGTCGACCACGAGCAGGATCGCGTCGGCGGTCTGCATGGCCAGTTCGGCCTGCCGGGCCACCGATTGCTGTAGCCCCTTCGCGTCGGGCTCCCATCCGCCGGTGTCCTGGACGAGGAAGCGCCGCCCCGCCCAGTTGGCCTCGTAGGACACGCGGTCGCGGGTCACCCCGGGAATGTCCTCCACGACCGCCTCGCGACGGCCGAGAATCCGGTTCACCAGCGTGGATTTGCCCACGTTCGGGCGGCCGACAACTGCCAGCGTCGGCATCGCGACGTGCGTCTGGTCCTCGAATTCGCCCTCGAGCCCGGCCAGCTCCCAGTCGGCTTCGTCACTCCAGACGCCGTCGCCGGCGAGCACGTCCTCGTTCATCGGGTACCTCCGGCACCGGTCGCCGAGATCTGCCGCGCGACGACGCGATACAGCTCGTCGATGACCTCGTCCATGGACAGGTCGCTGGTATCGACCGGCACCGCGTCCTCGGCGGGGCGCAGCGGGGATACCTTGCGGGTCGAGTCGAGCGTGTCGCGGCGCTGCACGTCGGCGAGCACGCCCGCGTAGTCGTCGCCCCGGCCCTCGGCGATGTTCTGCTGATTGCGCCGGTGTGCCCGCGCCTCGGCCGAGGCGGTCAGGTAGATCTTGGCGTCGGCGGCGGGCAGCACCACGGTGCCGATGTCGCGGCCCTCCACCACGATCCGCCCCGCGACAGCCGTGATGTCGCGCTGCATGGCGACGAGCAGGTCACGTACCTCGGGCACCGCGGAGACCGCCGACACGGCCTTGGTGACCGCGTCACCGCGAATCTCCGACCGGACGTCCTCGCCGTCGAGCTCGATCACCTCGCGGCTGGGGTCGGTGCCGATGGACAGCGGCAGCTCCTTGACCGCGGCGGCGATGGCCGCGGTGTCGGTCAGTTCGACGCCCGCCCGCAACACGCGCAGCGTCGCCACCCGGTACATGGCGCCGGTGTCGAGATACCGGGCGCCGAGCCGGGTGGCCAGCCGCCGCGACACGCTCGATTTCCCGGTGCCGGACGGCCCGTCCATGGCGACCACCAGCGGGCTCGTACCGGCCATCCGCGCCGGCGCCTGCACCGGGATCTCCACACCGTTCACAACGACACCGCCTCATAGAGTTTGCCGATTTCATCGCGGCCGAGCACACGCAGCGTGCCGGGCCGTTGGTCGCCCAGCGCGACCGGACCGATATGGGTGCGGACCAGCCGGATGACCGGATGGCCCACCGCGTCGAGCAGACGGCGCACGATGTGCTTGCGCCCCTCGTGCAACACCACCTTCACCAGGGAACGTCCCTCCCCCAGCTCGAGCACCTGGAACCGGTCGACCTTCGCGGGACCGTCCTCCAACTCGACGCCGTTCTTCAATTG
This sequence comes from Nocardia asteroides, assembly GCA_019930625.1. Taxonomy (NCBI): domain Bacteria; kingdom Bacillati; phylum Actinomycetota; class Actinomycetes; order Mycobacteriales; family Nocardiaceae; genus Nocardia; species Nocardia asteroides. The sequence goes on from CP082844.1 coordinate 6,834,789, forward strand.
CTTGGTGACCGCGCGATTGTTGACCTCCCCTTGCACGGTCGCCAAGTAGGTCTTGGAGACCTCGAAGGACGGATGCATGAGCCGGTGCGCCAGATCGCCGTCGTTGGTCAGCAGCAGCAGACCCTCGGTGTCGGCATCCAGTCTCCCGACGTGGAAGAGGCGCTGACCCGCGGCGATCCGCTCGGCGACGATGTCGCCGACGCAGGGGCGCCCCAGATCGTCGGACATGGTGGACTGCCAGCCCTTGGGCTTGTTCAGCGCGACGTGCACCAGCTCTTCGCGCACCACCACGCGGGTGCCGTCGACGCGCACGACCGCGTGCTGGGGGTCGATGCGCAGTCCCTGCTCGCGCACGATCATGCCGTCGACCTCGACGCGGCCCTGCGCGATCATCTCCTCGGCGGCGCGACGCGACGCGACGCCCGCCTTGGCGAGGACCTTCTGCAGTCGCTCCCCCTCGCCCCACGGGAGCTTGGTGTGGCCGCCGGTCTCGGGGATCTCCACGTTCTGGTGGCGCGCGGGCTTGGCGTTGCTCAGCAGCGGCGGCTGCGCGACCTGACGCTGCGGCTTGGGCTTCTTCTTGCCGGGCTGGGCGGCGGTATGCCGCTGCGGGCTCGGAGCCTGGGCCGATCCGCGTTGCGCCGCACCCCGGCCCGCGCCACCCGGCTGGGCGCCGCGGGCGTTGATCCCCCGCTGGGCCGAACGGGCGTCGCGTGAGCCCGAGTCGCGGCCAGCGCCGCCCCGTTCGGGCTGCGCTCCGCGTTTCCTACGATCCGGTGTGCCATCTCGGCGAGCGGTATTCATCGTGTCCTGTCACTATTCGGTGCCGAGGTCCAAATCGGCCTCGGCGGGTTTTTTCAACCTGGTGTACCGGGGGTCGGTCTCCAGGCTCTCGTTGATCTCATCGATCAGGTCGACGCCCGGAAGCAGGGGCGCCAGCGGCGGCAGGTCGCTGAGCGAAGCGAGCCCGATCCGTTCCAGGAACAGCTCGGTCGTGCAATACAGCGTCCCGTTGGTCTCCGGGTCGACACCTGCCTCGGCGATCAAACCTCTGGCCAGCAGTGTGCGCATCACGCCGTCGACGTTCACGCCACGCACCGCGCTGACCCTGGTCCTGGTCACCGGCTGACGGTATGCCACCACCGCCAGCGTTTCCAACGCCGCCCTGGTCAGTTTCGATCGGGAGCCGTCGAGCAGCATCCGCTCCACATACGGCGCGTACTCGCTGCGAGTATAGAAGCGCCAGCCGTCACCCACGAAACGCAGATCTATCCCGCTGGACCGCGCCGACAGCTCGGCGGACATCGCGCGCAGCGTGTGCTCGACCCGCTCCCGGGTGTCGCCGAGGGCGGCGGCGAGCTGGTCAACCGGTGCGGGAGCATCGATGACCAGCAGCATGGCCTCCAGCGCCGAACGGAAATCGGCGTCCTCAAGCGGCTCGGGGGTGAGTTCCACCACTGCCTCACTCACGACCGCACCTCGCCGGAGCCCGGCTCCGTCGTGCGCGATCGCGCGCTGTGCTCGCTCACCCGTAGTCCTCCTCGATAGTCACGGTCTCCACCTGTTGCGCGGCTTCGTCGCCGATCCAGCTCACCGCCAAGGGACCGAGCGGATCGGGCTGGTCGAACTCGATCGTCTTCCCGCGATACAGCTCGAGCAGCGCCAGGAAGCGGGCCACGATCTGCACCGGGACCTCGCAGTCTGCGACCAGTTCACCGAAGGAGGTCCACGCACCCGCACCACGCTGTTTGAGCCGCTCCAGCACCAGCGCCGCCTGCTCGGCCACCGATATCGCATGTGTATGCAAGTGGTCGAGCCCGACCTTGGGTACCGGACGGGGCCGGAAGGCCGCCGCGGCGATCGCGGCGAACTCGGCCGCCCCGACACCCAGCCTAACCTCGGGCAGCAGGTCGGCGTAGCGCTCCTCCAGGCCGACCGCGCGCGGATAGCGGCGCAGCGCGGCCGCCTCCAGCTCGCCGAGCAACTCGGCGACCTGCTTGAACGCGCGGTACTGCAGCAGCCGGGCGAACAGCAGGTCGCGCGCCTCGAGCAGTTCGAGGTCCTCGGCGTCGGTCATCTCACCGGACGGCAGCAGCCGCGCCGCCTTCAAATCGAGCAACGTGGCGGCCACGACCAGGAATTCGGTGGTCTGATCCAGGATCTTGTCCGCCCGCAAGGTGTTCTGCCGCGCCATGCTCGCGGTCAGGGCCTTGGTGTAGGCGATGAACTCGTCGGTGACCTTGTGCAACGCCACCTCGGTGACGTCCAGCTTGCGCGAGCTGATCAAGGTGAGCAGCAGGTCGAACGGACCCTCGAAGTTGCTCAGGCGCAGCCGGAATCCGGATGCCTGCGGGTCGGCCGCCGGTGGTTGTTGCGTCTCCGGTGAAACACCGCTTGGAGCAGGTGCATTCGGCGGAGAGCTCGGTGCGTTCGGCGGAGAGCTCGGTGCATTCGGCGGAGAACTCGGTGCGTTCGGCGGAGAGTCGGGCGCGTCCAGCGGAGAGTCGAGAGCGTCCGGCGAAGAGTCGAGAGCGTCCGGCGAAGAACCGAGAGCGTCCGGCGAAGAACCGAGAGCGTCCGGCGAAGAACCGAGAGCGTCCGGCGAAGAACCGGGCCCGACCGACGACAAGCCAGAAGCGACCGGGGAAGAACCGGAAACGTCCGGTGCGTCGGTGGACCGATCGGCCCGCGTCTCGGCGACGTCCGGCGCGGCCGCCTCGGTGCGCTGATCGGAGACGTCCACGAACGGTCGGTCGGTGTCTTCCCGCGGACGTGGGGCAGCCGCGCTGACCGGTTCGGTTCGTCCAACCGTGTCGCCGGCGACGGCCGCGTTCGGGCGGCGAGGCACGGCGTCCCGGCCCGCGGCTATGAATGCGGCCGCCGCGTTCCCGAGTGCGGGAACCGGACGCACGGGTTCGTCCGGCCCACCGGAGTGGGACGAACGGTCGTCCGGCGCGGGTGTCGATCCGGCCGCGGGAGACCCCTGGCCGGACGGGTCGTTGTGGGACGCAGACGAGGGGTCGGAGCGGCCGCTCACCGGCCCGATCGGTGGATGACTTCTCGGGCCATCGACCGATACGCTTCGGCGCCGCCGGATTTCGGCGCCCATGTGGTGATGGGTTCGCCCGCGACACTGGCATCCGGGAATCGGACGGTCCGAGCGATGGCGGTGTCGTAGACCAGGTCACCGAACACCTCGACGACTCGCGCCATGACCTGGCGGGAATGCAGCAGTCGGGCGTCGAACATGGTGACCACTATTCCGTACAGGCTCAACCGCGGGTTCAGCCGGTCCCGCACTTTCTCCACGGTGTCGTTGAGCAGCGCGAGCCCACGCAGCGAGAAATACTCGCATTCCATCGGGATGATCACACCGTCGGAGCAGGCCAGGGCATTGACCGTGAGCAGGCCGAGCGAGGGCTGGCAGTCGATGAGGATGTAGTCGTAGCGGCCGCGCACGGGCTCCAGCGCGCGGCCGAGCGACTGTTCCCGGCCCACCTCGTTGACCAGTTGGATCTCCGCGGCGGACAGGTCGATGTTGCTCGGCAGCAGGTCCAGGTTCTCGACGCGGGTCTGCATCAGCACGTCGTCGATGGACACTTTGGAACCGATGAGGAGGTTGTGCACCGTCGAATCGAGATCGTGGTGAGCGACACCGAGACCGGCCGACAACGCGCCCTGTGGATCCAGATCGACCAGCAGCACGCGACGGCCGTATTCGGCCAGTGCGGCACCGAGATTGATGGTGGAGGTGGTCTTGCCGACCCCGCCCTTCTGGTTGCACATGGCCACGATCAGCGCGTCACCGTGCTCGCTGACCGGCGGCGGGTCCGGCACCAGCCGCAACGGCCGTCCGGTCGGACCGAGCGTCGCGTCCTCCGGGACCGGCTCCACTCCGTGGCCCCACAGCGTTTCCGCCGCGGCTTCCGAGTACGGACCCGGTCGCGAGCCCGTAAGCGGCTCCGCCCCAGCACCCATCGGCGGCTCTGCCGCGCCGGCTGTAGTCACGATCCGCTGCTCCTTATACGTTCCTGCCCGTTGCCTCGCCGAGCGTAGCGAGGCCGATCAGGGCCGACCTCGCTTTCGTGCGGTCCAGCTCTGAATAGACGCTACCGCTTGACGGCACTCGAGTGCCGCGCCTGCGCGCGGCGTGTTCGGCCCGCCCTGGTCAGCGCCATTGCGGTCCGCCATCGAAATGAACGTCGAACCGGTCGTGCAATTCGTTCATGCTGTCCCAGTCCGCCTCCCCGCGTGCGATCCGGCCGAGTTGCCGGAAGTATTCGAAGCGGACGATACCGGGTGTGAGCACAGCCAGGAATTCAGCAGGCCCGTCGGCGGTGGCGCCGAAGGCGTGCACGACGCCCGGCGCAACCACCACCAGGCCACCTTTGCCCACCACGCTCCGGGTGCCGTCGACGAGAAACTCCATCGCGCCGCCGAGCACATAGAAGATCTCGGTCGACTTCATATGGTGGTGTGGCCGGGTGCCGTCCGCGCCCGCGGCCAGAGTCAGGCGATTGGCGCCGAACAGCCCTCCGGAGTTCTCGCTGTCCTCGAGCAGCCGGAACGACCCGCCGCCGGGCAGCGGAACCGCTTCGACATCGGCCTCGTGGACGATGAAAGACCCTGTCATACAACTCTCCTCGCGTCGTGGTCCGAAGGCCGCGATCGAATGCGCACGCCCGCTCCACAACAACCGGACCGCAGTCCGATTTGTTCCGCTCTGGATTCCGTCTTCCCCCAGAGGGACTCGCGGAGACGGTCACCGCGCTCTCGGATGTGCGGTGGCCCAGACTTCGCGCATGGTGTTGACCGTGACGAGGGTGTAGATCTGGGTGGTGGTCACCGAGGCGTGGCCGAGCAACTCCTGCACCACACGCACGTCGGCGCCACCGTCGAGCAAATGAGTGGCGAAGGAGTGGCGCAGCGTATGTGGCGACACCACCGCCGCGATACCCGCGCGTTCGGCCGCGGTGTGCAGGACTTGCCAGGCACTCTGCCGTGACAATCGCGCCCCGCGGGCATTCAGGAAAAGGGCTCCGGCGTTGCCCTTTCCCCGCGCGGCGAGCACGGGCCGTCCACGGACCAGGTAGGCGTCCACGGCAGCGAGCGCGGGACGTCCGATCGGCACCAAGCGCTGTTTGCCCCCCTTGCCGCGCAGCACGACCGCCCGTTCCTCGATGTCGAGATCATCGACGTCCAAGCCGACCGTTTCCGAGATCCTGGCGCCGGTGGAGTACAGCAATTCCAGCAGCGCGCGGTCACGCAGGCCGCGCGGTCCGCCGTCGGCTCCTCCCGCGGCCTCAGCGGGCCCGCCGCCCGCCGCCTCCAGCAATCTCAGCACCTGGTCGTAGGGCAGCGCCTTGGGCAACCTGCGTCCTGGCGCGGGCGGCTTGACCGCGTGCGCCACGTCGGTGCCGGTCAGTCCCTCCGCGGCGGCGAAGCGATGCCAGCCGCGCACCGCGATCAGCGCGCGGGCCACCGAACTCGCCGCCAGCGGGGGGTGCCCGCCACCGCCCGAGCGCAACGCCACGGTGAACTCGGCGACGTCGGATTCGGCGACCCCGTCGAGCGAGCCGATGCCGCGCCCGGCCAGGAAGTCGAGATAGCGACCGAGGTCGCGCCGGTAGGCGCCCAAGGTGTTGGGCGCGACGCCGCGCTCGACGGCGAGGTGGTCGAGATAGGCGTCGAGCTCGCGACCGAGCACCTTCGGGTCAGTCTTCGGACCCCTCCGCCTTGCGGCGGAGGAAGGCCGTGGGCTGCCCGTCCCAGGGTGCGTCCGGCGGCCTCGGGTCGATGCCGCCCGCTCGCGCGGCCGCCAGCGCGAGCACGCCCGCGACCGCCGTGGCGTTGACGATCTCCCCGGCCAGCGCGGCGCGGACGGCCTCGTCGACCGGCATGCGGACCACTTCCAGGTCCGCCTCCTCCAGTTCCGGCTCCGGGCGGTCGGTTTCGTACAGATCCCGCGCCAGGTAGACCCGCAGCGCTTCGTCGGTGAATCCGGGCGAGAGCACCACGTCCACCAGAACCGCCCATTCCCGGGCGGCCAACCCGGTTTCCTCGGCCAGCTCCCGGCGCGCTGCCAGGAGCGGATCCTCGCCGGGGAGGTCGAGCAGGCCTGCGGGCAGCTCGAGCAGCCGCCTGCCGATCGGGTGACGGTACTGGTTGATCAGCACCACGTTGTCGTCGTCATCGATAGCGGCGACGGCGACGGCGCCGTGGTGCTCGATCACCTCGCGCTCGACGACCCGCCCGCCCGGCATCCGCACCTGGTCGAGCCGCAACGCCAGGATGGCGCCGCTGTAGACGGTCTTGCCGGAGACGATCTCGAAGTCGTGGCTACCCGGCTCGGCAGCTCCCCCGTCGGTCATGCCGTCACGCCTTTTCCGTCGCACCCGCGAGTTCTTCACCGGGAATGTCCACCGGGAGTCGTTCGGCCGCTTTGTATCTCAGCGCCGCCGAGATGAGCGCCGCGAACAGCGGATGGGGACGGGTCGGGCGGCTCTTCAGCTCCGGGTGCGCCTGTGTGGCGACGAAGAACGGATGCACGTCGGCGGGCAACTCGACGAACTCGACCAGATGCCCGTCCGGCGAGGTGCCGCTGAACTTCAACCCGCTCTCGGCGATCTTGTCGCGGTAGGCGTTGTTCACCTCGTAGCGGTGACGATGACGCTCGGAGACCTGCTCGCTGCCGTAGGCCTGGGCAACGACCGAGCCCTTCGCCAGGGTGGCCGGATACGCCCCGAGGCGCATGGTGCCACCGAGGTCGGCTTCACCTGCCACGGCCTGCTCCTGGTCGGCCATGGTGGAGATGACCGGATGCGGTGTGTCCGGTTCGAATTCGGCCGAGTTCGCCTCCGCGAGTCCCACCCTGCGAGCCGCCTCGATCACCACGCATTGCAGCCCGAGGCACAAGCCGAGCAGGGGAATGCCGCGGTTGCGCGCGTAGTGGATCGCCCCGACCTTGCCCTCGATGCCCCGGATGCCGAATCCGCCGGGAATCAGCACGGCGTCCACGTCGCGCAGCGCGTGCTGCGCGCCGGAGGGGGTCTCGCACTCGTCGGAGGGCACCCAGCGGATGTTCACCTTGGCACGCGATGCGAAACCGCCCGCGCGCAGCGCCTCGGTCACCGAGAGATAGGCGTCGGGCAGGTCGACGTACTTGCCGACCAGTGCGACCTCGACCGTCTCGCGCGGCGAGTGCACCCGGTCGAGCAGGTCGCCCCACACGGTCCAGTCCACGTCCCGGAACGGCAGGCCCAGCCTGCGCACCACGTAGGCGTCGAGGCCCTCGCGGTGCAGCACGCGCGGGATGTCGTAGATCGACGGCGCGTCCGGGGTGGAGATGCAGGCGTCGACCTCGACATCGCACATCAGCGCGATCTTGCTCTTCAGCGCCTGCGGGACCTCGCGGTCGCAGCGCAGGATCAGCGCGTCGGGCTGGATGCCGATATTGCGCAGCGCCGCCACCGAGTGCTGGGTCGGCTTGGTCTTCAACTCACCGGACGGCGCGAGGTAGGGCACCAGCGACACGTGCAGGAAGAAGACGTTGTCCCGGCCGACGTCGTGGCGGATCTGGCGGGCCGCCTCCAGGAACGGCTGCGACTCGATGTCGCCGACGGTGCCGCCGATCTCGGTGATCACCACGTCCGGGGTCTGGCCCTGTAGATCCGGGCCGCGCATCGCGAGAATCCGGTGCTTGATCTCGTCGGTGATGTGCGGAATCACCTGCACCGTGTCGCCGAGGTACTCGCCGCGGCGCTCCTTGGCGATGACCGACGAATAGATTTGCCCGGTGGTCACGTTCGCGTCCCGGGACAGGTCCCGGTCGAGGAAGCGCTCGTAGTGGCCGACGTCCAGGTCGGTCTCCGCGCCGTCCTCGGTCACGAACACCTCGCCGTGCTGGAACGGGTTCATCGTGCCGGGATCGACGTTCAAGTACGGGTCGAGTTTCTGCATGGTGACGCGCAGCCCACGCGCCGTCAGCAGCTGACCGAGGCTGGAGGCGGTAAGACCTTTACCCAATGAGGAGGCGACACCACCGCTGACGAAGATGTGCTTCGTGGCCGTTCGCGCCTGAATCCGTGTTTGACCCACGGGTCTTCACGGTAACACGAATCCGCCCGTCCGTTCGAATGCCACGCGAGTTTGCTCACCAGTCGCCAGGCCGCCGATCAGAGCATCGGCGGCCCGAGTGTGAGCCGGGTCGCGTCACGCTGGGCACGGGTGACCGGTAGCCGGAGCCGGGCGACCCACCGCAACGGTTGTCGGAGGCCCGAGCGGGCGCGGGAATCCCCTGGCTCCGGCGGTGACGGAAGTCGTCGGGCCGCTCAGCCCGGGACCGCGGCCAGGGTCAGCGAGGCGGCTTTGGCGCCGGTGCCGTAGCGGCCCGCGCCGCCGCCGAGCTGTTCACCGAGCGCGAGCACGGTGGTGACGCGGCCGAGCTCTCGTTCGAGGTTGTCGACGGTGCTCACCTGGGCCGCGAGCGCGGCGTCGGCGCGGACGACGGCGATCGGCCCCTGCCCGTCCGCGGCGCCGGCGCGACCGGCGAGGACCACCCCGGTGCCACGGCCACGCAGGGCTCCGGCGAAGCGGGCGATATTCGCCCCAGCACTGTTCTCGGCGGCGTCGATGCCGTCGCCGGTGATCACGACCGCGAGCTGCGCGGGCCGGACCGGCGTGTCACCATAGGCGAGGAAACCGCCACCGCGCAGGGTCTCCAGCACCAGCTCGAGCTCCTGCGGAGTGCCCCGAGGTTGCCCGTTGGCCGGGTCCAACAGCAGGACCAGGCCGAGCAGATCACCGGCCATACTGCCCTGGTCCACCGCGCCGGTACGCAGTTGCGCACCCGCCGGGATGACGTTGGTGACGGCCGTGCGCATCCGGTCGCCCTCGGTCGCGTCGGCGAATGCCTCGGTCAGCGCGATCCGGCCGGTGACGCCGGCGCCGGACATCTCGAGTGATCGGGTCACCGCGTCGACGTCCCCGGGGTCGGCGTCCGGCGTGGTGAACACCACGACGCCGCGGTCGGCGAGCGCACCGCCGAGGATGCGACCGGAGGATCCGGCGATGAACCGGTCGGCGGCGCCGGCCTGGTCCCCGAGCCTGCGGTTCTGCTCGGTCAGGGTGTCGACCTGCTGCCGCAGATCGGTCTTGTCCGCCCGCAATCCCGACAGCAGATCGGCCGCGAGCGTCTGGGATCCGAGCACCACTCCGATCGCGAGTGCGAGGAAGATCGCGGCAATCGAGATGGCGTGCCGGCGCATCGATATCATCGTTCTCCCTTTAGAGTTCCCACGATCCGAACTGCCCTTGGGCCCACCGCGCGAAGCGGTTCCAGGTGTCCACACCCCAATCCGTGAAGTCCCCGCCACTGTTGGACGCCAGCAAAACGACGATCACGGCGACCAGCGCCGCCAGCACCACCAGCGCGACGGCGATCCCGGACACCCGGCTGCCGTACAGGGTCGCGACGGCTTTCGCGTCCATCAGCTTCGTGCCGACCTTGAGCCGGGTGAGGAACGTAGCCGGATTGCTGTCGCGGCGGCCGCGATCGAAGAAGTCGTCGAGCGAAGCGGGCGCTCCCGCCGTGACGATCAGTGCGGCGCCGTGATGATCGGCCAGCAGCAGCGCCAGGTCGGCGGCCGAACCCGAGGAGGGGAAGGTCGTCGCGCCGATGCCGAGGTCCTGGATGCGTTCCAGCCCCTTCGCGTGGCCGTCGGTGTCGGCGGGAAGAATCACCTCGGCGCCGCATTTCATCGTCGCGGAAGTGATCTCGTCGGGGTCTCCGACGATGACGTCGGGCCGATAGCCCCGCCTGCGCAGCGTGTCGGCGCCCCGGCCGACGCCGATCAGGATCGGGGCGTACTCCTTGATGAACGGCTTGAGCCGCTGCAGATCCTCGGCGTGATCCGGGCCGTCTGCGACGACGACCACGTGCCGGTGCTTCATCACCAGGTTCAGTTCCGGGACGCCGAAGCCGTCGATGAGCAGCGCGCTCTCCGTCCGGATGAACTCGATGGTGTTGCCCGCGAAGGCTTCCAGGTGATCGGCCAGTCCATTGCGCGCCTCGATCATCCGCTCCGCGATGGCGGACCGGGTGAGCTCGATGCCCTCGACGAGGACCTCCGGCTCCTTCTTGATCAGCTTGTCGGCGTAGACCACGCCGTCGACGACGCGGACCTTGACGCCGTCTTTGATCTTCTTGAACGCGTCCGAGCTCACGGTGTCCAGCAGCAGGATCCCGTTGGCCACGAGCGCTTCGGGACCCAGATTCGGGTAGCGGCCGGAGATGGACGGCGAAGTGTTGATCACCGCGCCGACGCGCGCCTCGACCAGCCGGTCGGCGGTCATCCGGTCCAGGTCCATCTCGTCGAGGATGACGATGTCGCCCGGCCCGACCCGCCCGAGCAGCCGCCGGGTGTTGCGATCCACCCGGGCCGTCCCGATCAGACCAGGAAGCGTTTCGGTGTTTCTCGACAACAGCGCCGGCATCCTCATGCGCCGATGATGGCGGCAAACTCTCAACCATTGGTGGAGGCGCGCCGTCTCATCGCCTGCATTCGTCCACCGTTTCTCCGTCTGACGATCGCCCGAACAAGGCCCGGCATCCGGCCGCCAGCACCGGAATGCAACGCGACGCTCGACATAAGTTTCAATATTTATGCTGGTAAAGCGGATTTCCCAAGCAATCCGAGAATGCGGATAGACGATCATGACACTCGGCCCGATCGTCCGCGCCGCCGTGTGAACCGCGGCGATACGACCGGCGTTTCCAACCAGACCACGCGCCGCATTACAGCCCGGTTCGAAGTTCAGCGAACGAGCCGCTACCGCGCCGATAAACCGTTCTGATTGTCGGCCGCCGCGACAACCCCAACGTTTCTGGCGAGGCTGCTGCGCCGCTCGACCCGGAGCAGATCCGCGAACCGATTCAGGACCGGTTGGCGTCGGCATTTCGATCATTGATCACCAGCCCGCACGGCTCCGCGCCGAGTGTGACGCGGACGACACGTGCACCGAGTGGCGCACCCGGTAGCTATATGCTGCCGGTCACAGATAGTTCGAAGAGGAGAACCTATGGCCAGCACCACCGTCGACGCCGTCATCGCCGCCCCGCGCGAGGTCGTCTATCGGCTCTTCGCCGACCGCGAGAGCATCAGCCCCTTCATTCCCGTGCAGGTCAAGCTGGTCAAGCCCGGCCTCACCGAACGGGAAGGCGTCGGCGCCCAGCACCTGATCGGCCTCGGCCCGGTCGGCGTCACCGAGGAGATCACCAAGCTCGTGCCCGGCGAGCGGATGGAGTACAAGATCGTCAAGGGCGCGCCGGTGAAACGCCACGTCGGCATCGTCACCTTCGCCGACGCGGACAACGGCACCCTGGTCTCCTACACGATGGACTCCGACCCGAAGCTGCCGGTGCCCGCCAAGGTGCTGGAATTCGGATTGAAGAACCTGATCGGCCAGTTCATCAAGGGCGCGCAGAAGGCGGTGCGCTGACCGGCGCGCTCAGCGCGTCGCCGCCTCGGCGCCCGCTTTCTCGGCGCGCGCCGTCGCCAGCAGTTCCTCCGCGTGCGCCCGGCCGGTCTCGGTGTCGTCGAGACCGGCCAGCATGCGCGCCAGTTCGATCACCCGCTCGTCGTTGGTGAGCGCACGCACGCCACTGTTCACGGCGCCCTTGCCGTCATCGGATTTGTCGACGACCAGGTGCGTGTCGGCGAACGCCGCGACCTGCGGCAGATGGGTCACCACGATCACCTGGTGGGTACGCGCCAGCCGGGCCAGCCTGCGCCCGATCTCCACCGCGGCCCGGCCGCCGACACCGGCGTCGACCTCGTCGAACACCATGGTCGCTCCGTGATCGGAACCGGCGAGCACCACTTCCAGCGCGAGCATCACACGCGACAACTCGCCGCCGGATGCGCTCTTGCTCAACGGCAACGACTGCGCTCCCGAATGCGCCGACAGCCGGAATTCCGCCTCGTCGACGCCTGTGGTCCCGGCGTGCAACTCCCGGCCGTCGATGGTGAGCGGCGCCGAGTCCTGCGCGCTCGCGGGCAGCGGCCGCACCTCGACCTCCAAGCGCGCTTTCCCCATCGCCAGGCCACCCAGCTCGGCGCTCACCGCGGCCGCCAGCTTGCCCGCGGCCTTGGCCCGCGCGGCGCTCAGCTTCTTCGCCGCCTCGCGCACCCGATCGGCGGCGGTCTCCACCTCGGCGGCGAGCTTGGCCAGCGCCTCCTCGGAGACATCGAGCGAGCCGAGCCGGCTGCGCGCCTCCTGCGCCCAGGCGAGCACCCCGTCGATGTCGGGTGCGTACTTACGGGTCAGCGTCTTCAGTTCGGCCTGCCGGGTGAGCAGCGAATCCAGGGCTCCCGGGTCTGAAGGCAGGTCGGAGAGGTACCCGCTCAGCTCGGTGGTCACGTCGACCACCACCGCGATGGCATCGGCCAAGCGCGGCGCGAGCGCGACCAGCGCCGGATCGTCGGCGGCCTCGATGCGGGCGCGCGCGGCGCCGAGCGCTTCCAGCGCGCCGGAACCGTCTTCGGGTGCGTCGGCCGCTCCGGCGAGCGCACCGTGAGCGGTGGCCGCCGCGTCTCGCAGCGAATCCAGATCGCTGAGCCTGCGCACCTCGTCGACGATGCGCACGTCTTCGCCGGGTTCGGGCGCGACGGCGTCGATTTCGTTCAACGAGTGCTTGAGCCGATCGGCCTCGAGGGCCAATTCCCTGCTGCGCGCGGTCCGTTCGAGCAGTTCGGTGCGGGCGTCGAGCCACGATCGGCGCAGCACCTGGTACTTGCGCAGCAGAGCACTCACCGTGTCGCCCGCGAATCGGTCCAGCGCCGACAACTGCAGCTCGGGGCGCTGCAAACGCAGCTGATCGTTCTGGCCGTGCACGGTCAGCAACGGCGCCGTGAAGTCGGCCAGCACCGAGGCCGGGACGCCGCGGCCGCCGAGATGGGCACGGGAGCGTCCATCGCTGCCGACCGTGCGGATCGCGATGACGCTGCCGTCGTCGTCCTGCTCGGCCGCGGCCGCTTCGAGCACCTGCGCGACCTCGGCACGGGCGGCTTCGTTGACGTCGTCGACGGTGAAGCGGCCCTCCACCACGGCGCGGGACGCGCCGAGCCGCACGCGGCCCGCGTCCGCGCGGGCGCCGCTGAGCAGATGCAGGCTGGTCACCACCATCGTCTTGCCCGCGCCGGTCTCGCCGGTCAGGCAGGTCAGGCCCGCATGGAATTGCGCGGTCGCCTTGGAAATGACGCCAAGGCCGTCAATCCTGATCTCTGTCAGCACTCGTGCTCTCCGTTCGCCGTCGGCCACGCCAGCCTGTCACGGGCAATTGGAACTTCCGCACCATCCGGTCGGCGAACGGTGCGGAGTCCAGCCGCACCCAGCGCACCGGTTCGGCGCCGCGAAACGCCTCGACCCGGCCCCCGCTGGGCAGTGCGAGCGTGCGCCTGCCGTCCAGGAAAACTATCGCATCGTGACCTGTCGCCACGGACTCGACCGCGATCCGCGAATCCGGGCTGGTGACCAGCGGGCGCGCGAACAAAGCATGGGCATTGCTCGGAATCACGAGCAACGCTTCCAGTTCCGGCCACACCACAGGACCGCCCGCGGAGAAGGCGTAGGCGGTCGATCCGGTCGGCGTCGCGATGAGGATGCCGTCGCAGCCGAAGGCCGACACCGGCCGGCCGTCGACCTCCAGCACCACTTCCAGCACGCCCATGCGGGAAGCGTTCTCGATGCTCGCCTCGTTCAACGCCCAACCGCTGTCGGTGATCTCGTCGTCGACCCGGACCGTGACGTCGATCGTCATCCGATGCTCGATCGTGTAGTCGCGCCGGACCACCTGTGCGAGCGCATCGTCCAGATGCTCGGCCTCCGCCTCGGTGAGAAAACCGATGCGGCCGAGGTTGATACCGAGCACCGGCACCGTTGCCGGGCGCGCCAACTCGGCGGCGCGCAGAAAGGTTCCGTCGCCACCGAGCGCGAGCACCATCTCGCAACCGACCGCGGCCTGCGGGCTGTGTTCGACCACGCACACCGGATAGCCTCCCGGCTCGGCCGCGAATCGCGTGCTGTCCGCCTCGTCGGCGAGCACACGCAGGCAGATGCCCGCGTCGGCGAAGATCTTCGCCACCCGGTGGGCGGTCTCGATGATCTCCGCGCGGCCCGGATGGGACACCAGCAGAATCTCCCGGCCGTGGCGCCGGCCCGGCGCGTTCACTGTGGACCCTCCTCAACCGCACGCTCGACCAGCGCCGCGACCTGTTCGCCGTCGAACTCGACCGGCCCGTCCTTACGCAACCACAAGAAGTATTCGACATTGCCGGACGGACCCGGCAACGGGCTCGCCACGACACCGACAGTGCGCAGGCCCAGCCCTGCGGCGGCCGCCGCCACCGTACGCACCGCTTCGGCGCGCAGCGCGGGATCACGCACCACGCCGCCGGAACCGACCCGCTCCTTGCCGACCTCGAACTGCGGCTTCACCATGGGCAGCAGGTCGGCGCCTGCCGCGGCGCAGGCCGCGAGCGCGGGCAGCACCAGGCTCAGCGAAATGAACGACAGGTCGCCCACCACCACTTCGACCGGGCCGCCGATGGTTTCGAGTGTCAGACCGCGCACGTTGGTCCGGTCGAAGACCCTGACCCGCTCGTCGTTGCGCAGCCGCCACACCAGCTGGCCGTACCCGACGTCGACCGCGACGACCTCCCGCGCTTCCCGCGCGAGCAGCACGTCGGTGAAGCCGCCGGTCGAGGCGCCCGCGTCCAGGCAGCGCTTGCCCGACACCGACAGCCCTTCCGGCTCGAACCGCTCCAGCGCGCCGAGCAGTTTGTGCGCGCCACGCGAGGCCCAGGAGACCTCGTCGGGCTCCTCGCGGACCAGCAGTGGTGTGCCCGCCTCGACTGCGGTCGCCGGCTTCACCGCGACCGTTCCAGCTATCAGGACGCGGCCCGCGCCGATCAGCTCGACCGCGTGTTCTCGCGATCGCGCCAATCCGCGGCGAACCAGCTCCGCGTCCACCCGTGCGCGTCTGGCCACCTCAGATCTTGTCCACCGTGGCCAAGGCCTGTACCAGCACGTCATGTGCCTGCTCCAGGATGCGAGCGCGACGGGTGATGTCGACTCCGGCCTCCGCGCTCTCGGCCGCGGGCGCGGCCCGGCCGGGGCGGTCGAGTTCGGCGAGCAGACTGTCGACCTCGCCACGGATTCGATCCGGATCGGCGGGCTCCGGACGCCCTTGCGCGCCCGGCAGGTGCTGACCGGGCAAGGGCGCCCCGGGGCGGTGACCTTGCTGACCGGCGGCCGTACCGGGACCGTTCGGACGAGGCATAGGAGTAGTCATCGTGGCGTCAACGCTATCGGATTTCCGAATCCGACGCGCGTACCGTCACAGCTCGTCCCGGGTTGCGCTGGAGCAACTCGCCGAGGTCGGCTTCCGGCTCGGCGGCTACGACCGCGTGGTTGAGGGCGTCGAGGGTGTCTGCGACATAGGTCGGGATCTGCCCGACCGGGGCGTTGCGCAGTTCGTCCAGGGTGCTGACGCCGGTGAGCACCAGCAACGAGTCGAGCCCGACCCGGTTGGCGCCTTCGATATCGGTGTCGAGACGGTCGCCCACCACCAAGGCGCTGCGGGAACCGGCTCGGACGAGAGCGTCCTCGAGCAGCGGCGCATGCGGTTTGCCCGCCACGATCGGCTCCCGATCGGAAGCGGTGCGCAGCGCGGCGACCATCGCACCGTTGCCCGGCGCGAGGCCGCGTTCGTTCGGCAGCGTCCGGTCGGTGTTCGCCGCGACCCAGAGTGCGTCCGCGCGCAGGGCGTAGGCCGCTTCGGCGAGATCCGGCCATGCGGTGTGAGGTGAATGTCCCTGCACCACAGCGGCGGGAGCGTCGCCGTCGAAGCGCCGAATCGCGCGCAGCCCGACCGCGTCCACCTCGGCGGCCAGGTCGTCGGTGCCGACGACGAGCACCCGCGCTCCCCGGCCGAGCCGCTCGGCCAGTAACCGTGCCGCCGCCTGGGCGCTGGTGACCACGTCGTCGGGAGACGCGGGGAAGCCGAGTTCCGACAGATGCACGGCCACGACGTGCGGCCCGCGGCTGGCATTGTTGGTGACGTACACCAGCCGCTGCTCCGCCTGTCCTGCCGCGGCCAGCGCCTCCGGCGCCCCCTCGATCACCTCGTGACCGCGATACAGCGTGCCGTCCAGATCCAGCAGCAGGGCTCGGTAGCGATCTCGTAGCCGCTTCACACCACTCTCACTCCGTGTCACCGATCGGCGCCGTGCCGACTCATAACCGCCGGACCCCTCCGGCAGCACAGCCGCTCGGTGAGGCCGAGACACTCGAACCCTACGCCAGACCACGGACCCGGAAGACGTGGCATCAGACACTCGGATACTGCGGATCGCAGGCGTCACAGCGCACTTTCGCAGAGGAGGGCTGGGGCTTCCTCCCCTCCTCGCACGCCTTCCCCAGAGGTATGACCGCCACCACAACCAGCTCGCGCGGCGAACGCTTCCCCATACTCGAACCAGGCGGTCGGTCGGCCCGCCTCCCGGATCGCCGGAGCCGTGGCATGCGATGGAGCCAAGCAAGATGCGCGGCGCGACTCGTGCGACCGCAGGGCAAGACGAGCATCCGATTTGCCCGCTGCGCCCATCACAGTCTCTCTTGCCGATCGAACTCAGCACCATGGGTCTCAGCACGTCGCACGTCAGAATGAATAGCCTGCCACGGGTGTACGCGGTCACCGCGAAACCGAGACCGTAGGACGCCGGGCGACCTACGGGGCACGACCAACCACTAGGCGCCTACCGCGCCACCGCTACCTCAGAAGGGAAAGCGTCGGCCCGCCTGATGTGAGCGAGTGTGGCCCTACGAGCCGCCCGTTCGTTCCGCCTCGATCTGCTGAGACCGCTCGTCGCAGTGGACGTCGCGGCCGAATGCTCTCTGCATCGCAAGGATCAGATGTTGTTTTCCCCGGTGAGTTCGGCGGCGCGTTCTTCCGCATCCGTTTCGCCGTCCAGATCGGCCGACGCGGCGTTGAGGAACCAGGTGAGGCCCTCGTCCGTGCGGCCGGCGGCGACGAGGGCGTCGGCGTATGCGTAGAAGAGCCGGGCCGCCGCGGAACCGGTCCGGGAGGGATCGAGATCCGAGGTCTGCAAGGTAACGACGGCCTGGTCGTACTGGCCGAGATCCATCCGCGCGCCGGCGACGACGATCCGCAGCTCGGTCGCCTCGTCGCCGCGCAAGGCGCGCGCCTCGTCACTGCGACCGAGTTCGATCGCGCGTTCCGGGCGTCCCAGACCACGCTCACAGTCGGCCATGACGGCCAGCAGCCCGGAGCCGCCGGACATCCGGCGCGCGGTGCGCAGTTCCGACAATGCCTCGGCCCATTCGCCGGCGTGGTAAGCCACCACGCCCGCGGTCTCACGGACGACGGCGATCCGTCCGGCACGCTGCCGCGCGGCCCTGGCGTGCGCGAGAGCCAGGCCCGGGTCGTCGTCGAGCAGGCGCACGGCCATCACCAGGTGACGGGCGACCGTTTCGGCGTTGCCTTTGTCCAAGCTGAGCAGATCACGGCGCACTGCCGTGTCGAGATCGGCGGCCTGCACCTCGTCCGGCAGATCCGGCTCCTCCGGCCGCGGCGGGCGGCGGTCGAGGGCACGGCCCGCACTCTCACGGGCGCCTTCCCCGCCTCGACGGCGATCCTGCGATGCGTCACCGCGTGAAGCGCGATCCTCGCGGTTTTCGCCGCCCCTGCGGGCATCGCGATCCGGTCGAGGGCGCTGGGTCGCGTCATCTCGACGCTGGAAGCCGGAGTCAGCCCGTCGTCCCGCATCACCGCGCTCCGCGGAATCTCCGCGTCGTCCGAACCCGCCGCGCGCGCTCGGTTCACCGCGGCGGGCAGCGTTACGGTCGCCGGAATCCTCACGGCGCCGGTTGA
Source organism: Nocardia asteroides (assembly GCA_019930625.1). NCBI lineage: Bacteria > Bacillati > Actinomycetota > Actinomycetes > Mycobacteriales > Nocardiaceae > Nocardia > Nocardia asteroides. The sequence continues at coordinate 6,852,742 of CP082844.1, forward strand.
ATCCACCGCGCGTCTCGCCACGATCGGACCCACCGCGAGCACCGGAGTCCTCTCTGGATCGGAATCCACCGCGCGTCTCGTCGCGCCGCTCTCCGGCATCGCTCCGGCCCTTGAATCCACTACGATCGCCCGAGCCGCTCCGGCCCGCGGACTCGTCCCGTCGCTGGAACCCGCCGCCCTTGGCCGCGTCGCCGCCACGCCGGAAACCACCGGTGTCACCACTCCGGTCGCCGGACTCAGAGCGCTTGAAACCACCCCGGTCGCCGGAACCACGACGCTCGCCGAAGCCACCGCGCTGGCCGGAACCCGCGTTGTCACCACGACGGTTGAACCCGCCGGAACTTTCGCGCCGCTGGTGACCACCCCGGTCGGATGAACTGTCCCGTCGGCTCTGTCCGCCCGATTCCCCGCGGCGGGTGAAGCCCCCGCCTTCCCCGGAGTCGGCGCGGCGCTGAAATCCCCCGCCGCGTTTGGCCGAGTCCTGGTTGTCGCCGCGCCGACCGGACCCGGGATCGGGAGCGCCGCGCCGGAAGGGCTTCCGATCGTCGTTTTGTTCCGGCACGGTGCTGCCTTTCTTGGTGTCGCGAAGAGAGGTTGTACCCACAGATTCAATCACGCGCCCGCGGTGGGGAGCGGGCGCGGCAAGGTTCGTCGGAGCTCTGTCAGATGCTCAAACGCAGATAGGGGACCCAGATTCTGGGTCCCCTATCTCGAAGGATGTTCCGGCGGTGTCCTACTCTCCCACACCCTGTCGAGTGCAGTACCATCGGCGCTGGCAGGCTTAGCTTCCGGGTTCGGAATGGGACCGGGCGTTTCCCTACCGCTATGGCCGCCGTAACTCTATGAAACTATCCACACACCCCCGCGCGCTCCCACCCACCAACCCCACCCCGGTAAAGAAGGGGGGTTCATGGGAAAAAGCCGGGGTATCTGTGTGTTGTTTCAGATACCGCACAGTGGACGCGTAGCAACCTTTGTCAGTAAGTCCTCGGCCGATTAGTACCGGTCACCTCCACACGTTACCGTGCTTCCAGTTCCGGCCTATCAACCCCATGGTCTATAGGGGGCCTTAACCACTCGAAGGTGGTGAGAAACCTCATCTTGGAACAGGCTTCCCGCTTAGATGCTTTCAGCGGTTATCCCTTCCGAACGTAGCCAACCAGCAGTGCCCTTGGCAGGACAACTGGCACACCAGAGGTTCGTCCGTCCCGGTCCTCTCGTACTAGGGACAGCCTTCCTCAAGTTTCTGACGCGCGCGGCGGATAGAGACCGAACTGTCTCACGACGTTCTAAACCCAGCTCGCGTGCCGCTTTAATGGGCGAACAGCCCAACCCTTGGGACCTACTCCAGCCCCAGGATGCGACGAGCCGACATCGAGGTGCCAAACCATCCCGTCGATATGGACTCTTGGGGAAGATCAGCCTGTTATCCCCGGGGTACCTTTTATCCGTTGAGCGACACCGCTTCCACATGCCGGTGCCGGATCACTAGTCCCGACTTTCGTCCCTGCTCGACCCGTCAGTCTCACAGTCAAGCTCCCTTGTGCACTTGCACTCGACACCTGATTGCCAACCAGGCTGAGGGAACCTTTGGGCGCCTCCGTTACATTTTGGGAGGCAACCGCCCCAGTTAAACTACCCACCAGGCACTGTCCCTGAACCCGATCAGGGTCCGAGGTTAGAAGTCCAATACGACCAGAGTGGTATTTCAACGACGACTCCACGAACACTGGCGTGCCCGCTTCACAGTCTCCCACCTATCCTACACAAACCGTACCGAACACCAATACCAAGCTATAGTGAAGGTCCCGGGGTCTTTTCGTCCTGCCGCGCGTAACGAGCATCTTTACTCGTAATGCAATTTCGCCGAGTCTGTGGTTGAGACAGCAGAGAAGTCGTTACGCCATTCGTGCAGGTCGGAACTTACCCGACAAGGAATTTCGCTACCTTAGGATGGTTATAGTTACCACCGCCGTTTACCGGGGCTTAAATTCTCAGCTTCGCGTCCGAAAACGCTAACCGGTCCTCTTAACCTTCCGGCACCGGGCAGGCGTCAGTCCGTATACATCGTCTTACGACTTCGCACGGACCTGTGTTTTTAGTAAACAGTCGCTTCTCTCTGGTCTCTGCGACCACACCCAGCTCGGAGAGCAAATCTCGTCACCAGACGTGGTCCCCCTTCTCCCGAAGTTACGGGGGCATTTTGCCGAGTTCCTTAACCACAGTTCTCTCGATCGCCTCGGTATTCTCTACCTGACCACCTGTGTCGGTTTGGGGTACGGGCCGTGTACCAACTCACTAGAGGCTTTTCTCGGCAGCATAGGATCACTGAATTCGCCTCAATCGGCTACGCATCACCTCTCAGGCACATGAATGGCGGATTTGCCTACCACTCGCCCTACAGGCTTACACCAGGTACTCCATCACCTGGCCCAGCTACCTTCCTGCGTCACCCCATCGCTTGACTACTACACCCAGGGTCTCGTGCATCCCCTTCCGGCTTCCCGAAGGAAGTCCATCCAGTTCAGGACGATTAGCACAGATGACTCGCCATTGGGCGCGGATACACGGGTACGGGAATATCAACCCGTTGTCCATCGACTACGCCTGTCGGCCTCGCCTTAGGTCCCGACTCACCCTGGGCGGATTAACCTGGCCCAGGAACCCTTGGTCATTCGGCGGACGAGTTTCTCACTCGTCTTTCGCTACTCATGCCTGCATTCTCACTCGCACAGCCTCCACAACTAGTTCACACTGCTGCTTCCACGGCTGCACGACGCTCCCCTACCCATCCCAGCTCCTGGCTCGAAAGCAAGATAATACTGGAATGCCGCGGCTTCGGCGGTGTACTTGAGCCCCGCTACATTGTCGGCGCAGGATCACTTGACCAGTGAGCTATTACGCACTCTTTCAAGGGTGGCTGCTTCTAAGCCAACCTCCTGGTTGTCTTCGCGACCCCACATCCTTTTCCACTTAGTACACGCTTAGGGGCCTTAGCCGGCGATCTGGGCTGTTTCCCTCTCGACTACGAAGCTTATCCCCCGCAGTCTCACTGCCACGCTCTCACACACCGGCATTCGGAGTTTGGCTGACTTCGGTAAGCTTGTAGGCCCCCTAGGCCATCCAGTAGCTCTACCTCCGGCGTGAAACACGTGACGCTGCACCTAAATGCATTTCGGGGAGAACCAGCTATCACGGAGTTTGATTGGCCTTTCACCCCTACCCACAGCTCATCCCCTCAGTTTTCAACCTAAGTGGGTTCGGGCCTCCACGACGTCTTACCGTCGCTTCACCCTGGCCATGGGTAGATCACTCCGCTTCGGGTCCATGATGTGCGACTCAACCGCCCTATTCGGACTCGCTTTCGCTACGGCTACCCCACACGGGTTAACCTCGCCACACACCGATGACTCGCAGGCTCATTCTTCAAAAGGCACGCCATCACCCCACCCCGAAGGGAAGGCTCTGACGGATTGTAAGCGTCCGGTTTCAGGTACTATTTCACTCCCCTCCCGGGGTACTTTTCACCTTTCCCTCACGGTACTAGTCCGCTATCGGTCACCAGGGAGTATTCAGGCTTACCGGGTGGTCCCGGCAGATTCACAGCAGATTTCACGGGCCCGCTGCTACTCGGGCACCCACTACAACAGAGCACGCATTTTCGCCTACGGGACTCTCACCCTCTACGACAGGCCGTTCCAGACCACTTCGACTAACACGCACTTTTCTGACTGTTGCCCACCACGGCAGTGATAGGAAAATGGGCCCCACTACCCCGTCCAGACAACCCCTGCCGGGTATCACATCTGAACGGTTTAGCCTCATCCGCTTTCGCTCGCCACTACTCACGGAATCACAATTGTTTTCTCTTCCTGTGGGTACTGAGATGTTTCACTTCCCCACGTTCCCTCCACACCGCCTATATATTCAGCGGCAGGTGACACGACATCACTCGTGCCGGGTTTCCCCATTCGGAAATCCTCGGATCTCAGCTCGGTTGACAGCTCCCCGAGGCTTATCGCAGCCTCCTACGTCCTTCATCGGCTCCTGGTGCCAAGGCATCCACCGAACGCTCTTCAACACTTACAAAACAAAGATGCTCGCGTCCACTGTGCAGTTCTCAAACAACACACCCACTCGAACCCGAACCCGACACCAGCCGAAGCAACAAAGCCCCGCGGTATGAACCGGAGATCCGAACGGATCGTATTTTTTGCCTGGAAAGAACGTCTGTTCTTTCAGGACCCAACAGTGTGTCGACTACATCCGACCCTCATCATCACAAAGACTCCGAGAACGATCGGCCCATGTCAGCGTTCCACCCATGAGCTCCGCAGTCCCACATTCGGGGACATAAGCGGCTCTGCCAGAAGCGATCCCGACTCCACGGGACACTCACTGGAGATGCTCCTTAGAAAGGAGGTGATCCAGCCGCACCTTCCGGTACGGCTACCTTGTTACGACTTCGTCCCAATCGCCGATCCCACCTTCGACGGCTCCCTCCCACAAGGGGTTAGGCCACCGGCTTCGGGTGTTACCGACTTTCATGACGTGACGGGCGGTGTGTACAAGGCCCGGGAACGTATTCACCGCAGCGTTGCTGATCTGCGATTACTAGCGACTCCAACTTCACGGGGTCGAGTTGCAGACCCCGATCCGAACTGAGACCGGCTTTAAGGGATTCGCTCCACCTCACGGTATCGCAGCCCTCTGTACCGGCCATTGTAGCATGTGTGAAGCCCTGGACATAAGGGGCATGATGACTTGACGTCGTCCCCACCTTCCTCCGAGTTGACCCCGGCAGTCTCCTGCGAGTCCCCGGCATAATCCGCTGGCAACACAGGACAAGGGTTGCGCTCGTTGCGGGACTTAACCCAACATCTCACGACACGAGCTGACGACAGCCATGCACCACCTGTACACCGACCACAAGGGGGCCTACATCTCTGCAGGTTTCCGGTGTATGTCAAACCCAGGTAAGGTTCTTCGCGTTGCATCGAATTAATCCACATGCTCCGCCGCTTGTGCGGGCCCCCGTCAATTCCTTTGAGTTTTAGCCTTGCGGCCGTACTCCCCAGGCGGGGCGCTTAATGCGTTAGCTACGGCACGGATCCCGTGGAAGGAAACCCACACCTAGCGCCCACCGTTTACGGCGTGGACTACCAGGGTATCTAATCCTGTTCGCTACCCACGCTTTCGCTTCTCAGCGTCAGTTACTGCCCAGAGACCCGCCTTCGCCACCGGTGTTCCTCCTGATATCTGCGCATTTCACCGCTACACCAGGAATTCCAGTCTCCCCTGCAGTACTCAAGTCTGCCCGTATCGCCTGCAAGCTCACAGTTGAGCTGTGAGTTTTCACAGACGACGCGACAAACCGCCTACAAGCTCTTTACGCCCAGTAATTCCGGACAACGCTCGCACCCTACGTATTACCGCGGCTGCTGGCACGTAGTTGGCCGGTGCTTCTTCTACAGGTACCGTCACTTACGCTTCGTCCCTGTCGAAAGAGGTTTACAACCCGAAGGCCGTCATCCCTCACGCGGCGTCGCTGCATCAGGCTTTCGCCCATTGTGCAATATTCCCCACTGCTGCCTCCCGTAGGAGTCTGGGCCGTGTCTCAGTCCCAGTGTGGCCGGTCGCCCTCTCAGGCCGGCTACCCGTCGTCGCCTTGGTAGGCCATTACCCCACCAACAAGCTGATAGGCCGCGGGCCCATCTCGCACCGATAAATCTTTCCACCCCCAGCCATGCGACCAGAAGTCATATCCGGTATTAGACCCAGTTTCCCAGGCTTATCCCGAAGTGCGAGGCAGATCACCCACGTGTTACTCACCCGTTCGCCGCTCGTGTACCCCGAAGGGCCTTACCGCTCGACTTGCATGTGTTAAGCACGCCGCCAGCGTTCGTCCTGAGCCAGGATCAAACTCTCCGTTGAAGACTCACAACCACACCCCCGAAAGGGTGCAATCAGATCAAAAACTAGAGTCCGAAAACCTAGCAAAACAATCGCCAGCAAAAAGCTGACAAAAAATGCCCGACCCTCCACACGGGGAGTGTAAGAGCCGGAACCAAAAAATATTTGGCACTGACATTCATCGACACACTATTGAGTTCTCAAAGAACACACGCACACACTTCCGGGCCGGTCTCAACCGAACCTTCTGTGAGGCAACTTTTCCAGTCTAAGCACGTAGTCAACCGAAGTCAAGTCCTGCCGGATGATCCACGCCACTCTGTATATCAGGCGCTCCTCGTCCTACCTCGTTTCCCGGTCCATCCGCTCAGCGTCTCCGCTTCGCTTCTCGGCTCCGGGTCGGTGTCCGTGTCGCTCTGACTTGGACTAAGTTACGCGGCGGATAACGCTACGTCAAATCGCCTGAACAACTTAGCGTTTCCGCAGGTCAGAGGGCGGGATTCGGAGTGATTGGCGGCTTGAATCACACGGATGTGATTCAAGCCACCACGAGGTTACACCCCTGCCCGCAGAACTCCGGCGAGGTTCTTCTTGCCGCGCCGCAGGACGAGCCAGCGTCCGTGCAGGTAGTCGGCATCGGCCGGAGTCCAATCGATATCGGAGATCTTCTCGTTGTTCACCGAGGCGCCGCCTTCGTTCACCGCGCGGCGAGCGGCCCCACGGCTCTCGGACAAGCCGGTCGCGACCAAGAGATCCACGATGGTGTTCGGCTCGCCTGCCTTGACCTGCGCGACCTCGCCGTCGATCGCAGCTTCGCGCAATGCCGCGCCGAGGGTCGCCTCGTCCAGCTCTCGCAGTTCTCCCCGGCCGAACAGCGCTTGACTGGCCAGCTGCACGGCGCGCGTGTCGGCTTCACCGTGCACCAGGGTCGTCATCTCGGCCGCGAGCCTGCGCTGCGCTTCCCTGGCGTGCGGGCGTTCGGCGGTCGCCCGCTCCAGTTCGTCGAGTTCCTCGCGGGACAGGAACGTGAACCACCGCAGGTAGCGCACCACGTCGGCATCGGCGGTGTTCACGAAGTACTGGTACCAGGCGTAGGGGCTGGTCATCTCGCGATCGAGCCACAGGCTGCCGCCGCCGGTGGACTTGCCGAACTTCTTGCCGTCGGCGGAGGTCACCAGCGGAACGGTGAGGGCGTGCACGGACGCGCCGTCCACCCGGCGGTTGAGCTCGACGCCGGCGATGATGTTGCCCCACTGGTCGGAGCCGCCCACCTGCAGCGTGCAACCGTAGTTGCGGCGCAGCTGCAGGTAGTCGTTGGCCTGCAGCAGCATGTAGCTGAACTCGGTGTAGGAGATGCCCTCGCCCTCCAGTCGTCGCTTGACGGTGTCACGCGCCAGCATGACGTTCACCGAGAAGTGCTTGCCGACATCGCGCAGGAAGTCCACCGCGGACAACGGCCCGGTCCAGTCCATGTTGTCGACGATGACCGCACCGGTGGGTGAGTCGTCCAGGTCGACGAAACGCTCCAACTGGGATCGGATCCGTTCGGCCCAGCCGGCAACGGTGTCGGCGGAGTTCATGGTCCGCTCGCCGACGTCGCGCGGGTCACCGATCAGCCCGGTGGCGCCACCGGCCAGCACGATGGGGCGGTGTCCGGCTCGCTGGAAACGCCTCAGGGCCAGCAGTGGCACCAAGTGGCCCGCGTGCAGGCTGGCGGCGGTGGGATCGAAGCCTGCATACAGGGTCAGCGGCCCGGCGGCCGCCGCACGCAAGGCATCCAGGTCGGTGGACTGCGCGATCAGTCCGCGCCAGGTCAGTTCGTCGATGATGTCGCCGCTCACGCTGTCCTATCTTTCCGCACGAGGTCCACGGCCTCGTGCGGACCTCGGTGTCGTGGCACGGCGTGGACAGTTGCCGGACTCTCACCGACCGTCGCCGGCACCTGGGAGGCGCATCGACCTCGAGCGCCTATCAGGTCGAGACTGCCGCGATGGCCGACTACAACGCGGCACGACGGCTGGTGGACCGAAGTCGACCGACCGTCCTCGTTCGCGTCTTCGCTCAACGAGACAGCGTTCCACGCACCGCGCGGCGATGCTGTCGTGCCGCTGGTAGGCGATCCAGGCGAACACCACGACCGGCACCAGCGGGAACGGCGCCAGCGCGGGAGCGCCCACGATGAATGAATGCCTGGGTGGCTCCCGCCGATGTCATGGTGACGGAGCGCCCGGCTGCGGTCGGACCGCTCAGCCGCGGCACCGGCAGCCCGACACCACCCGCGACCTCGATCAAGCCTGTGAGGTATCGGAGCCAGTCGCCGAAGCCGATCTCGTCGAAGATTCCCACGGCGTCAGCCTCACCGACGAGTTTCGGCAGCCCGAGGCGATGATCAGCAACAGACCGAGCAGGATCCGGAGTGTCCACAGGATGCGATCGTCAGGCGGACTTCACGGCGGGCAGCGGAGCACGCGGACTGCGGCGGTACACCGACACCGCCCGCGAACCCGGAAGCCAGAACCGCCACGGCACGTCCGCCGCGCTGCTGACACCGACCCGCGGGCCGCTCGTGATCTCGGCGGCCTCGACCGGGCCGTTCAATTCCAACCGGATCGGCGATGACGGATCGAACAGTGGAGTTCCGTAGTCGCTCAACGTGATTCCCAACGCGCTGCCGAAGTTGCCCGGCCCACGGGCCAAGCCGAGATCGGAGCGCGCGCCCGGGCGACGCGCCCGTACGGTCTCGAGCCCCTCGATCACCTCGCCGGAGCGGATCAGCACGGCGCTGGCGACTCCATCCGGGCCGCTCGTCACGTTGATGCAGGTGTGCATGCCGTAGCTGAGATAGACGTACAGCACACCGGCAGGACCGAACATCACTTCATTGCGCTTGGTCCGGCCACGACCGGAATGCGAAGCCGGGTCCGGCCACGGCCCGGCCGGGTCGCCCCCGTAGGCCTCGACTTCGACGATGCGCACCGCGACCGGTCCCGACCGCAACGTGGCTCCGAGCAAGCGCCGGGCGGCGGCGGGTGGTTCGACGGCGAGTTCCTCGACAGTATGGGCACACACAGTCGCCATTGTCCTCGACGGCTCCGACATGGCTCGCCGAGCCACTGTGACCGCGGCGCGCAGCCCACACTCGGATCGATCACGCCGGAACCCTGAAGGGGTGCCGCTGAGCCGATCCAAACGGTCGGATCACCGAGGCAGGGTTCGCGGGTGGTGACGACCATAGGACAGGCGTACGGGCCGGGACGTGAGTCCCCGAGCTGTGTTCCGAGTCGGACGAGGCGATCGCACGGCGGCCGGACCACCCTGACGGTTGCGTCGCCTGCCGTCAGGGGCGGGACGGGAAGGAAATAGGGACGCTCCCGGATGTGTTGGAGCGCCGTCGATTCTACCGTCGGTCCATGTCTTCGGATTCCCGGCCGCACAGGTGGCGACGGTTGCTCCTGGTCCTCGTCTCCGTCGTGACTCTGCTGGTTCTGGCCATATTCGCCGGCGTGGCCCGGGTGTACGTCGAGGCGACCGTATCCACGGTCGGCAGTACCGACTTCCGGAACGAACTCGTCGTTCCTCCACTCGCGCCGTCCCGGCTCGGCACCGACGGAATTCGTACGTTCGAACTCGACATGCGACCGGGGCGGAGGGAATTCCTCCCGGGCCGGGCTACCGAGACCTGGGGTTTCAACGGCGACTACCTGGGTCCGACGCTGCGGGCGCGGCGCGGGGAGAAGGTGGCGGTCACCGTGCGCAACAACCTGCCGGAGGCCTCCACCGTGCATTGGCACGGTATGCACCTGCCCGCCGCGATGGACGGCGGCCCGCACCAGATGATCGCGCCCGCAGCGGCGTGGACGCCGACTTGGAGCATCGATCAACCCGCTGCCACGCTCTGGTATCACCCCCATCCGCACGGCGCGACCGAGAGCCATGTGCGCCGCGGATTGGCAGGCATGTTCCTGCTCGACGACGACGCGTCCACCGATCTGCCACTCCCCTCGACCTACGGCGTGGACGACCTGCCGGTGATCGTGCAGGACGTGAGATTCGACGGCGCGGCATTCGACTCCGCGCACAGGGTGTTCCGCGATGCCGGATTCCTCGGCGATCGGACGATGGTCAACGGGACGCTCGCGCCCTACCGGAACGTCGCCGATGAACTCCTCCGCCTGCGACTGCTCAACGCTTCGACCGCACGCACTTACACCTTCGAGTTCTCCGACCTGCGCGCGTTCTTCCTCGTCGCCACGGACGGCGGCCTGGTCGAACGCCCCAGCAGCCTGGCTCGGCTGCGGTTGTCGCCGGGCGAGCGAGCCGAGATCGTGGTGCGGATGCGGCCGGGCGAGCGCACCGTGCTGCGCAGCGGCGAACTCGACGCCGGGCTCGATTTCTGGACCCAGCGTTTCTCCGGTGGGGACGACACCTTCGACCTTCTCGAATTGCGCGCGGCCCAGACGCTGCGGCCCTCACCGGCCTTACCCGCGACGCTGGCTTCGCCCACCACGCCGGATGGCGGCGATTCGGTGCGGGAACGGCATTTCGACCTGAACCTGAGCGGGATCAACGGCACGCCGATGGATATGGACCGCATCGACTTCGCGGTCACTCGCGGCACCGCGGAGACCTGGGTGGTGCGCAACAACGACGGGATGCCGCACAACTTCCACGTCCACGACGTGCAGTTCCGCGTGCTCGCACTGAACGACGGCCCACCGCCGGCCGGGTCGAAGGACACCATCTACCTGCCCCCGGGGAGCACGGCGCGACTGGCCATGCGGTTCGACGGCCCGGCGGATGCCGACTCGCCGTACATGTACCACTGCCACCTGCTCTGGCACGAGGACCTCGGGATGATGGGCCAGTTCGTGGTCGTGGACCCGGGCCAGGCAGCGGGCAGACCGCCGACCCACCACGGCCACTGATTACTCGGTCCGGCGCTCTTGCCTAGTCAGCGCAGGCGAGATAAATTCATCACATAGTGAATTCAACACTCGATGAATTGAGGCGGCCGTGTCGCAACCCACCCCATCCCCCGCCGTCCAAGTACGGAACCTGCGGGTCCGCCGCGGCGGCCGGGAGGTCCTGCGCGACGTCTCGCTGACCATCCCGTCCGGTTCGATCACCGGGCTGCTCGGTCCGTCCGGGTGCGGCAAGACCACACTGATGCGCTGCGTCGTGGGCACTCAGATCACGGAGTCCGGTGAGGTCACCGCGCTCGGCATCCCGGCGGGCTCCGCGGCGTTGCGCCACCGGATCGGCTACGTCACCCAGGCGCCGAGCATTTACAACGACATCAGCGTCCGCGAGAACGTCGCGTACTTCGCCGCGCTCTACGGCCGCGACCGCGCCGACGTCGACGACGCGATCACGGCGGTCGGCTTGACCGAGCACGCCCAGCAGCGCGGTGACGAGCTCTCCGGCGGCCAGAAGACGCGCGCGTCCCTCGCGTGCGCGCTGGTAGCCCAGCCTCAGCTGCTGGTCTTGGACGAACCGACGGTGGGTCTTGATCCCGTGCTGCGGGTCGAGCTGTGGAAGCAGTTCCACGAGCTGGCCGCGAACGGGACGACCCTGTTGGTGTCCAGTCACGTCATGGACGAGGCCGAGCACTGTGACCGGCTGCTGCTGATGCGCGACGGTCAGCTGCTCGCCCAGCTCAGTCCCGACGAACTACGCGCGCGGACCGGGGAACAGAACCTGGAGACCGCCTTCCTCACACTGATCACGATGGGACAGAACGCATGACCGCCACCTCGGCAGCCGCGCCCCGGCGGACGCCCACTATGCGTCCCTACGCCGCGACCACCGGTCGCATCCTGCGGCAGCTGCGCAATGACCACCGCACCGTCGCCATGATCCTGGTGGTTCCCGCCCTGCTGATGACGCTGCTGTATTTCATCTACAAGGACACCCCGACCAACCCGATGAATCCGGTCTCGCTGTTCGACCGAGTCGGCATCAGCATGCTCGGCATCCTGCCGTTCATCGTGATGTTCCTGATCACCGCGATCGCCATGCAGCGCGAACGCACCTCGGGCACGCTGGAGCGGCTGCTGTCCACCCCGCTGACGAAACTCGACCTGCTCGCCGGATACGGCACCGCGTTCTCGCTGGCCGCCGCCGCTCAAGCGACCGTCGCCTGCCTGGTCTCCTTCGGGTTGCTGGGGCTCGGCGCGGCGGGCAGCCCCGGTTGGGTCGTGCTGATCGCGGTGGTCGACGCGGTGTGCGGGGTGGCCCTCGGCCTGCTGGCAAGCGCTTTCGCCCGCACCGAATTCCAGGCCGTACAGTTCATGCCGGTCGTGGTCGCACCGCAGATCTTTTTGTGCGGCTTGCTCGTTCCCCGCGACCAGCTGCCCGATTGGCTGGAGGTGATCAGCGACGTGATGCCGTTGAGTTACGCGGTCGATGCGCTGCAACAGGTTTCAGTGCATCCGGAGGTCACCGGTGCGATGTGGCGTGACCTGGCCATCGTCGCGGCATTCGCGATCGTCGCCCTGTGCCTGGGCGCGGCGACGCTACGACGGCGGACCGAGTGAGGGCAGGCGACGATTCCGGCGGTGCCGAGCGGCCCCTGCGCACCGGGCGTCGACCAGGTCGATCGGGCGCCCGCGAGGCCATCCTCGCGGCCGCCCGCGCGCGTTTCGCCGAGGCGGGCTTCGACAAGACCTCGGTGCGCGCGGTCGCCGCCGACGCGGGGGTGGATCCGGCCCTGGTGCACCACTACTTCGGCACCAAGCAACAGCTCTTCGCCGCGGTGGTGGAGCTGCCGGTGGATCCCGAGGCGACCTTGCGGATCCTCGATTCCGTGCCCCTGGAACAGTTGGGCGAGACCATCATTCGCGCGGTCGTGGGGGTATGGGACTCCCCGGCGGGTCCCGGTGTGGTCGCGGTGGTGCGCAGCATCCTGGCCGGCAACGACGACCCGGCGCTGGCCAGGACGTTTCTCTTGGAAGTCGTGCTGGAACGCGTCCGCCAGCGCATCGCCACCCCGGAGGACGACGGTCGCACCCGGGTCGCACTGGTGGCGTCGCAGATGATCGGCGTGCTGGTGGGCCGCAAGATCATCGGCGTCGAGCCGCTGGCCTCGATGCCCGCGGCCGACCTGGCGGCCACGGTGGGCCCGACGCTGCAACGCTATCTGACCGGTGACATCACGCGGAGACCGGTGTAAAGGTCACCGCTGCGCGGGCCGTCACTCCACGACTTCGACGACGTCACCCGGCCACAGGTACTCGTAGAACGCCTTCGCGCCCTCGTGGGTCATCCGGACGCAGCCGTGCGACTTCTTCTCGATCGGGCCGACGTGGAAGGCGATGTCGCCGTTGAAGAAGGTCGCGTACGGCATCGGAGCGTTGTGCATGGTGCTCCAATGGAACTCCCGCTTGAACGACACGCGGAAGACTCCGGGCGGCGTCTCGTATCCGGGCATCCCGTGCGAAATGGGGGTCGGGCCGTAGACCACCTTGCCCTCGTCCATCAGCCAGGCTTCATCCGTCGACAGCCGCATGCACGCACGGGCCGCCGTGGAACACGGAGCGACCGGCGGCGGGGGCGGAATCAGGGCGGGCATACCCGGAATGTCCGGTCCACCCGGCCAGAGCGGTTCGGCCTGCGCGGGCGCCGCTACGACCAATCCCGCCGCGGCTGCGCAGGCAATCGCACATCGAGCTGTCCAGTTACGTAAACGCGAGCTGCTCATTACGTTCCCGACCTCTCTCCCCATACGCCACCTGTGCCGCTCGTCAGGCTGGCCGCACCACCCCTTTGCTGGAGCGAATGGACCGTCTCGAGGTGCAAATGATCATGGCGGACCCGGCTTCAAACGGTCAATGGAGGCAAAACGACCGTGACTCATCCGTTGCCCGGGGGACGCCCCGACCGCCGCGAGGCAGACGGGAGAGGAATGGCAGCAGGACGTGCGGAGGATCAGGCGTCGGCCTGCGCGATGAACGCGTCGTGTTCGGCGTCGGTGACGTCCCTGGCTTCGTCGACGAGCAGGACCGGGATGCCATTCTCGATCGGGTATGCCCGGCGCAGGCGCGGGTTGTAGAGCAGCGCGCTGCCGTCGGCGGCACGGACCAGCCGCAGCGGTCCCTTGTCCTGCGGGCAAGCCAGCAGGCTCAACAGTGTGGCGTCCAGGGTGGTGTGCTCAGGCATACGAGAAAACCTACCTCCCGGGCGGACCGGACCGAGAACCGTCCACACCGAGCGCCGGCGTCCGGCGGAACGAGATGTGGCGATGCCCGAAGAAGCTGGCGCCGGCCACCAGCGCCATCACCGCGACCGCCGACGGGATGCGCGGCAGATGCAGGACCGATACCCCCACCTGGAGCAGCGCCATGTTCAGCGCCAGCCCGCCGGAGTTCACCGCGACGAACGCGAAGAAATCGCGCCTCAGGCGTCCGCGCACGCGGAACACGAGGGTCCGGTGCAGGACGAACGCCACGACGACGCTGACGCTGTAGGCCAGGGCGGGTGCGACGGCGGCGGGCACCCGCTCGCCCAGCACCGCCAGCCACGTCACCGTCAAGACCATGCCGAGGCCCGTATTCACCATGCCCACGAGGGCGAACGCGATCTCCTGACGTCGCACCAATCGCAGCAGCGGACCGGGATCGGCGGGAAGCGGCGTGGTCTTTTCCGCCACGCTGGTGAGCCGGGCGTCCGTCACGAAGGCCCGAGGCGCCTCCGTCACACCCGCGACGTCGCGCCGCATACCCGTCGTCGGCGCGCCGACTCGATCCGCCGCGCCCCCGTTCATCGGACGGCGTCGGCCAAGTCGGTCTCCGGTGTCACGGCCGCGTCGCCCGGGGACGGCGCGTCACCTGCTTCGACCGATCGGTCCGGCCGCCGCCTGCCGCGCCGGTACACCCACTGCAGCAGCGCGATGCCGAGCATCCCCAGCAGCGCCGCGGCGACGCCGATCCGCCAGCCGGGCGGCTGCCAGGACAGCACCAGCTCACCGGAGCTGCCAGCCGGAAGATCGACCGCGACAAAGGTTTTCGCCACCAGGGTGGACGGGATCTCGCGGCCGTCCAGCGTCACCCGGTAGCCCGGCCAGCCGAGCCGGGCGAAGACGACCCGCCCGCCCTCCGGCGAACTCACGCGGACCCTGCTGGTCGTGTCCGATTCGGCGACCGATGTGGCCGTCACGCCCTGGACGGCCGCGACCCGGCCGTCGCGGGCCGAGATCAGGCCGTCGATGCGTTCCAGCACCGCGATGTACTTCTCGTGCCCTGGATAGTCGACCCACCTCCAGCCGGAGGGCGCGGGCTGGTCGCGCGCGTCCGGATACAGGGCGCGATGCAGCACGACCCGATCGACTTTCATCAAGTCGACGATGGTCCGGCCGGTGGTCGGCTCGGCGGCGAAGGCGCGCCGGTAGGCGTCCGGGCAGACGCTGGTGTCCCACCGCATGCACAGCGTCTCGCCGAACCAGTAGTGCCCGTTGGGGGTGTACCCGCTGACGTAGGTCAGCTCGAGATTTTTGGCGTAGTTGCCGAAAACCAGCGAGCCATACGCACCGGAGAGATTCCGTTCCGCCGGCGGGATGAGCATACGGTCCCCGAGTTGGAGCGTTGTGCCCGCGAAATCGGGGAACGCGGCCTTCATCTCCGACCGGTTCTCCGGCAGATTCCAGCCCATCGGCGTCGGTTGCGCGGCCGACACCTGCCAATACGCGATCGGGAACACCGAAACGACGACCAGCGCGCACGCGGCCGCCGTGCCGTGGCTGCGCCCGAGCCAGACCGCCACCGCGCCGAGCGCGGCCACACCGAGCGCCGCGAGGACGTGCCCGACCACCTCCTGCGGGGCGGCCGAGAACGAACGCGCCCACAACAGGCCGATGAGCACCGCGGCCGCGATGCCACGCCGCCGCCGGTCCTGGAAGGTCGCGAAGCGGCCCAGCAGCACGCACACCAGTACCAGCAGGCCGAGCGCGACCATCGGCAGCACCCGGGCGGGCCAGCGCAGCGGGCCGATCGCGCCGGGCCCGGCTGTCCACATCAGCGCCATCACCGCGAACAGCGCGGGCGCGACGAATTCGCGCGCGCCGCGCAGCGCCCGGGGCCAGTCGACGAAGGCCAACGCCGGAATCAGGAACCACGCGATGTAGACCACCGGCATCGGCTGCACGTACCCCCACCAGGAATTGAAGGCGGGCAGCGAACTGGGCAGGCTGGCGTTCAACGACTCCGACCACGGCACCGTGAGGAACTGGTCGTTGTTGATCTGCGCGGTGCCGCGCCAAGTCACCTTCGCCGACAGCATGCTCGGCAGGTAGGTCGCCAATCCGGCCAGAGCCGCACAGGCCGCGACCGTGAGCAGGCGCAGGGAGGGCCGCCACGCCTTCTGATGGACGAGTTCGCCGATCGCGACGGCGCCCACCATCAGACCGGCCTCGACCGCGGGAAAGATGTACTGCACCGAGATGGCCAGGTACAGGAAGACGAACGTCGGAATCGGCCCGCTGCGCCCGCGGGCGTACCGCACCCCCGAAGCCCACGCGTGCGCCATCCAGGCGGTGCCGGTGAACGCGGTCATCCAGCTGGCTTCGTCGAAGAACAGCAGCCATCCTGTGAACGGCATGGCGACGCCGGCCACCGCCGCCCAAGGGGCCTTCGCCCCGTAGGCCGAACAGATCCGATAGACGCCGAGCGCGAGGATGATCGCGAAGATCAGCTTCACCACGGTGGCGTACAGCGCCAGATTGTCGACCGACGGAGCGATCAGGTCGATCAGCAGTTGCGGCGGATTGAGCAGACCGGCTTCTTCGATGGCGTAGTTGCCTGCCATCCAATGCTCGGGCACCAGCGCGGGAAAACGTCCCTCGCGCAGATACCGGCCGAGCATCACCCAGAGCGGGGCGTACTGCGACTCCGTGTCGTCGGTATAGAAATGCCGGGCATTGGCTAGTAGAACGGCACCGTATCCCGCGATCACCCCGAGCGCCGTGATAGCGCCCCATGTGAGATCTTCTCGCGAAGGAAAGGTTCGACGTTCGGCCACGAGTCACAGACCATACCCGCAACTCGGCGCCGTTCCGGCAAGCCAGTGCCGGAAGGCCGTCGGCGAAGGCGCTATCCGGTCGCGTGCGCCGACGGAGTCTCCGGCCTACGGCGGAACGAGATGTAGCGATGGCCGAAGAAACTGGCGAACGCGACCAGCCCCATCACCACGACCGCCGCCGGAATCCGCGGCAGGTGCAGCACCGAGACGGCCAGCGACAGCAGCACCGTGTTCATCAGCAGCCCACCGGAATTCACCACGACGAAGCCGGCGAAGTCGCGCAATACCCGGCCGCGCACCCGGAACACGAGGGTTCGGTGCAGAACGAAAGCGACGACGATCCCCATGCCGTAGGCCAGCACCACCGAGACGGCGGGCGGCCACGCGTCACCGAGCACCGCGAGCCACGCGACCGTCAGCCCCATGCCGAGCAGGGTGTTGCACGCGCCGACCAGGGCGAATGCCACCTCCTGACGACGGACCGCCCGCACCAGCAGGCCTGCCTCGGGCTCCGGTGCCGCCGCGCCGGGATCCGCGACCACGGGACGCGCGTTCGTCTTCACGAAACGACGTCCGCCAATTCGCGATCCGTCTCGGCGGGTTCGGCGGCGCCGGTCTGCTCCGGCTGCTCGCGTCGCCGGGAGCGGATATACAGCCACTGCAGAACGCCGAGGCCGAGCACGCCGGCCAGCGCGGTGGCGATGCCGATCTTCCAGCCCGGGGGACGCCAGGTCAGCACCAGTTCGGCGTTCTGGGTACCCGCGGGAACCTCGACGGCGACGAAGGACTTGGCGACAGTCGTGATCGGAAGAGACTCGCCGTTCAAGGTGACGCGGTATCCCGGCCAGCCCAGCCGGGCGAACACGACCCGGCCGCCGTCGGCCGAGGACACGCGGACGCGGCTGGTGGTGTCGGTTTCGGATATGGACGTCGCGGTCACGTCGTCGGCGGCGGCGACGCGGCCGTTCTTCGTCGAGACGAGTCCGTCCACCCGTTCCAGCACCGCGATGTAGCGCTCGTGACCGGGATAGTCCACCCACTTCCAGCCCTCGGGCGCCGGTTGGTTGCCCGCGTCCGGGAACAGCGCTCGTTGCAGCACCACCCGGTCCAGCTTCATCAGGTCGACCAGCGGCCGTCCCGTGGACTGCTCCGGCGCGAACATCCGCCGGTAGGCGTCCGGGCAGACGCTGCCGTCCCAGCGCATGCACAGCATCTCGCCGAAGTAGAAGTGACCGCTCGGGGTGTAACCGTTCACATAGTCGAGTTCGACGCCGCGGGCGTAGTTGCCGAAGACCAGTGACCCGTACGCGCCCTCGACGCTCTTGTCCTGAGGCTGCAACAGACCGCGGTCGCCTAGCTGGATCGAGGTACCCGCGAAGTCCGGGAACGCCGCCTTGGCCTCCGATCGCTTCGCGGGCAGGTTCCACGACATCGGAGTCGGTTGCGCGGCGCTGACCTGGAAGTACGCGATCGGGAACATCGCAAGGACGGTGAGAGCGCAGACCGCCGCGGTCCCCTTGGTTCGCCCGAGCCACACCGCCGCGGCCACCAGGGCGGCCAGCGCGAGCGCCGCGACTACGTGCCAGATCGCGTCGTGCGGGTCGGCGGAGAACGAGCGCACCCACAGCAGCAGGATCAGCACGCCCGCCGCTGTGCCACGGTTCTTCGGGTCGCGCACGGTCCCGTAGCGGCCCAGCAGCACGCACACCAGCACGAGCAGGCCGATGGCCAGCATCGGCAGGACGCGCGCCGGCCAGCGCAGCGGTCCGACCGAGCCGGGACCCGCGGTCCACATCAGCATCATGATCGCGAAGATCGCGACCGCGCTGAGTTCCCGCCAGGACTCCTTGGCGCGGCGCCAGTCGATGAACGCCAGGGCGGGAATCAGGAACCACGCGATGTAGGTGACCGGCAGCGGCTGCACGTACCCCCACCACGAACTGAACGCGGGCAGCGAACTGGGCAGGCTGGCGTTCAACGACTCCGACCACGGCACCGTGAGGAACTGGTCGTTGTTGATCTGCGCGGTGCCGCGCCAAGTCACCTTCGCCGACAGCATCGACGGCAAGAAGGTCAGCAGACCCGCGAACCCGGCGCAGCCCGCCGCGAGGGTCAGCCGGAGCACCGGCTGCCACTTGCGCTGGTGTACGAGTTCGCCAACGGCCACCGCCACCAGCATCAGCACCGCTTCCACCGCCGGGAAGATGTACTGCGTCGAGATGGTCAGATACAGGTAGACGAAGACGGGGACGGGCCCGCCGAGACCGCGCGTGTAGCGCACCGAGGCCGCCCAGGCGTGCACCAGCCACGCGGTGCCGGTGAGCGCGGTCATCCAGCTGGCTTCGTCGAAGAACAGGAAGAAGCCCGACAGCGGCAGCGCGATGCCCGCCACCGCCGACCAGGCCGGCCGCCCGCCGTAGGCGAGGCAGACGCGGTACACCCCGAGCGCTGCGATGATCGAGAAGATCAGCTTCACAACGGTGGCGTACAGCGCGACGTTGTCCACCGAGGGTGCGATCAGATCGATCAGCAGCTGCGGCGGATTGAACAGTCCCGCGTCGTCCATGGTGTTGTTGCCCGACATCCACTGTTCGGGGACCATGACCGGGAACTCCCCCGCGCGCAGGGCACGGCCCAGGCCGACCCACAGCGAGGTGTACTGGGACTCGGTGTCGTCGGTGAAGAAATGCCTGGCGTTGGCCAGCAGGACAGCGAGGTAACCCGCGACCACTCCGAGCGCGGTGATGACCCCCCACCGGTAGACATCTCGCCGCGAATAGACATCCGGCCGCGAGCCGAGCACTGCACTGTCCGTCACGAGTTCCAAACCCTACAGGGCGGCTGTGCGGTTGGCATCGCTCGTGGACGCCGCCAAGATGGGGGCATGATCAGCTGCTCCGGTGGCCGCGTATCGCACCGTGCTAAAGTCCACACCGGTTCGGGCTCTGCAGTTCTGCAACGAGTACCGGCACGCACCGTCATCGAAAGTCGATCCAGCTGATGCCGATTCCCCCCGCCCGTACATTCCGTTCCGGCGCCCCCGCGACGAACGGTGACCCGGCACGGCCCGGCGTGGATCGGCCGCACCGGGTGTCGGTGGTCGTGCCGGTGTACCGGGGTGAGGACACGATCGCGGGTCTGGTCGCCGAACTGCACGATCTCACGCGCCCCGTCGAGACGCCGGGCGGCACCACGTTCATGGTCACCGAGATCATCCTGGTGCACGACCACGGCCCCGACCGTTCCGACGTGGTACTGCAGGAACTGCAGCGAACCTATCCCACGGTGCGCACCGTCTGGCTCAGCCGCAACTTCGGCCAGGACGCCGCCACGATCGCCGGGATGTCGGTCGCGGCCGGTGACTGGATCGTCACCATGGACGAGGACGGCCAGCACGATCCCCGCTTCATCAGCACGTTCCTGGACACGGCCTTGGCCCAGCGAGCCGACCTGGTCTACTCCAAGCCGAGCAACACCAGGCCGCACGGATTCCTGCGCAATCTGACCTCGCGCGGAGCCAAGCTGGTGCTCGCGACGCTGTTCGCGTTCCCGGATTCCACCCGGTTCGAAAGCTACCGGCTCATCCGTGGGGACATCGGCAGGCAGCTCGCCGAGGTCGCCTCCAACGGCGTCTACCTGGACGTCGCGCTGACCTGGGTGGTCGGCGCCGTCGCGCAGGCGCCGGTGGTGTTGCGGGCCGAGGGCAGGGAGGAGTCCGGCTACAACTACCGTCGCCTGTTCTCGCTGTTCTGGAAGATGGTCCTGTGCAGCGGCACCCGCGGATTGCGGCTGGTCAGCCTGCTGGGCGTCACGCTGGCCCTGGCCGGCGTCGTGATGGCCGCGATCGTCGTCTTCGAAGCGCTGACCACCGACGGCTGGGCACCCGAAGGCTGGGCCTCCACCATCGTGGTGCTGCTGCTGTGCTCCGGCGCCGTGCTCTTCTCGCTCGGGCTCATCGCCGAGTACCTGGGCGTGGCCCTGCACATCCTGGTGGGCAAACCGCTCTACCTCACCGTCGAGACGCCGACGCCGCGTCCGGCCGACACTTCGGAATTGACCGCGACCACCGCCAGCAGGGGGACCGACCGGGTTGAGCACTGACCGCGTCATCTTCAGCCGCCCATTCCGGGCGCGCCGGGAACTACCGAACCTGGAGGCCGTGCTGGCCTCCGACCACAGCCATGGCGACGGACAGTTCACCGCGTCGGCCACCGCGAAGCTGAAGGCGATCACGGGCGCGCCGCACGCCCTGCTCACCACCTCCTGCACGTCCGCGTTGGAGATGGCGGGCCTGCTGCTGGAGCTGGGCCCCGACGACGAAGTGATCGTGCCCAGCTTCGCGTTCACCTCCACCGCCACCTCGATGGCGCTGCGCGGCGCCACCTGCGTCTTCGCCGACATCGATCCGGCAACCGGCAACCTGGACCCGGCGTCGGTGGCCGCAGTGATCACCGAGCGGACCAAAGCCGTGGTGGTCATCCACTACGGTGGCGTCGCCGCCGACATGGACGGGTTGCTGGCCCTGGCGAACGCGCACGGCTTCGCCGTCGTCGAGGACAACGCGCACGGGCTCGGCGGCACCTGGCGCGGCAGGCAGCTGGGCACCATCGGCACGATGGGCACGCTCAGCTTCCACGACACCAAGAACGTGCACTGCGGCGAGGGCGGCGCGCTGCTGCTCACCGACGAGATCCTGATGGCGCGCGCCGAGATCATCCGGGAAAAGGGCACCGACCGTGCCCGGTTCCTGCGCGGAGCAGTGGACAAGTACTCCTGGCAGGACATCGGCTCCAGCTATCTGCCGAGCGAGCTGAACGCGGCCGTGCTCGACGCGCAACTGGACGAGTTCGACACCATCCAGGCCGGACGGCACCGGGTGTGGGACGCCTACGCCGCCGCCCTCCCGGACTGGGCCCGGCGCAACGACGTGCGCCTGATGTCCGTGCCCGCCGATCGCGGGCACACCGCGCATCTGTACTACCTGCGCACCCCGACCGAGCGACGCCGCGACGACCTCATCATGCACCTCGCCGCGCAGGGCATCTCCGCCCCGTTCCACTACATCCCGCTGGATTCCAGCCCGGCCGGCTTCAAACTCGGCCGCACGCCGCGACCGTGCGCCCGCAGCGCCGAGTTCTCCGGAACCGTCGTGCGCCTGCCGCTGTGGCCGGATCTCACCGACGCGCAGGTAGCCCGCGTCGTGGACGCGGTCACCGCGTTCACCGTGTGATCGCGTCGTCGCGATAGACGAGACCCGATCACGGCTTACGCGGTGAGCACGTAGAGCTTCTCCCTGCCGCCCGCGATCAGGGATCGCCGTGCCACGCGCGGCGCGTACGGCGTGAAGAACTCGTCCAGCGTCTGCTCGGTGAAGCGGTGCGCCTGCTCACCGTCGCCCGCGTCGGTGAACCGCTTACCGATCGTGGCGAGAACCGGATTGTCGCTGGTCGCCAGATTGCGGACCGGTTCGGCGACGATCACGTTCTTGCCAGCAGCCGCGAGCATCCGATCGAGGAGGGGGCCCGGCTCGGGGAGGAAGTGGTAGAGGCTGGCCTGCATGATGACGTAGTCGGCGGCGGGCAGTGCGTCATCCGAACGCAGGTTCCATACCCTGCCCCGCCCGCCCGCTTCGTTCACGCGCGCGACGAAACGCTCGTTCAGGTCCAGGCCCGTGTAGTCGACCGACTTGCGGCGCAAGTAGCGGGTGTAGAGCGTCGCAGGTCCGCAGCACAGATCCACCACGCTCGCTCCTTCCGGTACGAGCTCCGCGATAGCGCGATACCGAGCCGTGTAGTGCCTGCCGTACAACCCGCGCATCAGCACCTCGTAGACGGTCCCGTTGCGGTAGATGAGGCTCGTTCTCACAGGCACTCACTATGCCATCGGTCGGTGAATCCGGCGCTTCGGCAACATGAATCGTGTCAATCGCCCAGCAATGTGTGTGCTTGGTCCTCGGTGAGGATCTCGTAGGCATCGGAAGCCCGGTTGTACCACCAGGTGTCCGGTCCCGGCTCGGGGCGCCCGGCCGCCTGCACCGCACGGGCGGAGGGGCGGAAGGACGAGCTGCGGGGAATGTCGTTCACCACGTACACCAGGTCGGGCCGCTGATCCGGTTCCAGCGCGCGCAACGCCTCGGTGACGTCCTTCGGTTCCAGGTGGAAGCCTTCGCGCACGCTCACTGCGGCCACCGCGATGCAGTGGTCACCGACATTGAGGCCGTAGGTGACTTCCATGTCGACCGCGGTGATGTCGTTGAGCACGTCGACGATCGGCTGACCGAACACCGGCCCGCGCCGGGTGTGGATCACCGTGTCCGTGCGGTCGATCAGCCAGTAGTCGCCGTCGCTGTCGCGGCGGAACAAATTCTCCGTCGGCATCCAGGAGTCGCCCGCCGTGAAGACCCCGCGCAGGCCGCCGGCGGAGATGTCGACGCCGTCGGACGCTTTGCCGATCAACAGGCCCACCTCGTTGTCCGCGCAGCGCCGGGCGAAGCCCGAGCCGTCGACCAGAACGCGCTCGGTGAGCGGATCGTAGGCGACCAACTCCACCTTCGCGGTGCCGGGAACCGGCCTGCCCTTGCACCCGCGCTTCTGACCGGCCACATTGGCCAGCACCACGTCGCCCTCGATCGAGGCATAGAACTCCAGTACCCGGGCGGGTTCGAACTGCTCGACGGTGCGCCGCCACAGTCCGGCGGGCATACCGGAGCCGATGAACAACCGGATGGGGTGGCGATGACCGGCCGGGAACACCTCGGCGTCGAGGATGTCGCGCAGCATGGTCCAGGTGTAGGTGACCACGGTGACGCCGTAGCGGTGCACCTCCTCGGCGAAGCGCTCCGGATTCAGCGACCGGGCCAGTGCGATCCGGCTCCCACCCGCGACCGCACCGCCGAGGCTGACCAGCAGCCCGGAGGAATGGTGCAGCGGGGCGAGGCAGTACACCGTGTCCTTGCGGTCGAGATCCGCCGTGGTCGCGGTACCGAACGCCGACAGTGCCCAGCGATGGTTGGTGATGTACTTGGTCTCCAATCGGTCGCCGGTGCCGGTGACGAGCACGAACGCCAGCTCCCGCGCCAGGCCAGGATCGGGCCGGTACCACGCGGGCAGCTGCACCCGGGCCGGGTCGATCTGCTCGAGGTCGATCAAGCGATCCCCGGCGGGCAGGGACAATTCGCGGGTGTCGCCACCGCCGAGCACCAGCACCCGGGCGCTGGTCGCGGCGGCCTGCCGCAGGTTCTCCGGGTCGGCGATCAGAGTATCCACGCCGGTCAGCTCTATCGCGCGGCTCAGTTCGCTGTTCGGGGCCAGCAGCACCGCCACCGCGCCCAGCCGCGACAGCGCCGCGACAGCGGCCAACGCGCTCGGCCGGGTCTCCATCACCAGGCCGACCCGCATGGCGGGACGCACGCCCACCGAGATCAGGCCGCGCACCACGTTGTCGATGCGCGTGTTGACCGCCGCGTTGGTGTGCACCCGGTCGTCGAACAGGAACAGGTCCCGCCGCGGCGCGCGCCGCGCCTGCTCGGCCAGCAGTCGGCCGAGTGATACCCGGGTGTGCGGCTGGATCATGCCAAGTCGGGTCAGCCTGGGTAGTGCCCGTGCGGCTTCGCCGGCCAGTTCGATCGAGCCGCGCACCGTGTTGTTCGCGATGCCCTCGAGTGCTTTGCCCACGCCGGTGCCCGCCTCCGCCAGCGTCGCGGCGGTGTGCACCACCCGGGTCGCCGCCGACCGGGGGCGGTTGCTCGCCACATGCTCGGCCATCGGCACGATTTCCGGGGGCAGCGGCTTGTCGCCGTCCATCCACTCGACCCACTGCCGCACCAGCGGCCAGGTGTGGTTGGTGGCCGTGCTTCCGGCCACCAGGCCGAAGTGCCCCGCCACCAAGGTCGCCTCGTAGACCTCGGCGTTGGGCGCGGCCCGCACGATGCCGCGCACGGCGGCGGGCTGTCCGATGTCGTCCACCTCGCCGACGAACGCCAGGATCGGGCATTTCAGCTCGGCCAGCGAGATCGGCTGATCGCGGATCACGAAACCGCCGAGCATCAGCCGGTTGTGCGCGACGAACTGCTTGAGCAGGTCCGCCGCGGCGGGGCCCGCGTAACCGACCCAGCCGTCGCTGTTGAGGAAACGGCGCTGGCGCTCCTTCGGCAGCAGCGCCTCCCGGTCGTGCAGCTGACGCAGGAAATCGATCCTGGACTTGGCCGTCTTCACCGGGTCGAGCAATTGGAAGCCGATCCGCACCATGGAGTCGGTGATCGGCAGCCGGGTGACCACGTGGTCGGCCAGGAAGTCGGCGACGTCGGAGACCATGCCGTAGGGCAGTCCGAACGGCATGCCCGCGACGATGTCGACCGGGCTGCCGAAGGTCACGATGCTGTCCACGCCCTTGCCGTACCGGTAGGCGGCGGACTGGTAGGCGAACATGCCGCCCTGCGAGTAGCCCATCAGGTGCACGCCGCTGCCGGTGGCCTCGTTGACGGTGTCGATGGCGCTGTTGACGGCGAGCACGTGGTCGGCGAGGTCGCGTTGCCAGCCGCCCTCCTCACTCGCGGGCGAGCCGAAGTCCACCACCCAGCAGTCGACGCCACCGCGGTGCAGGATCCCGACGGCGCCGTCCTCGGCGTTCACGTCCCAGATGTCGGCGTTCACCATGAGCGGCGGGACCAGCAGGGCCACCGGACGGCCGGGGGTGGCGTCGTCGGGGAAGTAATGGCGCAGCCGGTACATGCGTCTGCGCTCCACGACTTCGAACGGAGAGGACGCGACGTCATGGGTCAGCCCGCCGAAGCGGATGACCTCCAGGCCGTTCTGCGCGGTCGCCATCAACCGCTGCACCGAGCCCACCACATCCTTCGCATTCAACTTCACCATCGCTCCTGGCCCTACCTAGAACGTGACCCGCATCACACACCGCGAGGTGTTCAGACGAGCTTCCCATACCACCTGTCCATTATGTGTCCGCTGTGACACGACACATGCATGGATGCCGCGGTCGGCTTCCATGACGTTTACGCATCGGCTCGTGAACGGCGCCCGGCGAACGTGCGAGGCACCGGGAAACCGACAGCGGAGAGTCACCGGTGCGCCTCGGTGGGCACGCCGCCCCCTGAGCGAATACCGACCCACCCTACCCAGGGAGACGAGCCGCTCCCGGCACAGCCACGCACACGTCAGCCATGGCTGAGCCCGATCTCTTGATAAGCGAACGAGCGCACCGGTGGGAGCCGCCTGCGCCCTGCCGGTGGGTCGCCGCGGTGGTCTGGTCATCACATCGAGTACGACGCCCGACCACAGGGCAGGAGGCATCGATACAGAGAGCTGATCATGGGCAATCGCAGGGCAATTGGCAGATTTACTGGACGCCACCCGCCGTTACCGGAATCGACTGCGTGTCGTAACCATCCGCAGGCACTCGCGCGAATCTTCGAAGTTTTCCTGTGCGCAGCAGCTTTCGGCGTCTACCATCGATCACGTCTGGAACGCCTTGGCGCGTAGGCAATCTCGTTCGATGAGCTCTTCGCGGGCATACCCGCTGCTGTTTTGATGTGAACACCCAGCGACTCTGAACTATCGACGACTCCGTATTCACCCTGCCCCAAAACCCGTCACCGGCTCCCGGTGGCCGTCTCGAGGTGAGGACCACGCATGACCATAGAAATGCCAGTCGAAACGGAAAACAACGTGCGCAGGAGCCTGAGCACCAGCACGGCAGGCCTACTCGCGCACACCACCAAATCCGAACCGCAGATGCAGGGCATCAGCTCGCGCTGGCTCACCCGCGTGCTGCCGTGGACGCAGGTCAACGGCGGTGTGTATCGGGTGAACCGCCGCCTGACCCATACCGTGGGCAACGGGGAGGTGGAATTCGTCATCGACGGCGGCTCCGCACGGGTGATTCCCCTCGAATTGCAAGAGCTTCCGGCACTGCGCCATTTCGACGACGAGGACGTGTTGCGCGGCCTCGCAGAGCGTTTCGAACAGCGTGATCTCGAACCGGGCACTGTAGTAGCGGAATTCGGCAACCCGATGGATCAGGTTCTGCTGATCGTGCACGGCAAATTGAGCAAGATCGGTTCGGGCGAATACGGAGAGCAGACAAAGCTCGGCATGCTGGGGGGCGGTGACTACTTCGGCGACGTGATGCTCATCGAGCCCTCGGCGATCTGGCCCGTCACCGTCAAGACGGTGACCAAGACGACCATGCTGGTGCTTCCCCGGCAATCCCTGACGGAGTACCTCGATAGCGCTCCGGCGCTGCGGGAGCAACTCTCCCGCGTCGCGTCCGCGCCCACCCACCGCCAGAACAACAAAGGCGAGGCCGACATCGAGGTCGCCTCCGGCCACTCCGGGGAGCCGCTGCTGGAAGGCACGTTCGTCGACTACGACGCCTCCCCGCGGCAGTACGAGCTCAGCCTGGCGCAGAGCGTGCTGCGCGTGCATACCAGAGTCGCCGACCTGTTCAACGACCCGATGAACCAGGTCGAGCAGCAACTGCGCCTGACCATCGAGGCGCTCTACGAACGGCGGGAGTACGACCTGGTCAACAATCCCGACTTCGGCCTGCTGCACAACTGCGATCTGAAACAGCGCATCTACACCGAGACCGGCGCGCCCACCCCGGACGACATGGACGAACTGCTCAGCATGCGCCGCAGCACGAAACTCTTCCTCGCCCACCCGAAAGCGATCGCGGCGTTCGGACGCGAATGCAGCAAGCGCGGGCTCTACCCGGACCCGGTCGAGGTGGACGGACATCGTGTGCCCGCGTGGCGCGGCGTGCCGATCTTCCCGTGCGGCAAGATCCCGATCAGCGACACCCAGACCACCTCGATCCTGGCCATGCGCACCGGCGAGAAGGACCAGGGCGTGATCGGCCTGCACCAGACCGGGATCCCGGACGAGTACGAGCCCAGCCTGAACGTGCGCTTCAAGGGCATCGATGACCAGTCGATCATCTCCTACCTGATCAGCTGCTATTACTCGGCCGCCGTGCTGGTGCCCGACGCCCTCGGCGTGCTCGACAACGTCCTGGTCGCCCGGCAAGCGGACTGACCGGGGTGATGAGCATGTCGGTGCTCTCCCGCGCCGCGGCGGCGCAGGCCTCCGATGAGGTCGCCGCCACCGTCGTCGCGCTGCTCACCAACACCGGGACGGCCGCTCCGTCCGACCTCTTCGCGCCGAAAAAAGCTGACGCACCGGATATTCCGCCCCCGGATGGACCAGCGGGTGTGCGGCACGCCGGGTTGCTCGGTCCATCCGGCCTCGGCGCCGCCGCCCTGCTGCTGCCGATTGGTGGCACGGACCGTGTCACGACGCCCGCCGTCGTGGCGGCGACCTCGGCCGCTGTCCACACCGACGGGCGGGGCACCGCCATCGGCGAAACCAGAACAGCGGCCGCGCCCGGCGGCATACCGAGATCGGTGAAACGGATGCCGGTGTCGTCGCCGCCACGCATCCCCACCGGACCGACCGGACTCGGCACAGCGTCGGCGTTCTTCGGAAGAGACGGCATCGCGGTGGCGCCACGCACGGCCGGGCACACGGCGCCCGGCCCGGAACCCGCCGGTGATTCCGCGCGCACGCCGCGAGGGCCGACCGGCACGACGCGCCGCGATCGACCGGATCCGATTCCCCCGCTGTACTGCCCGCCGCCGCTGCGTGACGATCCCGCTCTGGCCGAAGCCGTCAATACCGGGATCGTCGATTGGGCGAGGGACATCGGGCTGTACGAGGGCCGGCTGGAGGAGTTGCGCGACGCCGATTTCGGTCGGCTGATCATGCTCGCCCACCCGGACTGCGACGACGCGGACCGGCTGCTGGCAGCGGCGAAGTGCGCCGTCTCGGAATGGTCGGTGGACGACTACTACTGCGAGGAGGACGCCGACGACCGGGCTCCGGACGGCACGCCGTCCAGTGCCGAGGCCGAACTGGGTCCCCGGCTCGAATTGGCCGCCGCCGCCATGGACCCGGTTCACCTGCCCGTGCGATACGTCGCCCAGCTCGAGGCGGCTCTCGAGGCCGACCCCATCCTGCGCGCCTTCCGCACGTCCTTCGACCATCTGGCGCGCTACGCCAGCCCGGCGCAGCTGGCCCGGCTGCGCACCGAGATCGCGGGCTGGTTCATCGCGCTCGGCGCGGAAGCGGGTTGGCGGGCGGCGGGACGGATGCCGCCGGTGTGGGAATACCTCACCAACCGGCAACCGCACAGCTTCTTGCCCTGCATGGCGCCGACCGACGTGCTCGGCGGCTACGAGTTGCGAGCCGCGGAGTACACCCACCCGGCGGTGCGCCGTGTGGTCACCACGGCGGCGCTGGCCAGCCAGATGGTGAACGACCTGTATTCGATGGCGCGCGAGGACCTTTCCAACGGCAGAGAGTTCAATCTGCCGACCGTCCTCGCCGCCGAGGAGCGCTGCTCACGCCGCGAGGCCGTGCTGCGCACCGCCGAGGTGCACGACGAACTGGTGCACCGGTTCGAACGCGAGGCGGCGCCCCTGGCCGCGGCGGGATCGCCGCAGCTACGCCGCTTCCTCGCCGGCCTGTGGGCCTGGATGGGCGGCAACCGTGCCTGGCACGCCGACAGCAAACGCTATCGCGATGTGAAATGAAGCAGTACCGCACCGAGAGAGGATGATCGCGCATGACCATGCTCAACCCGGACACCGGGACCGTTCTGCGTACCAGTTACCAGAAGTCCGTCGCCGCGTACTGGAACAACAACCCGAACGACGACCGGGTCAACACCAAACTCGGTGAGGTCGACGGGCTCTACCACCATCACTACGGCATCGGCGACCCGGATCTGTCCGTGCTGACCGGCCCGGAGGACACCCGCGAGGAACGCATCGTCACCGAGTTGCACCGGCTGGAGACCGCGCAGGCGGAGTTCCTGCTCGACCACCTCGGCGACGTCCGCCCCGGCGACCGGCTGATGGACGGCGGCTCCGGCCGCGGCGGCACCAGCTTCATGGCCAATCAGCGCTTCGGCTGCCAGGTCGACGGGGTGACCATCTCCGAATACCAGGTCGGCTTCGCCAACGACCAGGCCGCCCGCCGCGGTGTCGCGGACAAGGTGAAGTTCCACTTCCGCAACATGCTGGACACCGGATTCGAGACCGGTTCCATGCGCGGCATCTGGACCAACGAGACCACCATGTACGTGGACCTGTTCGACCTGTTCCGCGAGTTCTCCCGCCTGCTGGAACCGGGCGGACGCTACGTGTGCATCACCGGCTGCTCCAATGATGTCACCGGTGGCCGTTCCTCCTCGGTCAGCTGGATCGACGCGCACTACGGCTGCATGATCCATCCGCGCAGCGAGTACTTCCGCGCCATGGCCGAGAACAACCTGGTGCCCATCGCCGTGACCGAGCTCACCGCCGCGACAATCCCGTATTGGGAGCTGCGGACGAAATCCGAGCTGGCCACCGGCGTCGAGAAGCCGTTCCTGACCGCCTACCGGGAGGGCAGCTTCCACTACATGCTCATCGCCGCCGATAAGGTGGGCAGGTGACCGACCTCGCCCAGCAGCACACCGACCGCGAGGCCCTGCCCGTCGAGCTCGTCGACGACATGGGCCGCGCGGTCGGCGCGTGCTCGGTCGCCGAGGCCCATCTAGCTCCGGGGCGACTGCACCGCGCGTTCTCCGTGTTGCTCTTCGACTCGGCGGGCCGGGTGCTGTTGCAGCAGCGTGCGGCGGTGAAGACCAGGTTTCCGTCGCTGTGGGCCAACACCTGCTGTGGGCACCCCGCACCTGACGAACCGGTCGCGACCGCCGCAGGGCTGCGACTGAACGAGGAAATGGGCCTGACCTGCGCGCTCACCGAAGCGGGAATCTACCGGTACCACGCCGCGGACCCGCGGACCGGTCGCGTCGAGTCCGAATGGGATCACGTGCTGATCGGGCGGCTGGACATCGGGACACCTCGGCCGGATCCGGCCGAGGTCGCCGACTACGCCTGGATCCAACCGGACGCGCTCCGCGACGCGCTGGTCGACAATCCGGACGCCTACACACCATGGCTGGCGGGAGTCCTCGACATAGCCGAGCCCGCGTACGTCCCGAGAAGTTCGACACCCTGACCGTCCCTCGACTTCTATCGCCCGAGGCAGCCGAGCACATCGTCGACTGCTGGTGGTCGACGCCGATCCGGCTGCCTCGATCCAGCCTCGCGACGTCGCGGCGCCTCCCTTTCCCGGCTGTCTCGTAACTCCGCGTTCGAGCGTGCTGTTACCGGCAGCCGGGACGATCTCATTGATAGATGCGCATATCCCTGTAACACCATGGACCGAAACTGAGAGAAATCATAGGAACGGCACAGGCTTTGGCCAGGACCGTTCTGCATCGTTGACAGTGTTGGAGTTCTCGGTGAAGTGAGGTGCGTGATGGTCGAATTCGAGGTCACCGGAACGAAGGTGACCGTGCACGTGCGCGGCGCCCATCAGTTGCTGGCACTGCGCGACCAGCTGACGTTCGATTTGTCCGACATCACCGCGCTCGGCTTGGCCGGGGTCGATCGCCGCCCGCCGTGGGTGCGCGCGCCCGGCGCGTTCTTCCCCGGCGTCATCGCGGCGGGAACCTTCCGGGGCAAAGGCCGCAAGGAATTCTGGGACACACGCTTCGACGGACACGCCATTCGTATCGACTTGGCAGGCGCCGACGTGACACGCCTCGTGGTCGACGTGGCAGACCCCGACGCCGAGTTGCGGAAGCTCGCGACCGCCGTGGCCGCCTGATCCCTCGGACGCTGCACGAACTCGGCGAGCCCGCATCCGGGTCAGGGCAGTGCGCTCGTGCCCGGACGGTAGCGCCCCCTCCCCTACCCGACTGCGCGACTGCGCGTGAGCCGCGTTTACAACGTCGGCGCCGCCGCCACGCCGTGCACCACCGTCACGCGGCCACTCGACCATCATGGCCACGCTGACCACCGCCACGCCGACCTCGGTACGCAGGTGCGCACAGAGTCTGCCGCCCCCACATTCCGAAACGATCGCGTCGGACAGTCCGCCTTCCCCCACGCCTCGATGATCTGGCGGCCGCTCGGACGAGGGCCATAATGGGCCGCGAGCACGCAGCGTCCCATGCGCTGGAAATCGAGCACGAGGTTTCGATGACAGTTTCGGCAGCACAGCACGTCGATCGCCGCTTCGCACGTTTGGTCGCCGAATTCGACCGGCTGTTCCGGCGGCCGTCCGACGGCGGCGGGGCG
Organism: Nocardia asteroides; assembly: GCA_019930625.1. Classification (NCBI taxonomy): domain Bacteria; kingdom Bacillati; phylum Actinomycetota; class Actinomycetes; order Mycobacteriales; family Nocardiaceae; genus Nocardia; species Nocardia asteroides. The sequence goes on from CP082844.1 coordinate 6,884,876, forward strand.
CTGGCGGTCTATCTGCACGGCGAGCCGGTCGTGGATGTCTGGGCCGGATACGCGCATCCCGACGTCCCGTGGGCGCACGACACCGTCGCGATGGCGTATTCCACCGGCAAAGGTATCGCGAGCACACTGGTGCACCGGTTGGCCGAGCGCGGCCTGATCGATTACGACGAGCCGGTCGCGACATACTGGCCCGAGTTCGCGGCCGCGGGCAAGGACCGCGTCACGGTGCGCGCGATGCTGACCCACCGGGCCGGGCTGCACCGCCTGCGCGGACTGCTGCCGGGCCCGATCGAGCTGTTCTTCGACGACGCGGCGGTCACCGCGGCGCTCGCGGCCGCCGCTCCCGATCCGCGGCACGAGGTGACCAGCGGCTATCACGGCATCACCTACGGGCATCTGGTCGCTGAGCTGGTGCGCCGGGTCGCCGGGTCGGAGTTCACCGATGTGCTGCGCACGGAGATCGCGCAACCGCTCGGGGCGGAGGAACTGTGGTTCCGTGTTCCGGAATCCGAGCGCGGGCGTATCGCCACCAATTTCCCGCGTCTCACCGTCGCCGGGATGAGCTGGGAGCACGGCTCACGGCTACTGGCCCGCACCCGCTTCGCGGCCGCGGCCGACACGACGCCGACGGGGTTCGCCGAACTGGTCGCCGACCCGCGCCTGCACGATTCGGTGATGCCCGGCCTCAACGGCGTCTTCTCCGCGCGGGCACTGGCCCGGGTGTACGGCGCGCTCGCCGACGGCGGACGGTTGGACGGCTACCAGCTACTGCACGGGGACACCATCGAGCGAATGACCCGGCGACAGGTCTTCACCCCCGATTACGTGCTGGCCTTCCGCATTCCGTGGGCACTCGGCTACCACGGCGTGCCGATGAAACCATCCAGGGCCGAACCGATCTCGGCGTTCGGCCATTTCGGGCTCGGCGGCTCCGGTGGTTTCGCCGATCCCGCGACCGGGATGTCGCTGGGCTTCGTCACCAACCGCCTCGGCAGCAGGCTGACTCCATTGGGCGATGCCCGCTTGGCCCGGCTCGGTGCGCTGGCCCACAACCTCGCCCGAGCCGCCTGACCGTCTGGCTGCCCGAGTGGCAGCATGGCGGTATGGAGTCGGTTGACATGTCGCGAATCGAGGCGGCCGCGCGGCTGCTGGCCCCGGTGATCCGGCGCACGCCACTGCTGGCGTCGCGGGCGCTGTCCGAGCGCGCGGGCACCGAAGTGTGGTTGAAGTGCGAGAATTTGCAGCGGACCGGCTCGTTCAAGCCGCGCGGCGCCTACAACCGGATCGCCAACCTGTCGCAGGAGGCACGCGAGCGTGGCGTCGTCGCCGCGAGCGCGGGCAACCATGCGCAGGGGGTCGCGTGGTCGGCGTCGTCGCTCGGCATAGCGTCCACGGTGTTCATGCCGGTCGGGGCCTCCCTGCCGAAATTGACGGCGACCAAGGCCTATGGCGCCCAGGTGCGCCAGGTCGGCGAAACCATCGACGAGTCGCTGGACGCGGCGCTGGATTTCGCCGAACGGTCCGGCGCGACGCTGATCCACCCGTTCGACCATCCCGATATCGTGGCCGGTCAAGCTACCATCGGCCGGGAGATCCTGCGGCAGCTGCCGCAGGTGGGCACGGTGCTGGTGCCCACCGGCGGCGGCGGGCTCCTCGCGGGTGTCGCGGTCGCGATGCGGCACCTGGCGCCGGACGTGCGCGTCATCGGGGTTCAAGCGGCGGAAGCGGCCGCCTGGCCTGCCTCGCTGGCGGCGGGTGCGCCGGTGCGGATAGACCGGATGTCGACCATGGCCGACGGCATCGCGGTCGGGCAGCCCGGTGCGGTGCCCTTCGCCCATGTCGCCCAGTATGTTTCGAGCATCGTGACGGTGGACGAGGAAGCGTTGTCGCAGGCGCTGCTGCTGTGCCTGGAACGCGCGAAGGTGATCGTCGAGCCCGCGGGCGCCGCGGCGGTCGCCGCCCTGATGAGTCACGTACCATCGGAGCTCGGCCTGCGCGGACCGGTCTGTGCGATCTTGTCCGGCGGCAATATCGACCCGCTGCTGCTGACCCGGGTGATCGGGCACGGTTTGAGCGCAGCGGGCCGGTATCTGGCTGTGCGCGTGACGATCTCCGATCGTCCCGGTGCGCTGGGCACGCTGCTCGCGGTGATCGGCAAGACGGGTGCCAGTGTCGTCGACGTGGCGCATTCGCGCACCGGAACCTGGCTGGCGGTGGACGAGGTCGAAGTGGCGCTGACGCTGGAGACGCGCGGGTCCGAGCATCGTGACGACGTGCTCACCGCGCTCGCGAACGCGGGATACGCGGTGCGCGTCTCGGATTGACCGGTCACCGCCGGTGTCTTGGTCGGCAGGCGAGGACGCGGCAAGCCGCAGGTCAGTGCGCGCCGCCGAGTTCCAGAGCCAGTACTCCGAGAATCACCAGAGCGATGCCGCCCACCTGCACCAGGCTCAGTCGCTCGTCCAGGAACAGCACGCCGATCAGTGCGATAGCGGCCACACCCACCGCCGACCAGATGCCGTAGGCCACCCCGATCGGCATGCCCCGCTTCAGTGCCTGGGCCAGGAAGAAGAACGCCGCGCAGTATCCGACGACCACCACGATCGACGGAACGAGTTTGGTGAATCCCTCGGAGATCTCGAGTGAAACGGTCGCGGTCACCTCGGAAGCGATGGCCAAGGCAAGCAGCAGCAAGGTCATTTTCGCAGCGTAATCGAGCCTCGCGCGGCTCATACCGGGCAGCGTTCCGCAAACGCGTACGCTCCCCATCGCAGGGAATTCGCCGACGGGTTGCGGGACGACGCGCGGCTACGCTCGGCACATGCGTAGCTCGAACGTTGCGGTAACCGCTTTTCCGTTCCATGAAGTGACCTGCAACGAGTTGCCGTACGGCGAACGCGACGAGCGGTACCGGCGGTTGCACGCCTGGCCCGAACCTAGCTACGCCCATCCGTCCGGACTACGCATGATCTGGAAATACGCCGACGTGCGCGAGGTGCTGGAGGCGAGGACGCCCGGCATCTCCAACGCGAATTCGCTGGACCCCTTGGTGGGCTACGCGCGCATCGCGGCGACTCCGCGAGCCATCCCGCATTTCGTCCGGCACCTGGTTCCGCCACCCGCGAAAGCCACCGCGAACCTCGCCGACGACCGCCTGCACAAGCGCGTGTGGAACACCATGGCCGGACCCACCGGACACTTCACGATCACCCCGGCCGAGCGTCCGAACCGGGCGGCGGAGATGATCGAGCATTTCCACGACGCGGTGCGCGAGGCGAGGTTTCGACCGGGGTCGCCGGTCGACGTGAGCGCGTTGTCGATCGCCTATGCCGCCCGGACCGTCGGCGCGGCGGTCGGCTTGCCCGCGGCGGACTGGCCGCACGTGGCAGCCTGGAGCGGCGCCCAATCGGGGCTGCTCGGCCGGGTGCTGCGGGGCCGCGAACTGGCCGACGCGGTGAGCGCGCTCGGCTGGTTGTTCACGGTGAGCGGCAAGGCGGTGCGGGAGGGCCGCGGCAGCGAGGCGACCGGCTTCGCGCGCAGGCTCCGCGATGCCGGGCTCTCGCATCGGATCGCGGTGTCGGTCATGGCGAATTCCCTGGCCGCAGGCGTGCACACGGTGAGCGGCAGCATTCAGCAAGGCGTGCAGCGACTGCTGGGCGATCCCGACCGCGCCTGGTGGGACCTGCTCACCGACCCGCGGGACGCCGGCCGGGTCGCGGCGAAGATCCTTCAGCTCGATCCCGGGCTGGTGGCGTGGAAGCGCCGAGCCCGAACGCCGGTCGAGTTGTCCAGCGGCACGCGGCTGCCCGCCGGGCCGTTACTCGTGCTGTTCGCCGCGGCCAATCGCGATCCGGAGGTCTTCCCCGACTGCCTCGACCTGCGCGGGACCGGCAAGATGCCGTTGACCTTCGGGTTCGGCAGGCACGTCTGTCCCGGCAAGAGCATGGCCACGCTGGCCGTCGAAGTGTTTCTCCAGCAGCTGCGCGAGCTGGCGCCGGAGGCCGAACTCGTGCCGGACTCCGGTCGCGTCGTCCGGCGCAGCGACCTGCTGTTCAGCGGCGCCGACATCACCATCGTCGGGTAGATATTCAACGAGAAGGACGGATCGGCAACCACTCTCGGCCTGACTGGATCAGCCGAGCCAGGCCCGCGCCGTGCCCGCCGCCGCGCGCACCTCTGCCAGCTGTGCCGTGACCTGCACACCGGCCGTGCCGCCCCGGGCGTTGCGAGACGCGATGGAACCCTGCACGGTGAGCACCTCGCGCACCTGCCCGGTCAGCGCCGGGTCGACGGCGGCGAACTCCTCGTCGGTGAGTTCGTCGAGGCCGACGCCGCGGGACTCGGCGACGCGCACGCACGCACCCGCCGCCTCGTGCGCGACCCGGAACGGCACACCCTGGCGGACGAGCCATTCGGCGATGTCGGTGGCCAGCGTGAAACCGGCCGGCGCGAGTTCGGCCATGCGGTCGGTGTGGAAGGTCAGCGTCGACACCAGGCCCGCGATGGCCGGGAGCAGCAGTTCGAGTTGCGCGACCGAGTCGAACAGTGGTTCTTTGTCTTCCTGCAGGTCACGGTTGTAGGCCAGCGGTTGCGCCTTCAGGGTGGCCAGCAGGCCGGTGAGGTTGCCGATCAGCCTGCCCGCCTTGCCGCGGGTCAGCTCGGAGACGTCCGGGTTCTTCTTCTGCGGCATGATCGACGAGCCGGTCGACCAGGCGTCGGCCAAGGTGACGTAGCCGAATTCCGGTGTGCTCCAGAGGATCACCTCTTCGGCCATCCGGCTCAGATCGACGCCGATCATGGCGAGCACGAACGCGGCCTCGGCGGCGAAGTCCCGCGCCGAGGTGGCGTCGATCGAGTTGGCGGCCGCCGCGTCGAAATCCAGTTCCGCGGCGATCGCCTCCGGGTCGAGACCGAGCGAGGAACCCGCGAGCGCGCCGGAACCGTAGGGGGACACCGCGGCGCGGCGGTCGAAGTCGCGCAGCCGGTCGAGGTCGCGCAGCAGCGGATGGGCGTGCGCGAGCAGATGGTGGGCCAGTAGCACCGGCTGCGCCGCCTGGAGGTGCGTCTTGCCCGGCATCACCGCGTCCGGGTGCGCGGCGGCCTGCTCGACCAGCGCGTCGATCACCGCGAGTACGCCCGCGGCCACCCGGCGCACCCCGTCGCGCAGCCACATCCGGAACAGCGTGGCCACCTGGTCGTTGCGGGAACGCCCGGCACGAAGACGGCCACCGAGTTCCGCGCCGACCCGTTCGATCAGGCCGCGCTCCAGCGCGCCGTGCACGTCCTCGTCCGACTCGGCGGGACCGAACGCACCGGACTCCACGTCCGCCGCGAGACGATCCAGGCCCTCCAGCATGCCCGCGAGATCGGTGTCCGACAGCAGGCCGGCTTTGTGCAACACCCGCGCGTGCGCCTTGGAGGCCCGGATGTCGTAGGGGGCCAGCGCCCAGTCGAAGTGCGTCGACTTGCTCAGCGCGGCCATGGCCTCGGCCGGGCCGGAGGCGAATCGCCCGCCCCAAAGCGCGCCTTGGTTCGTGCCGCTGCTCATGCTTGTCCGCCTCTCCGGTTATTCAGGCTCCCCCGCCGCTGCGTGCTTCAAGCCGTACAAGTCGGGAGACAAAACAATTTCGTTCAGGTGCCGCTCGAGGTCTTTGTTCGAATGTCGTGCCCTGGTGAAGCCCTCGCGTACCAGCCCGGACAGACGCACACCAAGTCATCCGGCTCCGAGACTACGACTTCACATGAGCAGTCGGCGCGCCGGTACGCGTTCGCGCACCGGCGCGCCTGGCGCTTACTTCTGGTTCAGGTCGCGGCGGGCGGCGACCTTGGAGGACAGGCCGTGGATCTGGACGAAGCCCTTGGCCAGCGACTGATCGAAGGTGTCGCCCTCGTCGTAGGTGGCCAGGTTGAAGTCGTAGAGCGACTGCTCGGAGCGACGGCCGTTGACCACGATGGAGCCGCCGTGCAGGACCATCCGGATGTCGCCGGAGACGTGCTGCTGGGTGTCGCCGATGAACGCGTCCAGCGCCCGCTTGAGCGGGGAGAACCACAGGCCGTCGTAGGCCAGCTCGCCCCAGCGCTGCTCGACCTGCCGCTTATAGCGGCCCAGCTCGCGCTCGATGGTGACGTGCTCGAGCGCTTGGTGCGCCGTGATCAGCGCCATGGCGCCCGGCGCTTCGTAGATCTCGCGGCTCTTGATACCGACCAGACGGTCCTCGACCATGTCGAGCCGGCCGACGCCCTGGCGGCCAGCGCGGTGGTTCAGCTCCACGATGGCCTCCAGCACGCTGACCTGGCGGCCGTCGATGGCCACCGGCACACCCTTGTCGAAGGTGACGATCAGCTCGTCCGGAGCCTCGAAGTTGACGGTCGGGTCGGAGGTGTAGTCGTAGACGTCCTTGGTCGGAGCGTTCCACAGGTCCTCGAGGAACCCGGTCTCCACCGCGCGGCCCCAGACGTTCTGGTCGATGGAGAACGGCGACTTCTTGGTGACGTTGATCGGCAGCGCGTTCTCCTCGGCGAAGGCGATCGCCTTCTCCCGGGTCCACGCGTAGTCCCGCACCGGGGCGATCACGTTCAGATCGGGCGCGAGCGCGCCGATGCCCACCTCGAAGCGGACCTGGTCGTTGCCCTTGCCGGTGCAGCCGTGCGCGACGGTGCTGGCGCCGTGGAACTTGGCGGCCTCGACCAGGTGCTTGACGATGAGCGGGCGGCTGATCGCCGATACCAGCGGGTACTGGCCCATGTAGAGCGCGTTGGCCTGGATGGTGGGCAGGCAGTACTGGTCGGCGAACTCGTCGCGGGCGTCGATCACGATGGCCTCGACGGCGCCGCAGTCCAGGGCGCGCTGACGCACCACGTTCATGTCCTCGCCACCTTGGCCGAGGTCGATGGCCACGGCCACCACTTCGGCGCCGGTCTCCTTGCCGATCCAGCTGATCGCCACGGAGGTGTCCAGCCCACCGGAGTAGGCGAGTACGACGCGCTCGGACATGTTCTGTGTGCTCCTCGAAGTTCAGTAGGTGTATCAGCAGTATGGCGGGTGTCCGAGCGTGGGAACGGCCCGGCCCCGACGCCTCGAGACCAGCCTGGGCAGGCCCGCGTCGTTCTGCAAATGATTATGCACGATGATGCAAGCCCATTCACAATTGGGGTGGCCTCCGCGATCCGCGCCGATCTGGCGCCCCGATGCCTGGGCTGTCCTCCTTCGCACTGAACTCACCGGGGTCAACCTGACACACAGAGTGCCGGATTCGGGGGTGCGGGCAGATTGCCGGTGCCGACCAGCGCCTGGCCGGCCGCACGCACCCGCTGCATCGTTTCCTCACCGTGCACCAGGGCGGTGACGTCCTCGGCGAGTGCGCGCTGCGCGTCCCGTTGAGCGGGACGATCCCGGGTGCGCTCCTCGAGCGCCGCGATCTCGTCCCGGCCGCGAAAGGTGAAAATAATCAGATAGTCGGCGACCTTGGCGTCCTCGGCGTTGAGCCAGAACTGGTAGAAGTCGTACGGCGAGGTCATCTTCGCGTCGAGCCAGATCGCACCCCCGTCGGTCTTGCCGAACTCGGTGCCGTCGGCCTTGGTGATCAGCGGCGTAGACGTGCAGGCTCGCGCCTTCGCCGCCTCCGTCGGTGGCCGCCGGCTGAACCTGCCTGATTCTGGAGAGCATCGGCGGCAAGTCCATGACCGCCGCTGCAGCGCCGTTCCTGCTGATCCGGGAGGACTGAGCCGAGAGTTCGGCCGGTACCGCCGTCAGCAGGACCTGTTCCCCGAAATGGAGCGAGGCAGACGATGGCGACGAAAGGCGTCTAACACTATCGCCTCCAGATGCGAAATACTCACCTCATGGTGCGACCGGGTCGGCGCGCCGTCCTCGACCCACCGGACCACTCGAGCGACTATCTTGGGCGAACATTTCACGTGCGTCGTGCGGATTCGACGGTGCCACAGACCCGACTCGAGCCGAACCTGCGGACTACCCTGACGCGACAAGGTGTAGCCTTCACAGCGAAGTGATAGGCCCACCACCTGTCGAGCGGGTTGAGAATTCACGAACTTTCTCGGGAACCATCAACCGCGTCCGATATCCTCGCGCGGAGAAATTCGGAGCGTTTTTGTTCGAGGTACTTCTGCCAACGTTGACGAAGGCCAGGATATCCTGAAACACCGCCGGGTGGCGGCGGCATGAAGGTGACGAATTCCCCGACATCTTGCGGGTAACCAAAATCGGCGAAGAGCAGATCGACAGTTTTGAAGGGGTCCTCGAATTCTGCCTGGTTCTCATGCACCCAAGCGATTGCTAGATAGGACCAGACACGGTCATGACTGTCGACGAGTTGATCCATCAGATCAGGGAGACGATCCAACTCATCCGAGAGCAAAAGGGAGATCTCCTCGATAGAACCCGCCTTGGAATCAGCTGGCACGACATAGCCCAGCGCCAACTCGACCACGTCCACCGGCGATATCCATCGGTTGACATAACCATAATGAAGCTCGCCTGGAGTCAGGCGAGCCCAGTCCGTGATGAATGATGCAGGAATATTGAATCTGACGATGGCTCCACCGTTTCATCCATGAATCCGAGGACCGGGCCTCACTGCTAGTCAGCAGGTTTCGCCATCGCAGTCGGATTCTCCACCACCTCGAGAAGCAATCCCCAACCGAACGCAGCGACACAGGTTCGCCCGGAACGTTCGAACAGATACTCCGAGTTAGGCAGCCATTGCTCTCCCTCACTGAGGGGACCGAAAAGCTCTTCGAACTCGTCGACCGTCACGCTCCAAGGTGGCAGTTCGGTCGGCTCATCGACTGCCGGAGGGCTGCCCGAGATTCTCCTGAATTGCGCATCGCCGATCGCCCCGAAATCTGTGCCCTCTGCAACGAATTCGAACTGTGGCCAAAATGCGCTGACACAGCGCACGGTGGACGCACCTGGAGCATGAACACCGATGAGCTCCTGTAGTTTCAAAAACTGCTGTCGCCCCAGAGGCAGCATGCGTGACACCTTGTCAGCAATGCGCTCAGCCTCTTGCAGCGTGACGCCATACGCTTCGAGCTTGGCCAGCTTTACATCATCAGAACAGCGCATGCGCATCAACTGGTGGATCTCGAAATCTTTAACCGTTCTTGGATACCCTGAATGCATCAACTACCTCTCATAACATTCCCAGTGAGGGATGTACTGGAGAAACTCCGAGAGGTCACCCCTGTACTTGACAATTGACCCGCCGGGTTCGACCACTAGCGCCGGATTTGCGTTATGTACTGCGGAAGTATCATCCATCCGTTCGACAGCTCAGCTACAGTGCCGATCTCAAACGAATGCACTCCAGCGGCTCCCGGCGCGGCCGTGACAGATTCCTCATGCGATAGATGCAGATCACTACAGCAGAGGTGATTATTTCGGATTATGGTGCCCCATATAGCGCTCGACCTCACTCAATCCGGCTCGAAAGTCCGCCGACTCCCGTGAGGCGTCAAAAGATCTTGCCGCATCCAGGATCGGCGCCTCACTAAGCGCCTCCAGTTCTTCTAGCTTGTACATGATGTAATCGACGTCCGCATCGTCCCCGCTTCGACCAATTTCTTCCAGTATCCTCCGAACACCGGCCGCCCCGCCCCTACGGGCCAATACCTCTGCCGCATCGACCATCACCGTGACATTCTGGTCGTGTAACATTTCGGTCAAACGATTCAGCGCTGCCGGTTGATCGATCCACTTGGCCAATTCCTGTACGGAGGCAACCCTGGTCCCGGTATCGAGATCTCGCGATCTGGCGACGATGACTTCCACCGCAGGCTGGGGTTCACTGCTACCGTGCACTATGGAATCTCCTCCGGTAAGGCCGGCCTGACACTATCCGGCAGTGTTTGGCCGAACTTTTCTCCCGTTTTCGGATTTACATTCTTTCTCACTTCGACGACATGCGGTGTCGGAATTTCCTGACCAGTCGCCTTGTCGTAGTGCGGCTTTCCGGTCAGGTCGACACGCTTCGTGGCAATACCGTCTTCATCGAAGTACGAGTAGTGCGTGATATTACCATTGGCATCTTTCTTCACCAGATACCCGTTCGGCGGACCTTTTGTCGGCAGCGTTCGCCCAGTCCACACCTGAGCGTTGCTCAACTCCTCAGTCAAGGACTTCTTCGGAACCTTGTTCCGGATCTTTTCGATGAGCTTGACGGTGAGATCCTTGATGCGTTGGACAGTCCCTTTTGTTTTGGTGGTGACGCGTTCGACCACGACGGCGGTGCGGAGCTTTGCGGCTTTGACCGCAATTTTGATGAGGTCGGCGAATTTATCGATGATCCTGGCGACCGCAGCGGTGGTTCTTGCGGCCACGGCGGCGGCGCCGACGCCGAAACTGACGCAGGACACGAGGACCGACAGCGCGAGGCTGACGGCCACTTCTACGGCGATTTCCTTGGCGAGGTTCCCCGAGTAGTCGCTCGAGCTCGGCCCGCAGGGCGTCGTGGGCTTGTTTCTGGTCGCGGCAGGATTGGGCCATCTCGCCATACGCTCCGGCCAGGTCGGAGGCAACGGTTTTCAGTTCGCGCAGATCTTCGTCGATGAAGCCGGCGTCCGGTGAGGTGACCTGTTCGAACATCACCGCGGCGCGTTCGAGTTCGGTCGCGACAGCGGTGACGGACTCGTGAGTGGACAGCGTGTGCCACACATCGGCCGCGTGCGACAACTTGGCGGTGTCGCCATCCGGGATCGGGATACCGACCTTGGTGGCAAGTTCCAGACCGTCGTCGACCAGGCCGCGCCCGTCGCCGCCTGCGGAGGGCGGAATCGTCGACAACAGTTCCAGCGGTGTGTAGCCGAATGCCGCCGCCAGGCTCGGCAGCTGAGGTTCGGGCCGACCGCCGGCAGGGTCGTGATCGGCGAGGGCGTGGTTGTATCCGGCCTGATTCAGGACTTGGGCGTAGCCGTCGAGCGCCATGGTGAGGTCGAGCGAAAGCTTCCACATGTCGCTGGCCTGCTGGTCATAGGACTCGGCCCAGATCTTGCCGTCGCCGATGCTGCCGGCCATGCCTCGTGTTTCGTCGAGGGACTGCATCTTGCTCTGGAAAGCGTTGATGAAGCCGGAGGCGGCGGTGTTGCACGCGACGGCGGCGTCGAAGTAGACCTGTGGCGCGACATCCAGCACCGTCACGACGCTGCTCCACCACGGCCGAGCATTTCCAGATTCGCGGCCACGGCCGCGGTGTATCGCTGATGCGCGGCGACTGCGGCGGCCTGCATCTCGCGGATCCCCTCGGCGACATCCTGTGCGCCGGTGAGCCAACGAGCGAAGGCATCGTTCGCGGCGGTCGCAGACGGGCCACTCCAGCCGGCTTGAACGGCGGTGATCCGCTGCTGGATACCGACGAGACTGTCCTCGAGGAAACCGGCGAATCCGGCCACGCGCGCGGTGATGTCGTCGAGTTCGGCCAGATCGACCCGAAACGGTGCGGTCATGTGTCATCTCCCCCGAGATCTACGGCAGATCGAGTGAACTGGTATTCGTGGCACGATCGGTATCGAGCTGGATATGCGTGTCCGCGGTGACACCCATCAATTCGGCCAGCGTCGCGAGCGCGTCCAGAACGGTTTGCGCGCCTTGACGGGTTTCCTCCCAGCCTGCCTGGTACGCGGTCGCCGAGACCCCGGTCCATCCCTGCAAGAGGGCACCGACTTCAGTGTCCAAGGTACGGACTCCGTCGACCAACTCTTGGGCAGTCAACTGCAAGTAACGCCCCGCATCGGAAACCTCTGACGGGACGACATCGAAAGTCCCATCACCCTGCGCCATACTCCCCCTCCCCAGGCCCTGATGCCGGCAACCTTACCTGACCCCTTCCGATGGTTGCGTCCATAGCGTTGAGATGCGGCTCGCGCATCGGACCGGGTCAGAGCGTGTCGCAGCCGAACCGGCCTGGCCTCTCGCCGGGCTTCGGTCCGGCGTGTGCCGGCTCGGATTGGTTGCGGTGGTTGATCGTCCGGTGGGCAACCGAGGGTGCGGGCAACTTTCAGTCCGCTTCAAGCGCGCAGAACAAGGCGGGATACGGAGGCCCGATCGTGCAGCCGCCGCCCCGCACGGATTGCACCTGATGCCCTCGATCATCACCTGCAGCCTGTGGCTGCCGCTCTGGCTCATCCACTACCTTGTGGCCGGCAACCGCTGACCGCGACAACCACCTTTCGACGCCAAGGATCACTCGACATGTGCCGCACGCTCGTCGCCGTCATCGCCTGCGGCGCCCTCGCCTCGCTCGCCATCGGATTCGCCCACGCCGACTGGAGCGACTCCAAGCGCAACCGTATCCGTCGTGAGCATCCCGACATTCTGCTGACCACACCGGAATCTTTGGAAGCCATGCTGATCGGCACAAAGACCGATCATCGGGAATTGCTCGGCCATATCCGGTCGTGGTCGATGAGGTACACGCCTTCGCCGGTGACGACCGTGAATGGCATCTACTGGCCGTCCTGAAGAGATTGCAGCGGGTCACCGGGACGCTGATCCAACGGGTCGGATAATCGGCGACAGTCGGCAATCCCGCCGACCTGCTCACGTGGCTGCAAGGGTCGGGGGAAGGTTCGCGGCCTGGTCAGGTCATCACACCGGATGTCGCGGCCGCACCCACAGTCCAGTCCGGCGCCGCGCCGCCGGGTGAGATCGAACTCGACTACGCCGGCTCGCTGGAGAATGCCGCCAAGGTGATCGCCGCACTGCATCGAGGTGAGAAACGGTTGGGTTCTGCGATTCCAGACGGCAGGTCGAGCAACTGGGTGCCGCGCTGCGGGAACGCAAGTCGGGCGGTTCACCGGATTCAGCCTCCTGGCCGTCGCCATAGTCGTGCCGGTAGCCATCGTCTGCCTGGTCGTCTGGGGAACGATCCGTAAGAAGTTGGACCCGCCCGCCGAGATGCGGCATACCTCCGCGACCGAAGTGGACCGGATACGAAACCGTCTCCACCGAAAAGGAGAATCTCGGCGGCCTGCGAGTTTCGAAGGTCTCATCGGTCCCGTAGTCGACCGGCCACAACACCGCATGATCTCTCCGGGGCGACGTACTAAGACATGGGCAAACCGGGCCCGGCCGGAGTCTATTGGCTTGTCTACGGTGATTACGCAGACGGTTGTCACATCAGCGTCGATCGCGTGGTCGGCGGAGACGCCCTGCGCACAGTCCACAAGTTGTCGAGCACTCGACGCGACGAAGTATCCCGCGGCGAAAAGCTGGTGCTGGTCGCGAAATTCACCTGCGGGGAGGGTTGGTACCTCCAAGCGGCCATCCGGTCTCGTCCAGTCGGCGCTTGCTGCCGATCCCGTCACTGTCGAGCTAGAGATCGGCGGACGAGTGAATACTCAGGCTAGTTGTTCGATCTTCGCGGCTACCTCGGCGCCGGTCAGCGGCTCGCGCGCGATGACGGCGATGGTGTCGTCGCCCGCGATGGTGCCGACGATGTAGGGCAGTGCCGCGCGATCGAGAGCGCTGGCCAGGTAATGGGCGGCGCCGGGCGGGGTGCGCAGGACCGCGATGTTGCCGCTGGCGTCGGTGGAGACCAGCAGGTCGCCGAGCAGCTTGGACAACCGGTCGGTGCCGCCGGTGACGCCGCGGACGGGGCTGCCGTCCTCGGGCACCACGTAGACGCCCGCGCCGCCGTCGGCGGCGCGCAGTTTCACCGCGCCCAGTTCGTCCAGATCCCGCGACAGCGTGGCCTGGGTGGTCTCGATGCCTTCGGCCGCCAGCAGGGCCGCCAGTTCGGTCTGGCTGCGCACCGCGTGCGCCGTCAGCAGCTCGATGATGCGCGACTGCCGTCCGGCGCGAGTACGCGCGATGGCGGGGCCGCTTCGCCCCGATTCCGAGTGCGAAACGCTCACGACCGCGCCTCGCCTGAGCTCGGCGGCATCATCCGCGCTCGCACGCCGTCGCTTCGGTGCGCCGTCCGGCCCGGCTCGCCGCGACGGGAAGACGTCGCGGCGGTTCGCCCGCCACCCTCGTTCACGCCCCGCTCCCGGATCGTCGCTCCAGCAACCAGACCAGCAGCGCTTTCTGGGCGTGCAGGCGGTTCTCGGCCTCGTCCCACACCACACTGCGCGGCCCGTCGAGCACCTCGTCGGTGATCTCCTCGCCGCGATGGGCGGGCAGGCAGTGCAGCACGACCGCATCCGGTTGGGCGTGCGCGAGCAACTCGGCGTTGAGCTGGAACGGCCGGAACGGACCGACGCGGTCCAAGCCGTCGTTCTCCTGCCCCATGGAGGTCCAGGTGTCGGTGACCAGCGCGTCGGCGCCCCAGGCCGCGGCGACCGGATCGCCGGTCACCGTGATGGTGGCTCCGGTCTCGGCGGCGCGCTTGCGCGCGGCCTCCACGATCCACGGCTGTGGCTCGAAGCCCGCGGGCGCGGCGATGGTCACGTTCAGACCCGCGGTGACGCCGCCGAGCAGCAGCGAGTGGGCCATGTTGTTGGCGCCGTCACCGAAGTAGGCGAGATCGCGCCCGACCAACTCGCCCTTGTGTTCGGCCAGCGTCTGCAGATCGGCGAGCACCTGGCACGGATGGAACTCGTCGGACAGCGCGTTGATCACCGGAACCGTGGCGGTGGCGGCCATCTCGTCGAGCCGGGACTGCTCGAAGGTGCGCCACACGATCGCGTCCACGTAGCGGGAGAGCACCCGGCCGGTGTCGCCGAGCGTCTCCTCCCGGCCCAGCTGGGTGTCGCGGCCGTCGACGACCACCGCGTGCCCGCCGAGCTGGGCGATACCCATCTCGAAGGAGAAGCGGGTGCGGGTGGAGTTCTTCTCGAAGATCACTCCGACGCCGCGCGGGCCCTCGAGCGGGCGCCGGGCGAAGGGCGATTTCTTGAGTTCGGCGGCGAGCGCCAGGATCTCGGCTTGCTCGGCGGGGCTGACGTCGTCGTCACGCAGGAAGTGCCGCACGGAAGTCATTGCGCCGCAACTCCTTTCGTGTCCTCGAGCGCGCCGTCGAGGATCTCCGGCAGATCGGCGACGAAGTTGTCCGCCTGGGTCTCGGTGAGCACCAGCGGCGGCGCCAGCCGGATCACGTTCGGTTTGGCCGGGTTGACGAGGTAGCCCGCCTCCCGTGCTCGCGCTTCGACCCGCGCGGACACGTCGTCGGTGAGCACGATGCCCAGCAGCAGGCCGGCACCGCGCACCTGATCGATGAGCGGATGTTGCAACAACTCGATGCCGTCGCTGAGCCGCTTGCCGACCGACTCGACGTGCGAGAGCAGATCGGTGTCGTCGATCGTGCGCAGCACCGCGAGCGCCGCCGCCGCGCACACCGGGTTGCCGCCGAAGGTGGTGCCGTGCAGGCCGGGGGTGAGCAGATCGGCCGCCCGCCCGTTGGCCAGTACCGCGCCGATGGGCAGTCCGCCGCCGAGGCCTTTGGCCAGGGTGATGACGTCCGGCACGATGCCGACAGCCTGGTGGGCGTAGAACTTCCCGGTCCGGCCGATGCCGGTCTGCACTTCGTCGAGCACCAGCAGCGCCCCGTTGCGCGCGGTGATCTCGCGCGCCTTGGCGAGGTAGTCGAACGGCGGTACCACCACTCCGCTCTCCCCCATGATCGGCTCGAGGAACACCGCGGCGGTGTCCTCGTCGACCACGGCGTCCAGCGCCGCGGCGTCGCCGTAGGGCACGTGCACGACACCGGGCGGCATCGGTTCGAAGGGAGTCCGCTTGGACGGCTGGCCGGTGAGGGCCAGCGCGCCCATGGTGCGGCCGTGGAAGGCCTCCTCGCACGCGACGATCTTGTGGCGCCCGGTCAGCCGGGCGATCTTGAACGCCGCCTCGACGGCCTCGGTGCCGGAGTTGCAGAAGAAGGCCCGGCCCTCGCCGTCGGCGAAGTGCGCGAGCAGCCGCTCGGCCAGCTCGATGACCGGCTCGCTGGCGTACAGATTCGACACGTGCCCGAGCGTGCCGAGCTGCTGGGTGACCGCCTCGAGGATCGCGGGGTGCGCGTGGCCGAGGCTGTTGACCGCGATGCCGCCGAGGAAATCGACGTAGCGCTTGCCGTCCGCGTCGTAGACCACGGCCCCCGCGCCGCGCACCAGCGCGACCTTCGGCGTGCCGTAGTTGTTCATCAGCGCGGCGGACCACCGCTTCTGCAGTTCAGCTGTGCTCATTGTTTCGTTCCGTCCGGTGCGCCGGACCCGTTCGGGGTGAGCGGGGCGGGAGTCACCATCGTTCCGATTCCTTCTCCGGTGAACAGTTCCAGCAGCACGGCGTGCGGGACGCGACCGTCGATGACATGCGCGGTCGGCACCCCCGCCGACACGGCGCGCAGGCAGGCTTCCATCTTGGGCACCATGCCCGCATCCAGGCGCGGGAGCAACTCGGCCAGCGCCGTCGTATCGATGCTGGAGGTGAGCGAGGACCGGTCCGGCCAGTTCGTGTACAGGCCCTCGACGTCGGTGAGCACCACCAGTTTCTCCGCGCCGATGCCTTCGGCGAGCGCGGCGGCGGCGGTGTCGGCGTTGATGTTGTGCACCACGCCGTCGGCGTCCGGGGCGATGGTCGACACCACGGGGATGCGGCCGGCATCGATCAGGTCCAGCACGGCGTCGGGGTTCACCTCGGTGACGTCGCCGACCAGGCCGATATCGGTGGGCTCGCCGTCCACCTCGACGGTGCGGCGGGTCGCGGTGAACAGCCCGGCGTCCTCACCGGAGATGCCGACCGCGTACGGGCCGTGCGAGTTGATCAGGCCGACCAGCTCGCGGCCGACCTGCCCGAACAGCACCATCCGCACCACGTCCATCACCTCGGGGGTGGTCACCCGGAAGCCGCCGCGGAATTCGCCTTGCAGGCCGAGCCTTTTCAGCATCGCGCTGATCTGCGGGCCGCCGCCGTGCACCACCACCGGGTGCACGCCGACCGTGCGCAGGAACGCCATGTCGGCGGCGAAGGCCTGCTTCAAATGCTCGTCGACCATGGCGTTGCCGCCGTACTTCACGACGACGACCTTGTCCCGGAACTTCTGCAGCCACGGCAGGGCCCCGGCCAGGACGTGCGCCTTGTCCAGTGCGGAGAGCGTGTGCAACACCTGACTGGTCATGAGCTGTAGGCCGAGTTCTCTTCGACGTAACCGTGCGAGAGATCGGTGGTTCGGATGGTCGCGCTCGCGGAGCCGACGTTCAGCTCGATCAGCACCTCGATGTCGGTGCCGGAAAGGTCGACCGCGCGGGCTCCGGGCGCGCCGACTCCGTCGACGCACACCGGCTTCCCGTTGAACGACACCGAGATCCGGTTCGGATCGAGCATGATCGGCGCCATGCCTACCGCGGCGAGCACACGGCCCCAGTTCGGGTCGGATCCGAACAGCGCCGTCTTGACCAGGCTGTCGCGGGCGACGGTGCGCGCCGCGGCCACCGCCTCGTCCTCGGTGGCCGCGCCCGCGACGGTGACCAGCACCCGCTTGGTGACGCCCTCGGCGTCGGCCATCAACTGTGCGGCCAGATCGTCGCAGACCGCGAGCACGGCGGCGTCCAGTTCCTCCTGGCTGGGGGTGACCTCGCTGGCGCCGTTGGCCAGCAGCAGCACGGTGTCGTTGGTGGAGCAGGAACCGTCCACGTCGAGCCGGTCGAAGGTGCGGGCGGTGGCGTTGCGCAGGGCCTGGTCGAGCTGATCGGCGGTCACCGCCGCGTCGGTGGTGAGCACCACCAGCATGGTCGCCAGTGACGGGGCCAGCATGCCCGCGCCCTTGGCCATGCCGCCGACATTCCACTTGTCGCGGTGGTGGAACGCCGCCTCCTTGGGCACGGTGTCGGTGGTCATGATGGCCCATGCGGCATCCGAGCCGCCGGACAGGCCGCCGCCCATCTCGTGCACGATCTCGGTGACGGCGGGGATCAGTTTGTCCATCGGGAGCCGGTCACCGATCAGCCCGGTCGAACAGACGGCGATCTCGCCCGCGCCGGTCTCGGTGCCCCAGTTGCTCAGCGCGGTGGCGAGTTCCTCGGCGGTCTTGTGCGTGTCCTGGAATCCGCCCGGCCCCGTGCAGGCGTTGGCTCCGCCGGAATTCAGGATCACCGCGCGCAGCCGCTTGCCGGTCAGCACCTGCTGCGACCACAGCACCGGTGCGGCCTTGACCTTGTTGCGGGTGAACACGCCCGCGGCCGGGTACTCCGGCCCTTCGTTGAACACCAGCGCCAGATCCGGCTTGCCGCTGGCCTTGATGCCCGCGGCAATGCCCGCCGCGCGGAAACCGAGCGGTGCGGTCACGCCCTGGGTCCGGACCAGCTTGCCGTCGGCGATGTCGGCTGTCGTCACGGTGCCACTCCTACGGTGGAAAGTCCTGCGGCCTCGTCGAATCCGAGCGCCAGATTCATGGATTGAACCGCGGCTCCCGCGGTGCCCTTGGTCAAGTTGTCGATCGCGCCGATCACCACGAGCAAGCCCGCGTCGGCGTCCACCGCCACCTGCAGGGTGACGGCGTTGGAGCCGAGTACCGACCCGGTCTGCGGCAGCACGCCTTCCGCCAGCAGGTGCACGAAAGGCTCGTCGGCATACGCTTTCTCGTACACGGCGCGCGCCTGGGCGGCGTCTACACGGATCGGCGCCGTGCAGGTGGCGAGGATGCCGCGCGGCATCGGCGCCAGTACCGGAGTGAACGACACCGAGACCTCGGCGCCCCCGGCCGCCGCGAGATTCTGCGCGATCTCCGGCGTGTGCCGGTGCGCGCCCGCGATACCGTAGGCCCGCGCCGAGCCCATCACCTCCGATCCCAAGAGCCCGATGTCCAATTTGCGGCCGGCTCCGGACGCGCCGCTCACCGCCACCACGTGCACGGTGGGCTCCACGATGCCCGCGGCGACGGCGGGGGCCAACGCGAGGCTGGCGACGGTCGGATAGCAGCCGGGGACCGCGATCCGCGTCGCTCCGCGCAGTTTCTCCCGGCCGCCGGGCAGCTCGGGCAACCCGTAGGGCCAGCTGCCCGCGTGCGGGCTGCCGTAGTATTTCTCCCAGGCATTCGGGTCGGTGAGCCGGAAGTCGGCCCCGCAGTCGATGATCACCGTGGAATCGGGCAACTCGGCGGCGATGGCTCCCGACTGGCCGTGCGGCAGCCCGAGGAAGACCACGTCGTGGCCCGCCAGCTCGTCGACCGTGGTCGGTGCGAGCACCCGATCGGCCAGCGGCAGCAGATGCGGCTGCAACTCCCCCAGCGCGGTGCCCGCGTTCGAGCCCGCGGTGAGCGCCCCGATGACGAGGCGCCCGCTTCGGTAAGCGGGATGTCCCAGCAGCAGACGCAATACTTCGCCGCCCGCGTATCCGCTGGCGCCGGCTACCGCGACCCGCACGGCGGGTCCGGGCGGGCTGGGCGCATCCGAGGAATCAACCATGTGATGATTATGCATGACCATGCAAGCTCATTCACAGCCTGGGTTGCCGCGCCCGGTCACGACCACCTGATACCCGCCGCCTCGCTGACCAAACTGCGCGACCGAGACCTCGGCGCGAGCCGTCGTGCGACGGCTCAGCGCAGCATGGCCGGGTCGATGCCCAGCGCTTCGGCCAGCCCGGCTTCGCCCCGCGCGGTGACCCGCACGGCACGGCCGCTACCGACGCCCTTGACCCACTCCAGCTCTTTCAGGCGGCGGCACAGCTGTGCGCCCGCCGAGCCGCCGAGATGGACGCGGCGCTCGGTCCAGTCGAGGCAGGGCCTGGCCACCGGGCGTCGCGTGGCGCGCAGGGCGGCAGGGTCGACGCCCATCGAGCCGGTGAGCCACGCCGAGCCGGAATCGGTGAGGGCGAACCCGCCGTCACCGTGGAGCAGGCCACGCGCGGTCATGGCGTCGGTGATCGCCACACCGAGCCGGCCCGCGAGGTGGTCGTAGCAGGTGCGGCCACGAGCCAGCGCGGCGGCGACCGCGGCGGTGCGCAAGCCGGTCACCGGGCGGCCGGACGGGCCGAGATGAGCGACCATGCCCTTGAGCAGTTCGGCGACCTGCGGACCGGCCAGCTGGACGTAGCGATGCCCGCCTTGACGGTGTTCGACCAGCAGGCCGCCGTCGCACAGGCGGTCCAGGTGCTCGGTCGCGGTGGACGCGGCGACACCGGTGTGGCGCGCGAGCTCGCCCGCGGTCCACGCCCGTCCGTTCAGCAGGGCGAGGCAGATGTCGGCGCGGGTGCGGTCGGCGAGCAGGGCGGCGAAACCCGCCAGTTCGGCTCCTGTGGTCGGCACCACTCCATGATGGCGGCCCCTCGTTTCGGCGGGCGCCGAAACGTTCCGTGGCTACCGTCGCGGCATGACTTCGTCTTCTCCGGCGCCCGGAGCGGCCGCCTCGCCGACCAAGTTCGAGATCTTCCACGGTCTGCATCACCGTGACCGGCCCCTCGTACTGCCCAACGCCTGGGACTTCGCGTCGGCCGCGCTGCTGGCGACCGAGGGATTCCCGGCGATCGGCACCACCAGCCTCGGCGTCGCCGCCGCGGCAGGGCTGGCCGATGGGGCGGGCAGAACGAAGGCGGAAACGCTCGCTTCCGCCCGTCGCCTGGCGCGGCTACCGATCCCCGTGACCGTCGACATCGAGGGTGGCTTCGACGAGCGGCCCGGCGCTGTAGCGGATTTCGTCGAACAGCTCGCCGCCTGGGGGATCGCGGGCGTCAACCTGGAAGACGGCCGTGCGGGATCGGCGCTGGCGACGCCGGAGCACCAGGCCACACTGATCGCCGCGATCAAGGAACGCACGCCTGAAATGTTCGTCAATGCCCGTATCGACACCTACTGGCTGGGTCTCGATCACGGCTCGACCCACGCCCGCGTGCGACGGTACGCGGCGGCCGGAGCCGACGGCGTCTTCCTGCCGGGCCTGACCGACCCGGAGCGCATCCGGCGGCTCGTGGCGGCGACGGAATTGCCGGTCAACGTCCTCTATGCCGCCACCGGCCCCGGCGTCGCGACGCTGACCGGACTCGGCGTGCGCCGGATCAGCACCGGGTCGCTGCTCTACCGCTCGGCGCTGTCGGCCGCGGTGGAGGTCGCACGCTCCGTGCGGGACGACGCCTCCCCTGCGTCCGGCGTCGTGAGCTACACCGATATCCAACGCCTGCTGCCTGCGCACACCAGCCAGTGAGCAGCGATTCGTCCGGAACTCGAGAAAGCATGGACCACTTCGCCCTCAGCTGTCGGCGAGCGGGTCCACTCCGGCCGCGTCGCCTGCGACGCACGAGTGGCGATGCCCCCGACGCGTCCGGCCGGAGCAGCGCCGTTTCCGCCGCCGAGTCAGTGCTTCTGCACCACGCGCTCTCCTTCGCCGGGTTTCCAGATGGTGATGTCGAGGTGGTCGCCCGCTACCTCCACCGTCGACGCCCCGGTGAGCTCGGCGACGTAGAAGTGGTCGAACTCCTGACCTCGGATGTCGAAGCCGGTCTCATCGAACAGTTGCTGAGCGAAGCGGGTGTGCACCTCCCGGTCGGGGAGGTCCATGACGGTGCCGAACAGTTTGGCGTCGCCGTCGGACACGTTCGTGTCGACCGTGGCGGTGTGCAGGCAGAAGCGCGGATCCCGGGCGAGGTCGCGGAACTTGGTGGTGCCCGGCATCCCCGCGATCACGAGCAACCCCTCGAAGACCCGCGGCTCGATCGGGCTGATCCGCGGGTAACCGTCGGAACGGAGGGTGCCGAGCATGCAGAGATTCCCCGCGGCCCGGTGCCTGCGCAGGAAGACCTCGGCGATATGCGGCGCTTCTTCGGTGAATCGGCTCCAAGTGGTCATGCCGAGGACGGTACGGCGAAAACTTGCCGTCTTCTGTCAAGGTTTCCGGCTAGTGTCGCGGGCATGCGGGCGAGTCGACTGGTGCAACTGCTTCTGCTGTTGCAGACCCGGGGCCGGCTGACCGCGCCGGAACTCGCGCGGGAACTGGAGGTCTCGGTGCGCACCGTCTATCGCGATGTCGAAGCCCTCTCGGCGGCGGGTGTCCCGGTCTACAGCGAGCCGGGTCGCGCGGGTGGCGTGCGGCTGCTGGACGGCTACCGCACCCGGCTCACCGGCCTCACCACCGACGAGGCCGACGCGGTGCTGCTGGCCGGATTGCCCGGCGCCGCAGCCGATCTCGGGCTCGGCACCGTGCTGGCCACCGCGCAGTTGAAGGTGCTCGCCGCGCTGCCACCGGAACTGCGCGGACGCGCGACGCGCATCGCCGAGCGGGTGTACGTCGACGCGCCGGGCTGGTTCCACCGACCGGACGAGACGCCGACGCTCGCGACGATCGCCGACGCGCTCTGGCACGACCGCACGCTGCGCGTGCGCTACGGCCGCAAGGACACGGTGGTCGAGCGCTTGCTGGACCCGCTCGGGCTGGTGCTCAAGGCAGGCACCTGGTACCTGGTCGCCCGGAGCGGGCGCACGCCCCGCTCGTATCGGGTGGGCCGGATCCTCTCCGCCGAACCGACCGGCGAATCGTTCGACCGCCCCGCCGAATTCGACCTGCGCGCGCACTGGAGCGACGCCGCCGACGATTTCGCGCGTTCGATGCTGCGCGTCCGGGCGCGCTGCCGGATCGCCGCCACCCACCTGCGGTTGCTGCGGCTGATGAACGATCCGGCAGCGGTCGCGGAGGCACAAGCCTCCGCGGGACCGCCCGATGCCGAAGGGTGGGTCGAAGTGGTCGTGCCGTCCGAGTCCTTCGAGGTGCTCGCGCACGCGCTTCTTCCCCTCGGCGAGTTCGTCGAAGTGCTGGAACCGCCGCAGCTGCGCGCACAGCTCGCGGCGACGGCCGCCGCCATGCATGCGCGCTACCGCGGAGGTAGTTCTCCCGCACCCGCCCGGTTCGGCTAGCGCCGGGTGCGGAAGAACTCGCGGACGTCCGCGGTCAGCAGGTCCGGCGCTTCCATCGCCGCGAAATGCCCGCCGCGGTCGAATTCGGTCCACCGGACGATGTTGTGCGCGTCTTCGGCGAGTTTGCGGATCGAGAGGTCACCGGGGAACAGCGCCGCCGCGGTCGGCACGTCGGACTTCCGCACAAGCGCTCCCCAGGCCGCGGATTCGCTGTAGAGCCGCAGCGAGGAGGCGAAGGTTCCGGTGAACCAGTACAGGCTGACATTGGTCAGCAGCGCGTCCCGGCCCACCGCGTCCTCGGGCAGTTCGATCGCCGGATTCGTGTACTGCCGGAACAGGTCGGCGATCCAGGCCAACAGCCCGGCGGGCGAGTCGTGGATGCCGATCGCCAGCGTCTGCGGACGGTTGGCTTGCAGCGTCGCGTAGTCGTAGCGGGCATAGCTCTCCGGGCCGGTCAGCGTGGCCAGCTTCGCCTGATCCTCCTGGCTGTACCCGGCCTGCGCACCCGCCGAGGACCACTCGCCCGCAGCCGCCTCCTCCGCCCCGCCCCACAAGTCGGTATCGCCGCTGTCCCACGCGGGGATCGTGAGCGGACCGTTCACGTGCAGGCCCGCGAGGTGCTCGCGGGCGATATGGCCCAACCGAGCGGCGATGAAGTACCCCGCGTCGCCGCCCTGCACGCCGTAGCGGTCATAGCCGAGGCGCGCCATGAGCGCGGCGACCACCTCCGCGAACCGCTCGGTCGAGCCAGCACCCGGGTCCGGGGACACCTCGGAGAACGCGAAGCCCGGCAGTGAGGGCACGACCAGGTGAAACGCGTCGGCCGGGTCGCCACCGTGCGCGCGGGGATCGCTCAGCGGTCCGAGCACCTCCAGGAACTCGACGAACGACGCGGGCCAGCCGTGGTTGAGCACCAACGGCAGCGCATCCGGCTCCGGCGAGCGGACGTGCAGGAAGTGCACCTGCTGCCCGTCGATGCCGGTGACGAAGTGGGGCAGTTCGTTCAGCTTCGCTTCGACGGCGCGCCAGTCGAATTCGGTGCGCCAGTACTCGGCCAGCGGACGCAGATAGGACACCCGCATACCCTTGTCCCACTTGGCGCCGGGCAGGTCGTTCGGCCATGGCGTGCCGGCGAGGCGGCGATGCAGGTCGTCGATCTTCTCCTGCGGGATATCGATGCGGAAGGGGCGAATGTCCTGGTCGGTAGTCATGTCCACCACGGTAGGAAGCGCTTAGGACGCGATCGTTCCTAAGTTTCCGGCATTGTGGCGTAATGCTCGAAACGTCGGCTCGCCTGCTCAAACTGCTGGCCCTGCTGCAGACCCATCGCGACTGGACCGGCGCCGAACTGGCCGAACGGCTCGGCGTCACCGGGCGCACGGTGCGCCGCGACGTCGATCGGCTTCGGGAACTCGGCTACCCGGTCCACGCCACCCAGGGCGCCGCCGGATACCGCCTCGGCGCGGGGGCCGCGCTGCCGCCGCTGCTGCTCGACGACGAGGAAGCCGTCGCGGTGGCGGTGGGCCTGCGCGGCGCCTCCGCCGGCACCGTGACCGGGCTCGAGGAGGCGTCGCTGCGCGCGCTGACCAAGCTGGAACAGGTGCTGCCGCCCCGCTTGCGCCATCGGGTCCGCACGCTGCGCGGCGCCACCTTGCGCGTCGGCGCGCCCGGCAGCGACGTCCGGCCGGACACCCTCCTGGCCGTCGCTGAAGCGTGCCAGCGCCACGAACGGTTGCGGTTCGACTATCGCGCGCTCGACGGCGCGCCCAGTGTCCGCACCGTCGAGCCGCACACCCTCGTGCACTTCAGCAGACACTGGTACCTGGTCGCCTGGGACGTGGGCCGCGCCGACTGGCGCACCTTCCGTGCCGACCGGATCACCCCGCGGATCCCGACCGGTCCCCGATTCGCACCGCGGGAACCGCCGGAAGGCGATGTCGCGGCGTATCTTTCGATGCGGCTGTCCACCCGGGCCTGGCCGCGGCAGGCGACGGTACTGCTGCACGGCTCCGCGGAGTATGCCGCCGATCGTGTCTGGCCCGGGATGGGCGTGCTGGAGGCCGTCGACGACCACAGTTGCCGCCTGCTAGTGGGGGCGGAAACACCGGAGCAGTTGGTGTGGATGATCACCTCGGTCGATCTCGACTTCACACTGCTCGCCGGTCCGCCGGAACTCGTCGAAGCCCTGCGGGCCCAGGCCGCCCGATGCGAGCGAGCGCTGCGCGCCTTCCCCGCACCGTAGCGGCCGCGGCGGCTAGCAGCTCCAATCCAGAACGGAGGCGAGCGATCTGAGCTGCACCGAGGCGGGGATCGCCCGCACCACGGCGTCACGGAACGCGACGGCGGGCGGAAACGACAGTTGCGCCGCCGCGCCGAGTCGGCGGGAACGGGACGCGATCATCCGGGTGCGCCGCCCGCGCTCCCGGTCGTAGCCGGCCAGGCCGCCGCCCGCGGCGGCCACCCTGCTCAGCACCACCGCGTCCTCCAGGGCTTGGCAAGCGCCTTGCCCGAGGGTGGGCATCATGGCGTGCGCCGCGTCGCCGACGAGCGCGATCCGCCCTGCTATATAGGTTTTCAATGCGGGCAGGTCGTAGAGGTCGTGCTTCAGCACCTCGGCTTCCCCTGCCGCGGCGAGCAGAGCGGGAATCGGCTCGTGCCATCCGCCGAAGCGCGCGCGCAACTCGGCCAACCCGCCGCTCGGCGTGGCCTCGGGCAGGTTCGCGGTGGCGAAGCAGTAGACCCGGCCGTCGGCGAGCGGGACGTAACCGAAACGTTCGCCGCGTCCCCAGCTCTCGCCCATCTCACCGACCGGCTCGTGCGGCGTGACGACCACACGCCACGCGGTATAGCCGCCGTAGCGGGGCCGTACCTCGCCGCACACGGCACGACGCACCACGCTGCGAATGCCGTCGGCGCCGACGACGACGTCGCCGCTGGATGTGCCGGCCGAATGCACCACCGTGCCGTCGGTTCCGGCCTCGGTCACGGTGACACCGGTGCGCAGCTGCTCCCCGGGGATCGCGGAGCGCAGCGTGTGCACCAGATCGGCACGGTGCAGCATGATCGGACTGCCGTATCGCGCCCGGATCGCCTCGGCGTCCATCCTGGTCAGCCAGCGCCCCGCCTGGTCACGGATGCCCGCCGCGCCTTCCTCGACGGCCCGTGCACGCACTTCCTCGCCGACACCGAGCGCGTCGAGGGCGCGAAGAGCGTTGGGCCACAGGGACAATCCCGCCCCGACCTCGGTGATCTCGGCGGCGCGCTCGAGCACCTCGACCTGCCATCCCCGCCGCAGGAAGGCCACCGCCGTCGCCAGACCACCGATGCCACCGCCCACGATGAGCGCCTTCGACATGGCTTCCCCTTTCTCCGGACCGCTCGGCGAGCAGCTGTCACGGACCATACTACGAATGTAGTAGCGAATCCCGGGCCTGTAGCACGGATCACTACTGCTGTAGTATCAGTGGCATGTCCACCAAGCGCGAGATCGTGTTGGACGCGGCGATCGACCTGCTGGGATCCCGGGGCACCCGCGCGCTCACCCACCGCGCGGTCGACGAGGCCGCGGGCATGCCGGCCGGCTCGGCCTCCAACTACTTTCGCACCCGAGAGGCGCTGCTGACCGGAATCGCCGAGCGGCTCGAGGCGCGCGACTACGCGGATTGGGCAGCGCTCAACCGGCAACCCGCCCCCGGCACGATCGAGGAACTCGTCGACGGCATGGCAGCCTTCGTCGTATACGCCGTGCGGACCGACCGTGTGCGGACACTGGCTCGATACGCGCTGTTCCTGGAGGCGCAAACCACGCCCGCGTTGCGCGAGACCGTGCGGCGCGGGCACCGCAGGTTGACCGAATGGGCCGCGGGCCTGCTGGCGGCGGTCGGCGGCGACCAGGCGATGACGCAGATCTTGGTGGGCCAATTCGACGGCATCATCCTGCACCAATTGGTGGACCCGGCGCCGGACTTCGATCCGCGCCCCATGCTCGGCCGGTTGGTGCGCACACTGATCGCTTCCAGAGGTTGATGTACGCGCGACATCGGCATCCCGGCACCGCGTTCCACCGAAGGCCCCGGCGCTGCCAGGAACTCGCTGAATCTCCCTGAGGGTCGTCTCTCAGAAGAACGTGTGCAGGAGATCGACCACCCGGGGCGTCGCAGCGTCGGCGTCATCGATCACGGGAATGAGCCGCCATTTGTCGAACGCCGTGCACGGATGCGAAAGACCGAGGCGCACGACCGCGCCGATCGGCAATTCCGTCGCGGCGCCACCCGGCAGCCGGAGGAAGGCGTGCTGGTCGTTGAGCGCGGAGACCGAGGCGCCCGGGTCCAGCGCGTCGCCGCCAGGTCCCGCGACGCGTTGCGGGATCGGAAGCCCCTCGTCGAACGGCAGATCGCGTTTGCCCGCGTCGAGCAACGCGAGTCCGGGCTCCGGGCGCGAGAGAGTTCGCGCCCAGCCGTGCATCGCCGAACGCAGCGGCCGCGCGCATCCGGGCGCGACCAGAGGCGACATGCTCGCGTAGAAGCCGTCGTCGTGGATGACGTACGCCCCAGAGCGCAGGACGACCGTCGTCGCGACACCGTGGCTGCCCTGTTCGTCGGAGAGCGGGGCGAGGTACTCGAGCGCCAGCTCCGGATAGGCGCTGCCACCCGCGGTGACGATCGCCGGACCCCGGTATCGCCCGGCCGCGGCGAGTTCCCGGTGCAGGCGGGCGAGTGCGGCGAGATAGTCGTGCACCGCGCGGAGGCCGTTGGCGGTGCGGTCGTGCGCGAGCGCGCCTTCGTAGCCGCCCACCCCGGCCAGCGACAGCCGGGACGCCGCGTCGATCGCCCGCGCCACATCGTGCGCTTGCTCCACCGTGCGCGCGCCGGTCCTGCCGTTCGGGCCGCCGAGTTCCACCAGCACCCGGATCCGCTCTCCCTCCGGGGCGGTGCGCAGGTGCGCGTCCATCAGCGCGACCGTTTCGACGCTGTCGGCCCAGCAGACGAACTCGAAAGACGGGTCACGCGCCGACTCCGCCGCCACCCAGCGCAGTCCGACCGGATCGACCAGCGCGTTGGCCAGCAGCACCCGCGCGACGCCGAAGGATCGCGCCACCTGCGTCTGCCAGATGGTGGCCAGGGTGATGCCCCACGAGCCCGCCGCCAGCTGGTCGGCCCACAGCTGCGGGGCCATCGTCGTCTTGCCGTGCGGCGCCAGCCGCACGCCTGCCGCGCGGACCCAATCGGCCATCACCGCGATGTTCGTCGCCACGGCCGCGCGATCCACGGTGAGCACCGGCGTCTCCAGCTGCTCGAGCGTCGGCGCGGTGGCGCGGAACTCCCGCACGGTGCGTCCCCAGGCCGCCGGTGGCATGCCCTTGTGCTCGGGACCGATCCGGCGGTCCGCGAGCGCCGCTACGGCTGCTTCGTCGATCTGCACGACGTTCTTCCTACCGGACCGGACTGCTCGGCGGTACGGCCCAGGCGGCCCAGGCGGCTCAGCCCGAGTTGCGCAGGGCCGTGGCCAGGCCGTTCATGGTCAGCAGGATGCCGCGTTTCACCAGTTCGGAGTCGTCCCCGGCGCGCAGGCGGCGCAGCAGTTCCACCTGCATCTGATTGAGCGGCTCCAGGTAGGGGAAGCGATTGTGGATCGACTCCGCGAGCGACGGGTTGTCGGCCAGCAGGTGATCGTTGCCGGTGATGGCGGCGTGCATACGCACGGTCCGGGCGTGTTCGTCGCGGATCATGCCGAAGATCTGCTCCCGCAACGACCCGTCCTCCACGAGTTCGGCGTAGCGTGCCGCGATGTCCAGATCGCTCTTGGCCATCACCTGCGCCATGTTGGACAGCACGGTGCGGAAGAACGGCCAGCGGCGGTACAGGTCGGCCAAGGTGGCCAGTCGCCGCGGGTCGCCGCCGATCCACTCCTCCAGCGCCGTGCCGGTGCCGTACCAGCCCGGCAGCATCACCCGCGCCTGGCTCCAGGACATCACCCAGGGGATGGCGCGCAAGTCGGCCACCGAACTCGTCGGCTTGCGCGAGGCAGGCCTGCTGCCGATGTTCAGGTCGCCGACCTCGGCGACCGGCGTGGACTGCCGGAAGTACTCGACGAATCCGGGTGTTTCGTGCACCAGCCGCGCGTATGCGGCGCGAGCGCGGGCAGCCAGGTCGTCCATGATTCCGTAAGACGGCTCGGCGTCGGGGCCGAGGCCCTCCACGTCCAGCAGGGTCGACTCCAAGGTGCCCGCGATCAGCGATTCCAGATTGCGGTGCGCCGCACCGGGTTCGGCGTATTTCGCGGCGATCACCTCACCCTGCTCGGTGAGCCGCAGCGAGCCGCGCACCGCACCCGCGGGCTGGGCGAGGATGGCGTCGTAGCTGCGGCCACCGCCGCGACCGACCGTGCCGCCGCGACCGTGGAACAGTCGCAGCCGGATCCCCGTCTTGCGGGCGACCTCGACCAGGTCCAGTTCGGCCCGGTACAGCGCCCAGTTCGCGGCCAGGTACCCGCCGTCCTTGTTGGAGTCGGAGTAGCCGAGCATGACCTCTTGGCGCATCCCTTGCGCGGCCACCAGATCGCGGTAGACGGGCACCTCCAGCGCCGCGGACAAGGTCGCCGCCCCGGCCCCCAGGTCCTCGATGGTCTCGAACAGCGGGACGATGCCCACCGGGCAGCTCGGCGGCCCGTCCGGCTCCCCGGGGTCGAGCAGTCCGCCTTCCTTCAGCAGCAACGCGGCTTCGAGCAGATCGCTGACCGACGTGCACATGCTGATGATGTAGTTCGGCACCGCCTCCGCGCCGAGGGTGCCCACCACATCCCGTGCGGCGCGGACGATGCCCAGTTCCTTCGCGGCGAGTTCGCTCAGCCGTGCGTGCGGGCCGAGCAGCGGGCGGCGGGTGCGCAGTTCGGCGGCGAGCAATTCCACCCTCCGCGACTCCGGCAGGCTCGCGTAGTCGGGGTGCACCCCGGCCCAGGCCAGCAGCTCGGCGACGACCTGCTCGTGTACCTCGGAGTTCTGTCGCAGGTCCAGGCCTTGCAGGTGGAAGCCGAAGGTCTCCAAGGCATAGCGCAACGCGGCGAGGCGATCGTCGGCGAGCAGGCCGTCACCGCTGCGCCGCAGCGAGGCGTCGATCGCGTCCAAGTCGTCCAGCGCCGCCTGCGGCGTCGGGTAGGGCCGCGCCCCGGTGTCCAGGCCGTTGGCCGGAACCTCTCCGAGCGCGGCCAGCGCGGTGGCGGTCAGCCGGGCGCGAACATGGTGCAGCGCACGGCGATACGGCTCGTCGGCATGCGTGGCCGGATCGGGATATCCGGTCTCGGCGAGGGCGGCGACTTCGGGCGTCACCGTGACCAGCCGAGCCGACAGCGACAGCGTCTTCTCCAATTCCACCAGCTCGCGCAGGTAACGCTCGAAAGCGACGCCCGCGGCGCGGAAGGCGGCCTGACGCACGACATCGGCGTCGACATAAGGGTTTCCGTCACGGTCGCCGCCGATCCACGAGCCGGGACGCAGGATCGGGCGCGGCAGCAACTCGACACCGGGCCAGCGCGAGCGCAGCGCCGCGCGCACCTCGGCGTTGATTTTCGGGATCACGTCGAACAGGGTGAGGTCGTAATAGCGCAGACCCACCGAGATCTCGTCCTGGATGCGCAAGCGGGCCAGGCGGATCAGCGCGGTTCGCCACAGGCTCAGCACCTGGCGACGGATCCGCAACTCCAGATCGGCTCGCTCGCCCTCGGCATAGCGCTGACGCAGGCGCATCAACTCGGTGATCCGGGCCTGCGCGTCGAAGACGGTGCGGCGGCGGGTCTCCGTCGGGTGCGCGGTGATCACCGGCGACACCAGCGCGTCGGCCAGCAGATCGGCGACCCGGGCCCCGTCGAGCGCGGCCGCGTCCAGTTTGCGGTAGGTCGCCGCCAGCGAGGAGTCCTGCGGAGGCTCCCCCGCCGCCTCGTGCGCGGCGCGGCGGCGGTCGCGTTGGATGTCCTCGGCCAGATTGGCCAGCAGCACGAAATAGCTGAACGCGCGGATGAGCGGAAGAGCCACCGCGATGTCCACACCGTCCAGCATTTCCGCGACGGCGCTGCGCCCGACTTCCTCGCGGCGTACCCGGAAAGCCTCGATACGCACCCGCTCGATGAGGTCGAAGACCTCCGGTCCCTCGTGGTCGCGAATGGTGTCGCCGAGCACGCCGCCGAGAAACCTGATGTCGTCGCGCAGCGGCCGGATGGCGTCCTGTTGGGTCTCGCTCATCGTTTCGCCCATGATCAGACAGTATTGCCCTCCGGCCCGCGCGGGTATGCGACGCGGCCCACACCGGCCGCGCCCGGATCAGTCCGGGAGTTCGGAGAAGCGCAGGTGGTTGCCCCACGGGTCGCGGAATCCGCAGTCGCGCACCCCGTACGGCTGCGAGATCGGCTCCTGCGTCACCTCGACCCCGGCGTCGCGCAGCCGGGCGAAGGTCGCGTCCACGGCGTCGGTGGTGAAGATCAGCGTGCCCTGCGCGCCGTTGGCCAGCCGAGCCCGCGCCGCCGCACCGGCGGCCTCGTCCGGCACCATCTCCGGGGTCTCGAGAATGAACTCGATACCCGGCTGCTTCGCGGGGCCGACGGTCACCCAGCGCCCACCGGCGAACGGCATGTCCGCGCGCACCTCGAGTCCGATGACGTCGCGGTAGAACTCCAGGGCCTTGTCCTGGTCACCGACCAGCACGCCGATGTGGGTGAGGGCGAGGTCCGCGCCGTTGCTCACGATGATGCTCCTTGTCGTCGTTCGGGAGGGGCAACAGTACAGACGCCGGACGCGCGGCGAATTCATCGGTGACGACCTTCGGATTTTCGGCCGGTGCCGCAGTGCACCCTCGTTCGAGCGACCCATCTGGCACCGGCCGGAAACTTCGTACCGCCGACAAGCCCCGATGCGTGGCGATCAGCCCATGTCTCACGCGGTGAGCTGATCCGGGCGGTGCAGCAGTACCTGCTCCAGCAGCGAAACCAACACCTCTTTGACCGAATCGCGAGACCTGGCATCGCACTCGAGAACCGGAATCCAGTTCTCCAGCTCCAGCGCTTCGCGAACCTCGCCGAGGTCGAAGTGGGCGCTGCCGTCGAAGCGGTTGACCGCCACGACGAAGGGCGTGCCGCGCTCCTCGAAATAGTCCAGCACCGGGTAACAGTCGTCGACGCGGCTGGTGTCCACCACGATCACCGCACCGAGCGCACCGTCGACCAGGTCGTCCCACAGGAAGACGAAGCGGTCCTGGCCCGGCGTGCCGAACAGGTACAGGATCAGCGAACTGTCCAGAGTGATGCGGCCGAAGTCGAGGGCGACCGTGGTATGCGTCTTGTCCGCACGGTGTCCTGGGTCGTCCACGCCGACGGCCATTTCGGTCATCGCCGCCTCGGTCACCAGCGGCTCGATTTCGGAGATGGCTCCGATGAACGTCGTCTTCCCGACGCCGAACCCGCCGCTGATCACGATTTTCACCGAGGACGGCATGGTCGGCGTTCGCATGTCAGAGTGCCCGGACAAGGTCCCTGATCCTCTCGATGGCAGCGGCGGTGAGCTGGTCGGCGGCGCGTACGGTCACGTGTCCGGCGGCGGCCAGGTCACTGACGACGACCTTGGCCACCCCGATCGGAACCCGCAGCGCGGTGCCGATTTCGGCGATGGAGTGCGGCTGCTGGCACAGCCGGACCAGGGTGTGCTGCTCGAAGCGCAGCGGAGCGGACAGCGCGGCGGGCTCGGCCCGCACCAACGTCTCGATGCGCAGCCCCTCCAGCAGTGGCGTGGTGCGTCCGGCGGTGACCACGAAGGGACGCACGAATCGCTCGTCGGCGGTGGATTCCCGTCTCATCGCCGCAGCGTCTCGCGGAGTTCGGCGATGAGCGCTGGATCCAGCAGCGCGCCGGCGCGCTCGGCGAGCACCGCCATCTCGTACCCCACCAGACCGACGTCACAACCGCTGTCGGCGATCACGCCGAGGCAGCTGCCGTCGCCCAGGGCGGAGACGAGCAGGAAGCCGCGCTTCATCTCGATCATGATCAGCTTCAGCCCGTCGAAGGCGTAACTGCGCGAGGCGCTTCGGGCGAGCCCGACCAGCCCGGACACCATGGCGGCGAGCCGGTCGGCGGAGATGCGGTCCAGGCCGTCGGACATGGCGATGAGCAGGCCGTCCGAGGAGACCGCGACCGCCTCGCGTACACCGTCGGTCTCCCGGACGAAGTTGGCCAGCATCCAATTGAATGTGTGCGGGTCGGCGCTCGGTATGTGGGTGGTCACCGGATCTCCTCTGCCATGGTGGCGGCGGGCTGGAATTCGTGCGCCGTATCGGCGGCGCGGATGACGTCGTCGTGCGGGGTGGCGGCGTGCCTTCCGGGCGCGCCACGCTGATAGCCCGATCGGAAGGCGGACAGCATGCCGCGGATCTCCTCGGGTGAGCGCTCGACCACGGGTGCGGGCTCCGATCGCGGCACCGTGCCGGGCCGTGGACCGGTAGCGGCCGCGCGGGCCCTTTTGTTGCGTTTGACCAAGCCGTTCTTGGTGTGCCGCAGCACGGATTCGGAACCCGCTGCCGGGCTGCTCGAGTCGAAGGCCGCGACGCACGGCGCAGCCGCCGGTTCCGTTCGCGGTGCGACGAGCTGGGTCTGCGCCGACGACCCGGCGTTCGTCCTGGATCGAGCCGGTGCGCGAGCCACGGTCGCTTCGGCAACGGACGGACGCGGTCTCGGCGAACTCGAACCGATCGGGAGCGCAGCGACGCGTGGCGCGGGCTCGCTCGGGTCGTCGCGCTGTACCTGTCCGGTTTCGAGCATGGCCGACGGCAGCGTCAGACGCGCGACGATGCCGCTCACCGGCGAGGCGCTCAGGTCGACCTCGATGCCGAGCCGCTCGGCGAGCCTGCCGACGACGTAGTGGCCCAGATGGCGGGTCGGCGCGACCACGAAATCCTGTTCGCTGCGCAGTCGTGCGTTGGCCTGTGCCAAGTGCTCGGCGGGCATGCCGACGCCGTGGTCGACCACCGCGAGCAGATATCCGTTCGGCCCGGCGCGCCCGTAGATCTCGACCTCGAGATCCGGTGGGGAAAAGGCGAGTCCGTTCTCGATCAGCTCCGCGAGCATGTGTGCCAGCTCGCTGGCCGCCGCGCCCGTGACGAGCACCTCGTCCATCCGGCGCAGCACCACTCTGCGGTAGTCGTCCACCTCGGACAGGCCCGCGCGGATGACGTCGCTGAGCGGGATGGGTTCGGCCCAGCGGCGCGGGCTGGCCTCGCCGACCAGCACGAGCAGACTCTCGGCGTTGCGGCGCATTCGGGTGGCGAGATGGTCGAGTTCGAACAGGTTCGACAGCGCCTTGGGATCGAGCTCCTCCCGCTCGAATTCGCTGATCAGACCGAGCTGGCGGCGCACGAGATTCTGGCTGCGGCGGGCCAGGCTGACCATCGACTCCGTGGTGTTGCGGCGCACCAGCGCCTGCTCCGACGCGAGGTCGAAGGCGGTGGACTGCACCCGATCCAAAGCTCCTGCCAAGGCGGCGATCTCGACGCTCGCACCCGCCGGTGTCCGCACCGGTGCGGGTGGGTCCGGCGGGCGGGTGTCGTGGCCGGTGCGCCAGGCCGCGATCACGTCGGGCAGCCGCCGGCTCGATACGTCGTCGGCGTCCGCGGCCAGCATGGCCAAAGGCCGGACGATGGCGCGCACCGCGGAGACGACCAGCGCCACTTCCACCGCGATCGCCGCCAGCGCGGCGAGCACGAACGCGCCCAGGATCGAGGCGGCGTTGCGGCGCAACACCTCCGCGCGCGAGCCGATGTCGGCGCCGACCGCCTGCTGCACGGTGCGCTGCTCATCGATGACCCCGGTCATCCCGGCCCACCAGGTGATCGGGTCGACCGGACGCACCAGCGGTCCGGCGCTCGAGGCGATCGCGATGTTCTCCGACTCCGCGGTCCGGACCGCGCTGTCGCTGTCCAGCACGGCGTCCAACCGCGCCTGCTGAACCGCGGTGGCATAGCGGGCGAACGCGGCCAGAGCAGCCAGCTTGGCCGCCCGGATGTCGAGGAACTGCACGTACTCACCCGGCCCGAAAGCGCCGGCGGCGAAGACGCCGTTCAGGAAGCCGCGTTCCCGCGCCGTCTGCTCCTTGGCTTCGCCCAGCGCGTACAACGCTTGCAGACCGTGCCGGACCGCCGGATCGGCGGCCTGGTCCAGACCGAGGGACAAGTGGTTCAGCGCGTCGATGGCGTCGGTGTAGTACTGGAAGGCCGCGTGCCGGGCCGTTCGCCGCTCATCGATCCGGGCGCGGGTCGCGTCCAGGTCGGTCAGCGGCCGGGCGGCCGCGCGCACCGGTTCCGCGCCGGGCGGGTTGTCCGTCATCGCACGCCGCAGCTCGCGCAGCGCACGGTCGACCGCGCCGCGCTGGTCGGCGACGGGCTGGAGCAATCGCCCGTCGCCGCCGAGCAGTCCGTTGGTCAGGCCGCGCTCGCGCTGCGTCTCGTGCACCAGTTTCTGCACCGCCAGCGCCAGCGATACCGCAGCCGCCGTGTCCCGGCTCCCGCGGTACGCGTCGACCTCCCGCGCGACCATCGCGCCCAGCAGCGTGAGCACCAGTACCAAAGGGACGACGAGGATTCGAGCCAACTGTCCGCGAATGGTGCGGGGGCGGACGATTCCGCTGCCCGCCCCCTGCCATCGGCCGGGCGTGGATAACCTTGTGCCCCCGGATAATTCCGGTCGTCGGCGTGACCGCACCACCCTCTGCTCCTCCGATCGGCCGCCGTGACCGCTGCACGGCGAGGACACGGAAATCAGGGGCAAACTTTCACAGGGCCTTCCCGGTGTCAACGCGAAATTCGGGCAAACCGGACACTGTGCGGACTTCTAAACACACTGGCAACGAGGGGTTACCGGGCGCGACGAATCCGGCCTCCACCCGGAGGGGTAGACGCCGAGTCAGGCTGCCTGTTACCCGCGTTCGCCCGCCCCGAAACCCCTCGGCGCGATTCTGATACAGTCCGGCGCGATACATCGGAGGGCAAGAGGGCTGGATGGCGCACCGAATTACGTTGATTCCCTTGGCAATAGCACTCGCGTTCGGATCTGCCGCCTGCGGCGACGAGTCCGGCGGGTCACCGGCGACGACCACCACGCAGGCCGCTGGCACGGCCACCCAGTTGTTCGATCCCTGCACGGGCATCCCCGACACCGCGCTGACGAGCGCCGGACTCGATCCGGCGAGCAAGCAGGTCGGCGTCGGCGGGGCGAAGCAGCCCGGCTGGGAGATCTGCGGATGGAAGGGCGCGGACTTCACCCTCGGGGTGTTCTCCAACAGCGCGTCCGTGGCCGAGTTCGAGCGGAAACCGGGCAATGTCGACTTCCAGGAAGTCACCATCGCCGGACGACCCGGACGCCAGTTCCGAGTCGACGACGCCGCCAGAGACCAGATGTGCGATGTGCTGTTCCCCGCTCGCCAGGGATTGCTGCAACTGACACTGGTCAACAAGTCCGCGGACCAGAATCCCTGCGATCGCCTGGCGAGCATCGGCGAAGCGATCGTCCCCGCACTGCCGAGGTAGCGCAGCGCGCCGCTGGAGATCAGACAGAGCCCAGGATGCCGAGCACCTTGTCGGAGCTGTAGAAGGGAGCCAGGCGCTCACGGATCAGCCCGGCGAGGACGCCATCCCGCTTCGCGCCCTCGATGACCGCCGGTCCGTAGTGCAGGATCTCTGCGATGATGTCGTCACCGGTGAGCCCGAGTTCGGGCAGCATGGCCGCCAGGGTGTAATCGCCGTACTTGGTGAAGAACACCTCCACGCACTCGTCCAGGAGCAGGCCGAAGTACTCCTTCTCGCGGGTGGTGACGGCGATCTCGTAGCACAGCAGCACGAGTTCGTTGAGGTCCTTCTGGGTCAGGTACCGGCGCAGCCCGCTGACCGGTTCGTCGGCGTGCAGGTCCCAGAACTCCATCGCGGCGTCGTGCACCGGCGCGTCGCGCAGCATCTCGCGGATGGCGTTGTTGGTGCGCTTGAGCGCGAACAGCGCGCCCTTGCCCGCCAGATCGCCGACGAACGTGCTGTCGGCGGCGACCTTCTTGGCGCGATTGGCCGCGGACTGGCCGAGCGACATCAGCGAGGAGACGCCCGGGATCTTCTCGGCACGCTCCCGATTGGCCTGCATGAAATCGTTGATGAGCTTGTCGACGAACTTCGACGCGACCGTGGCCACCAGCGGGCTCTCGGTGAGCCGGTCCAGAATGCGCTCCTGCGCCTGATGCATGCCGAAGATCTTCTCCAGCAGCGCCTCGACCGGCTCGCGGTCGACCACCTCGCCGAGCGTGTAGTCGTGGTTGGCGGCGATATGGTCGTAGATGGAGTCGGCGAACACACCGACCATGTCCGCGATCACCGGACTCCCGCCGATCAGCTCGACGACGGTGCGGACGGTCTGCTTGGCCTGGCCGATCTCGACGACGTCCCGGAAGACGAGTGTGTCGGCGACCGCGAGCACGGCCTCGGTGTCGCGTGCGACCACCTCCGCGAAGCGCTCACCGGTCACTTCCGCGAGCAGGAATTCCACCTGGGCGTCCAGTAGCCGTTCGGCGATCTCACGCGGCTCGCTCATCGAATTCCACCCATCACAGTCGTCGTCCGGCACGGCCGGCCCGGATCACGGCTGCTGTGGGTCGGCGTCGTCGCCGTGCACCGACTTCCGTATCCGGTCCAAGCGCTCGCGCGCGGCCTTCTCGCGTGCCTGCCATTGTTCGTCCACACTGCGGCCCGCGGGAGTCTGCCGGTCGAGTTCACCCATCCCCTGCGCGGTGCCGTAGCGCTGCTCGACCTTATCGCGAACTGACTCGAAGGTAGGAACGCCGGTGGCCGAATACCCCCCGCTCGTGGCGGGCGGCGGCGTACCGGGCGGCGGTACCGGTACCGCTGGTACCGCGGAAGGGCCGCCGACCTGGCCGGATACGTCCGGCAGCGACCCAGGAGCCGGGGCGGTTCCGGCTGGGGTGGTAGGAGTCACATCCGAGGCGGCTCCTACCTCACCGGTCTCCACCAACCCGACCAGCGCCGCGTGAACCGCACCGAACCCCGGGCGCCCGGCCGTCGCGACCAGCAGCACACCTGCCAGTTCCCTGTCGGGCAGCCCGGCCAACCGGCTAGCGATATCGCTGTTGTCACTCATACCGCCAGGCTACGCAGCCGGGACCGGACCACACGCCGTTCACGACCGCACGAGCGCGCCCGCCCAATCGCGCACGAGGTCGTACCACATCGAACCGCCGACGAGGATCAGGTCGTTGTGCCCCGCGCCGGGAAAGACGACCAGCCTCTTCGGCTGCGGCGCCGCGGCGTAGAGCCGTTGCGCGTGCCGCAGCGGCAGCAATTCGTCCTGGTCGCCGTGCATGATCAGGACCGGAGCGCGCAGCGAGCGAATACGGCGTTCGTTCGGATAGGCGTTCGGGACCAGCGGTGCCGGCAGGAAGGGATACACCGAGCGAGCCGCGTCGCGAAGACCGCTGAAGGTGGACATCAGCATCACCCCGGCCGGCGGATGGTGCTGCGCCAGCTCGAGCACGACGCCACCCCCGAGGGACTTGCCCAGATACAGCACGCGGCTCGGATCGACGCCCGGTTGCGCCAG
This sequence comes from Nocardia asteroides, assembly GCA_019930625.1. Classification (NCBI taxonomy): domain Bacteria; kingdom Bacillati; phylum Actinomycetota; class Actinomycetes; order Mycobacteriales; family Nocardiaceae; genus Nocardia; species Nocardia asteroides. The sequence goes on from CP082844.1 coordinate 6,923,287, forward strand.
CAGCGCCCGGCGCGCGGCATGTGCGTCCAGGTAGGTGCCGTGCTCGGTCGGTTTCCCGGTGCTGCGTCCGTACCCGCGGTAGTCGAAGGCCAGCACGTCGAACCCGGCCTCGGTGAGCAAGGCGAAGATCGGCACCCGGTCACCGATGTTGCCCGCGTTGCCGTGCGCGAACAGGATGTGTCCGGCCGAATGCCGGGCGGGCATCCACCAGCCGTGCACGGTTTCCCCGTCCGAAGTCGGCATGGACAGCTCGGTGTAGCCCATGCCGAGCAGCGCCGGGGTCTGCAGCACCATCCGTTCCGGCAGGTAGGTCAGCGCGTTCAGGATCGGACGAGCCGGATGTCGCATGTCCACGTTCTTACTCCTGCGGAAGCGGGGCGGCATCAGGCGGGTGGTGGGAGAACCAGCCGGGCGAGAAGACCGTGCGGGTCACGCCTGCCGCACGGTCTCGTCGGTCGGGAAAGCAGGCGGTCAGCCGCGCAGCACCGCACCGACGGCCTGGGCCGCCGCCGCGACCGCCGCGTCCCGCGCCGCACTCGCCTCGTCTTCGGTGAGGGTCCGGTCGGGGGCCCGGAAACGCAGGGCGTAGGTGAGCGACTTACGTCCCTCGCCCGCCTGAGCGCCCTCGTACACGTCGAACAGCGCGATGTCCTCCAGCAGCTCGCCACCGCCGGTGCGCAGCGCGGCTTGGACGGACGCGGCCGGAATCGACTTCTCGACGCTCACCGAGACGTCCTGGAGCACCGCAGGGAACGGCGACACCGTCGGAACCGGCCGAGTTTCCCGCAGCGGCAACGCGTCGAGGTCGAGCTCGACGGCGCAGGTGCGCGGCGGCAGACCGGAACGTTCCAGCACGGCTGGGTGCAGTTCACCCGCGTGGCCGACGACCGTTCCGTCGACCACCAGCTCGGCGCAGCGTCCGGGGTGCCAGGGCAGATGAGCCGCCGGACGGCGCTCGATCGTCACACCCGCCGCGTCGCCGACGGCGTCGGCCAGGGCGAAGGCGTCGGCGGCCTCCACCGGACGGCCCGGCCCCCACGGCCCGCGCGGCTCGCGGCGACCGGTCAGGACGGCGGCCACGTGCACCGGCTGCTCGGGCAGCGATTCGACCAACTCGGCGATCTCGTCGTCGGTGGGGCGGCGGTCCACCGGCAGCGGTTCGACCGCCTTGGTCTTCGCTCCGGGCAGCACGACTTGCGCGATGCCGTAGATGGCCAGATCACGCGCGCCCCGCGAGATGTTGCGGGCGGCCACCTCGAACAGGCCGGGCAGCAGCGTGGTGGCTAATTCGGAACGCTCCACGTCGAGTGGGTTCAGCACCTTGGTGGTGGCGCGACGCGGGTCGTCGGCATCCAGGCCCCAGATGTCGAACACCCCGGCGGGCAGGAACGCCGGCGGCGGAACCTCCACGGCGCCGGCGAACGCCAGCGCACGGCTAACGGCGCGGCGGCGGCGCTGGGCCGGGGTGAGCCCGCGCCCGGCCGGTGCGGCGGGCAGCACGGAGGGGATCTGCTCGAGCCCCTCCAAGCGCAGCACCTCCTCCACCAGGTCGGCGGGCTGGGCCAGATCGGGCCGCCAGCTCGGCGGCGTCACGACCAGCTGACCGTGTCCGCTGTCGCTGACGCCGACCTCGACAACGCAGCCGATCTGCGCGAGGCGGCGCGCCGAGGTCCCGGTGGGGTAGATGACGCCAGCGACGCGGTCGGCCAAGTCGATGTCGATGCGGATGGGCTCGCGAGCCGCCACCGGCACCCGGACGTCGGTCAGCACGGGTTCGACGGTGCCACCGGCGATTTCGGCGAGCAGGGTGGCGGCCCGATCGAGCGCGGCGACGTTGATCTCCGGATCGACGACCCGCTCGTAGCGCTTACCGGCCTCGGACACCAGCTTGTGCCTGCGCGCGGTCCGGTAGATCAGCAGCGGATTCCAGGTGGCCGCTTCGAGCAGGATGTCGGTGCTCTCCGCACCGACCTCGGTGCTCGCCCCGCCCATCACACCGGCAAGCGAGATGACGCCGGAATCGTCGGCGATCACCACGTCCTCGGCGTCGAGCGCCCGCTCCACGTCGTCCAAGGTCCGCAACTTCTCGCCCTGGTTCGCGGTGCGGACCACCAACCCGCCGGACAACTTGTCCGCGTCGAAAGCGTGTAGCGGCTGCCCGAGTTCCAGCATGACGTAGTTGGTGACGTCCACCGCGGGTGAGATCGGGCGCACGCCCGACAGCAACAGCCTGCGCTGCAACCACCAGGGGCTGACCGCCTTCGGGTCGGCGCCGGTGACCCGGCGCGCCGCGAAACGGGTGCACCGGGAGTCCGGCTCGACCTGGATCGACCAGGCTTGCTGCTCGTGGTCGGGCAGGGTCCGCACCGCCGGGTCGGCGTACTCGAGATCGAAACCGCACGCCAGTTCGCGCGCCAAGCCGCGCACCGAGAAGCAGTAACCGCGGTCGGGGGTGATGTTCAGCTCGATGACGGTGTCGTCCAGACCGAGCAGTGCGTTGGCGTCGGTGCCCGGCTCGGCGGTGCCCGGTTCCAGCACCAATATGCCGGAATGGTCTTTGCCGATGCCGAGTTCGGCGACCGAGCAGATCATCCCGTTGGAGACGTGGCCGTAGGTCTTGCGCGAGGTGATCTGGAATCCGCCGGGCAGTACGCCGCCGGGCAGCACCACGACCACGAGGTCACCGACCTCGAAATTACTCGCGCCGCAGATGATCTCCTGCAGTTCGGGCTTGCCGATGTCCACCTTGCAGAAGCGGATCGGCTTTTTGAACTCGGTCAGCTCGGTGATCTCGGCGACCCGGCCGACCACCAGCGGCGCCTCGCCGCCCTCCGGGCCCGCGACCCGCTGGAGCTTGTCGACCTCTTCGACTTCGAGCCCGACCCGGACGAATCCCGCGTCGAGCTCCTCCGGCGTCACCGACCACTCCGGGGTGGTGCGCTGGATGATGTCGGTCAGCCAGGACTGCGCTACTCGCACTTGACGTTTCGCTCTCTCGATCGAAGGGTGAGGTCAGGACCGGATGCCGAAGGGCAGCGTGAAACGCACGTCGCCTTCGACGATGTCGCGCATGTCCGGGATGCCGTTGCGGAACTGCAGCGTCCGCTCCAGGCCCATGCCGAACGCGAACCCGCTGTACACCTCGGGATCGATCCCGCTGGCGATCAGCACCTTCGGGTTCACCATGCCGCAGCCGCCCCATTCGACCCATCCCGCGCCGCCCTTCTTGTCGGGGAACCACACGTCGACCTCGGCGGAGGGCTCGGTGAACGGAAAGTAGTTGGGGCGCATGCGGGTGCGGGTCTGCGGCCCGAACAATGCCCTCGCGAACGCGTCCAGCGTGCCGCGCAGATGCGCCATGGTCAGGCCCTTGTCCACCGCCAAGCCCTCGACCTGTGAGAACACCGGGGTGTGCGTGGCGTCCAGCTCGTCGGTGCGGAAGGTGCGGCCCGGGCAGACCACATAGATCGGCACGTCCCGCTCCAGCATCGAGCGCACCTGCACCGGAGAGGTGTGCGTGCGCAGCACCTGACGCGAGCCCTCCGGCGCGATGTGGAAGGTGTCCTGCATGGTGCGGGCGGGATGGTCGGGCAGGAAGTTCAGCGCGTCGAAGTTGAAGTGCTCGGTCTCCACCTCGGGGCCTTCGGCGACCTCCCAGCCCATCGCGACGAACACGTCGGCGATCTGCTCGGAGATGACCGTGATCGGGTGCCGGGCGCCGACGGCCGTGCGGCGGGCGGGCAGCGTCACGTCGATGGTCTCGGCGACCAGTACGGCGGCATCGCGCTCGGCCAGCAACGTGGCGCGGCGGGCCTCGAACGCCTCCGACACCCTGGCCCTGGCGACGTTGACCCGTTTGCCCGCGTCGGCCTTCTCCGTCTTGGGCAGGCTGCCCAACGCACGCTGCGCCAGGGCCAGCGGCGCCTTGCCGCCGAGGTGCTCGGTTTTCGCGACCGCGAGCGCATCCAGGTCGGCGGCAGCGGCGAACGCCTTCTCGGCGGCCGCCGCGGCCGCGGCCAGTGCCTCCTCGGTCAGCGCTGCGCTCTGCTCGACTGCCTCGATGTCGTCGGCCACGATGCTCCGTCTCTCCCCTCGGGATCGGTCCGCGGGCACGGCTGATCGCCATCCCGCATTGCTGCTGGTCGAATCGTATTCGATACCTCGGTGGCGATTCACGCGGATTACCCGCTAACGCGGACCGAGCGGTCTGTTCAGTCTGTGCCGATCTGCCCATCTGCGGCCTGCGGGCACCAGCGCGCGGGCGGATCGGCGAGGTCGCCGGTTGCGCGTTGCGACCGAGGTCTCGGCACCCGGACCGCAGGTGGGCTGCATGGTCCGGATCGCCGATGCGCCCGCCGGGTGCACAGCGCACCCCTAGCCCAACCCGCGGTCTCGAGCGCAGCGAGACCGATTGTCCGCTCGCGGCCCGGCTCGCGTCCGAGTGGCCGCCGCGTACATGACGAAGGAGCAAGCGGCGGCCGCTCGGACACGAGCCACAAGGGAGCCGCCAACACGCCGCGCCGCAGGTGGCAGATCAAACACAGTAGCGGACGCGCGAGTTCGCGTAGAGGCAGATCGCGGCGGCAGTCGCCAGATTCAGGCTCTCGGCGCGGCCGCGGATCGGAATGCGGATGCGGTGGTCGGCGCGCCGTGCGACGGCCGGGTCAAACCCGTGCGCCTCGTTGCCGAACAACCAGGCCACCGGGCCGGTGAACAACTCGTCCGCGTCGTCGAGATCGACCTCGCCGTTCGCCGCGGTCGCCAGGATGGTGATGCCCGCCGCGGCGATCGCATCCAGCGTCTCGCCGACATCGCGGTGCCGTGCGATCGGCACGTGGAAGATGCTGCCCGCGCTGGCGCGCACGCACTTGCCGTTGTGCGGATCGACGGTGTCGCCCGCCAGCACCACGCCGTCGGCGCCCACGGCATCGGCGACCCGCACGAGCGTGCCCGCGTTCCCCGGCTCGGCCATCTCGACCGGAACGGCCAGCATTCGCGGCGCCGAGTCGAGGATTCGGGAAAGGGGCACGTCGAGCAGATCGCAGACCGCCACCAATCCCGGCGCCGTCACCGTTTCACCGAGATGCTGCGCCGCTCGATCGCTGACCAGCGTGGTGCGCACGCCCGTCGCGGCCGCCTCCGCGATCAGCGCGTGGTCGCGTTCGGCGGCGGCTTTCGAATAGAACAGTTCGTGGACGCGCGCGGTCTCCAGCGCTGCCGCGACGGCGTTGGCGCCTTCGGCGAGGAATCGTCCCGCTTTCCGACGCTGTGCGCCGCGCTGCAGTTTGACAGCGGAAACGACCCGTGGATTGCGCTCGCTGAGCGCTTCCACGGGTCGTTCCGAGAGTTGTCCGTGTGCCAACGGATGCGGCTCAGGCAGCCGGCGCGTTGACGTCCTGCGGCAGGGCGGCCTTCGCGACCGCGACGAGCCCGGCGAACGCCTCGGCGTCCGACACCGCGAGCTCGGCGAGGATCTTGCGGTCCACCTCCACACCGGCGGCCTTCAGGCCCTGGATGAAGCGGTTGTAGGTGATGTCGTTGATCCGCGCGGCGGCGTTGATGCGCGCGATCCACAGCTTGCGGAAGTCACCCTTGCGCGCCCGGCGGTCCCGGTAGGCGTAGGTGAGCGAGTGCAGCTGCTGCTCCTTGGCCTTGCGGTACAGCCGCGAGCGCTGGCCGCGGTAGCCCTTGGAGGCCTCGAGGATGGAACGTCGCTTCTTCTGAGCGTTGACGGCCCTTTTGACGCGTGCCACTGGTCAGTCCTGTTCGATCTGGGGGCGCGGGGCAGCGCCCGGAAATGGGTCGGGGTGGCGACGGAGTTGCTCCGGTCGCGGCGTGCTTGTCGGTCCGCGCCGGGCGCGATCAGATACCGAGAAGCTTCTTCACGCGACGGACGTCGGCGGGGGCGACTACTTCCACGCCGTCCAGACGACGAGTCCGGCGGGTGGGCTTGTGCTCGAACAGGTGGCGACGGTTCGCCTGCTGGCGAAGCAGCTTGCCTTTGCCGGACACCTTGAATCGCTTCGAGGCGCCGCTGTGCGTCTTCATCTTCGGCATGGATTCCTCTATCTGTCGTCCCGGCGGCCGGGGCGGGTCGCCGGTGTTCTGATCGGTGTTACTGCGGGCCGGCCGTCTCGGCCTGCTCCGCAGCGGGCTGACCGGCCGGGGCGGCACTGGGCGCCGGGCGCGGACCCGACTCCTGCTGCGCCTTCACCCGGGTCTTCGCACCTTTGTGGGGGGCGAGGACCATGGTCATGTTGCGACCGTCCTGCTTGGCCGAGGTTTCCACGAAACCCAGTTCGGCGACGTCGGATGCCAGCCGCTGCAGCAGCCGGAAGCCGAGTTCGGGCCGGGACTGCTCGCGTCCCCGGAACATGATCGTGACCTTGACCTTGGACCCGGCCTCGAGGAAGCGAACGACATTGCGCTTCTTGGTCTCGTAGTCGTGGTCGTCGATCTTCGGGCGGAGCTTCTGCTCCTTGATCACCGTCTGCTGCTGGTTCTTCCGAGACTCGCGCGCCTTCTGCGCCGTCTCGTACTTGAACTTGCCGTAGTCCATGATCTTGCAGACCGGCGGACGGGCATCGGGTGCCACCTCGACCAGATCGAGGTCGGCTTCGAGGGCGACGCGTAGTGCATCTTCAACACGCACGATCCCAACCTGCTCGCCGCCAGGTCCGATGAGCCGGACCTCGGGAACTCGGATGCGATCGTTGATGCGGGTCTCAGTGCTGATGGGGCCTCCTAGGTCAAGCGGTGTCGTCGGACGACCGCGCGCAATAACTGCAACCCCTGTTCAACACGAAGGCCCCGGTGCGGTATTCCGCACGGGGCCCGATGTCGACCGATCGCCGACCACGAGCGAACTCGCGTCGACCCTCGTGATTCGGGTTCTCCATGAGAACTCCGGCACGAGAAACCCGCCCTCTCGGGCGGATGACCGGACCGCTGGACCGTACGATGACTCGTCGGCAACGGTGGGAGTCGGGCTCCACTTATCAGCCCCGAGGCAAGCCCGGGGCGGTCGTCGGCGGAAAGTCTAACATTCCGTTCGGCTATCGCCGAATCGGGTCGAAAATGCCTTGCCCGGCCCGCACCCGCGTGCCAACCTCCCCCGGTGCTCACATCACGCCGTGACCTGCTTCGATGGCAATTCGACCTGACCTGGTCGCTCGCCGGGATCCATTTCGACGCGCTGCGGCCCGAGGATTTCCTCTGGGAACCCGCCGAACTCACCTGGACGGTACGCCCCGGCGCCGACGGCGTGTGGCGGCCGGACTGGGCCGACACCGAACCCGACCCCGTGCCCGTCCCGACGATCGGGTGGCTCACCTGGCACATCGGCTGGTGGTGGGGCACGGCCATCGACCACGTCGAGGGTCTCACCCCGCCCGCGCGGGAGGACGTGCACTGGCCCGGCGACGGCGCCGCGGCCATCGCCTGCCTGCGCGATCTGCACACCGAGTGGGTGCGCGTGCTCGGCGGGTTCACCGAGGCCGACCTGGACCGCCCGTCCGCCTACCCCTGGCCCGCCGACGCCGGGCTGAGCATCGCGCACCTGGCGGCCTGGGTGAACGCGGAGTTGATGAAGAACGTCACGGAGATCGGCCACCTCCGGATGCTTCGCGCGGCGTCGCTAGCCTGAAGGCATGACTGACGAGCTCGACGCCTCCGTACGCGAACTGGCCGACATCCCCGCGGTCGAGGTGATCAGCCGCGCCGCCGTGATGCTGATGAGCTCGGCGGCGGAGAAGCTCGGGTTGGCCGACGAGGACCCGGACAACAGCCCGCGCCGTGACCTGGACGAGGCGCGTCGCGTGATCACCGCGCTGGCCGGACTCGTCACCGCGTCGGTGGAGTACCTCGGCCCGCACGCCGGACCGATCCGCGAGGGGTTGCAGTCACTGCAACGCGCCTTCCGCGAGTCCTCCGCGCATCCCGACGAGCCGGGTAAAGGTCCGGGCGAGAAGTACACCGGCCCGGTCTACTGACGAAGACGTCCTCGGGGCACCAGCCCACCGATACTTCCGAGCGCGGCCGGAATTGTGAACGAAACACATATGGCGACAACGATGGTTAGGAAATTTCCCAACGATTAGGGCACAGTGAGCCCATGGCTACTCGGATTCTTCTCGCTCCCGGATTCTGGCTCGGTGCATGGGCGTGGGACGAGGTCGCACCCGATCTGCGCCGGCGTGGCAACGAAGTACAGGCGCTCACATTGCCGGGCCTGGATGCCGCGGACTCCGATCGGTTGTCGGCCACCCTGGAGTCCCAGGCACAGGCCATCATAGACGCGGTGCCCGCGGGCGAGACCGTCGTGCTCGTCGCGCACTCCGGCGGCGCGGCGCCCGCCTATCTCGCCATCGACCGCGCCCCCGAGTTGTTCCGGCGGGCGATCTACGTCGACAGCGCGCCGCTGCCGAACGGCTTCGTCATCAACTCCGCGCTGGACGTCGCCGCGCGCGAATGGGTCCTGCCGGAATGGTCCGAACTGGAGGCCGAGGGCAGCAGCTTGACGGGCCTGGACGAAGCCGCGCTGGCGCGCTTCCGCGAACGCGCCGTGTCGGAGCCGGTATCCGTCGCGGCCGCACCGCTGCGGTTGAGCGATTCGGCCGCGCGGCTCGCGGTCCCGACCACCGTGATCTGCAGCAGCATGACCGCCGAGATGGTCGAGAAGCTGCGAGACAACGGTGAAGCCCCCATTTTCGCCGAACTGGCCCGAATCGACGCCGAGTACGTCGACCTGCCGACGGGCCACTGGCCGATGTGGTCCAAGCCGAAGGAACTCGCCGAACTGATCCACACCATCGCCAACCGCTGACGACGAAAACGGCGCGGCTCCGGACGAATCCGGGCCGCGCCGCACGGACGTCGGGTCAGCCGACCGCCGCGGTCTTCTTCACCGCCCGCCTGGTGGCCTTCGCCGCCGCCTTCTTCGCCGGAGCCTTCTTCTCGGCGTTTCGCGGCGCGGGGGTCGGATTCAGGACCTCTTTCAGGAACTGGCCGGTGTAACTGTCCGCGACGGCCGCGATCTCCTCCGGGGTGCCCTGCGCGACCACGGTGCCGCCGCCGGAGCCGCCTTCGGGCCCCATGTCGATGACCCAGTCGGAAGTCTTGACGACGTCCAGGTTGTGCTCGATGACGATCACGGTGTTGCCCTTGTCCACCAAGCCGTTGATGACGTTGAGCAGCTTGCGGATGTCCTCGAAGTGCAGACCGGTGGTCGGCTCGTCGAGGATGTACACGGTGCGGCCGGTGGACCGCTTCTGCAGCTCGGCGGCGAGCTTCACCCGCTGGGCCTCGCCACCGGAGAGGGTCGGAGCGCTCTGACCGAGACGCACATAGCCGAGCCCGACGTCCACCAAGGTCTTGAGGTAGCGGTGGATCGAGGTGACCGGCTCGAAGAATTCGGCGGCCTCCTCGATGGACATGTCCAGCACCTCGGCGATGGTCTTGCCCTTGTAGTGCACCTCGAGGGTTTCCCGGTTGTAGCGGGCGCCGTGGCAGACCTCGCACGGAACGTAGACGTCCGGCAGGAAGTTCATCTCGATCTTCAGCGTGCCGTCACCGGAGCAGGCTTCGCAGCGACCGCCCTTGACGTTGAACGAGAACCGGCCCGGCTGGTACCCGCGCACCTTGGCCTCGGTGGTGGCCGCGAACAACGTGCGGATCTTGTCGAAGACGCCGGTGTAGGTCGCCGGATTCGATCGCGGGGTACGGCCGATGGGCGACTGGTCCACCTGCACCAGCTTGTCCAGGTGGTCGAGCCCGTTGACCCGGGTGTGCCTGCCGGGCACCTGCCGCGCGCCGTTGAGCCGGTTCGCCAGCACCGTCGCGAGGATGTCGTTCACCAGAGTCGACTTGCCCGACCCGGAGACGCCCGTCACGGCGGTGAGCACCCCGAGCGGGAAGGCCACATCGACGCCCTTGAGGTTGTGCTCGCTGGCCCCGACGACGGTGAGTTGCCGCTTCTTGCTGACCGGACGGCGTACCAGCGGCACTTCGATCCGCTCCCGGCCCGACAGATACGCCCCGGTGAGCGAGTTGGGGTCGGTGAGCAGTTCTTCGTAGGGCCCGCTGTGCACCACGGTGCCGCCGTGCTCGCCGGCGAACGGGCCGATGTCGACCACCCAGTCCGAAGCACGGATGGTGTCCTCGTCGTGCTCGACCACGATCAACGTGTTGCCGAGATTGCGTAGCCGGGTGAGGGTTTCGATGAGCCTGCGATTGTCCCGCTGGTGCAGGCCGATGGACGGCTCGTCGAGCACGTAGAGCACGCCGACCAGGCCGGAGCCGATCTGGGTGGCGAGCCGGATCCGCTGCGCCTCGCCGCCGGAGAGCGTGGCGGCCGCGCGGGACAGCGTCAGGTACTCGAGGCCGACGTCCAACAGGAAGCCCAGCCGCGCCTGCACCTCCTTGAGCACCTGCCCGGCGATGGCGGCCTCGCGCTCGCCCAAGGTCAGCGAATTGAGGAACGCGGAGCACTCGCCGATGGACAGATCGCTGACGTCGGCGATGGACTTCTTGTCGCCGTTCGCGGCGATGGTGACGGCGAGGATCTCCGGGCGCAGCCGAGCGCCGTTGCACACCGGGCACGGTATGTCGCGCATGTACCCGTCGTAGTGCTCTTTCATCTGCTCGGACTCGGTGTTCTCCATGCGCCGCTGCAGGAACGGCATCACGCCCTCGAAGTCCGCGTAGTACGACCGCTTGCGCCCGTAGCGGTTGGTGTAGGACACGTGCACCTGGTCGGCGCTGCCTTCCAGCACCGCCTTGCGCGCCTTCGGCGGCAGATCCTGCCACGGGGTGTCCATGGAGAAACCGATCGCATCGGCGAGACCGGACAGCAGCCTGGTGAAGTACTCGGCGGTCTGGCCACGCGACCACGGCGCGATGGCGCCGTCGTTCAGGCTCAGCGCCGGATCGGGCACCACCAGTTCCGGGTCGACCTCCTTGCGGATGCCCAGGCCGGTGCAGTCCGGGCAGGCGCCGTAGGGCGAGTTGAACGAGAACGAACGCGGCTCGAGGTCCTCGATATCCAGTGGATGGCCGTTCGGGCAGGCGAGACGCTCGGAGAAGCGGCGCTCCCGGTCGTGCGCGTGCTCGTCGCGATCCACGAAGTCGAGCACCACGATGCCGTCGGCCAGCCGCAGCGCGGTCTCGATCGAATCGGTCAGGCGCTGCTTGGAATTCGGCTTCACCGCCAGCCGGTCGACCACGACCTCGACGTCGTGCTTCTCCTGCTTCTTCAGCTTCGGCGGATCGGTGAGCGGATACACCACGCCGTCGACCCGCACGCGGGAGTAACCCTGCGTGTTCAGCTGGTCGAACAGGTCGACGAACTCGCCCTTGCGGGTGCGCACGACCGGGGCAAGCACCTGGAAGCGGATGCCCTCCTCCATGGCCAGCACCTGGTCCACGATCTGCTGCGGCGTCTGCTTGGCGATCAGCTCGCCGCACACGGGGCAGTGCGGCGTGCCCGCCCGCGCGTACAGCAGCCGCAGGTAGTCGTAGACCTCGGTGATGGTGCCCACGGTCGAGCGTGGATTGCGGTTGGTCGACTTCTGGTCGATGGACACCGCGGGCGACAGACCTTCGATGAAGTCGACGTCGGGCTTGTCCATCTGGCCGAGGAACTGCCGCGCGTACGCCGAGAGCGACTCGACATAGCGCCGCTGCCCCTCCGCGAAGATCGTGTCGAAGGCCAGACTCGACTTGCCGGAGCCGGACAGACCGGTGAACACGATGAGGCTGTCGCGGGGCAGGTCGAGATCGACACCTTTGAGGTTGTGCTCCCGAGCTCCGCGCACAGTGAGGCGTTCCGCCACAGGTCGTCCCTTCTCCTTCGTGTTCGACGTCCGGACATACCCCCGGCCGCCATGCTAGGCATGAGCACCGACAAGTTTCGCGGACCGCCCGTCACCTCGACGAATGGCGGGAATCCGGCGGCCGGACGTTACGTGATCGAGCCGGGAAACAGGCCAGGACGCCTCCGTAGCATCGCCCTCCCGGCATCCCTGGTCAACAGTGCGACTGCGCTCGCCATTCCCCGGCCGCCCGCCGTCACGGTGCCGCGCCCGCACTTCCGGGAATTCGCAGACCCGAGGGGCGGTGCGGGGCTACCGAGTCCGGCAAGGCTCGCCATGGTCGCCGCCGGAGTGCACCTGGCGCTCATCACCCTGGTGGTGTGATGAAGAACATCGGCACGGCCCCCGGTACCGTCCGTCGAGTACGGGTTCCCGGCGTGCGCGCCAGTCCGCCGACTAGACTGAACTCGCTGTGCGCACCCCATCGGCCTCCTGGGCTCCTTCATGACGGACCTCACCCCGCACCTTCCGTCAACGGTGCTCGACACCCTGCGCGCCATCGTGCGCACGGCCACCCGCCTGGTCGATGCCCGCTACGGCGCGCTCGGCGTCCGCGGACACGATCGCCAGCTGGTCGAATTCATCTTCCAGGGCATCGACGACACGACACCGATCCACATCGGCCGCTCCCCCGAGGGACAGGGCGTCCTGGGACTGCTGTTCCTACATCCGGAACCGATCCGGCTGGACGATCTGTCGAAGCATCCCGCCTCCGTGGGTTTTCCGACCCACCATCCTCCGATGGGCAGCTTTCTCGGCGTCCCGGTGCGGATCGGCGAGGAGATATTCGGCAATCTCTACCTCACCGAGAAGGCGGGTGGGCAGCCGTTCACCGACGACGACGAGGCCATCGTGCTGGCGCTGGCCGCCGCGGCCGGTATCGCCATCGAGAACGCCAGGCTGTACGAGTCCGCGCGGACCAGGCAGGCCTGGATCGAGGCGACCCGCGACATCGCGACCGAGTTCCTCGCCGGCACTGCACCGGACCTGGTGCTCGCGCAGGTGGTCGCGCGCGCCCGCGCGCTGACCGGCTCGGAGCAGGCGCTGCTGGCCGTGGTCGCGCCGGCGACGCCGCCCGACGAAGCGACCGAACTCGTTGTCGCGCAATGGTTCGGCCCCGGAGCGGGCCCGCAGCGGGTACGTATCGCGGGCACCGCCACCGGCACGGCGTTCACCGAGCGCGCGCCGGTGCAGGTCGCCGATGCCGGGTCGGTCGATCTCGGCGCTCCGGTCGGCTCGGCGGGGCCCGCACTGGTGCTGCCGTTGCAGACCGCCGATCTCATGCTCGGCGTGCTGATCATCGTGCGTCCGCCCGGGTGTCCCCCGTACCCCGGCGAACTGGTCGAGCTGACCGCCGCGTTCACCGACCAGGCGGCGCTGGCCATGCAATTGGCCGAGACGCAGCGCAGGATGCGCGAACTGGACGTGCTCGCCGACCGCGACCGCATCGCCCGTGATCTGCACGACCACGTCGTCCAGCGGCTGTTCGCCATCGGGCTCGGGCTGCGGGCCACCGCCGCGCGCACCGACGATCCGGAAGTGCGGCAACGACTTTCGGCCGAGATGGACGGTTTGCAGGAGGTCGTGCAGGAGATCCGCACGTCGATCTTCGACCTGCACGGCGGTGACCCGCTGCGGCGGCGGCTCGAGGACGCGATCCGCCAGCAGACCGCCGACGGCGCGTTCCGCACGAGCGTGCGCTTCTCCGGACCGCTGTCGGTCGTGGGCGACGCCCTCGCCGATCACGCCGAAGCCGTGGTGCGCGAATCGGTCAGCAACGCGGTGCGCCATTCCGGTGGGAACAGACTGGCCGTCGAGATCACCGTCGACGACGAGCTGACCGTCCTCGTCGAGGACAACGGCACGGGCATGCCCGCGGACGTGACGCCGAGCGGACTGGCCAACCTCACGCAGCGCGCGAGCATGTCCGACGGCCGATGCACGGTGGGTCCGGCCGAGGGCGGCGGCACCAGAGTGCACTGGTCCGCGCCGCTGGCCTAGCGATCAGGCGGGTACCACGAGCGCCAGATCGCCGTCGTGCCGCCGGTACAGCAGCCCGCCGCGGCCGTTGCCCGGGTCGGTGCAGAACAGAAACGGTAATCCCTTGCGGCACAGATCCTTCGCCGCGTCAGCCGGATCGAGGCACGCGGCGGGATCCGCGTCGACGACGATCGGCGGGGCGCTCATGGCCACCTCCGGTGACCGGATCGGCGGATGGGTCGCCCCTTGGCGGACGAGCCGCACGCCGGGCTCCGCCCAGTGCACCACCGCGTCCTCACCGGTCTCGGCGTCGGTGAACAGGTGGGCGCCGTAATCCATGGCGTCCAGGACCTCGACCGCTTCGGCGGGCGTGCAGGTGGACAAGGCACACCGCTTACGGCGGACGATCGGGCGCGGCTCGCCGGCCCGGGCAAGTGGAGGTCGGCCCGGATCGGGCCAGGTCCGCGCTTCTCCCCTGGCCAGCCGGGCCAACTGGCGGTCGAGGCGCTCGGCGGCGAAGGTCACCGCGAACCCGCGCGGCCCGGTGACCTGGACCCGGGTGACGACCTCCCGGTTGCGGACATCGACCTGCACCACCATCGGCTCGGCCGCGTCGGGCGGGGCGCTCATACGTACCCGGGCGGGCGCGTCGAGATGATGTCTGCGCAGGACGCGAACGATCGCTCGCACCGCCCGCGTGACGTCCATGGCGGGCACGTCACCGCGCGTGGTCACCGCCACTTCCGGTTCCGCGGCCGTCGTCCAGTGGTCCGATGCGTATCGCAGCCCCGGTGAAACCATCCGCAATGCCCCGCTTCCCAGATTCGATCCGTCCCCCCTATGCCAGCACCGCATGGGTGTCGCGAACAGGGCCGAAAGTCCCATCGGCGAAAAGCGTTGACTCCGGCGCATTCCGGGCTCGTCGAAACCGACCGGGCCGAACGTCTCCGTCGCGCATCGCGGTCGCCCGAGCGACGCTCAGGCGGCGCCGAGCACCACGACGGAATTGTTGCCGCCCATGCCGAGGGAGAGCTTCGCGGTGAGGCCGCCTTCGAACGGCGCCGGGCCGTCCAGCAGCCGCGGATGCGCGGGCGCGACGATCGGGGCCGCGGGCACGATGCCCCGGTCGTAGCCGAGCGCGGCCACCGCCACCTCGACGGCGGCCGCGGCCCCTTGGCAATGACCGGCCAGCGGCTTCACCGCGTAGATGTGCGGGCGGTCGGCGAACAAATGCTCGAGCAGATGGTGTTCGGCGACATCGCACTGGCGGGTTCCGGTGCCGTGCGCGTTGAAATAGCGCACGTCCCCGGCGGCGACGCCCGCGTCGGCGAGCGCGCGGCGGGTGCAGTCGAGGATGTGCTCGTGCGTCGGGTCGACCGAGACGACGTGGTAGCCGTCGTTGGACATGGCTCCGCCGAGTACCGCGGCATACGGCCGATCGGCCGAACGGGTCAGGACGAACGCGACCGAGGCCTCCCCCATGCTGAACCCGCGGCTGCCCTGCTGGAAGGGCCGGCACGCGTCCAGCGGTTCGGCGTCGGTGATCGCGGCGCCGAGCCGGACGAAACTCTCCACCATGTCCGGGGTGGCCGACAGGTCGGTCGCCACGAAGAGCACGTCGTCGGCCATGCCCGCGTCCAGCCAGAGTTTCGCGGTGATCAGCGCGACGTTGGCGGAGCTGCACGCGGCGGAGACGTTCATGGCCGGACCGTGGAAACCGAACTCCTGCGTCAGCATCGAGACCGGCGTGGACGGCAGCAGCCGCAGGTAGTCCCTGGACCGGCGATCGCCCCCGTCGACGAGGTAGAAATCGCGCCAGTTCACCACGTCGCCGAGCACGATGGCGTGCAGCAGCCCGACGGTGCGGCCGGGCCGCCAGCCGCGGTCGCGCGCGTCCGCGACGGCCTCCCGCGCGGCCTCGTGCACGGCGCGTCCGTAGCGGCTGGGGCTCACCTCGGGGTCCCCGCCGTCGGGGACCAGCGCGACCCACGCGTCCTCGTCGCGCCCGGGGCCGTAGCCGCGTTGCAGCGATGCCGCCGACTTGCCGCTGAGCAAGCCTTCCCACAATCGCTCACGTCCCCACCCGTACCCGGTGATCGCGCCGATCCCGGCGATGGTCATATGATCTCGGTGCCCCGGATCGAATCGGAACCGCGTGGCGGTGTTCGGGTCGGTGCCCGGCATGTATCGCTCCTTCACCGGCTCCCCGGGCCGACCGAGCGGTCTGCCCCACCTCGACGCAGGAACCGGGTTCAGTAATGATCGCCGGATCCGACCCGAGAACGTGCCAGTACTGTGATCGAAGCAATACCGTCGACGATGTGATCTTGTACACGTCGATACAAGAATAATCCCGTGTTCCAATGGCCATAATGGGGTCGATGATCGGGGGTTCGAGTGGGTGACGACAAGCTTGCCGCCGCGGTCGACGCCGCCGAACAGCTGGCCGCGCGTTACCGCTCCCTGGTCGAACACACCCCGGACGGGATCTGCGTGCACGAGCGCGGCGTGGTGGTCTACGTCAACCCCGCGACCGTCCGCCTGCTCGCCGCCGAGAACGCCGAGGAGGTCGTCGGCCGTCCGCTGACCGACTTCGTCCACCCCGCTTCCGTCCCCTCGATGCTCGATCGGATCAGCACCCTCACCACCGCGGGCGCGGCCTCGGCGCCCACCGAGATGACGCTGATGCGGGTGGACGGCGGCACGGTCCCCGTTGAGACGGTGTCGGTGCTGACCGCCTGGCACGACCGCCTCGCCTACCAGGTGGTCATCCACGACCTCACCGCCCAGCGCCACGCCGAAGCCGCGCAGCGCAAGGCCGAGCACTACTTCACCACGGTCGTCTCCCAGTTGGAGGAGGGCGTGGTGGTGATCGATCCGGAAGGCCGGATCGAGTCGATGAATCCGGCGGCCAAGCGCATCTTCGGCACCGAAGGGCCCGACGGGCACGTGATCGGCCGCACCATCCAGTCGCTGCCGCTGGTGCTGCTGGACGCGAACGCCCAGCCGCTGCCGCCGAGCCGCCATCCGGTGGCGCGCACCCTGGCCACGGGCGAGACCATCACCGGCTACGTCTTCGGGGTCGACCGGGTGGACGGTCAGCGCCGCTGGTTGTCGGGCAGCAGCCGCCTGCTCAATCCCGGCGACCCGCGCTCGTCGGCGGTGTCCTCCTTCGCCGACATCACCGAATTCCGCGCCAGCAGAAGGCAGCTGGAGTACCAGGCCACGCACGACTCGCTCACCGGGCTGGCCAACCGTTCGCTGATCCTGTCCCAGCTGGCCGCCGCGCTGGCCAGTACCGATGAACTGTTGCCGGTGTCCACCGTGCTGTTCATCGACCTGGACGGGTTCAAGGCGATCAACGACACGCTCGGGCACGCCATCGGCGACACCGTGCTGCAGATCGTGGCCCAGCGTTTGCAGCGCGCGCTGCGCGGTGACGACATCGTCGGCAGGCTGGGCGGCGACGAGTTCCTGGTGCTGTTGTCCGGCCGCACCCGGCGCGTCGACATCGAAGCGCTGGTGAACAGACTGCGCTGCACCATGGCCGAGCCGATCATCGCGCGCGGGCACCGGATCGAGGTCAACGCCTCGATCGGCGTCACCGAACTGCGTGCGGGCGACCGGCGCAGCCCAGAGGCCGTGCTGCACGACGCGGACCTGGCGATGTACCGGGCGAAGCCGCCCGGTCACCGAGAAGGGGCCGTCACCAAGGGCCGCAGGCCCAACAGCACCCACGCGTCCTGACCGCCCCATGATCGTCGAACACGCCCTGCTGCCGGTTCGCCCCGAGCGCGCCGCCGAGTTCGAGGCCGCCTTCGCCGCGGCGCGGCCGATCATCGCGAGCATGCCCGGCTTCCGGTCGCTGTCGCTGGCGCGCGGCGTCGAGTCGCCGGGCAGTTATCTGCTCCGGGTGGAATGGGACCATCTCGACGATCACGTCACCGGATTCCGCGGCTCTCCGGAATATCAGCGCTGGAAGGACTTGTTGCACCACTTCTACGACCCGTTCCCGGTGGTCGAGCACTTCACGCCGGTGCCGCTGACCGCGGCCGAGGACGCCTGCGTCGCGTCGCCCTCGACCAGACCTGCGGTTACGGCGCGGCCTGGGCAACCCCAGTAGAATCGACAACTCTGCTTTCCGAGCGTTCACCTACCCCGCCGGGTAGTGTGCTCGCGGCTCTTCGCGGTGACAAGGAGTTCAGTTTGCCCGACCTCACTCAGGACCGTGCCGCCCACGACGGCGCACCCGAGCGGACCCGCGAGACCGATCAGGAGCAGGCGTACCTGTCGGTGCTGTACGAGCGGCTGGACGAGATGCGCGCCTACGCGCGCAACCGGTTGCGCACCGTGCTGCTGGAGACCGGCGGCACCCCGCAGGCTCGCAGCGAACGGGAGTCCTTCAGCCAGCTGTACTCCGAGGACCTGGCGAAATACGACGCCGCCGAGCACGGCCTGTGTTTCGGCCGCATCGATCTCGACGGCGCGCAGGAGGCGTACCGCTACATCGGCAGGATCGGCATCCTGGACGAGAAGGACGACTACGAGAGCCTGCTGCTGGACTGGCGCGCCCCGCTGGCGCGGCCGTTCTACCTGGCCACCACCGCAGCGCCGGACGGCGTGACCCGGCGCAGGCACATCCGCTCGCGCAACCGCAAGGTCACGGCGATCAACGACGAGTACCTCGATCTCGAGGCCGCCCGCCGGGCCGGCGCCACCGACACCGACGGCGGTGTGGGCAGCGAGAGCGCGCTGCTGTCGGCGCTCAACGCCGCCCGCACCGGCCACATGAACGACATCGTCGAGACCATCCAGCACGAGCAGGACGCGATCATCCGGTCCGAGCACAAGAGCGTGCTCGTCGTGCAGGGCGGGCCGGGCACCGGCAAGACCGCCGTCGCACTGCACCGCGCCGCCTACCTGCTCTACACCTACCGCCAGCAGCTGGCCAAGAGCGGCGTGCTGATCATCGGCCCGAACGCCACCTTCCTGGACTACATCGGGCAGGTGCTGCCGTCGCTCGGCGAGACGGGCGTACTGCTGTCGACCATCGGCGATCTGTACCCGGGCGTGCGGGCGGCCCGTGAGGACTCGCTGCGCGCGGGCGAGATCAAGGGGTCGCTGGCGATACTCGAGGTGCTCAAGCAGGCGGTGCGCGACCGCCAAGAGGTGCCCGCCGAACCGATCCGGCTGAGCTTCGACGGATATCCGGTCACGCTGGACCGCAAGATCGCCACCAAGGCGCGCGGCCGCGCCCGCTCTTCCCGCAGGCCGCACAATCTGGCCCGGCCGATCTTCGCGAGCTCGGTGGTCGACGCGCTGACCGACCAGCTCGCCCGGACCATGGGCGCTGACCTCTCCGGCGGGCCCAGTCTGCTCAGCTCCGCCGACCTCACCGAGATCCGCGACGAGATGCGCGCCGACCCGCAGATCCAGGCCGCGATCGCCGAGCTGTGGCCGATCCTGTCTCCGCAGGAGGTCCTGGCCGACCTGCTCGCCGACCCGAAGCGGCTGGACCGGGTCGCTAGTTCGCTGGACCCGGCCGACCGCGCCGAACTGCTGCGGCCGGACAACGGCCAGTTCAGCGCCGCCGACGCGCCGCTGCTGGACGAACTGGCCGAACTGCTCGGCGTAGACGACACCGAGGAACGCGAACGCGCCCGCCGCCGGTGGCGCGCCCGGATCGCCGAAGCGCAGGACGCGTTGGACATCCTCACCGGCTCCGCGCCCCAAGACCTCGAGGACGACCTCGACCCGGAGATCCTGATGGCCTACGACCTGATCGACGCGAGCCAGCTTGCCGAGCGCCAGGACGTGCGCGCCCGCCAGACCACCGCGGAGCGCGCCGCGGGCGATCGCACGTGGACCTACGGCCACGTCATCGTGGACGAGGCGCAGGAACTGTCGGAGATGGCGTGGCGCATGGTGATGCGGCGCATTCCCAACCGGTGGGTCACCGTGGTCGGCGACGTCGCCCAGACCGGCGACCCGGCGGGTACGTCGTCGTGGCAGCGAATGCTCGAACCGTATGTCGCGTCTCGGTGGAAGCTGACCGAACTCACCGTCAACTACCGCACCCCGGCGGAGATCATGGACGTCGCGGCCGATGTCCTCGCGGCCATCGATCCGACGGCGTCCGCACCGCGCTCAGTCCGCGAAACCGGCGTCGTACCGCAGGCATACCGGGTCACGCCCGGTGACGTGCACGCGGAGGTCGCCCGGCTCGTCGCCACCGAGACCGGGCCGGGCACCACGGCGGTCATCGCCCCGCACGCGCTGGTGGCGCGGCTGGCCGACCTCGCCGAGGATTCGGTGCGGGTGCTGACCGTGCACGAGGTGAAGGGTTTGGAGTTCGACGCGGTCTACTTGGTGGAGCCGCAAGGCATCCTCGACGAATCGCCGCGCGGGCTCAACGACCTGTACGTCGCGGTGACCCGCGCCACCCAGCGGCTCGGCGTCGTGCACAGCACGGATCTGCCCGGCGTGCTCGACCGGCTGCGCTGACGCCCTCGGCGCCCGAGAACGACGAAAGGCTCCGTGCCGCATCGCTATTCGCGAGGGCGACGGAGCCGTTCGGCTGTCGAGAGACTCAGCGCACGGTGTGCACGATCAGCACGTCCGAGCGGGATTTGCGCGCCACGTCGGAGGGCACCGAACCGAGCAGCCGTCCGGCCAGGGTGTTCAGCCCCCGGTTGCCGACGACCAGCAAGTCGGCGTCGACTTCTTTCATCAGCGCCAGCAGCGACTCCACCGGCTCGCCGACGATGGCGCGCTCGACGATGTCGGCCGCCCCCGCGGCGATCGCCTTGTCCCGGGCGATACGCAGGATCTCGTTGGTCGGGGCGGAGCCGCGCACCTGGTACGCCTCCTCCTTGAGTACGTCGGCGGCGGCGGCCACGTCGCGGTCATCGGTGGGGTAGTACGCGCAGGCCACGACCAAGGTCGCGCCGGACACGCCGGCCAGGGCGCCGGCCTTCTCGACGGCGACATACGACGAGTCCGAGCCATCGGTACCGACGACAATGGTCCGGTAGGCGGTCATTCTCTCCTCCAACTATGCGGTGGGTCGGGTGCTGCGCGCGGGTTCGTCCGGGCTTCCCGGGGCGTCGGCGCGGCGACTGGGCTCGACCATAGCGGCAAATGGTAGGGAAATTTCAGAAATCGCAAGACATCACACTCGAGGTGTTCCGCCATTCCCGCCGGGTATTCGCCAGGGAATGCCGGAAAGACCAGACCAACCAGCGCAGACCCAATTCCCGAGACCTGCCCCTGTGAGGTGCCACAACCGTATCGAACCATGATGCGACCGTGGGATATTCATCACAGAGCCAGGTCCGTCACACGGAGATCGGCCCGCCCCGCCGCGTGAATCACGCTCCCGGGACGGGCCGATCGAGTTGGTCCACCGCGCGGCTACGGCCACTGCCGATAGTTCGCCCAGAATATGCCGAGAATCGCTCCGATGATGTCCATGTCTTCCTCTTCCTCTTGTAAAAAGGACGCGCAATATTAGCGCGCGGAGCGGACTGCGCGGGCGAGACTAGAGATCGAAAAGCGGCCTGGTGACGGTCAATCCGAGTTCGTCGACGTGCGCGAAGAACGCGAACAGCATCAGTGCGGCGCCCGCGAGAGCGAGGTCCTTGGCGAACTGGGTCGTCTCGGCCTGCTTGATCTGCGGGTCGGTCTCCTGCCAGAACCGGTGCATCACGACAGCGGTCGGCAGCAACGCGATCACGAGCAGCAGCGAGCCGAGATCGGCCCAGATACCCAGCAGCACGCTGAGACCGCCGAGGCCGAAGAGGACGCCCGAGCCGAGCACCGCGGCCTTCGCCATCGGAACGCCTTTGTTTCGCGCATACCCCGCCATCGCCTCGGTCTGGGTGAAATGCCCGACAGTGGAAGTCAGGAACAACACCGCGAACAGCACTCGTCCGATCAACACCACGACATCCATGTCCAGCTCCTAGTCGACTCTCCGGCAACTAAGCTCGCATCGGCATGACCTTGGCCGTGACCTCGTTGCGCAAACGCAGCGAATTCTTGGCGTATTCCAGAGGGGCCATACCCACTTCCGCGGTGAACTCACGTGAGAAGTGGGCCTGGTCGAAATAACCCAGGTCCGCGGCCAACGCGGCGAGGTCTGCGGTGCGGCCCTTGGCGAGCAGATCGGCGCCGTCCTGCAACCGATAGCGCCGCAGGACCCATTTCGGTCCCGCACCTACGTACCGGCGGAACATGCGCTGCAATGTCCGGACGGGCACATCGAATCTCTCGGTGACCTGATCGACCCTGGTCAGCTCTTGATCACCGGCCATCGCGTCGACGATGCGCAGCACCAATCGGTAGGTCGGGTCCTCGACGGCGGGATGGTCGGCAAGGTACTCCTCGACAACGCACCGGCGCCGCTCGACGGTCGGCGCGTCGAGCACCCGCTCGGTCAAGCTCGCGGTATCGGGCAGCACGTCGGCGATGGGCACGGCGCGATCGCGCAACGAGCCGACATCGAGTCCGGTGAACGCGCCGAACCCGCCCGCGCGGAAGCGGATACCGAAGGTTTCCCCTACCCCGCTGAGTTCACGGATGAACTTCGTGGTGGTCACGCCGGTGACGAATCCACCGGTGCGCATCTCGGACCGTTCGAAGGTGACGTTCACACTCGGATAGGACAGCACCTCCGCCTGGTACGGAGGCCGCCCACGCAGATCCCAGCGCACCGCCCAATGCCACTCGACGTAGCGACCCACCGGTGGGCTCGGCGGCAAGCGGACCAGCGAGCGATGCTTCGCCTGCTCGTGCGGATGCAGAATCCCCTTGGTGTCGGTGGGCGCCAGCGGATGGCGGGCAACCGGCGGCTCGTCGGCGGGCGGTTCGGCGCTACGCGGCATGGTGTCGCGTTCTTACAAGACCCGACGACCAGCACCGGCGAGAGTTGTGGTCATGACGAACACAGTGAATCCCATCGCCGACGGCTACCACTCGATCACTTGTTTTCTCGCGGTCGGTGACGGCAACAAAGCCATCGAGTTCTATCGCGCCGTATTCGGAGCCGAGGTGCTCAGTCGCAACGACCTGCCCGACGGGCAGCCCGCGCACGCCGAACTGAAGATCGGCGACTCGACCCTGCAGATGGGGATGCCGATCCCGGACAACGGCGTGCTCGCCCCGAACGGCGAATGGGTGCACACCTCGATCGTGCACTACTGCCCGGATGTCGACGCGGTGATGCGGCGGGCCGTCGAACACGGCGCCCGCAGCGTCGAGGAGCCGCAAACCTTCGTGACCGGCGACCGGTTCGGCGTGGTCATCGACCCCTTCGGCCACCGCTGGGCGGTGCTCACCAAGGTCGAGGACGTCTCGCGCGAAGAGGCCGAACGCCGGGTGAACGAATGGATGGCCACCCAGGCCTGACGGCACGGCTGCCTCCGCGGCTGTTCGGCGAACGGCTCGCGGAGGCAGCGCCGCTGCGGCGCGGCTCAACTCAATCCGGCGGCGTCCATGCCGCGCAATTCCTTCTTCAGATCCGCGATCTCGTCGCGTAACCGCCCGGCGAGCTCGAACTGCAACTCCCGGGCCGCGTTCATCATCTGTGCGGTGAGTTCCTTCACGAGATCGGCCAGTTCGGCGCGCGGCATCGACTTGACGTCGCGGCCTTCGTACACCCCCGCGCTCACCGCGCGGCCCGGCTCGCCTTGCGCACGCCTGCCACGGCTGGCATTGCGTCCGGAACCGCCGACCTCCACCTCGTCGGCCTCCCGATACACCTGGTCGAGGATGTCGGCGATCTTCTTGCGCAGAGGCTTGGGATCGATGCCCATTTCCTCGTTGTAGGCGACCTGCTTCGCGCGACGGCGCTCGGTCTCGTCGATGGCGTACTGCATCGAATCGGTGATCTTGTCCGCGTACATGTGCACTTCACCGGAGACGTTTCGCGCCGCGCGGCCGATCGTCTGGATCAGTGCGGTGGTGCTGCGCAGGAATCCCTCCTTGTCCGCGTCGAGGATCGCCACCAGCGACACCTCGGGCAGGTCGAGACCCTCGCGCAGCAGGTTGATGCCCACCAGTACGTCGTATTCGCCGAGCCGCAGCTGCCGCAACAACTCGACGCGGCGCAGCGTGTCGATCTCGGAGTGCAGGTAGCGCACCCTGACCCCCAGCCCGAGCAAGTAGTCGGTGAGGTCCTCGGCCATCTTCTTCGTGAGCGTGGTGACCAGAACGCGCTCGTCGCGCTCGGTGCGCTGCCTGATCTCGTGGATCAGATCGTCGATCTGCCCCTTCGTCGGCTTCACCACGACCTTGGGATCGACCAAGCCGGTCGGCCGGATGACCTGCTCGACCACTTCACCGCCGGTCTGCCCCAGCTCGTACGGACCCGGAGTGGCCGACAGGTAGACCGTCTGCCCGATGCGATCGGCGAACTCCTCCCAGGTCAGCGGCCGGTTGTCCACCGCGGACGGCAACCGGAAGCCGTATTCCACCAGGTTGCGCTTGCGGGACATGTCGCCCTCGTACATACCGCCGATCTGGGGGACGGTGTTGTGCGACTCGTCGATGACGAGCAGGAAGTCCTCCGGGAAGTAGTCCAGCAGCGTCGCAGGCGCCGAACCGGCCGGACGGCCGTCGATGTGGCGCGAGTAGTTCTCGATGCCGGAGCAGAACCCGACCTGGCGGATCATCTCCAAGTCGTACTGGGTGCGCATGCGCAGCCGCTGCGCCTCGAGCAATTTCCCCTGGCGTTCCAGCTCGGCGAGCCGCTGCTCCAGCTCGGCCTCGATTTCGCGCACCGCGCGCTCCATCCGCTCCGGCCCCGCCACGTAGTGGGTGGCGGGGAAGATCCGCAGCATGTCCACCTGGCGGACCACGTCGCCGGTGAGCGGGTGCAGGTAGTACAGCGCCTCGATCTCGTCGCCGAAGAACTCGATACGGACGGCGAGTTCCTCATAGGACGGAATGATCTCCACGGTGTCGCCGCGCACCCGGAACGAGCCGCGGGTGAACGCCATGTCGTTGCGGGTGTACTGCACGTCCACCAGCAGCCGCAGCAGCGCGTCCCGATCGAGCTCGGTGCCGACCTGCAACTGCACCGACCGGTCGAGATACGACTGCGGCGTGCCGAGACCGTAGATGCACGACACGGAGGCGACCACCACCACGTCGCGCCGGGACAGCAGGCTGGAGGTCGCCGAATGGCGCAGCCGCTCGACATCGTCGTTGATCGAGCTGTCCTTCTCGATGTAGGTGTCGGTCTGCGCGATGTACGCCTCGGGTTGGTAGTAGTCGTAGTAGGAGACGAAGTACTCCACGGCGTTGTTCGGCAGCATCTCGCGCAGCTCGTTGGCCAGCTGGGCGGCGAGCGTCTTGTTCGGCGCCATCACCAGCGTCGGCCGCTGCAACCGCTCGATCAGCCAGGCCGTGGTGGCCGACTTTCCCGTACCGGTGGCGCCGAGCAGTACCACGTCGCGCTCTCCCGCTCTGATCCTGCGCTCGAGCTCGGCGATCGCGGCGGGCTGGTCGCCCGCGGGCTGGTGATCACTGACCACCTCGAACCGGCCGCCGACACGCTGGATCTCGCCGACCGGGCGGAACTCCGAGTGCGCCAGCGGTTGCTCGGCGGCCCTGTCCTCGTAGCCCTCCGCCGGGATCTCGGTTGCGAATGCCATGCCCACCAGCGTAGGCCCACTCACCGACAGATTCCCGGGGCGGCGGGCGGCCACGAATCGACGAACTGCTCGCCGGACCGGTCGGCGCGGCAACAAACGCATCGGGCCTCCGAGCCGGCCACGGCGTCACGCTCACCTGATGTAGCTCGCGGATTACTGCGTCCGACTCGACGGGCCGGGGGCGACGGTAGATTCTTGAGGCATGACGCAGGCACCTATCGTCGACGTGCACCGGCCCAAAGTCGAGTACTTCAACATCGCGGACCTGACGAACACGGATCCGAAGGGATTCGTACGCACGGTCGAGAAGTACCGCGTCGAGCCGTGGGGCCTGTACATGGCGCGTACCTCGGACCATTCGCAGTTCCATTACATCGAGTCCTGGCTGCTGCCGAAGCTGCACCTGCGCGCGACCATCTTCCACTATCTCCCCGCCCACCGGCGCGACCAGGACTACTACCTCGACGTCGGTGACTTCAGGGTGGTCGCCCCGAAGAAGTGGATGGCCGTCGACCACTACCTCGACATCATCGTGCGCTCGTCGCGCGACACCCAGTTGCTGGACGTCGACGAACTGCTGGCCGCACACACCGCGGGACTGATCTCCCTCGCCGACGCCGAGGCGGCCGTGCAACACGCGACCGCCGCCATCGACGGCATCGCCGCCAACGGCCACACCTTCGAAGGATGGTTGGAGACGATGGACATCACCCTCACCTGGCTGTAGCGCCAGTCGCCCGTAGGCCGTAGCCCACACACGCGGAGGCGGTCCAGTCATGAGCGATCGCGTTCCAGCACCGTCCGGGTCCTCGAAGTACCGCGCGAACTGATTCTCCACGCGCGGAACCGGCCCCGGGCAACACCCCGAACGAGCGGGCCGAGAGCTGTCTCGGTACAGCGCGAGCGGATCGCGGTCGAGCCGCACGGACTCCGACGAAGGCCGAGAACGGCGGGGGGTGAACTCGACCGTCGCCGTAGTGCTAGCCCGCCGACGTCTCCCGCCAGGCCAGAGCCCGGGGATAGGCGGCGTCGAACCACGGTTCCTTGACGTCGAGGTAGGCCGCGGTCGCCTCCGCACCGGTCAGCCCCGCCGCCTTGGCCTCGCCCTCGCGCTTCAGGGCGAGATACTCCGCGCGCGCACCGGCGTCGGCGCGCAGCCAGTCCCGCAGCAGCAGCGCGTACTGCTGACCGGGCGAGCCTTCGGCCCGCACGTGCACGTTGGCCAACCGGCCGGGATCGGCATTCTGATGAAAACGCTTGGTCCACAGGCCGGTATCGATGCCGGCCGGGTCCCCCGGTGTCGGCTTGGGGTTGTCCTGGGTGACCTCCGGCCGAACCGGGAAGCCGGCGGCGCCGAGCGCGTCACGCAGGCCGTCGGCGGCGGCCAGGTCGGTGACCGTGATCTGCAGATCGATCACGTCCTTGGCGGGCAGTCCCGGCACCGAGGTGGAGCCGATGTGGTCGATGCGGGAGGCCGCGCTGCCGCAGGCGACCCACAATCGCGCGATCAGCCGCTGCGCCTGGGCCGGCCACTCCGGATCGGCGGGCACGAGCCGGATGTCGCCGCGGCGCGCGGACACACCGGCACGCAGGTTGCGCTCGAACGGCACCAAACGCTCGGCCCACAGGCGGCGAAGCTCGACCTCGACCGCCCCGGGTGCGCCACTGTTATCCAGCAACACATCGGCAACGGCTCGGCGCTGTTCGTCGGTGGCCTGCGCCGAAATGCGCGCGCGGGCATCGGCTTCGCTGACGCCGCGGAATTCCACCAAACGGCGGATACGTGTTTCGGCATCCACGTCGACGATCAGCACGAGATTCATCAACGGCGCGAGTCCGTTTTCCACAAGCAGCGGAATATCCTGCACGACAATGGCATCCGGAGCCGCGGCCGCGATCAATTCTGCGGTGCGCTTTCCGACGAGCGGGTGGGTGATCGCATTCAATTTTGCGCGCGCCGCGTCGTCCCCGAAGGCCCGCGCCGCCAGGGCCGGCCGGTCGAGGCTGCCGTCCGCGGCGAGGATGCCTGCGCCGAACGCTTCCACCAGGGCGGCCAATCCCTCGGTGCCCGGCTCGACGACCTCCCTGGCGATGAGATCGGAATCGATGACCACGGCGCCGAGGTCGGCGAGCACCCGGGCGACCGTCGACTTCCCCGCTCCCATGCCTCCGGTGAGGCCGATTCGTAACATTCGACCAGTCTCCCATCCGGACGCGGCGCGAGCGTTCGCCGCCCCGATCACGGTCGGCGACACTCGGCCGATCGGCGGTCGACCGCGCTCGACATGCGATCTCCCGCCGAATCACGAGCAATCCGCTCGATTACCCGAAGCACGCGCGCGTGCCACCACCTGCGGCACCATTTGCCCGATCCGTGACTGCGCCGAGACCGATTCGCAACAATTCCGGATGTTTACGGCTCGGCGGTGACACCTTTCCGACACGCCGAGGCAATTACTCGGGCAAAATACGCTGCCGAGCAGTTTCGTTCCGCTAATCTTCGCCGTGGCGATCCAGGCCGACACCAGCGATGCAAAGGAATACCATTGGGCACCAGAATCAACCAGACGGGTCGCCACCGTTTGGGCATGGCGGGGCGAGTGCACTGCATTCAGATTCCCGCTGTCGCGGCGGCGCTCGCCGAGCACCGTCGCTCTTGGTTCACCGCGTTCATCAGTCCCGCGCGGCACAGTTTCGCTGCCATGCGGAACCGTCCGGCCGCACCCGCGGTCCGGTGGGTACCTGCTACCGCAAGCTGAACCCGAGTTCGAAGTGGCCCAGCCTCTCGCCAAGGCTGGGCCACTCTTTTGTGCGCCGAACGCGGCGCGGTGCGCGGCGGCGCAATCCGTGCGACTCACGGTCCGACCCTCGGCCGACCTGGTGTTCGCAGGAGTGAATGTAAGTACAGATGCAAGAACATTCACCCGGGACAGTCGGAATCCGCGGCCGGTATACCGCGTCTGGACCGAATTCATCGGCGGCATCTCATAAAACAGCATGTGCACTCGCCTTACGGAACTCGCGAAGGGTCCGGTACTCAGGCCGCCCAGCGGATATTTCTCAGGATTCTCCTGCATTTTCCGGCTTCATGCGGCGCAAGCCAAGTGAAAGAGCCATCGGCCTATCGGGCGCATTGATCCCGGAGGAATGCCGAGGAAGGCAGCCGGAAGCTCATCGTCCGACCCGAGCCGAAACGAGTGACGGCGAAGCCGACGGTGCGACGGGACGCCGAGATTCCGCATTCATAGGCGGCCGAGACATTACAAGTTTTCGAATTCGATGTTCTGCCAGCAATCTTTCGTCTTCGAGACCTTCGTCGCGGAACCCGGTGCCACGCTCTCCCGCGCGGTGCCCGCCACTCGCTGAGCCGACCCGCCTACAGGCCGAGAGACCGGACCAGGTCACGCATCTCGGCGCGGAAGAGTTTCGCCGGGTCTCGGGATTGCGGGCGCAGGTGGCCGTACACCTCGAGCGCGATCAATCCGTGCATCCTGCCCCACATGCGCAGAGCCAGAGCCAGCGCGTCCGGAGGCAGCTCCGGGAAGTCGGAACGGACGTGCTCCGCCAAGGCCGCGTCGAAATCCGACCACGCGCAGTCCCCGGCAGTCTGCGTGGCCGCGGCCCGTGGCCATGCGGCACTCGCCAGACCGACCAGCCCGGTGCAGGCACGCAATTCGGCCGCTGCGGCGGGACCACCCGGCGGCGGCCTGTAACCGGGCACCGGGTCACCATAGATGAGCCGGAATTCGGCGGGCCGCTCAACGGCCCAAGCGCGCACGCCCTCGGCCCAGGCCATGATGCGCCCGGCCGGATCTTCGACCGGTACGGCGTCGCGTGCGGCTTCGAGGCGGTCGACCAAGGCGGTGTAGACGTCGGAGATGAGCGTGGAGATCAGGTCGTCGCGGGTGGCGTAGTAGCCGTATATCGCACCCGCCGTCATCCCCATCTCGCGGGCGATGGCACGCAACGAGATCGCGTCCGGACCTCCCTCCATGAGCAGCCGCATCGCGATCGCGGTGATGTCCTCCAGCGTCTGCGCGCGCAGGCGCTCCCGGCGACTTCTGACGACCTCGGCCACGGTTGACACTCTACAGCGTTTGGCTACTATCAGCCGTGCCGTTACTGAACGGCGTGTAGTAAATGAACGTCGT
Source organism: Nocardia asteroides (assembly GCA_019930625.1). Classification (NCBI taxonomy): domain Bacteria; kingdom Bacillati; phylum Actinomycetota; class Actinomycetes; order Mycobacteriales; family Nocardiaceae; genus Nocardia; species Nocardia asteroides. The sequence goes on from CP082844.1 coordinate 6,952,945, forward strand.
TAAGGAGTAATGGTGGATATCGGAGTTTTCGGGGCTACCGGCGTCATCGGTTCGCGGGTCGTCGCCGAAGCCCTACAGCGCGGGCACCGGGTCACCGCCTTCACCCGCGACGCGGCCCGGTTCCCCGCTCGGCACGGGGACGAGACGTGGGCGGTGGCCGACTGGCTGAACGCCGAGAGCGTGGCGGCGGCGATCGCAGGCCTCGACGTGGTCGTGAGCGCGGTGAACGCGGGGCACGGCATCGCCGATACCATCGCCAACGCGCACGATTTCGTGGTTGGTGCGCGAGCGATGGTCGCCGCGCTGGATCGGCAGCCGCGCGTCCGGCTGATCGCGGTGGGCGGAGCGGGCAGCCTGGAGGTGGCGCCCGGCGTACAACTGCTCGACACCGGGGACGAGTTCATTCGCAATCTCACCGAAGTGCTCGACGTCCCGGCGGAGTATGTCGAGGTGGTGCGTGCGCTGCGCGACGCGTTGAACGTCTACCGGCTGTCCAACCGCAATTGGACCTATCTGAGCCCCTCCTCGGGGCGGATCAATCCCGGCGAGCGCACCGGCCGCTTCCGGATCGGCGGCGATCAGTTGCTCGTCGGCGGCGCGGATCTCTCCGCCGAAGACGTAGCGGTCGCGCTCCTCGACGAAGCCGAGCAACCCCGCTTCATCCAACGCCGGTTCACCGTCGGCTACTGAGCGCGTACGAATCCACGGACCCCGTTTGTGTCGGACCCCTCCGGCACAATGAACATCGTCGGACGTCGAACGAGTTGCCGCCCAATGTAATCCGCAACCCGACCGAGGAGAGTCCATGCCTGAAGTCCACGCTTCGACGCCCGACCCACGTGACCCGGCGACCATCGACATCGATCGCGCGATCGAGTCGGCGGTCGAGATCGAGCGGCACCGGTATCTGCTGCACCGCGCGGTGGAGGACTACCGGTTGCGGGTCAGGCGGCGGTTCGAGCATTTGGACCCGCCGGAGCTGGAACTGCGCCTGCGTCAAGCGGAGCAGTTCATCGAGGCGCTGATGATCGACCCGATCAGGCACGGTGCGCTGGACTTGGTCGCCTACCGGGCAATTCGGGACGGTGCACCGGTCGTGTTCGATGCCGAGCGCCGGACGTATGTCCTGCGTCGGCACGGGCAGGCTCCATTGCCTATCCGCCCTGGCTTGCCGGAGCATCGGCTGGGTGTGATCGCCCGGCTGGCGGGGATCGGCCTGCGTTTGGAGGAGATCCAGGTGGTGGCGCTCACGACGGCGCAGACAGTCGCTCCGCACGAAGCGGCCGAGCGACCCGAGGAGGTGCCCGAGGTGCAGCGCGGAACGACGAAGCCTTCACGGGGGATTCGCAGGCCGCATCGCCGAAAGCGCCCTGCGGGGCGTTGATCAGAACCACAAACGACTGCACCCCAACCGGAAACCGGTTGGGGTGCAGTCGCGAATCAGCTCAGCAGATGCCGATCAGGCGTTGCCGGACAGCTTCTCACGCAGAGCCGCCAGCTGAGCGTCGCTGGCCAGCGAACCGCCGGCGGGCTCGGCCTGGCTGGCGGAGGACTGCGAACCGCTCTCGGAGGAGTAGTTCGACGCGCCGCCGCCGTTCGCGGCCTCGGCCGCGGCGTCGGCCGCCATCTTCTCCATCTGCGCGGTGTGCATCTTGTGGCGACGCTCCGCCTCGGCGTAGCGGCCTTCCCACTCCTCGCGCTGCTTGTCGAAGCCCTCGAGCCACTCGTTGGTGTCGGGGTCGAAGCCCTCGGGGAAGATGTAGTTGCCCTGCTCGTCGTAGCTGTCGGCCATGCCGTACTTCGACGGGTCGAACTCGGCGTGGTAGTCCTCGTTGGCCTGCTTGAGGCTCAGCGAGATCCGGCGACGCTCCAGGTCGATGTCGATGACCTTGACCATCGCGTCGTCGCCGACGGCCACGACCTGGTCGGGAACCTCCACGTGGCGCTCGGCCAGCTCGGAGATGTGCACCAAGCCCTCGATGCCCTCCTCGACGCGGACGAACGCGCCGAACGGAACGAGCTTGGTGACCTTGCCCGGCACGATCTGGCCGATCGCGTGGGTGCGGGCGAACTGACGCCACGGGTCTTCCTGGGTCGCCTTGAGCGACAGCGAGACGCGCTCGCGATCCAGATCGACGTCGAGCACCTCGACAGTGACCTCGTTGCCGACCTCGACGACCTCGGACGGGTGGTCGATGTGCTTCCAGGACAGCTCGGAGACGTGCACCAGACCGTCCACGCCGCCCAGGTCGACGAAGGCGCCGAAGTTGACGATCGAGGAGACCACACCCTTGCGGACCTGGCCCTTCTGCAGCTGGTGCAGGAACTCGCTGCGCACCTCGGACTGGGTCTGCTCCAGCCACGCGCGGCGGGAGAGCACGACGTTGTTGCGGTTCTTGTCCAGCTCGATGATCTTGGCTTCGATCTCCTTGCCGACGTACGGCTGGAGGTCACGGACCCGCCGCATCTCGACGAGCGACGCGGGCAGGAAGCCGCGCAGGCCGATGTCGAGGATCAGGCCGCCCTTGACGACCTCGATGACGGTGCCCTTGACGGCCTCGTCCTTCTCCTTGAGCTCCTCGATGGTGCCCCACGCACGCTCGTACTGCGCCCGCTTCTTCGACAGGATCAGGCGGCCTTCCTTGTCCTCCTTGGTGAGAACAAGGGCCTCGACCTCATCGCCCACGGAAACGACCTCGTTGGGGTCGACGTCGTGCTTGATGGAGAGTTCACGAGAGGGGATGACGCCTTCGGTTTTATAACCGATGTCGAGCAGGACCTCGTCGCGATCGACCTTGACGATGGTTCCTTCGACGATGTCGCCGTCGTTGAAGTACTTGATCGTGGCGTCGATGGCGGCGAGGAAATCCTCGGCGGAGCCGATGTCGTTGACGGCTACCTGCGGCGAGGTGACGGTGGTGGGCATATGTCGGTTTGCTCCGGACGGATTGTGGTCGGTTGCGGACATTGGAACTTTCGGTACGCTGCGATCTCACCGCGAGGTGTGAAGACGGACACTTAGGAACGTACCGCACGCGACGCGCGTGAAACTCAGCACGGGTTGAACTCCGGTACGGCTGTACGGAAGACACTCGCGCGTTCAGCGTACGCGACCTCGGTCCGGGCGGGCAAACCGGTCGGGTCGCCACGCCGATAGTCTGATCGGCGTGTCGGAAGATCGCCATGCGCAAGCAAACGCACTGCTCGGAACGGCGGGAATAGCGCGAACCCGGATCGGATCGGCGGCCAGCAGGCTGGCCAGCCGACGATGGTGGGACGCCGATGCCGCCCAGTACCACGAGACGCACGCGGAGTTCCTCGGCGTGGAGTCGCCCGGCGGCGAGTTCGTCTGGTGCCCGGAGGGCATGCACGAGGGCGACATGCGCTTCCTCGGCGACGTCACCGGCAAGCGGGTGCTGGAGATCGGTTGCGGCTCGGCTCCGTGCGCGCGCTGGCTGGCCGGGCAGGGTGCGCGGCCGGTCGGGCTCGACCTGTCGCGCGGCATGCTCGAACGGGGGCTGGCGGTCATGGCGCGCGGCGGGCCGCGGGTGCCGCTGGTGCAGGCGGACGCGGAGGCTCTTCCGTTCGCCGACGCCTCGTTCGATCTGGCCTGCTCGGCGTTCGGCGCCGTGCCGTTCGTCGCCGATTCCGCGCTGGTGATGCGCGAGGTGGCGCGGGTGCTGCGGCCGGGCGGGCGCTGGGTCTTCTCGGTGAACCACCCGTTGCGCTGGATCTTCCCGGACGATCCCGGTCCGGCGGGGCTGACCGCCACCATCCCGTACTTCGACCGCACCCCTTATGTCGAGGTGGACGGCGACGACGTGCCCACCTACGTCGAGCACCACCGGACCATCGGCGACCGCGTGCGCGAGATCGTCGCGGCGGGATTGGTCCTGGAGGACATCGTCGAACCGGAATGGCCGGAATGGCTCGATCGCGAATGGGGACAGTGGAGCCCGATGCGCGGCGAACTCTTCCCCGGCACGGCGATCTTCGTCACGAGGAAGCCGTGAGCTTCGGATGATGCTCGTCGGCCAGCTCGAGGATCGAGACCTCGTGCGTGACCAGCATCTCCTGCGACCGCGGCTGACCGGCGATCTCGCGCAGCCGCTCCCGGAACGCCTCGGCCGCGGCCATGCTGTCGAAGTCCACGTCGACGAGCACCCGATTGGGATAGTGCGTGAATCGCTGCACCCGGCAGTTGCGAGCCCCCGCCTCGGCGAGGAAATTGTCGAAGGCGTCGAACATCGGTTTCCACGTCTCGTAATCGCGCACGACGTGGTCGATGTGCACTGTCGCGGCCATCTGTGTCCCCTTTCCGTGGGTACGGCCGAAGTTGCCGACACTTAGCAGTCTTCGCGCCGATCGGGCGGGGCACCATCTCTGATCGGTCTCGGAGTCGCGTCACTGCGACTTCGGTTTGCGCCCGGCCTGATCCAGCGCCAGGCGCAGCGCGTACTCGATCTGGGCGTTGATACTGCGCAGGTCGTCGGCCGCCCACTTCGCGATGGCGTCGTGGACGGCCGGGTCCAGGCGTAGCAGCAGTCTCTTGCGCTCAGCCACGGGCCGCCCGCCTCATGAGTAGAGCGAACCGGCGTTGACGACAGGCTGAGTCGGACGGTCACCGCACAGCACGACGAGCAGGTTCGACACCATCGCCGCTTTGCGCTCCTCGTCCAGCTCCACCATGCCTTCCTGCGCAAGCCGCTCCAGAGCCAGGCCGACCATGCCGACCGCGCCCTCCACGATCCGGGTTCGCGCGGCGACCACCTGGGCCGCCTGCTGCCGAACCAGCATGGCCTGGGCGATCTCGGGCGCGTAGGCGAGGTGGGTGATCCGCGCCTCCAGCACCTCGATGCCCGCCATCTCGGTGCGGTCACGCAATTCCACGGTCAGCTCCTCGGCGACCTCGGCGCCGTCACGCAGGCTGGTGCGGCCCGCCTCGTGCGCGTCGTAGGGATGCGTCGTGGCCAAGTGCCGCACGGCCGCCTCGGACTGGGTCTCGACGTACTCCTCGTAGTCGTCGACGGCGAAGGCGGCCTTGAAGCTGTCCACCACCCGGTAGACGACCACCGCGGCGATCTCGACCGGGTTGCCGTCGGCGTCGTTGACCTTGAGTTTCTGGGTTTCGAAATTCCGCACGCGCAGCGAGATGCTCTTGCGGTCGGTCAGCGGGAGCACCGAGAAGAAGCCCGGTTCGCTCACCGAGCCGACGTAGCGGCCGAAGAACTGCACCACCTTGGCTTCGTTGGGGTTCACCACGGTCAGGCCGGTCGCGAGCAACAGCAAGACGACCACCATCACCGTCGCGGCCACCGCGCCGGCCACGGCGAGGCCGTTGCCGTGGCGGGCTCCCGCGACGAAACCGAACGCCGCGGCGGCGCCGAACAGGAGCGTGAGCACGAACCATCCCAGCAGCACCAGAAAGCCGTTCAGGCGGAACGCGGATCGAAACTGCATGACATCCTCCCAATATCAGAGTGATATCACGAAGATAGCATGCTGCCGCCGCGCCCCACCAGGCAGCGGCGGCGGCGAACTCACCGGGCGTCCGGCCGGATGTTGCGGTTGAAGCGGAACAGGTTGCGCGGATCGTGCTGCGCTTTGAGCGCCGCCAGCCGGGCGTAGGTGTCGGGCCGAAAGCCTGCGCGGGTCTGCGCCTCGTCCGCCTCGGCGCCCGCCCCGTAGAGGAAGTTGAGGCTGTGCCCGAGAGTCCACGGCGCCAGCGCGGCACGGATATCGGCTCGGGTCGCGGCAGCCTCGGGGCCGGTGATGATCCGGACGACATAGGAGGCCTCACGATGGTCCACCGCGATTCCGGCGTCGCCCGGGCGGGCCGACGCGCCACCGAGATGACGGATGTCGACCACCGCCCCCGCGCCGGATTCCGGCCCAGCGGCAGCCAGCAAGGCCGCGGCGGCGTCCTCGGTGAACTCACTCAGCAGCGCGTTGGTGGCAGCGTAAGCGTGCGGGTGATCGGGGTCGCTGTGAATGGTGTGCGACTCGGTGTACGGCATCGTGCGCAGGTCGTCGGTCAGCCGTTCGCCGACCGCACGCAGCGGTGCGATCAGCCGTTCGGCTTGCTCGGCAGGCCCGTTGTACGCGATCCGGATCGAGGCGACGTACCGTCCGCGCAGTTGCGCGGGCACCGGCGGGATATCCGGGAATGCGAGCATGGCGACCGTCGAGGTGAGTTCCTCCGGCACGGTCGCGGTCCATTGCCGCCACGCGTCCAACGCCCGCTCCACCAGCGGCGTGTCGAACACCAACTGCCCGCCGTACACCGTGGTGACCGGGACCAGACCGACCTCGAGGCCGGTCACGACACCGAAGTTGCCTCCGCTGCCGAGCACGGCGCCGAACAGTTCGTCGCCCGGCGACAGCGTGCGCACCCTGCCGTCGGCGGTGACCAGCTCGATCGCCCGCACGTGCTCGGCGGCGTACCCGAACTGACGCGCGAGCAGTCCGACGCCGCCACCGAGCAGATAGCCCACCATCCCCACCGACTGGGACGAGCCGTTCAGCGGCGCCAATCCGTGCTCGGCCGCCGCGTCGACCAGCGCGCCCGCGCGGACCCCGGCGCCGATGTGGGCGGTCCCGCGGACGGGATCGATGCGGATGCCAGCCAACCGGCGCGTGCTGATCAGCACTCCCCCGTCGGCCGCGACCGACAGCCCGTGGCCGGTCGCCTGTACCGCGATCGGCAACTCGTGCCGCGCCGCGTACTCCACGGCAGCGCGCACGTCCTCGGCGTGCGCAGCGCCGACGATCAGGGCGGGGCGATGCGTGTAGGCGGTCTGGAAACCGGCGGTCTCCGCGTCGTAGCCCGCGTCGCCGGGACGGAAGATCGGGCCGGTGAAGGCGTCGAGGTCGATGGTCTCTGCTATGTGTCCCATGGCTTCGACGATTCCCTGACGAGTTCAATAAGTAAAACAGCCAGCTTTTCTACTTCCTATAATTGCTAGTTATGGAATTGCGGCAGCTTCGCTACTTCGTCACGGTGGCCGAGGAGGCGAACTTCACCCGCGCGGCGGCGCGGCTGCATCTGACCCAGCCCGGGCTCAGCGCCCAGATCCGTCAGTTGGAGCGCGAGCTCGGCCTGCCACTGCTCGACCGTGGCGGGCGTACGGTCACACCGACCGAGGTGGGCGCGGCCGTGCTGCCGCACGCGCGGGCGGCGCTGGCCGCCGCCGAGCGGATCACCCACATGGCGGACGAGTTCACCGGGTTGCTCCGCGGACAAGTTCGGCTCGGGCTCATCTCGGGGGCGGCGGTCGAGGAATTCGACGTCGCCGCTGTGCTCGCCGATTTCCACCGAGACCACCCGCAAGTCGGCATCAGCTTGACCGAGGACACTTCGGAGCGGATGCTCGCCGCCCTCGACCGGGGCGAACTCGATGTGGCTCTGATCGGAATGACCGGCGCGGACGTCGGTCCCGGCATCGGTATCGAGGTGCTGCTGGAGACCGCGGTGGTGGCGGTCGCGGCGAGGGACCTCGGTGACGGCGCCGAGATCCCGGTCAGGACGCTGCGCGATCGTCCGCTGATCTGTCTGACGCCGGGCACCGGCATCCGCGCCGTCTTCGAGCGAGCCTGCGCGGCGGCGGGTTTCGAACCCGCCGTCGCTTACGAGGCGGCGGCGCCCGCACTCTTGCTGCGGTTGGCGGCACGCGGTCTCGGCGTGGCCGTGGTGCCCGATCTCACCGCCGAGGAGGCCGAGGCTTTCGGAGTGCGGACCATGCGCATCGTGGAACCGGAAGTGCGCGGGCGTCTCGCGCTGGCCTGGCGCACCGACCGTCCCGCGAGCCCAGCCGCCGAAGTGCTGCTCGGTCAGCTGCGAATCGCCCTGCGCGTCGACGAATGAACCGACCGGCCCGCCGGAGTGGCAAGCGCCCGCCGCGACCAGGGCCGTCTCCGGCCGCCGTGCGGGACGAAACAGCGCGGACAACGTGGTCGACCCGATCGCGAGTGTGCGGCGGTGGTGGGGCGTCGTCGGTGGAGTGAGCGGTGGATCTCCGCGGCGTCGAGTTCTCAGACGCTGGCGATGGTCTCTATGAGGCTTGCGAAGCTGTCTCTGCCGTGGCCGGCTTCGATGCCTCTGTGTGTAAGCGATCTGATGAGTTGGGGCAATTCGGTGTTGATGCCGCGCTGTCGGGCGGCGTGGATGAGGTGGTCCATGAGGGGCGCGTCGAGCTCGAGCCATTCCTCGTCGCCGGGGTACCGGCCGTTGTCTATCTGCTGGGCGTAGTCGGCGATGACCGACGCGATCGTGGTCGACATCCAGTGATTCAGCAGCGGGGCCGTCGATGCCGCACGAACCTCGGCCGTGCGCAGCAATGCCGCGCTGTACAGGTATCCGACGAGGGTGGCCCACGCGAAGTTCAGCATCGCGACGTCGTAGAGCGCTGCCGTGCCCGGGTTCGGTCCCAGATACGTCGCGCTACCCAGCTGCCCGAGCAGTGGTTCGTGACGGGCGAACAATTCTTCCGAACCGCTGTACACGAGGACCGTCTCGGGCTTGCCGACATGTTCGGGGTGCGCCATCAGCGCACCGTCGAGGTACCGGCCGCCACGTTCGGCCACCCAGGCGGCCAGTCGCCGGGCCTGCGCATCGGTGCCCGAGGTCACGTTCACCAGATCGCGGGATGTGATGTGCTGTTCGGCCCGTCCGAGGATCCCGGCGGCAGCGTCGTAGTCATCGACGCACACGACGACCAGGGCCGCGGCGTCGAGAGCCGCGTGCAGTGAATTCGCTTGCGCGTCGTCGTGCTCGTCCCAGAACGTGACCGCGTTGTGCATCGTTAGAGCTTCGGCCAGCGCCGCTGCTCGGACGCCGCGTCCGAGCACGGTCACGGATGTCCCCGTAGGTGTACGCATCAGATCTTCTCTCCGCATTGCTTGCCCACCGGGACGTGGGCGAAGGGCTTGGTGCGGCTACGCTAATCCTTCACATGGATGTGAGAGTCAAGTCGGAGAACCGTGATGCGCATCGGTGAACTGTCGGAACGAACGAGCGTCAGCCAACGGCTGCTGCGCTACTACGAGGAACAGGGCCTCTTGGCCCCTCTCCGTGAGCCGAGCGGTTACCGAAGCTATCGCGACAGCGATATCGAGCGGGTCCATCGCATCCGCACTCTGCTGGCCGCGGGCCTCAGCACTGCCACCATCGCTCATGTCCTGCCCTGCATCCTCGACACCGGCGACGGGCTGGCCGCGGCCTGTCCGGACCTGCTCGCCGATCTGCACCGGGAACGCGACAGGATCTCCGCCGCCATCGGTGAGCTCACCAGCGCACAGCACGCTTTGGACTCCATCATCCACGCCACGAAGCGATGAATCGCCGGTACCGCCGCGCCGCTCGGAGTCCGAAGGCGGGAAAGCCGCGGCAGGCAGATGCGCGGCGATGATTTTCTTCAGCTCGACCCGTCTGAAGTTGTATGAGTTTGATTGGTAAGAACGCGGTGGTGTACGGAGCGGCAGGCAGTATGGGCGGGGCAGTGGCGCGGGCGTACGCCGGCGCAGGGGCACAGGTCTATCTGGTCGGGCGCACTCGGGCGACGCTGGAAATCGTGGCCGAGGAGATCACGGCATCCGGTGGTCGCGCGAAGGTCGCAGAGGTCGACGTGTTCGATCGAACGGCTGTAGAGGCTCACGCAGACGAGATGATCGAAGAAGCCGGCTCGCTCGATATCTCCTTCAACGCGGTAGGTATGAAGGCAATCCAGGACGTGCCGCTGGTCGATATGGACCTCCAGGACTTCATGATCCCGATCATCGAGGCCGCGCGTTCACACTTCATCACCACGACCGCGGCGGCACGCCGGATGACTGCGCGGGGTAGCGGGGTCATCGTCCTGCTATCCGCTACCGCAGCCGCTGAATATCGGTACCGCATGGGTGGATTCAACATCGCTTGCGCCGGCATCGAGGCCCTCAACCGCAGCCTCGCTGGCGAAGTCGGCCGGTACGGGGTGCGCGTCGTATGCATTCGCTCCAACTTCGCCCCGGAGACCGTCCCCGGCCTGTCCGAGAACGACCCCTCCCTGCAGACCTTGATAGGCGATACCCGACTCGGGCGACTTCCCCGCCTCGCCGAGGTGGCCGACGCGGCGGTATTCGCCGCGTCCGACATGGCAGGCGCCATGACCGGCGCGGTCCTCAACCTTTCGTGTGGCGCCCTCGTCGACTGACTTCGAGACCGGGAGGCCTTCGGGGACCTGGTGCCGGATACCGCCCTCGTCGGTGACGGAAATCAAAGCAGTCGTGAAAGGAAGGCCTTCGTGCGCTGCTGGCGTGGATCGGCCAGCAGCTGCCGAGGCGGTCCCGCCTCCACGACCACGCCGCCGTCCATGAACGCCAGTTGATCGGCCACCTCGCGGGCGAATCCCATCTCATGGGTCACGACGACCATCGTCATGCCCGAGCGAGCGAGTTCGCGCATGACCGTGAGGACTTCGCCGACCAGTTCGGGATCCAGCGCGGAGGTCGGCTCGTCGAACAGCATGAGTTTGGGGTCCATGGCCAGCGCGCGGGCGATCGCCACGCGCTGCTGCTGACCGCCCGACAGTTGCGCCGGGTAGGCGTTCGCTTTGTCCGCCAGGCCGACCCGGTCCAGCAATTCCCGCGCCCTGGTCACCGCGTCGGCCTTGCGGACCTTCTTGACCTGGGTCGGCGCCTCGATGATGTTCTCCAGCGCGGTCCGATGCGGGAACAGGTTGAAGTGCTGGAACACCATGCCGATCTCGCGGCGCTGCTTGGCCGCGTCGCGCGGGTGCATCTCGTGCAGCTTGCCGTTCTTCTCCCGGTAGCCGACGATCTCGCCGTCGACGTAGAGCCGGCCCGCGTTCACCTGTTCCAAGTGGTTGATGCAGCGCAGGAAGGTGGACTTTCCCGAGCCGGACGGCCCGATGAGGCACAGCACCTCACCGCGGCCCACCTCGAGCGAAACGCCCTTGAGCACCTGCAGCGCCCCGAAGTTCTTGCAGACCCGGTCCGCCACGATCATCGGAGGGGAGGTGGTCTTCTCGACGTCCACGCTCATTTCGCCTTCTCCACCTGCTGGGCGTCGGCGAGTTCCTGCAGCTGCTTGGCGGTCAGCCTGCGGGAGACGCCGCGCGAGTAATAGCGCTCCAAGTAGTACTGCCCGACCATGAGCACGCTCGTGATCGCCAAGTACCAGGTGGCAGCGACCAACAGCAGCGGAATCGGCTGGAAGTTCACGCCGTAGATATCGCGTGCCCGGCCGAAGAGGTCGGTGCTCAGCGGGATGCCGGTGACCAGCGAGGTGGTCTTCAGCATGCCGATGAGCTCATTGCCGGTCGGCGGGATGATCACGCGCATAGCTTGCGGCAGCACCGTGCGGCGCATGGTCTGATTCCAGGACATGCCGAGCGCGAACGACGCCTCCCGCTGCCCCTCGCCGACGGAGTTGATCCCGGCCCGGACGATCTCGGCCATGTAGGCGGCTTCGTTGAGGCCGAGGCCGAGCACCGCGAAGGTGAACGCGGCCTGCAGTTGCTGCACGTCGAGTTGGAAGAACTGCGGCCCGAACGGAACGCCCAACTGGATCTGGCTGTAGAGCGAGGGGACCAACCCCCAGAACACCAGCTGCACGAACACCGGGGTGCCGCGGAAGATCCAGAGGTACACCCACGCCGTGGCGCGCAATACCGGGTTCGGTGACAGCCGCATCACGGCCAGCATCGTCCCGAGCGCGACCGCGATCGCCATCGCGCACACCGTCAGTTCCAGCGTCACGATGGCGCCCGCGGTGATCCGGCTGTCGAACAGATACTTCCAGTAGGTGTCCCAGCGATAGGCCGGGTTCGTCGCGGCGCCGTAGACGAACAGCGCCACCAGGACGAGGATGACCGCCGCCGCTATCCAGCGCCCCGGCCTGCGCAGCGGAACCGCTTTGATCGGCTCCGGCTCCCGCGTCGAATCCACTCCGCCGGGCCCGGGATCACCGGGCGCAGGCCGAGTGTCGTTGTCCGCCATCGATCAGCTCACGGCGCCGTTGATGACGGACGTGGTGATGGCGCCTTCCTGGACACCCCAGTTCTTCGTGATCTCGAGGTACTTGCCGTTGTCGATCAGGTGCTGGACGGCCTTTTGCAGCACGGCGGCCAGCGGCGCGCCCTTGGGCACCGCCCAGCCGTAGGGTGCGGAGTCGAACACCGGCCCCGCGGTCTCGATCTTGCCGCCGCTCTGCTTGATCGCGTACGCGGTCACCGGGGAGTCGGCCGACATGGCGTCGACCTGGCCGAGAACCAGCGCGTTGGTCGCGGCGCTCTGCTCGTCGAACGGCTTGATATCAATCGCGGGCTTGCCCTCCGCGACGCACTTGGCGCTCTTGGCGGGCACCTCTTCGGTGTGCTCCACGGTCGTGGCCTGGACGGCGACCTTCTTGCCGCAGGCGTTCTCCGGGTCGACCGGCTTGCCCTTCTGCTGGGCCCACTGGACACCCGCGTTGAAGTAGGTGGTGAAGTCGACCTGCTGCTCGCGTTCCTTGGAGTCGGTGATCGACGACATGCCCACGTCGTAGGTACCGGCCTGGATCGCGGGAATGATCTTCTCGAAGGCCGACTCGACGTATTCGGCCTTCACGCCGAGCACGGAGGCGACCGCGTCCATCAGGTCCACGTCGAAGCCGACGATCCGGCCGCTGGCGTCCCTGTACTCGTTCGGCTGATAGGGGACGTTCACGCCGACCACGAGTTTGCCGGACTGCTTGATCTTGTCGGGCAGCTGCGCGGCGATCTCTTCGACCTTGTCCACCTGCACCTTGGCCACCGAGGGTCCGGTTTCCTCGGTGTTGGTGGTACATCCGGTCAACACGAGCGCGCCCGCGGCGAGCGCGCCCGTGGCGGCTCGCAGGACGCGCCTGCCGAGAAACGATCGATCAGACACAGCAGTCCTCCACATTTTTGCTCCACGCAACCCGGGCGTCACCACCCGTTTGGCAATCTAAGCGACCGGGACGCTCCGCGCTGGACAGTAATGCAACAGCAACACGAAACCGTCGCCGGTCCCGTGCCGCCGCACCGGCCCGACACCCTACCCCGTCGCCAGCTGACCTGCGGGTTCGGGTTGTCGGGCGCGCCACCGGTGTGGATCCGCGTTCGGTCCCGGCACACCCGCTCGGGCTACCAGCGATGCACCCTGGCGCACACCTGTTCGGTGAACTCGCTGGTCGATGCCAGTCCCCCCAGGTCGGCGGTGGCGATGCCCGCCTCGAAGGTCGCGGCGACCGCCCGCTCGATCCGCTCACCCGCCCGCGCCAGGGTCACCTCCGCGTCCCGGGTCGCCAACCAGCGCAACAGCATCGCCGACGACAGCTGCAACGCTGCCGGGTTCGCGCGGTTGTGCCCGGCCAGCGACGGCGCGGCCCCGTGCACCGCCTGGGCCATCGCCGTGGTGGCCGAGCAGTTGAGCGACGCGGCCAGGCCGAGCGACCCGCTCAGTTCCCCGGCCAGGTCGGACAGGATGTCACCGAACAGATTCTCGGTGACCAGGACGTCGTAGTCGGCGGCGGCGCGGACGAGATGCGCCGCCGCCGCGTCGACATGTTCGTCGTCCACCTCGACGCCCGGGTACGCGAGTCCGACCTCCCGGCAGACGTCGCGGAACAGTCCCATCGTCAACGGCAGGACATTGGCCTTGTGCACGATCGTCACCCGCTTGCGTCGTGTCGTGGCCAGCCGGAACGCCTGATGCGCGATCCGCTCACAGGCGGCACGGGTCACCAGCCCGACCGACATCGCGATATCGGGCGTGGGCCCGAACTCGCCCACTCCGGCGAACATGTTCCGGTCGGCGTAGAAACCTTCGCTGTTCTCCCGGACGATCACCAGGTCGATGCCCGGCGCCGCCGCGTGCACACCGGCGAACGCCCGCGCGGGACGGATGTTGGCGTAGAGGTCGAAACGCTTGCGGATCACGCCGCCCGGCGCGATGCGGTGTTCGGCGGGATACGACGCGTTGTCGTGCGGGCCGAGAATCCACGCGTCCACCCCGGCGAGCTGCTCGAGTGTCTGCTCCGGCAGCGGGGCGCCGAATTCGGCGATGGCAGCGTGGCCCATGGCCAGCGGCACCCAGTCGACCGGCGCGGCGCCCACCGCCGACAACGCCTCGTCGACCACCTGCCTGGCGGCTCGCACCACCTCGGGGCCGATGCCGTCGCCGTCGATCAGGCCGAGCCGCAGTGCCCGCCCCTCCCGGGGTTGATTCACGTCGTTCACCGGGACATCCTCCCGCCGACATGCCCCGGGTGCCGGAACCGGCCCGCGGCAACGCCGGATGCGGTTACCTTCGGGGACCATGGTGCAGTCGGTCGAACTACTCCTCGACGAGGCCGCCGACACCGAGATCCGCCGCCAGTGGCAGATGCTCGCGGAGGCCGGTGTGGCGAGCCTGGCCGCGCGCACCGACGAGTCCAACCGTCCGCACATCACCGCCGCGGTGGCCAGGCAGATCTGGCCGCGCATCGAGCAGGCCCTGGACGAGCTGGCCTTCGCGCCGATCCCCGTGCGGCTCGGCGGACTGGTGGTCTTCGGTGCGCGCCGTCCGATCCTGGTGCGACTGGTGGTGCCGTCCGAGGCGCTGCTCGCGTTGCACCGGCGGATCTTCCACACGATCTCCCCGTGTCCCGGCGTTCCGGCCAATGTGCACCCGGACGCGTGGACGCCGCACATCACCCTGGCCAGGCGGGTGCCCCCGCACCTGCTCGGCGAGGCGATCCACGCCGTGGCCGGTGACCGGGATTTTCCGGCGACGGTGCTGGGTATCCGTCGGTGGGACGGGGATCAGCGGCGCGAATGGCCGGTCGGCCGGATCCGCCGTGGAAGATAACCGAGGAAGCCCGCGTTGTAGCAGGCATACCGAGACGAGAGGATGTCATGGCCACCCAGACGCTGACCCAGCACAATTTCGATGAGGTAGTCACCGGAAACGACGTGGTACTCGTCGATTTCTGGGCCGATTGGTGCGGTCCGTGCAAGAGTTTCGCACCGACTTTCGAGGCCTCCTCCGACAAGCACCCCGACGTGGTGCACGGAAAGGTCGACACCGAATCCGAGCAGGGCCTGGCGGCGGCTGCCAACATCCGCTCGATCCCGACCATCATGGCCTTCCGGGAGGGCGTGCTGGTGTTCGCGCAGCCCGGCGCATTGCCGCCCGCCGCGCTCGAGGATCTGGTGACCCAGGTCAAGGCGCTGGATATGGACGAGGTGCGCAAGCAGCTCGCCGAGCAGCAGGCGGCTGCCGAGAACCAAGCCGGACAGTGATCGGCGCGGCGCGGTGAAACACTGCGCCGCAACGATATTCACTCGGGCCCGGGGACGGACGCGCGGGAGCGAAGTCCGCGTCCGGGCCCGCTCGGCGTCTGGACCCCCACAGTGACGGGGGGGCGGCAGGCTGCCTCCCCGCGGTCCGTGCGTGATCTCAGGACACGCCGAGCAAGTTGACGCCCGCGATCATGGCGCGAACCGTCGATTCCGCGCCGTCATCGGCGATCGCCGCGCCCCAGCCGCGCCTGCCGTTGCATTCGCACCGCACGAAGGTGGCGGTGCCGTCGGCGGTGCGCCGCTGGTGGAATTGCAGAATCTCCACGGGGTAGCCCTCCTCGTAGAGAGCCGAGGTCATCGCGGCGACCGGGCTGCCGGTGGCCACGACGGTCCGCAGATGGTCGGCGAACTCCAGCGTGGCGGTGAACTCCGCGGTGCGCGCGCCCGCGGGAGACCACTCACCGAGGCGGATCGGACCGCCGTCCGCGCAGTAGCGGCTGTGGAACTCCGCCGAAGTCAGCCCGGCGGCTTCGGCGCGTAAGCCCTTGGGAGCGGCGGCGTGGAACATGTCTGTATCAAGAGTAAGGATGGTCATTGAAAGTAGGTCTTCCCGGAGAATGTCGTGGTTCAGTTGACAGAGGGGACCAGCACTAACAAGTGGAAAAGCCCGCAGCGAGGGGGCCGGCCCGAATCAGACCCCGCTACGGCGGGGTACTACGAGGACTCGGGGGCGCGGCGCCACCATCGCGGTGAGCGGAAGTAGCTCGGCGCGAACCTCGGGCTCGAAGGCGGTAGCCTGCGTCACCACGGAGGGCCCGATGAGCGACGCCGAAAGCAGAGCGCTGTCGCGGTCTGCGACGGTGAGCGCTGCGCTGCGGCGGTCGGCGGGATTCGGCACGGCATCGAGAATAGGGACATCGCGACGCAATAGCAACCACATTCGATGCCCGATTTGTCTACTGACGAGTACCGTTCGTGCAGTTCAGGCCGCTGCGGGCGGAACGAGGGTAGCGTCGGTGACATGGGTCTCCTCGTCGCGATGACCATTCCGGGTCTGGCCGTCCTGCTCATCCTGTTCGCCTTCGCCGAAGTCGCCTGGAACAAGCTCACCGGTAGCCGCGCGCTGCCCTGGACCCGCAAGCGGTCCGGCCGCCCGGTGGCGGCCGCGGGCTTCGAAGAAGTCACGGCGGTTTTCCAAGGCGGCAAACACCACGAGTTCGAGCAGCGGCTGACGACACTGATGCACCGCGAGGACAAGTCCGACGGCGCGCCGCCCCGCGACGAGGTAGATCTCGCCCACGGTTCGGCCCGCCTGGTCGGGCAGCGGCCTTCGGGAAGCCGGACTTCGTGAACATGGTCGGTCGTAGGGAGATCCGGGCGCCGTCTTCCGGATCGCACTGTGCGGGCGGATTCGCCCCCTAGCGGGGAAGAACCTCGTTCAGCTTGCCGGTGGCGACATCGAAGACGAACCCGCGGATCGAATCCTTGTGCGGCACGAACGGGCTGGCGACGATGCGCGCGATCGATTGACGCACATCGGTTTCCAGGTCCGAGAACGCCTCCGCCGCCCACTCGGGCTTGATCCCGGTCTCCTCCTGGATGCTCGCCTTGAAGTCGTCGTCGGTGAAGGTGAGCATGCCGCAATCGGTGTGGTGGATCAGAATGATCTCCCTCGTGCCGAGCAGCCGCTGGCTGATGGCCAGCGAGCGGATCTCGTCGGGAGTGACGACGCCGCCCGCATTGCGGATGACGTGCGCCTCGCCTTCGGCGAGGCCGAGCGCGCCGTAGACGTTGAGCCGCGCGTCCATGCAGGCGACCACGGCCACGCCCTTGGCGGGCGGCAGCGGCAGCGGGCCTCGGAAGGTGCTCGAATAGGCGGCGTTGTTCTCCAGGTACTCGTCGGTGACAGTCATGGGCCATCCCCTGCGCTCGGTATGCGTGAATCCCTCTGTGTGATCAGCCCAACGGTAGGTGGCCGCGCAGTATGGGACAGCGGTCCCGTTCACCGTGATTCATTCACTTGCACGCGGCGGCCCGATGATAGCTCGCCGATTGCCCCATGCCGGGCCCGTGCGGTCGGACCCGGCATGTCCGGTGCGGTGCGCGGAGCCGGTCAGTGCGCGGCGGAGTCCCAGCTGTGGCCGACGCCGACCGAGACCTCCAGCGGCACCGAGAGGGCGATGGCGGAGGACATCTGTTCGCGTGCCAGCGCCTCGAGCACCTCCCGCTCGCCGTCGGCTACCTCGAACAACAGTTCGTCGTGGATCTGCAACAGCATCCGCGAGCGCAAACCGGCCTCGTTCATGGCCCGGTGCACGTTGATCATCGCCACCTTGATGATGTCGGCCGCGGTGCCCTGGATCGGGGCGTTGAGCGCCATCCGTTCCGCCGATTCCCGGCGCTGCCGGTTGCTGGAGTCCAGGTCGGGCAGGTAGCGGCGGCGGCCGAACAGCGTCTCGGTGTAGCCGACCTTGCGCGCCTGCTCCACCACCTCGTACAGGTAGTCGCGGATGCGGCCGAAGCGGGCGAAGTAGACCTCCATCTGCTCCTTCGCCTCGGTGGTGCTGATCTTCAACTGCGCGGACAGACCGTAGGAACTCAATCCGTAGGCCAAGCCGTAGGACATCGCCTTGATCCGGCGGCGCAGTTCCGGACCGACCTCGGAGATCGGGATGTCGAACGCTTTCGACGCCACGAAAGTGTGCAGGTCCTCACCGGAGTTGAACGCCTCGATCAGCCCCTCGTCCCCGGACAGGTGCGCCATGATCCGCATCTCGATCTGGCTGTAGTCCGCGGTCATCAGCGACTGGTAGCCGGAGCCGACCACGAATGTGTCGCGGATCTGCCTGCCGGTGTCGGTGCGGATGGGAATGTTCTGCAGGTTCGGTTCGGTCGAGGACAGCCGACCGGTGGCCGCGATCGTCTGGTTGAACGTGGTGTGGATGCGACCGTCCTCGGCGACGCACTTGAGCAGGCCGTCGACGGTGACCTTCAGGCGGGTGGCGTCGCGATGCGCGAGCAGATGCTCCAGGAACGGGTGCTGGGTCTTCTCGTAGAGCGACTCCAGCGCGTCCGCGTCGGTGGTGTAGCCGGTCTTGGTGCGCTTGGTCTTCGGCATGTCCAGCTCGTCGAACAGCACCACCTGCAACTGCTTGGGCGAGCCCAGGTTGATCTGCTTGCCGATCACCTCGTAGGCCGCCTCGGCCGCCTCTGCCACCCGGTCGGCGAACTGCCGCTGCAGCGTCGCGAGCTGGTCGGTGTCCACCGCGATGCCCGCCTCCTCCAAAGCGGACAGCACACCCAGCAGCGGCAGCTCCATGTCCGCCAGCAGCGGGATGGATTCGATCTTCGCCAGTTCCTCGTCGAGCGCGTCGGCCAGGTCGGCGACGGCACGCGCGCGCAACATCTGCGCCCGCGCCAACTCGGCGTCGACGGCGTCCTCCTCGTCGAGCAGTGACAGCTGCGCGGTCTCGCCGGCCTCGGCGCGCAGCTCTCGGTGCAGGTAGCGCAACGACAGGTCATCGAGGTTGAAGGTGCGCTGACCGGGGCGGACCAGATACGCCGCCAGCGCGGTGTCGCTGGTCAGCCCGCCGAGAGTCCAGCCGCGACCGCGCAGCGCGTGCAGGGCGGCCTTGGCCTCGTGCAGTGCCTTCGGCACGGCCGGGTCGGCGAGCCAAGCGCCCAGCGCGGCTTCGTCTTCCGGGGTGAGCACCGTGACGTCGATATAGCCGCTTTCGCCGTCACCCGCCGCGATGGCCAGCGCTCGGACGTCACCACCGGCCGGAGAGCCCGTGCCGACGATCGATACACCATGGCGCGCACCGGCTTTCGCATGCTCGGCCAGCCAGCCCGCGACCGCGCCGATCTCCAGCGCGCCGCCGCTGATCTCGAATCCCGACTCCGCCTCCGGCTCCGGCGGCGCCAGCGTCTCGAACAGCCGGTCGCGCAGCACGCGGAACTCGAGATCGTCGAACAACTGATGGATCTTCTCGCGATCCCACGGCCCCTGCGCCAGCTGATCGGGGGTGTAGGGCAGCGGCACGTCCCGCATCAGCTCGGTGAGCTGCCGGTTGAGCACCACGCTGCTCAGATTCGCCCGCAGCGCGTCGCCGACCTTGCCTTTCACCTGGTCGACCTTCTCCACCAGGACGTTGAGGTCACCGTACTCACGAATCCACTTGGCGGCGGTCTTCTCCCCCACGCCGGGAATGCCGGGCAGGTTGTCGCTGGGGTCGCCGCGCAGCGCCGCGTAGTCGGGGTACTGGTTCGGCGTGAGGCCGTATTTGGCCATCACCTCTTCCGGAGTGAACCGGGTCAGGTCCGATACGCCTTTGCGCGGGTACAAGACGGTGACGTTCTCGTCCACCAGCTGGATGGCGTCCCGGTCACCGGTGACGATGAACACGCGGAAACCCGCGGCCGTCGCCTGCGTGGTGAGCGTGGCGATGATGTCGTCGGCCTCGAAGCCCTCGATGGCCATCACCGGGATGCCCAACGCCCCGAGCACGTCCTTGGTGAGCTCGACCTGGCCGCGGAACTCGTCCGGCGTGGTGGTGCGATTGGCCTTGTACTCCGGGTACGCCTCGGCGCGGAAGGTCTGGCGCGAGACGTCGAACGCCGCGGCAACGTGTGTCGGCTTCTCGTCGCGCAGCAGGTTGATCAGCATCGCGGTGAAGCCGTAGACCGCGTTCGTGGTCTGCCCGGTGACCGTCTTGAAGTTTTCCGCCGGTAGCGCGAAGAACGCGCGATAGGCGATCGAATGCCCATCCAGCAACAGCAGCGTCGGCCGGTCCCCCGAACCGGGATCGATGGAGCCGGACGCGGGGGCAGGACGCGGAGCGGTCGTGGGTGAACTCACGCCCCAGAGTCTAGGGACCGGCACCGACAAGGCCATACGCCGACACCCGGCTGACCGACGGTCGGCGGCGCGCCGATCCCACCTGCGGCCCGGTCGGTACGCGGACCGCTCATTCACCCCTCGCCGTGCGGGTTGAAATGCGATGATAGAGACAGACTTCCATAAGGAGCCGCCATGAAATCGCCCGCCGAGATTCCCCCGGTTTCCGCTCCGGCATCCGCGCTCGACCTGGCCCTGGAGCGATTGCACGCTCCGCGAGCCGCGGACTGCGCGGCCTACGCCCACAGTTCGAACGGGCGCGCGGTCACCGCCGTCCGCGCCCCACGACAAGACCGGTAATCCGGATACAGAGATGTCGGCGGATCTGCCGTGGCCGGGCTTCTCCTCGGCTCCGGCGCGGCCGACCGGCGGATTCCGTCCGTTACGCGAGTTCGTTCTCAAGGTTCAGTCCCGGTGCAATCTGGACTGCGACTACTGCTACGTCTATCACTTGGCGGATCAGTCGTGGCGCAACCAACCGCGCGGTATGGCGCCGGAAATCGTCGCCGCTGTCGGCGACCGCATCGCCGAGCACGCCCGTACACACGATCTGGACAGTGTGACCGTCCGGCTGCACGGTGGAGAACCTCTGCTCGCAGGCCCTGACTACCTTGTGCGGATCGTCGACGAGCTGCGCCACCGACTGGCGCCCACCCGTGTCGTCGCTTCGGTTCAGACCAACGGCGTGCGGCTGGACGCGGTGGCCGCCGACCGCCTGATCGCAGCCGATATCGGCATCGGGATCAGCCTGGACGGAGACCGGAAGGCCAACGACCTCCACCGGCGTTTCCGTAACGGCAGGTCCAGCTACGACACCGTCGTGGCGGCGATCGAGCTCATGCGTGAGCCGGAGCGGAGCGCGTATTTCAGCGGCGTCCTCTGCACCATCCAACTCGAGGCCGATCCGCTCGACGTCTGGCGGGCTTTGCGGGATAGGAATCTGCCCGCGGTCGATTTCCTGCTCCCGCACGGCACGTGGGAGAACCCGCCGCCCGGTCTGGTTCCCGGCGACGGTCGTACTCCGTACGCCGACTGGCTGATACCCATCTTCGATGAGTGGTTCGATGCGGCCGAATGTCCCTGCGGGGTACGTATATTCGAGGATTTGGTGCATCTGGTGCTCGGTGGTACCGAAAGCTATGAATCGTTCGGGCTGGATCCGGTGGCGCTCGTGGTCATCGAGACCGATGGTTCATACGAACAGGTGGACAGCATGAAAGCCGTGCACGACGGCGCAGCGGCCACCGGCCTGCATGTCCTGCGGCACGCACTCGACGACGTGCTGCGACTACCGTCCTTCGTAGCCAGACAGCAGGGAATCGACGCGCTGTCGCCCATCTGTCGCTCCTGCGCACACCACCGGATCTGCGGTGGCGGCCTCTACCCCCATCGGTATCGGCCGGAGAACGGGTTCGGCAATCCGTCCGTCTATTGCGCCGACCTGTTCGCCTTGATCACTCATATAGAGCAGCGGGTTGCCGACGGCTTGGCGCGGCGCGGGACCTCACTCGCCGCAATCCGCGCCACCCGCAGGAGGTAGCAGCCCTAGCTCCCGTGCCCATCCTCCGAATCGACCCCCAGTTCGCGCAGGCGCGCACGCACCTCGTCGGCACGGGGTGAACCCGATTCCACGTAAACGGCCAATGCTTGGAGCAGCGCGCTCTGCGCGCCCACCTGGTCGCCGAGCAACCGCCGGGTCTCCCCGAGGGCGTAAAGGGTTTCCGCCTCCCCGAAACGGTCGCCGCTCATCCTCCGCACCGCCAGCGCCTCTTCGTAAGTATCCGCTGCCTCCCCGTACCGGAGCATGGCCTGCAGGGTGGTACCCAGGTCGTGCAGTACGTTGCCCTCGGTGTGCGAGTCGATGCCATGACAAGCCGCGAGGGCATCCCGGTAGAGCCGTTCCGCCGCCGGGTAGTCACCGTGATCGAAGCGCGCACCGGCGAGGACATCTCGCAGCACAATGGCTTCGTTGCGCCGATCGCCGATCGCGCGCCAGATCGCGAGGGCCTGTTCGCCCAGCTCGCTGGCATAGTCGGGGCGGTCGAGCTCGCGCGCGGCCTCCCCGAGGTTTCCCAGCGCCATGCCCTCGCCGATCCGGTCGCCGATCTGCCGGTTGATCCGCAGCGACTGCTCGTACGCCGACCGCGCCTCTTCGAAACGGCCGACCTCGACCAACGCGCCACCCAGACTGGTCAGGCACCACTGCTCGGCGAAGGCGTCTCCCGCCTCCCGCGCCGCGGTCACGGCGAGTTCACTGGTCGTCAGCCAATCGTCGTGGTGACGGCGGATCTTGTAGAAAGTCACCGCGGCCAGCGCCAGCCGCCATGCGACGTCCGGCATACCGTCCGTACCGGCGGCCCGTATCGCCGCGACCAGGTTGGCTCTCTCGCTGTCACACCACTTCAGAGCATTGTCGTAGTCGCCGAACTCGGTGGTCGGAGTGCCGGGGCCGGGCGGCTCGAGCGGCACATGCCGACGCAGCGGCGCCAGCAATCGGTCGGCGGCGTCCACGGTATGCGCGTACCAGTCGAGTTCCCGAGCCAGCGCAGCGTGACGCGCTCCGTCGGGCTCGTCTTCCGCGGCTCGCTCTGCCGCGTACTCCCGCAACAGGTCCAGCAATCGGTAACGATTGCGGGACAGGCGCTCCAGCACACTGAATGCCACGAGGGAGTCCAGGATTCGGCGGGCTCGATCCGCCGGAACACCCAGCAGCGCCGCCGCGGCCGTGGTGCTGAATTCATCGCCCGGATGCAAACCGAGAAGCCGGAATGCACGGCGGAGATCATGGGGCAGATTCCGGTAAGACCAGGAGAACACCATCCGTACCTCCGATGTCGGGTCACCGTCCACACCGGCCAGTGCGTCCAGCCGGTTCCGTTCGTTCGACAGCTCGGCCGCGAGCTCACCCAAGGTCATGCCGGACACGGCGGCGTGCTCCGCAGCGAGCTTCAGCGTCAGCGGCAGATGCCCGCACATCCGTGCGACCTTCGCCGCCGCGGCGCTGTCCTGCGAGCCGGTCGCGGTCCTCAGCAACGTCTCGGCGTGGGCCGGCATCAGTGGCCGTAACACCAGCCTGCTCGCATCGTCCCGTACCACCAGCCCGGACAACGGGCTTCGTGACGTGATCACGGTCGCGCAGCAAGGCGGCGGCAGCAGCGGCCGCACTTGTTCCGGAGTCAAGGCATTGTCGATGACCACCAGCACGCGCCGCCCATCGAGCAGCGCGCGGTAGCGCTGCGCCAGCCGTTCCACGTCCAGCTCCGGGTCCCCCTGCGCGGTGTCGTCGAGGGTCCGCACGAAACGATCCAGGGCCTCGTAGGCCGTCGATGCCGGCATCGCGCTGTACCCGTGCAGATCCAGATACAGTTGCCCGTCCGGGAACTCCGCGCACAGCGCGTGCGCCACCCGGACCGCCAGCGTCGACTTTCCGACACCGGGCGGACCGCTGATGATGCCGATCGAGCGCGCGCACGTTCCGTCACCGCGCAGTAGTGCGGTCAGCCAGGCGCTGTCCTCGGCGCGATCGGTGAAACCCGATGCAGCGGCCGGTAATTGACGTGGGCGAGGTCTCGAAGCCGGCGCCACGACAGGGCCGCGCATCGCGTCGTCGAGCATCAGCTGGGCGATGGCTTGCGTCAGCGCGGCGTCCAGCTCACCCGGGTCGGCGACGCGGGCGATCGTCAGCCCGGAATCGAGCAGCCGAGCGTGGAACGCGAGCTGGCGGGCGTCGGCCGGCCTGGGTGAATCGTCCGCGACCAAGAACACCAGTCTGCGTTTGCCCGCCGCTGTGGCGGTGTCGAACTCGAGTTCGGTGTAAGAGCGTGACGGGTCATCGGGCACCGGCGAGCCGTAGTTGCTCCCGATGATCCCGACGTACAGATCGGCGAGACCGACCAGCTCCGCGCACACCTGGGCAGGTGGCCGGCCATCGGCGGCGAAGTACTTCATGTCCACCGGCGCATGCCGGAACCTTTTCACCGCTTCCTCGGCCGAGGTGATCCAGGAACGTCCACTCGGCTTGGACCGGAGATCACGAGTGTGACTCAAGAACACCCGCCACGGCCGTCCGACCGCTGTCACCTGTCAACGGTAACCCGCGGGACGCGGTCATCGCCCGGAAAAAGCTTCAGCGGACCGAAGCGGCCTGTGCTCCCGGGCATCGGGAGCACAGGCCGCGCTGGTGAAGACGCCTATCCCACGCCCAGATACGCCGACTTCACCGCGGGGTCGGTGAGCAATTCCGCGCCGCGGCCGGACTTGGTGACCTCACCGGTCTCCATGATGTAAGCGCGGTCGCTGCGGGCCAGCGCCTGCTGGGCGTTCTGCTCCACCAGCAGCACCGTGGTGCCCTGCTGGTTGATCTCGCCGATGATCCGGAAGATCTGCTGGATCACCATGGGCGCCAAACCCATCGACGGCTCGTCGAGCAACAGCAGCCGCGGACGCGCCATCAGTGCGCGGGCGATGGCCAGCATCTGCTGCTCACCGCCGGAGAGCGTGCCGCCGACCTGTTTGCGCCGCTCGAGCAATCGCGGGAAGAGCTCGAACACCCATTCCAGCGTCCGGTCGTACTCGCCCTTCCGCTTGAAACCTCGTCCGTAGCAGCCCATGTCGAGGTTCTCCTGCACCGTCATGCCGGGGAAGACACCCCGGCCCTCCGGAGCCTGGATCAACCCGTGCTTCACCCGCTCGTGCGCCTTCATCCGAGTGATGTCGCGGCCCTCGAACAGGATTCGGCCGCGGGTCAGCGGCAGCAGCCCGGACATCGCGCGCATGGTGGTCGTCTTGCCCGCGCCGTTGGCGCCGAGCAGGGTGACCAGCTCGCCCTCGGCGACGGTCAGCGAGATCCCGTGCAGCGCTCGGATCCTGCCGTAGTTGACGACCATGCCCTCCACTTCGAGCAGCGGAGCACCCGCGGCAGGAGGCTTGTCCGGCGCCTCGGTCACCGGTGGAGTGACCGCCGTCTCGGCGCGCGGCGCCGCCGCCGGTTCCGGACCCGACGGCGCGCTTTCGCCGCTCTCGCTGCCCTCCGGCACGGCGGGGTCGAATTCGCTCACCTCGGTATCCGGCACGCCGAGGTAGGCCGCGATCACCGCCGGGTTGTCGCGGATGTCCGCGGGCAATCCGTCGGCGATCTTGCGGCCGAACTCCAGCACCACGATCCGGTCGGTCACGCCCATGACCAGCCGCATGTCGTGCTCGATCAGCAGCACCGTGAACCCGTCGTCGCGGATCTTGCGAATCAGGTCCATGAGCGCGGACTTCTCGCTCGGATTGAATCCCGCCGCCGGCTCGTCCAGGCACAGCAGCTTCGGCTCCGTGGCCAGCGCGCGGGCGATCTCCAGGCGACGCTGGTCGCCGTAGGACAGGTTGCGTGCCTTCTCCACCGCGCGCGGAGCGATGCCGACGAACTCCAGCAGCGCCATGCCGCGCTCGATGGCGTCGCGTTCCTCGCGTCGATGCCGCGGCGTGCGGAACACCGCGCCGGGCACCGAGGTCTTGTGCCGTGCGTCGGTGCCCACCACGACGTTCTCCAGCGCCGTCATCTCGCCGAAGAGCCGCACGTTCTGGAACGTGCGCGCGATGCCGAGCCGGGTGATCGCGTTGCGTTTGGTCTTGGTCAGCGGCTTGCCGTCGAAGTACACCAGTCCGGAGGCGGGCTGGTAGATACCGGTGATCGCGTTGAAGCAGGTGGTCTTGCCCGCGCCGTTGGGGCCGATGGGACCGAGGATCTCGCCGCGGCGGATCTCGAAGCTCACCTGGTCCAGCGCGGTGAGACCGCCGAACTTCACCGTCAGGCCGTCGGTGCGCAGCAGCGGCTCACCCACCGCGGTCTCGATATCGCGGCGCGGCGCGACGACTTCCGCAACCGTCTCGGCGTCGGCGAGGTCCGGTATCACCTGGGTGACGTCGACCGTCCCCGCGGACTCGGCCTGCGGCTCGGCCGCGTAACCCGCGGCCATGTCCTCGTTGTCGAACAGCGCGTCACCCGCGCCCGGCCCGGTCATCGGCCCGCTCCGATCGGCTCGACCGCGGCCGGTCTGCGCACGGCCAGAACCACTTGCCTGCCGTAGGTGAGCAGTTTCTGCCGCACCGGGAACAGACCCTGCGGACGCAGAATCATCATCACCACCAACGCGATACCGAAGTACAGATATTTGAGGTCACCCAGCGACTGCGCGCCGCCCTTGCGGAACAGCAGCACGCTGCCGAGCAGCAGCAGCGCCAGCACGCCGGTCGTGACCATGCCGGTGATCACGCCGCGCCGCTGCCAGGTGCCCAACCGACCGGCCCACAGCCGCCAGAAGACGATCAGCGCGACGAACACCGCCACGTCGATCGCCAGCAGCACGTACCCGGTCGTCTCGTTGCTCACCAGGTTCACCGACTGCAACCGCGCGGGCAGATAGGCGATGACGAACGCGCCGAAGATCACTCCGAGCTTGTTGCCCTGACCGCCGATGACCACCGCGCACAGGAACAGCATCGAGTTGATGATGTTGAAGCCGGTGGGGTTGATGAACTGCACCTGCCCGGCGTAGATCGCGCCGGACATGCCGCCCACCGCGGCCCCGATCATGAACGCCCACAGCTTGAACTTGAACGTCGGCACGCCCATGATCTCGGCCGCGTCCTCATCCTCGCGGATGGCCACCCAGGCGCGGCCGACCCGGCTGCGCTCCAGGTTGCCGACCATCAGCAGCACGATGACCACCAGCACCATGCCGAACCAGTACCAGTAGGTGCCGTAGCTGGCGCGGTCGAGCAGGTTCGCGCTGTCGGGGTCGCCGCTGTTGCCGCCGGAGAAGACGCCCTCCGGCTTGCTCTCGGATTCGCCCACGTGCGGGTAGGCCACACCCGACAGGCCGAGGCTGCCGTTGGTGATCTCGGTGAGGTTCTCCGCGAGGAGCCGGACGATCTCACCGAATCCGAGTGTCACGATCGCCAGGTAGTCGCCGCGCAGACGCAGTGTGGGTGAACCGAGGATCAGGCCGGAGACCGCGGTCACCGCGACGGCGATCGGCAGACAGGCCAGCCACGCCCACTCCGGATCCAACCAGCCGCCGTCGGTCTGGTTCCACGGACTGTTCGGGCTGGTGAGCAGTCCGACGGTGTAGGCGCCGACCGCGTAGAAACCGACGTAGCCGAGGTCGAGCAGACCCGCCTGCCCGACCACCACGTTGAGGCCGATGGCCAGCAGCGCGTACATCGCCACCTGCGCCATCACCAGGCCGAAGTTGTAGGAGGGCGTGTTCAGCAGTGGCGGAGGAAACAGCGGCAGCAACGCCAGCAGGATGAGGATCGGGACGCCGACGCCCCACTGCGCGGGCCTGCTCAGACCGTCCCACCAGGTGCGGATCGCATCGCCGAGGCCGCGGCGCGCGGTGTCCGGCGACGCCGTCTTGGTCGTGTCGGTCATGCGCGCGCCCTTCCGAGACTCTCGCCGAGGATGCCGGTCGGGCGAACCATCAGCACAAGAACCAGCACCACGAACGCGACCACATCACGCCACTCGGTGCCGAACAGGATCTGGCCGTACTGCTCCACCACGCCGAGCAGCAGGCCGCCGAGCAGCGCGCCCCGCAGATTGCCGATGCCGCCGAGTACCGCGGCGCTGAACGCCTTGATACCGAGGACGAATCCGCCGGAGTAGATGATCCCGTTGGGAATCTTCAGCGTGAACAGCATCGCCGCCGCGCCCGCGAGCACACCGCCGATGAGGAAGGTCAGCATGATGACCCGCTCGCGTGACACGCCCATCAGCGTCGCGGTGTCGGGGTCCTGGGCCACCGCGCGGATGCCACGGCCGAATTTGGTCCGGTTGATCAGCACCTCGGTGGCGATCGCCAGCACCACCGCCGCCGACACGATCAGCAGCATGATGTTGGTGACGTCCGCGCCGCCGAAGCTGAACTGCACGGTGGGCTCGACCAGGCGGATCGGCTGCTGCGCGTTGGTGCCACCGAGATCGGGGCGGATCTTCGGCAGCACGAAGTGCACCAATTCCTGCAGCACGAACGACATGCCGATCGCCGTGATCAGGAAGGCCAGCGGTTTCGCGCCCCGTTTGCGCAGGGGTCGGTAGGCCACCCGCTCCAATCCGACAGCCGCGCCACCGGATACCGCCATGCCCACGACCATCGCCAAACCCAGATAGACGACGGTGAGCACCACGCCCTGGGTGTACACATCCGCGCTGGCGACGAATCCGAAGATCATCAACCCGATCAATTGCCCGAACAACCCGAGCATGAAGATTTCCGAATGGGCGAAATTGATCAGCCGCAATACGCCGTAGACCAAGGTGTAGCCCACCGCGACCAAAGCATAGATGGCGCCGTAGGTCACGCCGTCGACGGTCAGTCGCCAGAAACTATCGACCAACCCCTCGTAGTTGAAGTCGATCGAACCGGCCGTGAGTTGTATCCCACCGGCCAATAACGTTTGTTTCATTTATTTCTGCCCTCATCCTTTCGCCCACCGAACAACGGCACGTATGGGGATCCGGCCGAATCCCCATACGTGCCGTGCGCCCGGAATCCGGAGCTACTTGACCTCGTACACCCAGATCAGCGCGTTCGACAGCTCACCGTTGGGATCCCACTTGTACTGACGCGCGAGGCCGGCACCGTCGTACGTCCGTACATGGTCGAGCAGATCCGGGCGGGTCACCTTGCCGCCGTCGATGCCCTTGGCCAGGATCGTGGTGAGGTCGTACGCCTCGACCGAGTAGACACCGGGCGCCTGACCGTTGAGCGCCTCGTAGTCCTTGGCGAACTGCTCCGGGGCGGGACCGCACGGGCACGACAGCTTCGCGCCCTTGGCGGCGCTGCCCGCCTGGGTGACGAACTGCGGGTCGTTGGTGCCGTCGGCGGAGACGAAGACCGCGTTCACGCCACCGGACTTCAACTGCTGGGCCAGCGGCGCGCCCTCGGAGTAGTAGCCGGAGTAGAAGATGGCGTCCGGATTCGCGGCCGCCACCTTGGTGACCGTCGCGGAGAAGTCCTTGTCGCCCTTCTTGATGCTGGCCGCGCACGCCGGGTCCGCGGCGGCGCCGAGACCGTCGGTGATCGACTTCGCCAGACCCGTGCCGTAGTCGGTGTTGTCCTGGATGACGCAGACCTTCTTGTAGCCCGCGGTGTTGACCAGGTACTTCGCAACCGACGGGCCCTGCACGTCGTCGTTGGCCAGACCGCGGAAGAAGGTGGTCCAGCCGTTCTGGGTCAGCGTCGCGTTGGTCGCCGAAGAGGTGACCGAGACCAGCCCGGCGTCGCTGAGGATTTTGCCGGTCGCCTTCGTCTCCCCGGAGAACGCGGGACCGACCAGGCCGATGATCGACCGATCGTTGACGATCTGCGGGATCACCTGGGTGGCCTTCTGGGGGTCACCCTCGGTGTCGAACT
Organism: Nocardia asteroides; assembly: GCA_019930625.1. Lineage (NCBI taxonomy): Bacteria > Bacillati > Actinomycetota > Actinomycetes > Mycobacteriales > Nocardiaceae > Nocardia > Nocardia asteroides. The sequence continues at coordinate 6,982,530 of CP082844.1, forward strand.
GCTTGAGCTCGATCTTGCAACCGGGGTTGGCCTTGTTGTGCTTGTCGAGCGCGAGCTTGACGCCGTTGACGATGTTGATGCCCAGCGCGGCGTCCGGACCGGTCAGCGCGCCCGCCATCGCGATGGCCGTGCCCGGCGCGCAGGTCGCCTTGCCGTCGCCCGCGGGATCGGCCGCCGCGGACGCGTCCGCCTTCGGCACCTCCTTGCCCTGCTGGTCGACCTGCAAGACCGGCTGGATGGACAAGCCGCCCGCGCCGTTGGTGCCCGAGGAATCCGAACCGCTGCTGGTGGATTTGTCGCTACAACCGGTCAGCACCAGCGCGGCGGCGGCGCCGACGGCCAGGACACCGAGCGTCGAGCGACTGCGCCATGTCGAACTAAGCACGTTTCACCTCATCTAAGTTCTGTGCTCCCCCGGGTTCACCGAGGAGGCCGACCATGTCAGCCCGGTCAGAACATAGCGTCGGTACGTTAGTTCCGCATCACATTCGGATCATGCGCGCGACATCGTTTCGAATTCTTGTTCACGATCACGTTTCGTCTGCGTAAATTTTCGCGCGGGCCCCGTCACTTCGGCGTCAGGTTCTCCAACACGACCTCCGCGACCGCCTTCATCGTCGTGCGACGATCCATTGCGGTGCGTTGAATCCACTTGAACGCCTGCGGCTCCGAAAGGCCCTGCGTCTGCATCAGAACACCCTTGGCGCGCTCGACCAGCTTGCGCGTCTCCAGCCGGTCGGCCAGATTCGCGACCTCGCTCTCCAGCGCGGTGATCTCGTGGAAACGGCTGGCCGCCAATTCGATGGCGGGCACCAGATCCGATTTCGTGAACGGCTTCACCAGGTAGGCCATCGCCCCCGCGTCACGCGCCCGCTCCACCAGATCGCGCTGGCTGAACGCGGTCAGGATAACCACGGGTGCAACACGTTTCGAGGCGATCTCGGCCGCCGCGTCGATCCCGTCGCGGCGCGGCATCTTCACGTCCATGATCACCAGATCCGGCCGGTGCTCGACCGCGAGATCCACTGCCTGCTGGCCGTCACCCGCCTCACCCACCACCTGATAGCCCTCTTCGGTCAGCATCTCGACCAGATCCATGCGAATGAGCGCTTCGTCTTCGGCGACGACGACCCGCTTCGCCCCGGCGTCCCGCTTGGTGCCGGCGCCCCCAGCTGCTGTGCTCATAGGTAGACCCCTCTGGTTCCGATGCCCTGTCCCGACCGAACCGAAAGAAAGCCGGGATCGCACGGGGCGACCTTCGGCCTCATCGGGGCTGTCGAGTGATGTAAAGAGTACCTTTCACTTCGGCATAGAACGCATATACCCTGCGCAAACCGTGTGGTCGCGCCGCAGAGACCAACCCATTCGCGTTCCAGCCACCTGACCCGCTATAGTTGCCACCCGGTGCGCCGGGTTGGCGGAACTGGCAGACGCGACGGTCTCAAAAACCGTTGTCCGAAAGGACGTGTGGGTTCGAGTCCCACACTCGGCACTCGCTTCTGGGCGTCCCCTGCTCGCGGAGAGCGCTTGCGGGGGGCGCTCGTCATTTCTTCTGGGGGTGCAACCCCCAGGCCCCGCTCGGCGGGGCTTCGCCCCCGAACCCCTGAGGTGTGTGGTTGCGTTGCGGGGAGAGCGCTTACGTGGGGCGCTCATCGCTTCTTCTGTGGGCAACCGTGAGGACCCCTCGGAGGGGCTTCGCGGCGTTGGCAGGGGAACGTGGCGTTTGGTAGTTGAGGCGCTGCCTCTGCCTCTCTGGTGTAGTCCCCCCGGCTTCGGAGCGGAAGCCCACCTTCAGTGCCGACTGATGGGGGGCGCCGGTTGGGAATGGTGGCGTTCGGGATGAGCACTCGCGAAGTGTCCCGTCTTCCCCTTCTGTGCTGGCGGATGGTGCTCGTGGCCGGTCGAGAGGTGATGTCGGGGTATGAGGGGTGGGTTACCCGTGACGGCATCGCTGACATGGTCTCGGCGGTCGGCGTGTACGGTTCGCGTCCGGCGTCGCCTCGCGGTCACCGGCTCTGCACCGCGATCGCATCCAGGGCAGAGCCGGCGAGGGTCCAGCCCCGCGTTCGCGAATCCCCTTACCGAAGCGGCGAATACGAGGCGGGTGCGCATCGCCGTCATATTACGAAGCAATCACAAGGCAGCGTTTGAATGCGTGCGGTCAGGGGTAAAGGCTTGAGGGGAGTCGAACCGTTGCACCTCCCGCAGTGACGTACGTCGCAGGCGGGGAGGCAAAAGCGGTGTGCTTCGTGTACGGCGCGCTACGAGCAGATGAATATGTTGTTCCCACATGTGGGACTAACGACTCGAGCCCTTCTGGTAGCCTTCGCGCCGTTTATCGTGGTCTGTATGCACGTCTTGTTCGTCTGCAACGGCAACGTTTGTCGTTCGGTGATCGCCGAGCGGCTCACGCGCGCCCTCGCGGTCGAATACGACCTTCCCTACCTCACCGCCGAGAGCGCGGGAACGCGTGCGCTCGTGGGATTTCCGGTCGAGCCGCTGGCCGCGCAAACCATCGCCGGGCTCGGCGCCGATCCCGGCAGCTTCCGGGCACGGCGCCTGAAGCCCGAGATGATCGACAAGGCCGACCTGGTGCTCACGATGACCGAGCAGATCCGCGACCAAGTCGTCGACATGGCGTTCGGCGCCGGGTCACGCACCTTCACCCTGCTGGAAGCCCACCGGATCGCCCGCGTCACCGGCGCGCGCACGGTCGCAGAATTGCACCGGGCACGCAACGACCTGTCGCTGGTCGGCCGAGAGAACATCGCCGACCCAGTCGGGCTGTCCGCTCAGGCGTTCTGCGAGGTCGGCGACCGTATCGCCGAGGCGCTCGTGCCGCTGCTGCTGGCGCTCGCCCCGCACGAACAGCCGCGCTGGCCGCACGACGAACGCCGTGGACTGGTGATCCGCCCCGGCGGCGCGCCCGCACCGCTGGCGACCTTCCTCGCCGCCCAACGCACCCAGTGATCACCGGAGCCGACCGCGCGCGGTAGGGCGGGGATCGCCGCGTATCAACCTGTTATCACCCGGCTGTGTCCTTTTCCGCACCGAACGCATTAAACTCCCGCCGGACAACACTCTCCGCCGTTGCTGGTTCGACACAGGACAGGAAGAAGACATGCCGAAACGCATTTCGGATGTTTCGCTCCATGTTTATGTGACACCGGAAACCCTCGAACGCGTCGTCGACACCGTGCGTGCGGTGGTCGACGACCACCTCACCGACCGTGACGTGTTCGCCTGGCGTTTCACCTTGCCGGTCGACATCGATGACCCCGCCCACACGGCGCTCGCAGGCCGCTGCCCCGCGGCTGTGCCCGGCGCACTCGTGGACGACCGCGGCACCTACGAGATCGCGCTCAGCTTGGTCGGCGCACCCGACCAGCTGACCGGCGACCACATGGCCGCGCTGGAACGGCAATTGCTGCATGCGATCTCGGGGCTCGCGCGAACCGAGCCGGGAGACGAGATCCCGGTCTCGATCCGCGCATCGCAGCGCACCGACGTCGATCTCGACATCGATCGCGACCTCGAACTGCTGTAACCCTAACGCCGCGAGGGGAAGTGGCGGATGAGTCCCTCTTGCACCGTGGTGGCGAGCAGATCGCCGCTGCGGGAGTAGAAGCGCCCGGTCGCCAGCCCACGGGATCCCGCGGCCACCGGTGACTCGGTGCAGTACAGTGCCCACTCGTCGAAACGGAACGGGCGGTGGAACCAGATCGAGTGGTTGACCGTGGCCGCGATGATGCGGTCCAGACCCCACGACAGCCCGTGGGTGGTGATGATCGAGTCCAGCACCGTGGTGTCGGACGAATAACCCAGCGTCGCCACGTGGATCAGCGGATCGTCGGGCAGCTTGCCGTCCGCGCGCATCCACACGCGGTTGTGGTTGAGCCGCTCCCCGGTGCCCTTCAGGATCCACGCCGGGTCGTTGGTGTAGCGCATGTCGATCGGATGCGGCGCCTTGACGAACATCTCCAGCTTGTCCTCCAAGCCTTCGAAGCTCTCCTCCACCCGCGGCAGCGTCTCCGGGTCCGGTACCTCCGGCTGGGCGTGCGCGTGCTCGAGTCCCGTGCCCCAATCCTGGAACGCGGCGAGCATGACGAACAGCTCCTGGCCGTCCTGGCTGGCGGTGACCGTGCGATTGGCGAAGGCGCGGCCGTCGCGATGGCGGTCCACCCGGTACTCGATCGGCTTCTTCACGTCGCCGCCGCGCACGAAATGCGCGTTGACGGCGTGCACCGGGCGGTCACCGACCGTGCGGCCCGCCGCAATGATCGCCTGCGAGACGAGCTGACCGCCGAAGGTCCGGCTCCACACCTTCTCCGGGTGCTGGCCGACGAACACGTCCTCGTCCATCTGTTCGAGATCGAGCAGACCCAGCAGCACATCCAGGTCGGAGCGCGGCGCGTGCGGGTCCGCGATGTCGACGGGGCTGCTCAGGGAAGCACTCACTAATGGTCCTCCTCACCGATTCGGTGAACGTGGATCAGGTTGGTGGACCCGACGGTACCGGGCGGCGACCCGGCCACGATGACAACCAGGTCCCCCTTCTGGTATCGCTCCATCGACAGAAGTGCTACATCCACCTGGTGGATCATCGCGTCGGTGCTGTCGACGGTCGGCACGATGAAGGTCTCGGTGCCCCAGGTCAGCGCCAGCTGGCTGCGCACCTCCGGCAGCGGCGTGAACGCCAGCAGCGGCAGCGGAGTGTGCAGCCGCGCCAGGCGGCGCACCGTGTCGCCCGACTGGGTGAACGCGACCAGCGCCTTGGCGTTGAGCCGCTCGCCGATATCGCGGGCCGCGTAAGAGATCACACCCCGCTTGGTGCGCGGCACGTGGGTCAGCGGCGGCACCCGGGTCGACTCGGTCTCCACCGCGTGCACGATGCGCGCCATCGTGCGCACCGTTTCGATCGGGTACTTGCCCACCGAGGTCTCGCCCGACAGCATCACCGCGTCGGCGCCGTCGAGCACCGCGTTCGCCACGTCCGATGCCTCGGCGCGGGTGGGGCGGGAGTTTTCGATCATCGATTCCAGCATCTGCGTGGCGACGATGACCGGCTTGGCGTTTTCGCGCGCCATCTGGATGGCGCGCTTCTGCACGATCGGCACCTGCTCGAGCGGCAGCTCGACACCGAGGTCGCCGCGCGCGACCATCACCGCGTCGAAGGCCAGGACCACGGCCTCCAGGTTGTCGATCGCCTCCGGCTTCTCCAGCTTGCCGATCACCGGCACCCGGCGGCCCACCCGGTCCATCACATCGTGCACCAGCTCGACATCGGACGGGGACCGCACGAACGACAGCGCGATGAAGTCCACGCCTAGCTTCAGCGCGAATTCCAGGTCCTCGATGTCCTTCTCGGACAGCGCGGGCACCGACACGTCCATGCCCGGCAGCGAGACGCCCTTGTTGTTGGAGACCGGACCGCCCTCGGTGACCCGGCAGACCACGTCGTTGCCCTCGACGCGAGTGACGATGAGGCCGACCTTGCCGTCGTCGACCAGCAGGCGATCGCCTGCCTTGGCGTCCTGCGCCAGTTCCTTGTAGGTGGTGGACACGCGATCGTGGGTCCCGTCGATGTCGTCGACGGTGATGCGGACCTCTTCACCCGTCGCCCAGACGGTTCTGCCTTCCAGGAAGCGGCCGAGGCGGATCTTGGGACCCTGCAGGTCGGCCAGAATGCCGACCGCCCGGCCGAGGTGGTCGGAGGCCTGACGCACCTTCTTGTAGTTCTCGGCATGGTCGGAGTGCTCACCGTGGCTGAAGTTCAGCCGAGCTACGTCCATACCGCTCTCGACGAGTTCGCGGATACGGTCCTCGGTGGCAGTGGCCGGTCCGAGCGTGCACACAATCTTCGTCCGTCGCATCACGGGTAGAGCCTAGTCCCGCTCGGTGCACAGGTCCCGCCCTGGCCACGGTGAAACCTTGGTGAAAAATATGAACTACGCCTCGTAGCCGGCACAAACGGATACTCATCGTGCGACATGGCGCGCCAGCCGGGTCTCCAGCCGAGTCTGCCCGAACCCGAGGATCAGGCAGATCACCCAGTAGTACATCGCCGCGACCCCGTAGAGCGCGAAGAAATCGAAGGTGGGCGCGGCCGCGAGCTGGGCGACGCGCAGCAACTCGGTCACCAGGATGGTCGAGGCCAGCGAGGTGTCCTTCACCAGGGAGATCAGCGTATTGGACAACGGCGGCACGGCGATCCGCGCGGCCTGCGGCAGGATGATCAGCCGCAGCATCATCGGATACGACATGCCGAGCGCCTGCGCCGCCTCCCACTGACCCGCCGCGACGCTGAGAATGGCAGCGCGCACCACTTCGGCCGCGTAGCCGCCGACGTTGAGGCTGAACGCGATCACGGCGGCGGGAAACGGGTCGATCACGATCTCGAACTGCGGCAGCGCGTAGAACACGATGAACAACTGCACCAGCAGCGGGGTGCCGCGAATGATCGAGATGTAGCAGCGGGCCGCCGCCGACAGCGGCCACACCGGCGACATCCTGGCCAGCGCGACGAACAGCGCGATCACCAGGCCGATGGCGAAACTGATCGCCGTGAGCGGCAGCGTCTTGGTGACGGTGGCCTGCAGCATCGGCCACAGGTTGTGCCAGATGAGATCCCGGGTGGCGGCGTCCATGAAGGTGGTCGGCTACTGGCTGACGTCGGTCCCGAAGTACTTCTCGGAGATCTTCGCCAGGGTGCCGTCGGCGCGCAGCTGGTTCAGCGCGTTGTCCACGTCGGTGATCAGCGCGTCGCCTTTACGCGCGGCGAAGGCCTGCTTGCTCACCGACCCGGTCCGGCCCGCGACCTTCACGCTCGTGTCACCGGTCTTCTTGGTGTATTCCGCGACGGCGAGGTTGTCGTTGACGGTCGCGTCCACGCGGCCGTTCTTCAACAGCTGGACGGCCTGCACGAAGCCCTCCACGGCCTCGACCTTCGCGCCCGCCTCGGTGGCGACCTTGCTCCAATTGCTGGTGGCCGACTGCGCGCAGGTCTTGCCGTCGAGATCGGCGAGTGCGGTGATGGTGTTGTCACCGGCTCGGGTGACGATCACGCCCGCCGATGTGGTGTACGGCGCCGACAACGCGTACTTGCCCGTGCGCTCGTCGTTCACGGTCACCTGATTGGCCACCAAGTCGAAACGCTTGGACTCCAGGCCCGCGAAGATGGCGTCCCACGGCGTCTGCACGAACTCGACTTTCTTGCCGAGCTTGTCGCCGACCGCCTGGATAACCTCCACGTCGTAGCCGGTGAGCTTGCCGTCGGAACCCTGGAAGCTGAACGGCGAGTAGGTGCCCTCAGTGCCGACCTTCAGCACATTCGGGTCACTGCCGCCGCACGCGGTCAGTCCGGTGGCGGCGACGACGGCGAGCATGGCGGCGGCGAACAGCTTACGGCGCACGGGATCCCTCTCTTCGGTGCGTGGAGCTCCACACACGGCACGCGAATCCGAGCCATGCTACGCCCGGAGCTACGCGAGCGACAGTATCGCGATCGTCGTGCGCGAAAGAGTTGCGCTCCGTGGTCCCGGCCCGGTGCCCGCCGGCAGAAGAACGCGTCGCGCCCTTCTGTCGGCCGGCATCGATACCGTCGCCGTCAGTCGCGCAGCGGGCGGCCTTGCGAATCCGGCACCTTGCCGACCAAGATCATGATGCCGTCGATGAGGCCCCAGATACTGCCGAGGCCGCAGGTCACGATGGTGACCGCCAGCTGGGCGACGCCCAGGCCGGTGTAGCCGAGGTAGAAGCGGCCGACGCCGAAACCGCCGAGGAAGATCTGCAGCAGACCCGCGATCAGCTTCTGCTTGTCCGACAGCGGTACGCCGAACGGGTCGCGGCCCCAGGGCGCTTCCGGGTCGTTCGGGTTGTAGCCCTGCGGACCACCCGGGTACGGGGCCGGTGGGTAGCCACCCGGCTGCTGACCATAGGGGTCAACGGGCTGGCCGTACTGGGGCTGACCGTACGGGTCCGACGGCGGGTTGTACTGCGGCTGACTCTGCGCCTCGAGCGGCTTGGTCAGATCCGGGCCGGTGCCGGGCGGGCCGTACTGCGGGCCCCCGGAACCCGGATTCTGCTGGTAAGGGTCGGTCACTCATGTCCTCCTCATTAGTGCGGGCACCCTCTTGTCGGCCCCCGGCCTTGCTGGATCGCCGAACTGCCGCTCGCGACGATCACGAGTCATTGTCACCGGGATCGACCGGGTTGTCGCCCCGGGATGGTTCGGTCCCGCGAATAGTTATCGCGGCGGGTCGCCTGATCGTTGCCGCGAACGAGAATTCGCTGTCGGCGGCGACGGATCCGACCCAGGCACGCACCGAACGATCAGCTGTTGTCCGAGGCCGACTTCTCCGAGGCCGACTTCTCCGAGGCCGACTTCTCCGAGGCCGACTTCTCCGAATCCACCTTCTTCGGCGCGGTTTCGGTGGACTCGGTTCCGGCCCCGGCAGCCTCTGCCTCGGATTGCCCGCCCGATTCGGTCGCGCCGGACTCGGCATCGGACACCGGGCGCTCGGACGCGGCGGCATCGGTCTCGGACGCGGCAGCATCGGTCTCGAACGCGGCAGCGTCCGGGGACTTCTCGGCCGACGCCGCTCCCGCGGCACGCAGCGCACGGATCTGCCACGGCCACGGACGCGGGCTCGCGCCGGGCTGCAACTGCTCGGGCGTCTCTCGGCCCTTCGTCGCGAAGACGAAGTAGGCGATCGCGCCCAGGAACACGACGGCGGAGGTGAACGAGTTGATCCGGATACCCGCGATCTTCGTCGCCTCGTCGGCGCGCATCAGCTCGATGAAGAACCGGCCGAAGCAGTAACCCGCGACATACAGCGCGAACAGCCGCCCGTGGCCGATCCGGAAACGCTTGTCCACCAACACCAGCAGCACGACGACGAGCACGTTCCACAGCAGCTCGTACAGGAAGGTGGGGTGCACGATCTTCTCGACCACGCCGGTGGAGACGCCGTTCATCATGTCGAGCCGGCCGTCGTCGCCCACCCGCCGGTAGATCTCCAGGCCCCACGGCAGGTCGGTCTCGCGTCCGTAGAGTTCTTGGTTGAAGTAGTTGCCGAGCCTGCCGATGGCCTGCGCCAGCAGGATCGGCGGGGCGACCGCGTCGCCCAAGGCGGGCAACGGGATCCGGTACACCCGGCAGCCGATCCAGGCGCCGACGCCACCCAGCAGCACCGCGCCCCAGATACCGAGCCCGCCTTGGTAGATCTTCAGCGCGTCGACCGGATTCCCGTCCGCGCCGAAGTACTTCTGCCAGTCGGTGGCCACGTGGTAGAGCCTGCCGCCGACCAGACCGAACGGCACCGCGAACATCGCGACGTCCAGGATCGCACCGGGCTGCCCGCCGCGAGCGCGCCAACGCCGTTCGCCCCACCAGATCGCGACGACGATGCCGAGGATGATGCACAGGGCGTACGCCCGCAGCGGGAACGGCCCGATCTGCCACACGCCCTGCGCGGGGCTGGGGAGGTAGGCCAGCACGGCGCCGCTGACGCCGCCGTCGGCCAGGACACTGTCTGCGAGGACTCGTAACGTCACGGGGCAACCGTAGCGGAGAGTCTCAGCCGACTCGCCACCAACGCACCGCCCCCGCCGTGGCCGGGCACGCCCATGCCGCGCGCGACGCTCCCACCGCCGTGAGAGCTATCGCCTTCTCGGGTCATCGGGGGGCCAAGGGCGCGCGGTGCAGCACACGACGAGGCCACTCACGCATAGCGGCAGACGGTCCGGGAGCGGTACGCGAGTTCGTTCGTCCGCCGTCGCGGAGGACGCGGTTCCGCCACCGGCGGGTGGCTACGACGCGACGGTCGCCGACCGCACGCCTCGAGCCAGTTCCGCGGTGAGTGCCCGCACCGCGTCCAGTCCGCGGCCCGCCGCACTCACCAACGCCGAACCGACGATGACACCGTCGGCGTAGGAGGCGATCTCGGCGGCCTGCTCGCCCGAGCGAACACCGAGGCCGACGCCGATCGGGATGTCGGAGTGGGACCGGATGCGGGCGCACAGCGCGGGCGCTGCCGAGGACACCGCGTCGCGCGCGCCGGTGACGCCCATGGTCGAGGCCGCGTACACGAAACCGCGGCTGGCCTCGAGCGTCTTCACCAGGCGCTCCTCGGTGGACGACGGCGCGACCAGGAAGATGCGGTCCAGGTTGTGCGTGGACGAGGCGACGAACCAGTCGTCGGCCTCCTCCGGGATCAGGTTCGGGGTGATGATGCCCGCGCCGCCCGCGGCGGCCAGATCCCGCGCGAAGCTGTCGACGCCGTACTTGAGTACGGGATTCCAGTAGCTCATCACGACGGCCTTGCCGCCCGCGCCGGTGATCGCCTCGACCACGGTGAACACGTCGCGCACCCGCACGCCGCCGCGCAACGCCTGCTCGGCCGCGGCCTGGATGGTCGGGCCGTCCATCACCGGATCGGAGTAGGCGACGCCGACCTCGATGATGTCGCATCCGGCCTCGACCATCGTGCGCACGACCTCGATGGAGCCGGCCAGGTCCGGGTAGCCCGCGGGCAGGTAACCGATCAGCGCCGCCCTGCCCTCGGCGCGGCAGGCGGCGAAGGTGTTGGCCAGGCGGGATTGCTGGCTCACCGGTCGGCCTCCTGCGGCTCGTTCTCGGCGCCGAACAGCCCGAACCACCGCGCTGCCGTATCCATGTCCTTGTCGCCCCGGCCCGAGAGGTTCACCAGGATGACCGCGCCCGGGCCGAGTTCCTTGCCCAGTTGCAGCGCGCCCGCCACCGCGTGCGCCGACTCGATCGCGGGGATGATGCCCTCGCTGCGGCTGAGCAGCAGCAGCGCGTCCATCGCCTCGCTGTCGGTGACCGGCCGGTACTCGGCACGGCCGATGTCCTTGAGATAGGCGTGCTCGGGGCCGACGCCCGGGTAGTCCAGGCCCGCCGAGATCGAATGCGACTCGATGGTCTGGCCGTCCTCGTCCTGCAGCAGGTAGGAGTAGGCGCCCTGGAACGCGCCCGGCGTCCCGCCGGTGAACGTGGCCGCGTGCCGCCCGGTGTCGACGCCGTCACCGGCCGCCTCGTAGCCGATCAGCCGCACGTCGGCGTCGTCGAGAAACGCGTGGAAGATGCCGATGGCGTTGGAACCGCCGCCGACACAGGCGACGACCGCGTCGGGCAACCCGCCGGTCGAGGCCTGGACCTGGGCGCGGGCCTCCATGCCGACGATGCGCTGGAAATCGCGCACCAGCATCGGGAACGGATGCGGACCCGCCGCGGTGCCGAAGCAGTAGTAGGTGTCGTCGGCGTTGGTCACCCAGTCGCGCAGCGCCTCGTTGATGGCGTCCTTGAGAGTCTGCGAACCCGACGTCACCGAGATCACCTCCGCGCCGAGCAGGCGCATGCGCGCCACGTTCAGCGCCTGGCGCGCCGTGTCGACCGCGCCCATGTAGACGACGCAGTCCAGCCCGAGCAGGGCGCAGGCGGTCGCTGTCGCGACGCCGTGCTGGCCCGCGCCGGTCTCGGCGATCACCCTGGTCTTGCCCATCCGCTTGGCGAGCAATGCCTGACCGAGCACGTTGTTGATCTTGTGCGATCCGGTGTGGTTCAAGTCTTCGCGCTTGAGCAGGATGCGGGCGCCGCCCGCGTGCTCCGACAGCCGCGTGCACTCGAACACCGGCGACGGACGGCCGGTGTAGTCGCGCTGGAGCCGGTCGAGCTCGTTGAGGAAGGACTCGTCGAGCCGTGACTTCTCGTACTCGGCGGTGACCTCCTCGATCACGGCCATCAGCGCCTCGGGGACGTGCCTGCCGCCGTAGACGCCGAAGTGCCCGCCCGCGTCCGGCTCGTGGCCGCTGCGCTGGGCGATGCCGTCACTGGCCCGGGGTAGTGCCGTCACGCCCATCACCGGCCCCGCCGCGCGGGCTTCGGGCAGGACGGGTGGGTACCCGCGGTCACCAGCTCCGAGACCGCCGCACGGGGGTCGCCACTGGTCACAAGTCCCTCGCCGACGAGGACGGCGTCCGCGCCCGCACCCGCGTAGGCCAGCAGGTCTGCGGTGCCGCGGATGCCCGACTCGGCGATCCGGATGACCTCGGTGGGCAGTCCGGGCGCGATCCGAGCGAAGACGTCGCGGTCGACCTCGAGCGTCTTGAGGTTGCGGGCGTTCACGCCGATCACCGACGCGCCCGCCTCCAGCGCGCGGTCGGCCTCCTCCTCGGTGTGCACCTCGACCAGCGCGGTCATTCCCAGCGACTCGGTGCGATCGATGAGGGAGGACAGGACGTCCTGTTCCAGCGCCGCGACGATCAGCAGGATGACGTCCGCGCCGTGCGCGCGCGCCTCGTGGATCTGGTACGGGCCGACGACGAAGTCCTTGCGCAGGATCGGGATGTTCACCGTGGCGCGGACCGCGTCCAGGTCGTCCAGCGACCCGTTGAAGCGGCGGCCCTCGGTGAGCACGCTGATGATCCGGGCTCCGCCGTCCTCGTAGGCCTTGGCCAGGCTCGCGGGGTCCGGGATGTCCGCCAGCTCGCCCTTGGACGGACTTGCCCGCTTGACCTCGGCGATCACGCCGATGCCGTCCTCGAGCAGCGCGGCGCGGGCGTCCAGCGGCGCGGGCGCCGCCGCGGCGGCCGCCTTGACCGCCTGGAAGTCGAGAAGGGCTTCCCGAGCGGCCACATCCGCGCGGACCCCGTCGAGAATCGAGTCGAGTACCGTCATCTGGCTCGAATCCTTTCTGGGGAGACGGACTTGCTACCTGAGAATCCCCCCAGGCGCTGTCTCACCGATGCTGACAAAGAATAAATGGACCTACCGGGCGCGTACGCGCCGGGGCTCGGGTTGAACCACGCGGAAGGGCTCGGCGCAAGGTGGCAGCCGCCACACCCGGCGCGCGGGGACAGCTCAGCGGCCACGTCGGCCCACCTCTCCGTGGTCCGGATTCTCCGGAGGCGGCTGCCCGCCGGAAGGTTCCTCGGTCGGGTCGGTGCCCGCGTCCAGCGCGTCCCACAGCACGCGCTCGGACAGCTGCGCTGAGGGTCGCTCGTCCGGGGACTGCGTGCGCCGCTGCGTGACCTCCGCCGTCGCGGCGGCGCGCCGGAAGACCGGGTTGTCGTACTTGCCGGACAGCCGTGCCGCCTCGGCGGGCATACGCGCCAACAGCGCGCCCGCGCCGAACGCGGCGATCGCGCCGAGCAGCGCCAGCACGGCCGGAAACGCCGACGTGGTCGCCTCCTCCACCTGTGCCCGTGCCGGGAGCTCGGCGAGTTTCGCGGCCCGCTCGGCGAGCTTGCCGGAGTCGGTCAGCAGCGCGAACGCGGGCACCGCGGCCACCGCCGCGACCAACGCGATCAACACGCCGACCACCCGGCGTAGCCAGCCCCTGGTGGCCAGCACGGCCGCGATCGATGCGAGCAGTACCAGCGCCAGCGGCGTGAGCGCGCCGAACCACACCCCGCCGTCGAGCTGATCGGTGCGGGGTTGGGTGAGACCGTCGGAAGAGGTGACCGTCACCCAGGTCATCCGGGACGACGCCCACAGTGCCGCGGCGGCGGCAGCGAGCAAGACGATCGGGCCCACCGGGTATTTCCGGCGCGAATCGTCGCCGGCGCCGGGCGATCCGGTGGGCGGGGCGGATCCTTCGGCCGAAGGCAGGGATTCCCGTGTCGTGGCGCTCGTATCCGGGGCGGGCTCCCGCGCCCGGCCCGGTTCGTCTTCGGGACGAGCAGCCGTCATCGCGGTCCGCCGTCCGCCGTATCCGGCTGCGTGCCGTACGCCCGCACCGTCCGGGCCGCCGCGACCGCCTTCAGCACCGCCATCGCCTTGTTGCGCGCTTCCACGTCCTCGTACTCCGGATCCGAGTCCGCGACGACTCCCGCGCCCGCCTGCACGTAGGCCGTGCCGTCCTTCAGCAGCGCGGTGCGGATGGCGATGGCGGTGTCGGCGTCACCGGCGAAGTCCAGATATCCGACGACGCCGCCGTAGACGCCGCGCCGGGTCGGTTCGAGTTCCTCGATCAGCTCCATCGCGCGCACCTTGGGCGCACCGGACAAGGTGCCCGCCGGGAAGCACGCCCGCACCGCGTCCAGCGCGATACGCCCGGGCGCCAACCGGCCCGAGACCGTCGAGACCAGGTGCATGACATGGCTGTAGCGCTCGATGTGCCGGTACTCGGTGACCCGCACGGTGCCCGGCTCGCACACCCGGCCCAGGTCGTTGCGGCCGAGGTCGACGAGCATGAGGTGCTCGGCGTTCTCCTTCTCGTCGGCGAGCAGGCCCTTCTCCAGCAGGAGGTCCTCCTCCTCGGTGGCCCCCCGCCAGCGGGTGCCCGCGATCGGATGGGTCGTCGCCACGCCGTCTTTCACGGTCACCAGCGATTCCGGACTGGAGCCGACGATGGAGAACGCGGTGCCGCCCTCGCCGTCCGGGATGTGCAGCAGGTACATGTAGGGGCTGGGATTGGAAGCGCGCAGCATCCGGTACAGGTCGATCGGCGCCCCGTCGTAGTCCATCTCGAAACGCTGCGACAGCACCACCTGGAACGCCTCGCCCGCCTCGATCTCCTTGACCAGGCGACGCACACCCGCACCGAACTCCTCGGTGGTGCGCCTGCGCCGGTATTCGGGCTCGGGCCGGTCGAACACCGACACGGTGGAATCGGCGGGCTCGCCGAGCGCGGCGGTCATCCGGTCCAGCCGGGCCACCGCGTCGTCGTAGGCCTCGTCGACGCGTTCGGCGGTGCCGTTCCAGTTGACCGCGTTGGCGATCAGCGTGATCGCGCCCTCGTGGTGGTCGAACGCGGCCAGATCGGTAGCCAGCAACAAGACCATCTCGGGCAACCGCAAGTCGTCCATGGCCAGCTCGGGTAGTCGCTCTATGCGGCGCACCGCGTCGTAGCCGAGATACCCGACCATGCCGCCGGTCAGCGGCGGCAAGCCGGGCAAACGTTCGGTGCGCAGCAACTCCAGCGTCTCACGCAACGCGACCAGCGGATCGCCGCCGGAGGGGGCGTCCACCGGGATATGGCCGAGCCAGGCCGCCTCGCCGTCGACGACGGTCAGTGCCGAAGGGCTTCCCGCGCCGATGAACGACCAGCGCGACCACGACCGGCCGTTCTCCGCGGACTCGAACAGGAACGTGCCCGCCCGGTCACCGGCGAGCTTGCGGTAGGCCGAGAGTGGAGTCTCCGAGTCCGCCAGCACCTTTCGGGTCACGGGGACGACCCGGTGCTCCGCGGCCAGCTGATGGAACTGCTCGCGGGTCGTGGTGGTGGGAGTGGACGCGCCTGGCATGTACTCATCATCCCAGGCCGGGCCGACCGACCGGTGAGCGGTGCCGGTGACACGGCGAAGGACGCGACAAACCCGACAAATCAGGTCGACCGTCCGGTTCCCACGCGGCCGCGGCAGGTGTGGCCGGGCTCACTACACTCGCGGCGTTCCACGTCGCATGCGGTATCCATCTCGAGAGGAAACAACTGATGTACCCCTCGCAATCGGTAGCGCCCGAGGGCCCTCGGCACGTCGCGGGCCGCCACGTCCCGCGCCTCGACACCCCGCGGTCGGCGGGCACCGGTCAACCTGCCCACCCCCACGGCGTTCCGAGCAACGCGCTCGCGTCCTTCGTCACCTACGTCAAAGCACTGGAGTCCCTGGACAAGAACCGATTTCCCGACGAGTACGCCGTCCACAGCCATCGCATCAAGGAGCTGAAGCCGTTCCTGCGGGCCCACGGCATCCTCGACGTGATGGCGATCAAGAACCCTGAGGTCGCAGCGCTCATCGGCGCGTAACCGCACCGCGCCCCCGGCTCGTGCCCGGCCACCGACGCGGCGATCCGATCGCAGGCGGCGTATCGACGGGCACGAGCAACAGGTCCGCCGCCCGCGCGCCTACCCGATTCAACCAAGCGCCCGGTAGTGTGCCCGGGTATGCAGCAAGGACAGCTCGCCCCTGATTTCGAGCTTCCCGATCAGTCCGGCACCCCTCGCTCGCTCGACGCGTTGCTGGCGAACGGCCCCTTGGTCCTGTTCTTCTATCCCGCGGCGAATACGCCCGTGTGCACGGCCGAGGCCTGTCATTTTCGCGACCTCGCCGCAGAATTCGCCGCTGTCGGCGCAAGCTGCGTCGGCATCAGCACCGACGGCGTGGCCACCCAGGCGGGATTCGCCGAGAAGCAGCGTCTGGGCTATCCGTTGCTCTCCGACGCCGACGGCGCCGTGGCCGCGCGGTTCGGCGTGAAGCGCGGCCTCCTGGGCAAACTCGCGCCCGTGAAGCGGCAAACGTTCGTCATCGACACCGACCGCACCATCCGCAAGATCATCACCGGCGAGTTGCGCGCCGCGGTGCACGCCGACGAAGCACTGAACTACCTGCGCACCAGGTAGAAGGCACGGCGCGCCGGGTCCGCGCAGCCGCTGCCGAGCAGTGGTGCGGCCTAGGCTGGATCCATGACTTCGACCGACGTTCAGCCGGGCGGACGCAAACCCGTGGCAGCCGTCTGGCGCACCCGGATCATCGGTGGCGCCGCGGTCGTCGCCGTCCTCGTCATCCTCTACTTCATCCTGTCCGCGTTCATCCCACGCTGGTGGGCGCAGCGGGTCGGGTCGACGGTGCAGGGAAGCTTCGCCAAGGGCATCGGCTGGGGTCTGTTCTACGGCGGGTTCTGTACCGTCGTCACGCTTTTCCTGCTGCTGTTCGCCGTGCTGATGTGGCGGCGCAAGGCGGGTAAATTCCTCGCGGGCGCGGCCGCGGTCGTCGCGATCCTGTTCGCGATTCCCAACCTGATGACGCTGACCATCGTGCTGGGCAACAGCAGCGCCGCCCACGCGGGTGAGCGTGTTCTGGATGTCGACGCTCCCGCCTTCCGCGGCGCCGCGCTCACCGGGGCCCTCATCGCGACGCTGCTGTTTCTCCTCGCGGTCGCGCTGTTGCTGCTGCGCAGGTGGCGCCGCACGCACCCGCGGACGCCGAAAGCCGAGGACACGCCCCCACCCGCCGTGTGAGTGAACTCACGTCATGCAGCATCTTTATGACGGTCGAGCGAAGTCGTGGCAAACTCGATGTCGCGGGTGACTGTGCACAATTTTCTCGACAATCACTAGGACTACGGACAAAACCACGTCACTTGGCTTGAAAGAAGGCACACAGTGACGAAGTGGCTCGACCCGGTCGAACAACGAGCTTGGCGCGCAATCGTTGCGCTGATGACGCGGCTGCCAGGAGCCTTGGACACCCAGCTCCAGCGCGAGTCCGGCGTGACGCATTTCGAGTACTGGGTACTGACCCTGCTGTCGGAGGAACCGGGGCACCGACTGCAGATGAGTGAGCTTGCCCACAAGGCAAATGCATCGCTATCGCGGCTGTCGCATGTGGTGTCCAAGCTGGAGCGCATGGGCTGGGCGCAGCGCTCGGCGACCGCCGGGCGGCGCGGCGTGCAAGCCGTCCTCACCGACGAGGGGTATCTCAAGGTCGTCGAAGCCGCGCCCGGATATCTGGACGCCGTGCGGCACTTGGTCTTCGACGGCCTGGACACCGCGCAGAAGGCCCAGGTCGCCGAGCTGGGCCAGCTGCTGGCCGAGCGGCTCGCCGACGTGCTCGACCAGCCCGGCGGACTCGCCGCGCCGAGCCGGGACGACCACCGCCCGAACGGCGCCTAGCCGGGCGCGTTCACCGATCGCGCGGGCAAGAGCACGTCCGAGTCGAAACAGGTATGCGTGCCGGTGTGACAGGCCGCGCCCGCTTGATCGACGACCAGCAGGATCGTGTCACCGTCGCAGTCGAGCCGCACTTCGTGCACGTACTGGGTGTGGCCGGAGGTCTCCCCTTTGACCCAGTACTGCTGCCGGGAGCGCGAATAGTACGTCGCCTTGCGGGTTTCCAGCGTGCGCGCCAACGCTTCGTCGTCCATCCACGCGACCATCAGCACGTCACCGGTGGCGCGTTCCTGCGCTACGGCCGACACCAGCCCGGCGTCGTTGCGCTTGAGACGGGCGGCGATAGCGGGATCGAGACTCATAGCACCGTTATAACAGGGGCCTGCGGGGGCCGGATCGCCCGGAGTGCGCGGTCAGCGCGCACGGGAGCGCTGGAGTTCGCCGAGCGCCTCCCAGGTCCGCCGCTGGTCCTGCGGGGTGGTCAGATCGGTTTGCGAGAAGACGACCTCCGTCGCCCCCGCCGCGAAGTACTCCTCGACGCGCGCCGCGATGGCTTCCTCGTCTCCGATCACCACGAGCTCCGCCGCACGCGACGCGCCGGACAGCTCGATCATCCGGGCATAGGAGGGGATGTCGTCGTAGAACGCCGTCTGGGTCGCGGCCGCCGCACGGGCGGCGTCGATGTCCGCGGTGACCACGCCGGGGACGAGGGCGGTGATCCGCGGCCGCGGCCTGCCCGCGCGCTCGGCCGCCGCGGTGAGCGGCGCGACGATGTGTTCGGCCAGCGCCTTGGGGCCGACGAGGAAGGGCAGGGTGCCGTCGGCCAGTTCACCGGTGACGCGCAACGCCTGCGGTCCCATGGCGGCCACCAAGATGGGCACTGGTGGGCGCGCCCCGGCCACCGCGGCGGGCATCGGGGCGGCCGCGGTGAGCGTCTCCCCGTGGAAATCGACCGCACCGGTGTGCACCACGGTGCGCAGCGCGGTGAGGAACTCGCGCAACCGGGTGATGGGCCGGTCGAAGGAGCCGCCGAACACCGGTTCGGCGAACGATCTCGCGCCGAGTCCGAGACCGAGACTGAACCGGCCGCCGGTGGCCGCCTGCGCGGTCTGCGCCTGAGCGGAGGTCAGCAGCGGATGACGCGCGGTGATCGGCACCGCGGACGTGCCGACCGCGAGTTCGGGCACCGCCCGGCCGACGATCCCGGCCAGCGCGATGGCATCGCTGCTGAAGGTCTGGCCGAACCACAGCGAGGCCAAACCGGCGGCGGCCGCCGACACACCCAGCGACACCGCCGCGTCCACGGCGTTGTCGGTGGCGTCGAGGGAGAAGGGGGACAACGCGATACCGATGCTCATGCCCGAAGCAACCGCGATACCGCGACCCGCCTTCCTACTCGGCCGATTCCCGCCAATCGCTACCGGATGACGATCTTCTCCGCCCGCATCGACTCCTTGACCTGGCCGATGGTGAGGTCGCCGAAGTGGAACACGCTGGCCGCCAGCACCGCGTCGGCGCCCGCGTGCACGGCCGGGGCGAAGTGCTCGACCGCGCCCGCGCCCCCGCTGGCGATCACCGGCACCGTGACGGCCGCCCGCACGGCACGAATCATCGGCAGGTCGAAACCGGCCTTGGTGCCGTCGGCGTCCATCGAATTGAGCAGGATCTCGCCGACACCGAGTTCGGCGCCGCGCACGGCCCATTCGACGGCGTCGATGCCGGTGCCCCGTTTGCCGCCGTGCGTCGTCACCTCCCACCCGGAGGGGGTTTCCGGCTGCCCCTCCGGCACGGTGCGCGCGTCCACCGACAGCACGATGCATTGGGAGCCGAATCGCTCGGACATCTCGCGCAGCACCTCCGGCCGCGCGATCGCGGCGGTGTTCACCGAGACCTTGTCCGCGCCGGCGCGCAGCAGACGGTCCACATCCTCGACGGTGCGCACCCCGCCGCCGACGGTGAGCGGGATGAAGATCTGCTCGGCGGTGCGGGTCACCACGTCGATCATGGTGCCGCGGTCGCCGGTGGAGGCGGTGACGTCGAGAAAGGTCAGCTCGTCGGCGCCCTGCGCGTCGTAGAGCGCGGCCAGTTCGACCGGATCACCCGCGTCACGCAGGTTCTCGAAGTTGACGCCCTTGACCACCCGTCCCGCGTCGACGTCCAGACACGGGATCACCCGTACGGCCAACGTCATTGCCTCACCCTTCCTCCGCGGCCGCCGGGTCGGCGACCGTGCAGATCATGTCGAGCAGTTCCTCGTGCACTCCGGGCGCGGCCGCGAGCACGGAACCGGAGGTGATGGTCCACGGACGGCCCACCAGGTCGGTGACCACACCGCCCGCCGCACGCACCAGGGCGACGCCCGCCGCGTTGTCCCAGGGATGGTGGCCGAACACGATCGCGCCGCCGAGCACGCCGGAGGCGGTGAACGCCAGATCGATGCCGGTCGAGCCGTGCATGCGCACCCGGGAGGACAGCCTGCTCAGCGGGCCGAGCAGGTCGAAGCGGAACTGTCCGGGGATGCGGCCGTCGGAGTCGACGTTGAACGCGCCGAAACCGATCATGGCCTCGGCCAGCTTGCCGCGCGGCAGCGGGGGCAACGGCCGCCCGTCCAGCAGCACCGGACCTCCCGCCATGGCCGCGTAGCGGCGGCCGAGCAGCGGCAGCCAGGTCAGTCCCAGCACCGGCTCCCCGTCGCGGACCAGTGCGAGCAACATGCCCGAGAGCGGGTGCCCGGAAGAGTAGTTGAAGGTGCCGTCGATCGGGTCGAGCACCCACGCCGTGCCGGAGGTCAGCTGCGGGCCGCCGAACTCCTCGCCGTGCACCTCGATCCCGGTGCGCCGCAGCAGCTCGGCGGAGACGGTGCGCTCCAACTCCAGGTCGAGTTCGGTGGCGAAGTCGTTGCGGCCCTTGTCGACCGCGCTCGGCGCGCCGATACCCTCGACGAACCGCGAGCGCACCGAGTCGAGAACCTCGCTCGCCTCCGCGAGCAGTGCCGACAGCTCCTGGGTCATCTCACCGCGGCCAGCGCCTCGGGCAGGGTGAAACGTCCCGCGTACAGCGCCTTGCCGACGATCGAGCCCTCGACGCCGTCGGGCACCAGTTCGGCGATCGCGACCAGGTCCGCGATGGTGGAGACGCCGCCGGAGGCGATGACCGGGGCGTCGGTGGCCGCGCAGACCTCACGCAGCAGATCCAGGTTCGGGCCGGTGAGCGTGCCGTCCTTGGTCACGTCGGTCACCACGTACCGCGAGCAGCCGTCCCGTTCCAGGCGCTCGAGCACCTCCCACAGGTCGCCGCCGTCGCTGACCCAGCCGCGGCCGCGCAGCCGATGCTCGCCGTCGACGATGCGCACGTCCAGGCCGACGGCGATGCGCTCACCGTGCCGGGCGATGGCCTTCGCGCACCACACCGGGTCCTCCAGCGCGGCGGTGCCGAGGTTGACCCGGGCACAGCCGGTGGCCAAGGCGGCCTCGAGACTCTCGTCGTCGCGGATGCCGCCGGACAGTTCCACTTTCACGTCGAGTTCCCCGACCACGCCCGCGAGCAGCTCACGATTCGAGCCGCGCCCGAAGGCTGCGTCCAAGTCGACCAGATGCACCCATTCCGCGCCGGCTTCCTGCCACGCCAGCGCCGCCTCGCGAGGCGAGCCGTAGCTGGTTTCGCTTCCGGCCTCTCCTTGCACGAGGCGCACGGCCTCTCCGTTGGCGACATCGACGGCGGGTAGCAGCACAAGACTCACGAGAGCAGCCTAGTGGTTACCCGGCCGCGGACGAGCGCAGGGCCTGGGCGGATGGGACCTCGATCACCCGGTGCGGGTCAGCCGCTATGGGCGTCGAGGATGCGGGTGAGCAGCGTGACCAGGGTGCGCCGATCCCTCTCCGTGAAGCCGGCGAGCAACTCGTCCTGGGCGAGGGCCAGCCGCTCGTGGAGCTCCTCGAGGTGGCGGGCGCCCGCGGCGGTGAGGGTCACGATGTTGCGGCGGCGGTCGGCGGGATCGGGGCTGCGCTCGACGAAGCCGCGCGCGGCGAGATCGTTCACCGCGGCGACCACGTCGCTGCGGTCGATGCGGGTGCGCCTGCCCAGTTCGGCCTGGCTGTCGGGGCCGAACTCGCCGAGCGTGGCCAGCAGCGCGTAGTGGTGACGGCGGGAGCCGGTCGGTTCCAGGGCGCGCTCCGTCGCCCGATTCGCCACCAGGGCCACCTGATTGACCAGCCTGGTGGGCAGGACCCGGAGCCGTCTCGCGGCGCCCTCGTGCGCGATGTGCATGCGGCCACTGTACCAACACTTGTTGGCGTCACCCACAATCTGATACGTTGGCACACCCAACGTTGGAACAACCAACGTTATTTCCGAAAGGTCACTGCGATGCGCAAGATCCGCCTGGCTCTCCCCTTGCTCGCCGTTCCCCTGGCTGCCCTGACGGCCGCCTGCACTTCCGCCGCCGACCCCACGCCGGAGGTACGCGAAATGCTCGACCGTCAGCAGATCACCGCTCTGGTCGACCGGCTCGGCCGCGCCTTGGACGAGGGCCGCTTCGACGATCTGCGGGCGATCTACACCCCCGACGCGACCGCGAAGACGCCCGGCGGCACGGCCGAGGGCCGCGAAGCGCTGATCGCCCAGGCCAGTCGCAATCACACCGGCGACAAACGCATCCAGCACGTCATCGGCAATGTGCTGATCGACTTGCGCGGCGACGCGGCTGACGTCCGGGCGAACTTGATCGCCACCTTCGCGCCCGCTTCCCCGGGCGGGACGATCCCGCAGCCGCAGTACACCCTCGGTGAGATCTACCGTTTCGACGCGGTGCGCACCGGGGAAGGCTGGCGCCTGTCCCGGGTGCAGACCACTCCGATCTGGTCCACCGGCACCCGGCCGTGATCAGCCGGTGGCGAGCACACGTGCGCGATAGCAAGCCAGGGCGGCGAGCACCGCGCACAGTGCCGTCACCGCGGCGGCCGCGGTCCGCAGGCCGTGGCCGACCTGGAACTCCGTCGCCGCGCGTTCGATCTCGGCGAGCGTGTGGGAGTGCCGGTCGTCGAACAGGATCGACGCCCGCGGCCACAGGTAGAGGATCGACAGCAGGAACTGCCCGCTGAGCAGAGCTACCAGCGAGAGACCGAGCCATCGGCGTCCGATCCGGTAGATCAGCGACACCGCGCCCGCGACCGACGCGCACAGCGTCAGCACCGCGCCGAGCGGGCGCATGATGTCACCGACGGCGACGACACTCATGAATTGCTCGGTGAGCTCCAGCGATTCGGGAACGTCGCGAAAGATGTTGGGATACAGCAGCAGTGTTTCCGCGGCGGTCGTCGCGAACGCGAAGCTCGCGATCACCGCGTAACCGGTGAGCACCGTCAGCGGGACGATGACGCTCTTCAGAGCGGCCTCCTCGCATCGAAGGTAGATCCGAAGCGGCCGTCCGCGGATCCGGAGCGAGCCCCCATGGACGGGTCGACCGGATCGGGGTCTACCCCGAGTCACGTGCTCCCTGATCGGCCGTCGGCTCGAGGCGAGCACCGGCTCCCGGACGCACGCCGTGATCGGTGGACGGCTGGCCAGGAGCGCGATGGCGCCCGACAGCGCGCCGGGAGGAACGAGAAACATCCGGCGGCGGCGGGTGCCGAAGGCCGATGTCGCCGCGAGATCGACGCGGCCCGTGGGGCGCGGCCGGTATCGTCTCCGCTCGGCGACCACCCCCGGCCGCCGCTTCCACCTCGCACAGAGGAAGTGCATGTCACGATCGAAACTCCCCGCCGCCCTGTCGCTTTCGGCAGCCGTCTGCTGCGCGGCGCTCGCCGCGGCGCCCACCGCCATGGCCGCCCCGCCCGAGGAGGCGCGCCTCGCCGGATGCGAGTTCGGCTCCGCCGCGGCAACCTACGACTACGCGCGGTTCGGCGACCACGCCCGCCGGATGCTCGACCTCAGCACCGGAGAGTTCCGGGCGGAGTTCGAGAACTTTCGCGCCAACATCCAGTCCAGCGCTGAGGCCGCGCACACCCGGGCCGAGGCCGAGTCCGCCGACTGCCGCATCGTCTCCGGCGACGACTACCGGGCCGAGGTGGACGTCGACGTGGTGCGGACAGTGACCAGCGACGAAACCGACGGTCTTCCCCAGACCGGCCGCATCTCGATGACCGTGACGGTGGACAACGTCGACGGGCGCTGGTTGGTCAGCAAAGTCCGGTCGCACTGACCCGGCGGGCGGGTCCCGCGCTTTCGGTGCGCGGGATCCGCCCTACAGCGAGTTCACCCAGTTGCGCAGCAGGTGCGCGCCCGCGTCACCGGACTTCTCCGGGTGGAACTGGGTGGCCGAGAGCGCACCGTTCTCCACCGCCGCCAGGAACGGCACCCCGTGCTCGGCCCAGGTCAGCTTGGGGGCGGCGAAGTGCTCGCTGGACGGCAGATCCCAGGTCTGCGCGGCGTAGGAGTGCACGAAGTAGAAGCGGGTGTCGACGTCGAGACCCGCGAACAGGACGCTGTCGGCCGGGGCGGAGACGGTGTTCCATCCCATGTGCGGCAGCACCGGCGCGGACAGCCGGTCGACCGTGCCGGGCCATTCGGCGCACCCGTCGGTCTCCTCGCCGAACTCGACGCCACGCTCGAACAGGATCTGCATGCCCACGCAGATGCCGAGCACCGGACGCCCGCCTGCCAGCCGCTGACCGATCAGGCGCTCGCCGCGCACCCCGCGCAGCCCCGCCATGCACGCGGCGAAAGCCCCGACGCCGGGCACCACCAGACCGTCGGCGGCCAGCACGACCTGCGGGTCCGCGGTCACCTCGACGTGCGCGCCCGCCCTGGCCAGCGCCCGTTCGGCCGAGTGCAGGTTGCCCGAGCCGTAGTCGAGCAGGGCCACGGATTTCGCGCTCACAGCGCTCCCTTCGTCGACGGGACCCCGCTCACCCGCAGGTCGGGTTCCACCGCGGCGCGCAGCGCGCGCGCCACCGCCTTGAACTCGGCCTCGGTGACATGGTGCTGGTCGCGGCCGTAGAGCACCCGGACGTGCAGGGCGATGCGCGCGTTCGACGCGATCGACTCGAACACGTGGCGATTGAGCACGGTGGAGTACGGCGCGCCGGGACCGGACCCGGGAATCACCGCGTGCAGCAGATGATCCGGCTCACCGGTGTGCACGCAGTAGGGGCGGCCGGACACGTCGACCGCGGCGTGCGCCAGCGTCTCGTCCATCGGGATGTAGGCGTCACCGAAGCGACGGATACCCGCTTTGTCCCCCAGCGCCTTGCCGAGCGCCTGACCGAATACGATCGCGGTGTCCTCGACCGTGTGATGCGCCTCGATCTCGATGTCGCCCTCCGCGCGCACGGTCAGATCGAAACTCGCGTGCGCGCCGAGCGCGGTGAGCATGTGGTCGTAGAACGGGACGCCGGTGGCGATCTCGGTCTTGCCGGTGCCGTCCAGATCCAGTTCCACGACGATGCTGGATTCCTTGGTGACCCGCTCCACCCGGGCGGTCCTACTCATGCTCATGTCCAATCGGGTTGTCGCCGAGGGCTTCCCGGCGCTGGTTCATCGCGGTGCGAGGTCGGTGCCGGCCAGCAGCCCGCTGACCCGCAGCAGTTCGTCGTTCTCGGCGGCGAGGCCGATGGTGGTGCGCAGATAGCCGGGAATGCCGACGTCGCGGATCAGCACGCCGTGATCGAGGTAGCGCTGCCAGGTGCGCGCGGCGTCGGCGAAACGGCCGAACAGCAGGAAGTTGGCGTCGCTGGGGACCACGTCGTAGCCGAGTTCCCGCAGCGCCGCCGCCACCCGGTCGCGCTGTGCGGCCAGTTCGGCGACGCTGCCGAGGGTCTCGTCGGCATGCCGCAGGGCCGCGCGCGCGGCGACCTGGGTGACCACCGACAGGTGATAGGGCAGCCGTACCAGCAGCATCGCGTCGATCACGGCGGGCGCGGCGACCAGATAGCCGAGCCGGCCACCGGCGAACGCGAAAGCCTTGCTCATCGTCCTGGTCACCACGAGCTTCGCGGGGAACCGGTCGATCAGCCCGATGGCGCTGGGCTGTGCGGAGAACTCGCCGTAGGCCTCGTCGACCACCACGATGCCCGGGGCGGCCGCGAGGACGCGCGCCAGGTCCTGCTGCGGGATGCTGTGGCCGGTGGGGTTGTTCGGGCTGGTCACGAACACCACGTCGGGTGCGCGCTCGGCGATGGCGGCCAATGCGTGGTCGACGTCGAGGGAGAAGTCGGCGTTGCGCTTGGCCTCGATCCACTCGGTGTCGATGCCTTCGGAGATGATCGGATGCATCGAGTACGAGGGCACGAAACCGAGTGCGCTGCGGCCCGGCCCGCCGAAGGCCTGCAACAGCTGCTGCAGGATCTCGTTGGAGCCGTTGGCCGCCCAGACGTTGCCGGTGTCCACCGCGACGCCGGTCTGCGCGGTCAGATACCGCGCCAGGTCGGTGCGCAGCGCGACGGCGTCGCGGTCCGGGTAGCGGTGCAGGTCCGCGGCGGCGGCGCGGATCGACTCGGCGACGTCGTCGATCAGCGCCCGGCTCGGCGGATGCGGGTTCTCGTTCGTGTTCAGCTGCACGGGCACCGTCAATTGCGGTGCGCCGTAGGGTTTCTTGCCCCGCAGGTTGTCCCGCAGCGGCAGTTCGTCCAGGGTCAGGTCCGCGCCGGGCGCGCTCACCGCGCGCGTCACGACAGCGCCTCGAAACGCGCCCGCACGGCCTGGCCGTGGGCGGGCAGGTCCTCGGCGTTCGCCAGCGCCACGACGTGGCCCGCGACATCCTTCAGCGCGGCTTCGGTGTACTCGACGACGTGGATTCCGCGCAGGAAGGTCTGCACGCTCAGACCGGACGAGTGCCGCGCGCAGCCCGCGGTCGGCAGCACGTGGTTGGAGCCCGCGCAGTAGTCGCCCAGGCTGACCGGCGCGTACGCGCCCACGAACACCGCTCCGGCACTGCGCACCCTGGCCGCGACCGCGGGGGCGTCGGCGGTCTGGATCTCCAGGTGTTCGGCGGCGTAGGCGTTCACCACGCGCAGCCCCTGCTCGATGTCGTCGACCAGCACCGTGCCGGACTGCTTGCCGCGCAGCGCCTCGCCCACCCGGTGGGCGTGCTTGACCACGGTCAGCTGCGCGGTCAGCGCCGCGTCCACCGCGTCGGCCAGGTGCTCGCTGTCGGTGACCAGCACGCTGGCGGCCAGCACGTCGTGCTCGGCCTGGCTGATCAGATCGGCGGCGACGTGCACCGGGTCGGCGGTCGCGTCGGCGAGGACGGCGATCTCGGTGGGGCCCGCCTCGGCGTCGATGCCGACCAGGCCGCGGCACAGCCGCTTCGCCGCGGTGACGTAGATATTGCCCGGACCGGTGATCAGGTCGACCGGTTCCAGCTGCGCGCCGTCGGTGTCGAGACCGCCGTAGGACAGCAGGGCGATGCCCTGGGCGCCGCCGACCGCCCACACCTCGTCGACGCCGAGCAGCTGCGCGGCGGCGAGGATGGTCGGGTGCGGCAGTCCGCCGAACTGCGCCTGCGGCGGCGAGGCCACCACGAGTGAGCCGACGCCCGCGGTCTGCGCGGGCACCACGTTCATCACGACGCTGGACGGGTAGACGGCGTTGCCGCCCGGCACGTACAGGCCGACCCGTTCGACGGGCACCCAGCGCTCGGTCACCTTGCCGCCCGGCACCACCTCGGTGGTCTTGTCGGTGCGCCGCTGATCGGCGTGCACCTTGCGGGCCCGGTCGATGGACTCCTCCAGCGCCGCGCGCACCGCCGGTTCCAGCCGCTCCAACGCGGCTTCCAGCTCGGCCGCGGGCACCCGCACCGTCGCCGGGATCACGCCGTCGAAGCGCTCGCTGAATTCCAGCGCCGCCGACACACCGTGGTCGCGGATCGCCTCGACCACCGGCCGCACCTGATGCAGCACCGAGTCCACGTCGACTCCCCCGCGCGGCAGCGCGGCGCGCAGCTCGGCGACGGAGGGAGTACGACCGCGCAGATCGACGCGGGCGAGCTCGATGCGGGTTGTCATGAGGTGTCGGTCCTTGTCTCCAGCTGATTGCGCAACAGGAAAGTTGCAGCTACCAGCCTAGTGGGCCGACGCCAGCCGTTATCCGCGTGGTCCGGGCGGTCGGCGCGCGCCGGACCCGTGTGCGCAGGTCCGCCCCTCGGGAGCGTTCCTGGAGTGCGGCGAAGTGTGTCGCCGCTCTCGTCCGAGGCCGACCCGCGCTGGTCTCCCGGCGATGTGCCGGATGCCCCGGCACGACGACCAGTAGCAGGTCGTCTACTTGGTGTCGCTGTCGATGAGCAGACGCCCGCCCGAGCTGATCACCCGCAGCGTCAGGCTCTTGGTCTGGCCCTCGACCGTGATGCTGGCCAGCCGCATGTCGACCGACCCGTCGTCGTTGTTCGTCCGCCTCGCGGCCTCGATGGTGTTGAAGTCGTCGATGGTCCGCGCGTCCCAGTACTGCCGGAAGGCCTGCTCGCTGCCATAGGTCTTCTGCGCCGCCGGTGTCAGCAGTGCCCACGACCCGGACGGATTGGTATAGAAGTCCTCCACCAGGCGACCCGCCGACCCGATGTCGACGCGCTCGCCGGAGCTGGGGGTGCGTCCCAGCTCGGCCGCGACGGTCGAGGTGGTCCCGGGCCTGGTCGTCGAACTCACCGACGGCGGGCTCGCCTGCGGACCCGGCGAATCGGAGTCGGACTGAGTGAACGCGCTGATCAACAGCGCGGAGACGGCGGCGACCGCGCCGACGAGTGCGCCGATCAGCACCGCGCGCCGTTTGCCCGCGGGCCGCTGCTGCGGTTGCGGGCGCGGCTGCGCCATGGTGCGTGGATGGGCCGCGGTGTCCGGGTGCGCGGGCCGCGCGGGCGCGGGGCGGGGACGCGGCTGACGCTCGGTGGGCGTGTAGGGCGCCGACGCCATCGCCGACGGCCGCAGCGCGCGGGTCGCCGATTCGGGCTCACCCGCCCTCGGGCGGGTGAACGCTTCGCTGGCAGGCACGAACCCGGCGGCCACCGGCGCGGGACCGGCGTCGGCGAACGCGGCGAGGTGATCGCGCGCCGCCCGCATGCTCGGACGCTCGGAGGGCTCGGGGCTGAGCAGGTCGAGCAGGAAATCCGTTGCGGGACCGGCGTTGCGCGGTTCGCTCAGCTGGCCGTTCGCGGCGGCGTAGAGCACCGCCAGCGGATTGGAGCCCGCGCCGTAGGGCGGTTCGCCCTCCAGCGCGTGAAACAGCGTGGCACCCAAGGCGAAGACGTCGGATGCCGGACTGGGATCGGAGCCGCGGGCGACCTCCGGCGCGAGATAGGCTGCGGTGCCGCAGATCAGCCCGGTCTCGGTGAGGGTGACGTCGCCGGTCGCGCGGGAGATGCCGAAGTCGGTGATCTTCACCGTGCCGTGATCGTCGAGCAGGATGTTGCCCGGCTTCACGTCGCGGTGCACGATGCCCGCCTGGTGCGCGGCGATCAGGGCCGAGGCCACCTGCTCGCCGATCCGGGCGACCTGGGTCAGCTGCAGGGTGCCCTGCGCGCCGATCACCGCCGCGAGGCTCTTGGACTTGAGGTATTCCATCACCAGGCAGGGATCGCCCTCGTGCTCGGTGATGTCGAACACGACGATCGCGTTCGGATGCTGGAAGCGGGCGGCGTTGCGGGCCTCCCGAATCGCGCGCTGGCGCACCACAACGCGCTCGGCCTCGGGAAGGCTCGGCTGGATGTGGATCTGCTTGACGGCCACGGAGCGCTGGAGGCGTTCGTCGACGGCACGCCAGACCACGCCCGTGCCGCCGCTACCAATCCGCTCGACCAGGCGGTAATGCTCCGCGATCAACTGACCGGTATCGATGGCGCCTACTCCGAACCTTCTCGAAATCGTGACATCCCGCATATTGATTACTCACGCGGTCCGGGGATGAGTGTAGCTGGCTTCGGAATGCTCGCACGCGTCAGCCGGGCCTTCGTGTGCGCCCGAATCGCACGAAACGGACTATCCGCGCGCCCGCAGCATCCGGCCCGCCGCGTCCACCGCGGGCGCCGAACTGCTCGCGTCGCTGATGAACACGGCAAATGCCAGGTCGCCGTCGATGCCGACGAACCAGCCGTGCGCGTGCGCGTCATCGATGTACTCCGCGGTGCCGGTTTTGCCGAGCACGCCGGGGATGTCGCGCAATTGTGTCGCGGTGCCGTCGGTGATCGTCTCACGCATCATGGCTTTCAGCTGGTCGGCGACCTGCGGCGGCAGCGCGTCCGGGGTCCGGTCCGGAGTGCCCGGCCTGCCCGCGACGAGGGTGGGCGCGGGCGCCGCGCCGCGGGCGATGGAGGCGGCGACCAGCGCCATTCCGAACGGCGACGCTGTCACCTGCCCTTGACCGATCGCCGACTCCACCCGCAGCGCGGAGGTGCCGGCCGGTGGCACTTTTCCGGTGACGGTGGTCAGGCCCGGTGTGACGTAATCGATCCCGAGTCCCAGTTGTGCCGCCGCTTTCGTCAGCGCGTCGGCGGGCAATAGCACGGCCAGGGCGCCCATCGTGGTGTTGCAGGAGCGGGCGAACGCGGTGTGCAACGGGACCGATCCCAGATCGAAGTTGTTGTCGTTGGGGATGCGACGGCCCTCGATGTCCGCGGTGCCCGGGCAGGGCAGCACGGTGTCGGGTGTCACGGTTCCCGCCTGCAACGCGGCGGAGACGGTGACCGTCTTGAACGTCGAACCCGGCGGGTAGAGCCCGGTCAGCGCGATCGGGCCCTGCGCGTCGGCGGCGGCGTTCTGCGCCATCGCGACGACGTCGCCGGTCGAGGGCCGCAGGGCGACGATCGCGGCGGGCTGGGCGACCGGGGCCAAGGCCGCCTCGGCCGCGCGCTGCAGGCCGGGATCCAGCGTGGTGGCGATGTCGGCGGTGGGCCTGGGGTCGGTTCCGGCGACGCGCTGGGTGCCCTGGGGCGTCTGGGCGCGCACCGCCCATCCGGCGTTCGCGTCGGCGGACTCCTGCCACAACTCGGCCAGTCCGGACAGGGTCGGTCCGGACAGGGCCTTGTCGGTCGTCAGCAACCGGGTCTGCGGCGCGAGGGTGACGCCCGGCAGCGCGGTCAGGCGATCCCGGATCGCGGCGAGGTCTGTCTCGCGCAGGGTGATCGCGGTGATCGGTTTTCCTTGCGCCGCGGCCAGTTCCGCTTGCAGCGACTGCGGGGTGACGCCGGGTGCGAGCGGGCCGAGCAGGTCCGCGACCGCGGAGAGGTCGGCGCCGGAGCCGACGTTCACCAGCGTGACGATCTGCTCGGTCATCAATTCGCCGCCGGCGGCGTCGAGTACGCGGGCAGGTCTCGGATAGACCCTGCTGTAGCTCAACGGGCCCGCGTCCAGTCCGGGGGCGACCGTGGCCGGATTCCACTTCACCCGCCATCCCGCCCCGTCGTCGCGCGCGGCGCCGTTGGTGGTGTAGGTCCACTCGGACTTGCCGTCCGCGCCCAGCTTCCAGGTGGCGGCCAGCGCGAAGTCGTTCTCGTCGGCCGAGCGGACCTCGAAGCGCACGTCCTGGCCGAGCCCGTCGTAGAGCGCGTCGAGGGTCTCGGCGGCCTGGGCCGGGTTGTCGGTGAGCGCGGCGGCCGCGGGGATGTCGTCGCGGTTGAGCGCGTCGGCGAACTGGCCGGCGACGGTGTCGGGCTGGTCCGGGCCGGACGAGCAGGCGGCGAGCACGAGCATCGGTGCGGCGAACAGGACGAGAGATTTCCGGTTGGTACGCACGCGCTCGACCTTATCCGGCCGTGGCGGATCGCGATCTCAGTCGCGCGACCAGGGCGCCTGCGCGAGGGCGGCGGCGTCGGCGTCGGCGAGGTCGATGTCGAACACTTCGGCGAGGATCTTGGGCAACTCGGTGGGCGCCAGCTCTCTCGTGTCGCTCGTGCCGTCGGGGTACTCGGTGACGAACGTGGTGCCGTCCAGCACGTGATGCACCTCCGGGTGGAAACGCTGCACATAGGGCCGGGTGGTGAAGGGGGAACGCGGCGAGGTCGACACGAAGTGATTGCCGACGGCGTAGTCGATGCGGTACTGCGGATTCACGGTGAAGCTGTGCCGGTCGATCCAGCCTTCGCGGCCGTACTGGTGCAGCACCCACAGCTCGGAATCCAGCTCCCCGCGCGTGCGCTCCAGCCGGAACTTCCATTCTCCCGCCGCGAATTCTCCGGTCTCGCCGGACAATTCGAAGGGCACGAGCGGTCCGGCGCCGAAGCCGACGTCGCACAGCCACACCCGGTCGTCGTCGGCGGTCGTCACGCGCAGCAAGGCGTGGGTGGCGGGCCGCAATCCCGCGCCCGCACCCATGCTCACCCGGCCGCTGAGTCCGGTGACGCCGAAGCCGAGCCGTTCCAGTGCGGCCGCGAACAGTCCGACGTTCTCGTAGCAGTAGCCGCCGCGCCGGCGGCGCACCATCTTGTCCTGCAGGGTAGCCAGGTCGAGCGGGATCGTCCTGCCCAGGATGATCTCGAGGTTCTCGAACGGGATCGCGGTGGTGTGCGCCCGCACCAGTTCGTGCAGCGTCCGGACGGTGGGAGCGCACTCGCCGTCGAAACCGATCCGGGCCAGATAGGCGTCCAGGTCGAGTTCGGCTCCGTTCCAGTGGTAGGCCGGGTCGGCCGGTTTGCTCATCGCGTCCTCGCTTCGTCGGTCGGTTTTTTTCGGTCAACCGCACCGGGACGCGATCATGTTCCCGGCCGCCGCCTCATGCCGCGCACTTCGCACCCGGCGGGGCGGGCGGGGTGGTGACGACGCCGTGCGCGACGTCCACGAGGTAGTCGCGATCCGGGCCGTCGACCGGTTCCGCGCCGAGCAGCAGGCGCTCGACGACGCAGCCGCCTTCGAAGAAGGCCGGGCCGACGCTGTGGTCGCCCGGGACCACGCGCCCGTTCAGGTCGCGCCCGGTGACGACGGTGTACATCGAAGTGGGCTTGCCCGCGGCGACGAGCCCGGCGCGCATCTCGACGCTCGTGGCGTAGGGCACCACGTCGTCGGCGGTGCCGTGGACGAGGAACGCGCGCCGCACGTCCATCCGGGCGGCCAGCAGTGCGGGCGAGCGTTCGACGTAGGCGAGCGGACAGGCCGCGGGCGGGCAACCACCCGCGTCGCGCTCGATCTGCGCGGGCAGCGCCGGATCGACGGCCACCGCGCCCAGCCACATCGTGAAATCGTCGGCGGGACCGTAGTTGTCGACCCAGTAGTCGAACATCCCGCGCGGACCGTGCGCCACCGCGAGACCACTGGTGATGCCGCCCTGGCTCCAGCCCCACAGCACCGTGCGCGTGATCGAGCGGTGGCTCTGCCGGTACCACTCGGTCGCGGCGACGATGTCGCGCCAGCCCGCCCACAGATTCCACTCGCCGGTGCGCCATACGCTGTCCGCGGAACGCAGATCCATCGACAGGATCGGAGTAGCGGTGCGGCGCGCGATCGAGTCGAGATAGCCGGCGAAATCCGCCGACGACCCGTCGTGCCCGTGCACCGCGACCACCAGAGCCTGCGCCGCCACATCGCCCTCGGCGCACCGGTAGGGCTCGTACACCCGCCCGGTCGCCTCCTCCCCGTCCACGGTCACCGCCACCGGGTGGACAGCCACACCCCCGGCGCACACCTGATCCGCCGAAACCCGCGGCGCCGCAGAGGTTGTCATCACGAGCGCACCGACCAGCGCGCAGCACAGCACGAGTATCGGAGAGGCCTGGCGCATCCTCGGATGATGTCACGCCGTCGACGTGTCCCCGCGCAGACGCATCACGACGAGCAGCCCGCCCGCGGCCGCCGCGACACCCACCACACGGCAGTCATCCCCGCGCTCAGCCCGTAGGCGGCGCCGAGAAACTAGTAGGCAGCGGCCGAACCGGCGGACTGATCCCGATTTTTGGGGGCAGGACCCGGCGTCCGCGCGCTGTTACGGTCCGGGTACTCATTTCGAGTCCGGACGGCACGGGTCCGCGCGTTCGGACGTCTTCTCATGGAGTCAGCCATGACCATCGCACCTCGCCGCATTCCCGACGCGACCCTGATCAGCACGCTGGCGGAGACCGCCGCGACGTGGCGAGGCCAGCTGCTCGCGAAACGGAACGAGTTGCGGGGCGGAACTTTTCGAGACGCGGCGGTTGCCCTGTGCGCGTGGATCGCGGTGACCGACGGCCCTGCCGCGGGCGGCGACCGCGCCACCGTCGCCGAGTTCGTCACGGCCGACCCGGTTCTGCGGAATTTCCCGGTCGACGACCTGCGTGCGCTGTTCGAGGACAACTGCAATCGGCTGGCGAACAATCCGGTCCTCGGCTGCGCGCACGTGTTGCGGCAGATCGCCAAAGCGGCGGACAAGCCCGCCGAAGCGGACGCGGTGGTCCGGATCGGCATCCTGATCGGCAGCGGGGCCGGCGCCTGTGGCCCGGAGGCGATCGATGCCCTCCACGACGCCTGCCGGACCTTGCGGCTGGCTCCGGAGCACTTCGGCCTCTGAATCCGCCGAACGCTACGATTCGCCTATGCGTTCGATTGATGCCGCCGAGCGGCGCGCTCGGCTGGCGGTGCGGCACCGGCTCGCGACGCCCGAACGGTCCGGGCTGGTCGACGAGATCGCCCGTTCGCTGGTCGCCCTGCACGCGACCGATCCGGCGACCGTCTTCCTCTCGGTCGCGGCGCGTGGCAAGGGCCTCACGCCCGCGGATGTCGAACGGGCGCTCTATGAGGATCGTTCGCTGCTGCGGATGCTGGCCATGCGCCGCACCATGTTCGTGGCGCCGGTGGACCTGGTGCCGATTCTCCAGGCCTCGTGCGCGGACGCCTTGGCGCACAAGCAGCGGCGCACCTACGGCAAGTACCTGGCGCAGGCCGGTATCGGGGACGGTGACACGGCGGGCTGGTGGACCGAGGTCGAAGCCGAGACGCACAAAGCGTTGCTCGCCCGCGGCGCGGCCACCGGCGCGCAGCTGAGCAAGGACGTCCCCCGGTTGCGCACCCAGGTGAACACCGCGCCGGACAAGGCGTATTCGAAGCCGACGAACATCACCACCTGGGTGCTGGTGGCTCTGGGCTGCGAGGGCCGCATCGTGCGCGGGCGGCCGAACGGCAGCTGGGCCAGCAGTCGATACACCTGGGCGCCGATCGAGTCGTGGTTGCCCGGCGGCGTCCCGTCCGTCCCCGCCACCGCGGCTCGCGTAGAGCTGGTCCGCCGCTGGTTGCGCGCCTTCGGTCCCGCACCCGTGTCGGACGTCAAGTGGTGGACCGGATGGACTCTGGGCGAGGTTCGCGCGGCGCTCGGCGCGCTCGAGCTGGTCGAGGTCGACCTGGACGGCGTGACCGGTGTACTCCTGGCCGACGACGTGGAACCGGTCGCCGCGCCGGAACCCTGGGCGGCGCTGCTGCCGGCCCTGGATCCGACGCCGATGGGCTGGCAGGCGCGGGAGTGGTATCTCGGCCCCCACGCACCGAGCCTGTTCGATCGCAACGGGAACGTCGGACCCACCGTGTGGTGGGACGGACGGATCGTCGGCGGCTGGGCACAGCGCAAGGACGGCGAGATCGTCTACCGCCTCCTCGAAGACGTGGGAGCCGACGCCGACGCGCTGATCGCCGCGCAAGCGCAGCGCGTCGCCGAATGGTTCGGCGAGGTGCGCACCATTCCCCGGTTCCGGACACCACTGGAACGCGAGCTCACCGCCTGACCGACCGGAGACCCGACCCGCACCGGGTAGTTTGAGCCGCATGGAGATTCGCGGATTCGCCGAGAGCGACCGGGCCGCCCTGCGCGCTTTGTTCGTGCGCGCGGGTGCGGGTTCGCCGACCGAGTCGCTGTGGGGGCATCCGGAATCCGAGGCGGCCGTCTATCTGGAGCCGTACATGGATCTGGAACCGGCGTCGCTGTTCGTCGCGGAGCACGAGGGCGAGCTGGTCGGGTATCTGACCGGCTGCGTGGGCAGCGCGGGGTTTCCCAGCGAGAGCGAGCGCATCGATCAGGCCATCCGCCGCTATCGCCTGGTGTTCCGCCGTGAGCCCGCCGGATTCTTCGCACGCAGCATCGCCGATGTCGCGGGTGCGGCGATCCGCCGGGCTCCGACGGCGGGAGATTTCCGCGACGAGCGCTGGCCCAGCCATCTGCACATCAATGTCGCGCCGGAGGCCAGGGGCACCGGCGCGGCCGACCGGCTGATGGTCCGCTGGCTCGAGCGCCTCACCGAAACCGGTTCGCCCGGCTGCCATTTGCAGACGCTGGTGGAAAACGTCCGTGCCGTCCGGTTCTTCGAGCGCATGGGATTCACCGCCCACGGCACCGAGCCCCTGGTCCCCGGCCTGCGCTATCGCGGGGCACGAGTGCACCAGCGCACGATGGTGCGCGACAGCTGACGGGCACGCGACGGCGATTCCGGAGTCGACCGCGTGCCACTACTCCCAGCGGCGGAAGTACACCGACTTGTGCGGTCGACCGGGCTGTCGAGCCCGCCGCAGCCACTTCACCGTCACGGGTTCCGGGAAAGCAAACGCGCCCGCAAGCGACTTCCCGGTGCGGTCATAGCTCGAGGGGCCGAGGTCAGCTCGCACCTCGACCGCGTGTTCGAGCTCCGGGCTCGACACCGGCCGAACTCGAAGTCACGGTCCCTGCTGCCGGTGACGGTCCCGCGACCGCACGGCCGAGCCGGTGTGCTGAGGATTCCGCTACATGTCCAGCCCGAGGTCGAGCACACGGACCGAGTGGGTGAGGGCGCCCACGGCGAGGTAGTCGACGCCGGTGCGGGCGTAGTCGGCGGCGACCTCGAGGCTCAGGCCGCCGGAGGACTCCAGTTTCGTTCGCGGAGACGCGGCGTTGCGGCGCTGCACGGCCGCCTGGGTCTGCCAGAGCGGGAAGTTGTCCAGCAGGACGAGTTCCACGTCCTCGGCGAGCACGGCGTCGAGCTGTTCGAGACTGTCGACTTCGACCTCGCAGGGGATGTCGGGGGCGGCAGCGCGCACCGCGCGCAGCGCCTCGACCACAGATCCCGCGGCGACCACGTGGTTGTCCTTGATCAGGGCGGCGTCACCGAGACCCATGCGGTGGTTGACACCGCCGCCGACGCGCACGGCGTACTTCTGCAGCGCGCGCAGGCCGGGCAGCGTCTTGCGGCTGTCCCGGATGCGGCAGGAGGTGCCCGCGACGGCGTCCACCCATGCGGCCGTCGCCGTCGCGATGCCGGACAGATGGCATACCAGGTTGAGCATGGTGCGCTCGGCGGTGAGCAGCCCGCGAGTCGGCGCGATCAGGGTCAGCACGGACTGTCCCGGCGAGACCCGGGTACCGTCGGCGACGCGATCGGTGATCTCGTAGTCGCCCGCGCCGATCACCTCGTCGAGCACGAGCAACCCGGCGTCGAGCCCGGCCACGGTCCCCGGCTCCCGCGACACCACCGACGCCTTGATGACCGCGTCCGCGGGCACGGTCGCTGTCGTCGTGACGTCCGGGCCGTAGCGCAGGTCCTCGGACAGCGCGGCGCGGATGATCCGCAGCACCTCGTCGCGATCCAGGGCGGCATCCAGGGCCATCGAAGTTCCTCTCTCGCCGAGCGGGGCCGGTGGACGGCTCGGCGGCTGTCGTCAGGGGATGGGCGCGTACTCGGGTACGCCGTCGTTGTTCAGCCGGATCGGGAGGCCGTGACGGAGTTCGGGAACGGCGTCCGGGTGGTCGGACCGGGTGTGACAGCCGCGGCTCTCGGTGCGGGCGAGCGCGGCCAGCAGCAGCGTGCGGGCGGCGAGGGTGAGCGCGGCGTCCTCGATCCCGGCGATCGGGTGGGTGAGGGTGGTGTTCGTGTCGCGCCGGGTGACCACGTCATCGAGCCGCTT
Organism: Nocardia asteroides; assembly: GCA_019930625.1. NCBI lineage: Bacteria > Bacillati > Actinomycetota > Actinomycetes > Mycobacteriales > Nocardiaceae > Nocardia > Nocardia asteroides. The sequence goes on from CP082844.1 coordinate 7,019,962, forward strand.
GAGCGCTTCGGCCAGACCGGCGCGGTCGCGGACCACCGAGGCGTGCGTGGTCATCAGACCCTGCACCACCTCACGGGCGGCGTAATCGGCGGTGCGAGCGGGTAGCTCGCGCACCCCGGCCCGCTCGCCGAGCCGTTCGGCGGCGGCGGCCCCGGCGCGCTCACCGACCACCAGTCCCTCGAGCAAGCTGTTGGAGGCCAACCGGTTCGCCCCGTGCAGACCTGTGCGCGCGACCTCACCGGCCGCGTACAGACCGGGCACTCCGGTGCGGCCGTGGGTGTCGGTGACGACTCCCCCGCACTGATAGTGCGCGGCGGGCGCGACCGGGATCAGGTCCGTGCGCGGATCGATGCCCGCGGCCAGGCACGAGGCGGTGATCGTCGGAAACCGTCGACCGAAGCCATCGATCGACCGCGCATCGAGGTAGACGTGCTCGGCGCCGAGCGCCCGCATGCGGGCGGCGATGGCACGGGAGACCACGTCGCGGGGGGCGAGGTCGCCGCGCGGATGCACCCCCGCGGTCACCGGATCGCCTTCGGTGTCGACGAGCGTCCCGCCTTCGCCGCGCACCGCTTCGCTGATCAGCGGCCTGCGCCCCATCCCTCCCGGGGTGTAGAGCACGGTCGGATGGAACTGCACGAACTCGAGATCGGCAACGGTCGCGCCGGCCCGCAGCCCGAGCGCGACGCCGTCGGCGGTGGCGCCGGGCGGATTGGTGCTCAGCGCGTACAACTGTCCGAGCCCGCCGGTGGCCAGCAGCACAGCGGGGGCGTGCACGACACCGAAGCCCTTGTCCGACACCGCGACCACGCCCCGCACACCGTTCGGGCCGGTGACGATCTCGGCGACCGCGGCGCCGAACAGCACCGGCAGACCGGCCTCGTTCAGCGCCCGCTGCACCTCCGCGCCCGTGGCGTCGCCACCGGCGTGAATGATCCGGCGGGTGCTGTGCCCGCCCTCGCGGGTCCGCGAGATCTGGCCGTCGCGGCCGAGGTCGAACACCGCGCCCAAATCGGTCAGCGCGGCCACCGCGGCCTGCCCGCCCGCGACGATGGACCGCACGGCGTCCACGTCGCACAGGCCCGCGCCCGCCTCCACCGTGTCGTGCACGTGCGACTCGACCGAATCCCCGTGCGGCGCCACCACGGCGATGCCGCCCTGGGCGTACTGGGTGGAGGTGTCGGTCGGCCCGCCTTTGCTGAGCGTGAGCACCCGCAGGCCACGCAGTGACGCGGTGCGCGCCGCGGTCAGTCCCGCGACGCCGCCGCCGATCACCACCAGATCGGCCTCGGCCTCCCAGTCACCCACCGCCGCACGGGCAGCGGTCGGGCTCATTCACCGCCGCCGGGATTGCCGATAGCGATCATCCGCTGCACCGAATTGCGGCCCAGCGCGGCGGTTTCCGGATCGACATGGACTTCGTCGCGACCTTCCACCAGGCAGCGCAGCAGCGCCGCCGGGGTGATCATCTTCATGTACTTGCACGAGGCCCGGTCGTTCACCGCCTGGAAGTCGATGCCGGGAGCGGCCTTGCGCAGCTGGTGCAGCATGCCGACCTCGGTGGCCACCAGCACCTGATTCGACTTCGCCGCCTTGGCCGCGTCGATCATGCCGCCGGTGGACAGGATGTGCACCCGCTCGGCCGGGAACGCGCCCTCCCCCGCCAGGTACAGCGCCGAGGTGGCGCAGCCGCATTCGGGGTGCACGAACAGCTCCGCGTCGGGATGGGTGCGGGCCTGCTCGGTCAGCTCCTCGCCGTTGATGCCCGCGTGCACGTGGCATTCACCCGCCCAGATGTGCATGTTCGCGCGGCCGGTGACCCGCTTGACGTGCGCGCCGAGGAACTGGTCCGGCAAGAACAGCACCTCACGGTCCGGGTCGATCGAGGCGACTACGTCGACCGCGTTGGACGAGGTGCAGCAGATGTCGGTGAGCGCCTTCACCTCGGCCGTGGTGTTCACGTAGGAGACGACCACCGCGTTCGGGTGCTCGGCTTTCCACGCGCGCAGTTCGTCGGCCGTGATGGAGTCGGCGAGCGAACATCCGGCGCGCTGATCCGGGATGAGCACGGTCTTCGCCGGGCTGAGAATCTTGGCGGTCTCGGCCATGAAGTGCACGCCGCAGAACACGATGGTGTCCTCGGGCGCCTCGGCCGCGATCCGCGACAGCGCCAGCGAATCGCCGACGTGGTCGGCCACGTCCTGGATCGCGGGCAACTGGTAGTTGTGCGCCAGGATCGTCGCGTTGCGCTCCCGCGCCAGCCGCTTGACTTCCCGCGCCCACTCGGGCGATGCCTCGACACCCGCGAACCCGGACGGCCCGTCGAACACCTGCCCCATCAGCGGGGGCGCCAGTTTCGCACCCGTCGTCGCCATGGATGGCTCCCTTCCTCGTGCGGTCGGCTACCCGCCGATTCGCACCAAACCAGGTTTTCGACTTACAATCGAAAACGTGGCCCATAGTAGCACCATCCACGAATCGCTCACCGCGGTGTTCCAGGTTCGCCGCTTCCCGAAGAACGTCACCGCAGGTCACAGTGCGGCGGAGCGCGCGGAAGAGTTGACGCGGCGGTGCCCGCCCGATCAGCGGACCGAACTGGCGGTGTTGCTGTGGGAACGCGCTCTCGACCCGCAGAAGGGCACCTGGTCACTGCCGGGCGGCAGGCTCGGTGACGACGAGGACCTCGACACCTCCGCGCGCCGCCAGCTCGCCGAGAAGGTCGACGTGCGCGAGCTGAGCCACCTGGAACAGCTCTCGGTGTTCAGCGCCCCCGACCGGGTGCCGAGCCCGCGGCGCATCGCCTCGGCCTACCTCGGACTGGTGCCGCTGACCGCCGATCCCCAGCTGCCCCCGGACACCGCGTGGCACCCGGTCGCGGCACTGCCGGACATGTCCTTCGATCACCGCACGGTGGTCGACCACGCCCGCACCCGGCTGGCGGCGAAACTGTCCTACACGAATATCGCCTTCGCCCTCGCACCGGACCGGTTCACCATGTCCACCTTGCGCGAAATCTACTGCGCCGCATTGGGCTACGACGTGGACACCACGAACCTCCAGCGAGTTCTCTCCCGCCGCAGAGTGATCACGCCCACCGGCGCCACCGCCGCGCCCGGCCGCGCGGGCGGCCGCCCCGCCGCGGTCTACCGCTTCACCGGCTCCGGCCTGCGCGTGACGGACGAATTCGCCGCCCTCCGTCCGCCCGGCCCATCCTGAGCTGCCTTCGGCAGCGCACCTCGACCCCCGTAGACAGGACCCGTCCGCGCCTGCTCGCGAAGCACAAGTGCGCACGCGGCTTTCGGCAAGCGTCGAAGTAGGCGCCGAGGACATCGGCTTCACCGCCGATGGGCGTCGGCGACCAGGAACTGAGCAGCGTGATGAGGCCGCGACTACTGGTCGGTGGTTTTGCGGTGCTTGCCCCTGCGGCGGTACTGCCGCTTGCTGGGTATCGGACGCGCGGCGTTGCTGCGCCGCAAGGCGTCTCGGCGACGCCATGCCGCCAGATCGGCGCGCTCGCTCGCCGCGGGAGGCGCGTCGGCCATCGCATGAGGTGCGGGATTCACGGCCGGTCCCCCTTTCGCGTATCCGGCTGCTCCGGTTCACACCGTATCGCCGCGCGGGTTCGGCCTCCACCGATTTTCACCGTGGGCGGGTCGGCGAGCGCGTCGGCGAAGAGCTCACCGCATCCTTCGGCCACGCCCAGCGCCGTCGCGATAGCGCCCTCAGCCCTACCGTTGGCTCGGGAGATCCAGTTCGGCCACCTTGACCAGGCCCGTCTCTTGCCGAGCGGTCTCCAGCGTGAACCGGGCGCGGCGGCCCCGGACGTCGAGGGAGGCGATCGAATTGCCGAAGTGCGGGCCGCTGATCTTGCGCCAGCGGACCGGATCGGGTGAGAGCCCACGCCGATCCGCGAGCCACCGCAGCGCCGACGCGATCGGCGCCGCCCACGACAGCGCGAACGCGGGCTGGAACATCTTCGGTGGCTCGTTGTGCACCGGCGAACACACCAATTGCAGCACTTGTGATTTCGTCGGCTCCGCGTAACCGGCGACGGCGACGTAGCTGTGGTGCACATCCCCGGACAGCACGCAGATCGTGCTCGGCGACTCCGGGGTGGTACCCAGCCGGTGGATCAGCCGCGCCAGCCGTTCGAACGACGCGCGGAACGCGGGCCAGTGCTCCAGATCCGCTGCCTGCCTGACCTTTTCGCCCAGTCTTCCGCGCCATCCCGGCAGGTCCGCCGCCCGCTCGTTGAGCGATTGGAAGTGGCTCAGTGCGTGCGGCATCAGCCACGGCAGGGACGATCCGATCAGCAGGTGGTCGACGTCGCCCGCGGCGTTCTCCTCGATCCAGTCGAATTCCTCGGACCCGACGATGAGGCGCTGACCGTCGAGGATCCGGCCACCGCGGGTGTCGATCACCAGCAGCCGGACGCGGCCGAAGTCACGGCGGTAACTCCACCGGGTGGGCTTACGACCGTCGACCTCCTTGTCGGCCTGCTCGGCGAAATTCTCCAGCAGACCTTGCACGTCGTCGCCCGCCTCGGTGACCTCGCGGTAGAGGGTGTTGCGCGCCAGTTCGTCCGGGCCGAGGTTGCCGATGTGCTGATACACCCAGTAGGACGCGAGTCCGGCGCGGATGCGCTGGTTCCACCACGGCTTGCGCGCCATCTGTTCGCGCCAGGTACGCGAGGTGTTCCAGTCGTCGCGTACGTCGTGGTCGTCGAAGATCATCGACGTCGGCACGGTCGACATCAGCCAGCGGATCTCCGGGTCCGCCCACGACTCGTGGTAGAGCTCGGCGTACTCGCGGAAGGACACCACCTCGCCCTGCGGCTCCTGCCCGCCGCGCCGCCGTGCCAGCCACTCCTTCATCCGCGGGGTCGGCTCGTCGGCGTAGACCTGGTCACCGAGCAACAGCAGGGCATCCGGCCATTCCTCCTCCGGCAGTCCCGTCATGCGCGCGGCGTACGCGTCCAGCGCGTCCGCTCCGAGCTTGTCCGCCTCGAGCACCCCCGGCGTGGCCTTGGCCGCCCGGCACGACCCGAACAAGATCTTCTCGACGGGCCGCGTACGGATGCGGCACGGCGGAAACTCCGATTCCGGCTCCGGCCAGACCGGCACACCGTCGAGCCGCACCTGGTAGGGCACCGACTGGCCTGGTTCCAGCCCGTCGATCACGACCAGCGCGAAGTGCTGCTCCCCCACATGGAACGTGCGGGCGCGCCGTCCCAGAACGTCCACTTCGCACGCAGCATCGGTTTCCACCCAGACGGTCGCCGAAGTCGCGTCGACATGCCGCAACACCGGCCCCAATACCAATTCCGCCATAACAACCGACGTTACGTCCACATGCGCGCTCCGGCATGATTACCGACTCGGCGCGATGAACACGGGCCTACCGGCGTGCGGTGATGCCGGCGGCAGCCTGGTGACGCTGCTGGGACCGCAGGTTCGCCCATGGTGTCGGTTAGCTCACAAACCGCCGCTGGGGTATCGGGAAATGCCGATCCATGGCAGGGTGGATCCGTGAGATCAGGCTTATCGATGTGATTCGCTTGGCTCATCTACAGAAAAGATTGAAGTAAAGCAATGGCTCAAGGCAGTGTGAAGTGGTTTAACAGCGAAAAGGGCTTCGGCTTCATCGCGCAAGACGGCGGCGGCGCCGACGTGTTCGTTCATTACTCCGCCGTGTCCGGCTCGGGATTCAAGTCCCTGGAAGAAGGACAGCGCGTGGAGTTCGAGATCGGCCAAGGTCAGAAGGGCCCCCAGGCCCAGGACGTTCGCGCGATCTGATCGACGTAGCCAGGTGAAAGCCCCGCACTCACAGGGTGCGGGGCTTTTGCGTATACGCCAGTCGATGATCGACGGCACATGGTCGCGGCAACGCGCGAGAAGGGTCCTCCACCATGTGCGTCGATCATGAGGGGTCATGGAGGAAAGCGATGATCGCGGTGAGGTCGGGGCGGTAGCCGGAGGTCGTGTCGACCTCGAGTGACGGCGCGTCGAGGGCGATGCGTTGGAACGCGACAGGCGTCGGTGGCGGGTGGTCGGGATCGGAATGGGCGCGGCGGAGTGGACCGGCTCGGCGGCGCTGGTGGATTCGCGCGGTCGTCAGAGCCGGATCGGTCACGCAGTGGACGACGCGCAGCCGTGCGTGGGCTTGCAACGGTGTGAGGCCCGGACGCCACAGCCGGTCCTGGAAGGCGGCTTCGGCAACCACGGTGACGCCGGCCCGCACGAGGAGCTCCAGCGTCTGGAAGAACACCGGCAGAGTGCGCAGGTTCAGTTCATCCGAGCGGTCCGGGGCGTAGTTCCCCGTCGCATGCACCATTCCCTCTTTGATCTCGTCCCGGCAGATGGCAGGGCAGCCGATCGACCGGGCAAGGGCGTGTGCGAGCGTCGTCTTGCCGGACCCGGGTGGGCCGCTGACGAGGACCAGGGTGGGGAGCGTATCCGGTTCGTCGGCCATTCCCGCACCGTAGTACCACTCGAATTGCCAGGCTCCCGCGCTCTCGGCACGAGTGCGACATCGCGCCGTCGCATACGAAGTCTGCGACGACCCCTCGTTCAGGCGGACTTCATCTCCGGGCCGGGCGGCGGCGCTTCGGTCCGCTGCGCCACGCGCGCTCCTGCCCAGAAGACCAGCTCCACCAGCCAGAACAGCAGGAGGAACACGGTTACCACGGTTACGGGGACGGCGAGGAAGAGCACCGATGGGACGGCGACGACGACGAAGCGGGCGAAGTCGGCCGTGGTCGCGCCGCTCAACCGGTGGACCGCGCGCACGGCCGCCCACATCATCCAGCGGCGCGGCAGCGAGACGCCGAGCTCGTGCAGGCTGCGGCGGAAGACGCCGTCGGCGTCGGCCACGCTCACCGCGGTCGAGTTGAGCAGATAGTCGTGCAGGATCGCGGCGCGGGTGTAGACGCCGTAGCGCGGTATCAGCCAGACGAGAGCGCGCGGCACCGAGGCGAAGTCGGTGCGGAAACCTGCGGGGATCACGAATTCCTCGGTCGCGCCGCGATAGACGAGCGGTTCGGTCACCCGCCAGAATCCGGCATCGAGTTCTTCGACGATCGGCCCGCCACCGACAAAGGTCACGTCCTGTTCCTTCCGCGCACTACCCCACCCCACGGTGGTTCGGCAAAGCCTCCCGGCGGCGGTGACGTGCCGGACGACGCGTCAGTACCGCGGGTGGGATTCGGGCACCGAATACCCTTCCCTGGCAGGCTCGTAGCCACGATAAGGGAGCTCTACCCCGCTCGCAGCTTCACCGTAGGGAGTCAGAGTGCCTCGGGTGTCGAAGGTGTCCACCCGGTCCCGGGCGGTGCGGCGGCCGCTGCCGAGATCCTCCGAAACACTGAGGGCGGCAAGAAACAGCATGGCGAACGACGCGATCAGCGGCTGCACGATCAGCGCGAGTGCACTGCCCAATTCGATCGGCAAGGCGACGATCTGTCCGACCGGCGGGTCGTTGGGCCGCGGATGCAGCCAGGCGGCGACCTGCTCGCCCACGCCCGCCATCACCACCGCGCCCACAGCGGAGCCGATCAGCAGGCCGAGTTGCAGCAATGGTCCGCGCGCCGAGCGCCACCGCCACGCGGCCAGCGCCGAGAGCAGTCCCAGCACCGCCCCCGCGAGCAGGAACATCGCCAGCGCGTCGAACTGATGCGCGCTCTCACCGGTCAACGCGACCCCGCGCCCCGGCTCGACCACCAGCAGCCGCTCGGTCGGCGCCGACACGCCCCATCCGGCGCCGGCGATCGCGCTGACGATCACCACGGAGACGGCGACCAGCGCCGCCGAGCGCACCTCGCTCCCGGCCGACGCCACTAGCGGCGTTCCAGTTCGGCCGAGTCGATGACGCCGTGCCGCGAGCACCTGGCCCACCAGCCGTCCGGGCTGACCTGCACGATCATGCGGCGCCCGCACTGCTCGCAGAACCGCGGCGGCTCCAAGCCCAGCGCGGCGGCGGCCGGGATCGCGTCGTCGAGACCCGGCACGATTCGCTTGCCGGTGAACGGGTTGTAGCGCTCGTCCATGTCCATGACAGTACTCATGCTCGCCTGCCTGTTCGTCGCAACCGAGCCGGTCAGAGCGTTTCGTTGAGCGCCTTGATCGGCATCTTCAGCTCGCCGAGCAGATCCAGGTCCTGTTCGGCCGGACGGCCCAGGGTGGTCAGGTAGTTGCCGACGATGACGGCGTTGATGCCGCCCAGGATGCCCTGCTTGGCGCCGAGATCGCCCAAGGTGATCTCGCGGCCACCCGCGAAACGCAACATGGTGCGCGGCAGCGCGAGCCGGAACGCGGCGACGGCGCGCAACGCGTCGGACGCGGGCAGCACCTCGAGGTCGCCGAAGGGGGTGCCCGGCCGGGGATTGAGGAAGTTCAACGGCACCTCGTCGGGCTCGAGCTCGGCCAGGTTCGCGGCGAATTCGGCGCGCTGCTCCAAGGTTTCGCCCATGCCGAGGATGCCGCCGCAGCAGACCTCCATGCCCGCTTCGCGGACCATGCGCAGGGTGTCCCAGCGCTCCTCCCAGGTGTGCGTGGTGACCACGTTCGGGAAGTAGGAGCGGGAGGTCTCCAGGTTGTGGTTGTAGCGGTGCACGCCCATGGCGGCCAGTTGGTCGACCTGCTCCTGGGTGAGCATGCCCAGCGAGCAGGCCACCTGGATGTCGACCTCGTTGCGGATCGCCTCGACGCCCGCGGCGACCTGGGCCATCAGGCGCTCGTCCGGACCGCGCACGGCGGCCACGATGCAGAATTCGGTGGCCCCGGTCTTCGCGGTCTGCTTGGCGGCCTCGACCAGGCTCGGGATGTCCAGCCATGCGGCGCGCACCGGGGACTGGAACAGGCCCGACTGCGAGCAGAAGTGACAGTCCTCGGGACAGCCGCCGGTCTTGAGGCTGATGATGCCCTCCACCTCCACCTCGGGGCCGCACCACTTCATGCGCACCTCGTGGGCCAAGGCGAGCAACTCCTCGAGCCGGTCGTCACCCAGGCGTAGCACCTCCAGCGTCTGCTCCTGATCGAGCCCCTCGCCGCGCTCGAGCACCTGCTCGCGGGCGATCGACAGGATCTCGGTGTCTACGGGTGCCTGGGTCACAGCACGAATCCCTTCGTCCGGCCGAGGTGGCCGTGCAACTTGAACGGTGTTCAGGCTAGGGTAGCGGTAGGAGTGAGTCAAAGCACGACGAGAGGGCATCGAGTGCAACTGCACCGGGCGGACGTGGTCGACGGCGCCATCGCGATCCTGGACCGATACGGCCTGGCCGACCTCACCATGCGCCGGTTGGCCGGTTCCCTCCAGGTCCAGCCGGGCGCGTTGTATTGGCATTTCCCCAACAAGCAGGCGCTGCTCGGCGCGGTCGCGGACAAGATCCTCGCGCCCATGGAGGACCCGATCGAGGCCGGGGAATGGTCCGGGCAGATCACCGAATTGGCTCACCGGCTGCGGAACTGCCTGCTGGCCTATCGCGACGGGGCCGAATTGGTTTCGGCGACATACGCTTCCCGGCTCACCACGAGCAAGGGGCGGGAACGTCTGGCGAGCGCGGCGATTCGCGCGGGCATGCCGCGCGAGGAGGCCGAACTCGCGGCGTTCACGCTGCTCTACTACGTTCTCGGCGAGACCGTCGACGAGCAGTCGCGGATGCAGATGGACTCGGTGGGCGCCCTGCCCGACGACGCGTCGCCACTGGAGGAGACCCCGGACGCCACAGCCCGTTTCGACTTCGGCCTGCAATTGTTCGTCGCGGGTGTGCGCCACCTGCTCGGCACCCGGGTCCGCTGACCTGCTAGCCACCTGCCGGACACCGGGCTCCCAGCGACGAGGGATTCGGTCGGGGTTCCGCGCTCGGTGACGTGCGGAACCGTTGGCTGTGCATCGGTCTCGCCGTTCGGTCCCCGGCCGATGAGCGAGCGGTCCGGCACGATCGGTGCGACGCTGGATGGCCGCTCGACCGGCGAACTATCGCCCACAGCGACGGACAGGGGTGCCGACCGTGTCCGGCGGATCGGCATACGAGCGGTCGGCGCGGCCTCTTTCCGGTCAGCCGACCCAGTGCCGTCTCCGCGTACACCGGCGGGCATCTCCGCTTCGGGCCGCGACTCGGGCTCACCTCGTCCCTTCATGCGACCGCGGTGACGGCCGGACCGCACCGGGAAACCAGAGGTACATCGTGTACGCGCCCGCCGCGGCGGCGAGCGCGAGCGCGACGGCCGCCGCACCGAGCACGGTGACGGCGCTGATCGCGCCCACCGCCACCGGTCCCGCGAACATGCCGATGTCGTGGGTCAGCCGCCAGGCTCCGAGGAATTCCGCACGCTGCCCGTCGGGTGCGACGTCGGCGCCGACCGTCATGATCAGCCCGTTGCTCATTCCGTTGGCGAGCCCGAGCAGCACGGCGGCGCAGCCGAGGCCGAGCACCGTCGAGGTGAACGGCAGCGCACCGAAACCGGCGGCGAACAGGATCATCGACGGCACGCCGGTGGCGCGCCTGCCGTAGCGATCCAGCCAGACCCCCGCCGGATAGGACAGCAGCACGTCCACCGCTCCCGCCAGGCCGAAGATCAGACTGGTGGTCGAAGCGCTCAACCCGATGTGCGCCGCCCACAGCGGCAGCAGCGCCAGCCGCGACGCCCGTGCCGCGCCGACCAGCAACGCGGCCGAGCCGAGCGTGCCGAGGGTTCTGCGGTGCTCGACCACGATCGCTCCCAGCGAAGCCCGCGCGCCTGTCTCGCCCGGCCCGTCGGGTGACCGGATCGCCGCCATGGCCGCGCCGGAGATCACCGTGGTCGCCAATTGCAACCACAGCGCGCCGTTCGGGCCGAGGGAGTGCACCACGGCCGCACCGAGGAACGGTCCGCAGAAGAACCCCAGCCGCATCGAACCGGCCAGCGTCGACATCGCGCGCCCGAGGTCGCCCACGGGCACCACGGCCACGAGGTAGGTCTGGCGAGCCAGGCCCCACACCGCGCCCGCCGCGCCGCCCAGCAGCATTCCCAGGGCGAGCACCCCGACGTTGGGCGCGAAGATCGCCGCGAGCACCCCGACGCCCCCGATCACCGACCCCACCGCCATCGCGCCGCGTTCCCCGAACCTGGCGACGACCCTTCCCGCGGGCAGATCGGTGAGCACCATCCCCAACCCGGACAGCGCGACGATGACCCCGGCCAGTCCGGCCGACGCGCCCAGGTCCAGCGCGCGCAGCGCGTACATCGGCGCCGCCGCGCCGGACCCGATGCCGTACACCACCATCGGAACGAACACGGTCCAGGTCAGCGACCGCAATCGCACCGGGTTCGCGACCGCACCGACCACGACGGACCGCTCGTTCATCGCCGAGTCACCGTACGGCCAGAGCATCCCCGAGTCCGTGAGGCCACCCGCCGCGCACTGCTCCAACCGGTCACCCGCCGCCCGAACCCGCTGCTCGCGGCGTTCGATCCGGGCCGCCGCCCCCACGATTCGGCGGGAGCCCGCAGGACCGCGCGGCAACTCCGCACACTGGATTCGGTCATCCGCGCGACGCGAGCAGCGAATCCAGCCGATGACGCAATCCGGTCGCGCACCCGATCGCGACCGACGACTGTGCGCTCGTTGCCCGTCACCCACGCCACCGCGCGAGCACTCTCCGACCACACACCCACGGCGGGCGAGCGGCCCCGGGTGTGACCGATAATCGACCGCTGGTTCGGGCCGGGCCGCGCGCCGCGCGAATCGGCGAGAACCCGCAGGGCCGTCAGTGAGCGGGGCACGGCACCGACCGGCTCCCGACCGGCCGCGCGAGTCCGGTCCATGGCGGGCACCGGCGTGGTGGGACGTCGGACAGCTCGGTGCGCCCGCGCCCCGGCGGGACAGTCGGTTTCGCCGGTGCCGCTCACCGGGTCAGCGCGGGCTGCCGGGCGAAACGGCTCTCGGGACGGGGCAGGCCGAAGTGGTCACGCAGGGTGGTGCCGGTGTACTCGGTGCGGAACAGTCCGCGCTGCTGCAAGATCGGCACGACCGTTTCGGCGAAGACCTCCAGTCCACCCGGGTAGTACGGCGGCATCACGTTGAAACCGTCGGCGGCGCCGCCGCGGAACCATTCCTCGATGGTGTCGGCGACCTGCTCGGGGGTTCCGGCGAACACCCGGTGACCGCGCGCACCGGCGAGGCGGTGCAGCAGGCCACGGACAGTCGGCCGTTCCCGCTGCACGATCCCCGCCACGACTTGCAACCGGCTCTGGCCGTTGTCGGTGACATCGCCCGCGGCGTCGAACAAATCGGCCGGAATCGGCTCGTCCAGCGCCAGGTGCCGCAGGCTGATCCCGACGATGCCCTCGAGCTGTGCCAACCCGTACTCCGGCACGGTGAGCTCGTTGAACTCCTGTTCCAATTTCTTGGCCGCCGCCTCGGTGTCGGCGATGAACGGGCTGATCCCGGGCAGGATCTTGACGTGCTCGGGGTCGCGGCCGAAGCTGCGGGCCCGCTGTTTGATGTCGGCGTAGAACGCCTGCGCGTCGCTGAGGCGCTGATGCGCGGTGAAGATCGCCTCGGCGTACTTGCCCGCGAACGCCCGGCCGTCGTTCGACGCGCCCGCCTGCACCAGCACCGGGAAGCCCTGCGGCGTGCGCGGCGCGTTGAACGGCCCACGCACCCGCAGGTATTCGCCCTCGAAGTCGACCCGGTGGATCTTCTCCGGGTCGGCGTACACGCCGGAGGCCTGGTCCCCGACGATGGCGTCGTCCTCCCAGCTGTCCCACAGCGCGGTCACGGCGTCGACGAACTCCCGCGCCCGCGCGTACCGTTCGGCGTGGTCGGGATGCTTGTCCAAACCGAAGTTCGCCGCGGCGAGATCGGTTCCGGTGGTGACGATGTTCCAGCCCGCGCGGCCGCCGGAGATGTGGTCCAGCGTGGAGAACAGCCTGGCGAGGTTGTAGGGCTCGTAGTACGTGGTCGACGCGGTGGCGATGAGGCCGAGGTGCGTCGTCGCCGTGGCGATGGCGGTGAGCAGGGTGATCGGCTCGAGGCCGGAGGCCGCGTTGTGCCGTACGTTGGTGCGCAGCGCTGGACCGTCGGCGAAGAACACCGCGTCCAGCTTCGCCGCTTCGGCGGTGCGTCCGATCTCTTGGTAGTAGGCGACGTCGTAGATCCGGTCGGGACTGCTCCACGGATGCCGCCAGGCGGCCTCGTGGTGACCGGAGGGATAGATGAAGGCGTTGAGACTGAGTTGGCGCGGTGCGGTCATGAGGCTTTCTTCTCGTCGGTATGCGTGTCCGCGACGTCGACACCCAGGCTGGCCAGCAGCAGGGATCGGTGCCGCAGGAAGGCGGGATCGCCGTGGCGGCGCGGGCGTTCCAGGTCGATGCGCTGGTCCACCGCGAGGTGCCCGTCATCGAGCACCAGCACGCGGTCGGCGAGCAGCACCGCCTCGTCCACATCGTGGGTGACCAGCAGGACGGCGGGGCGATGCCGGGCGCACAGGTCCTGCAACAGCGCGTGCATCTTGATCCTGGTCAGCGCGTCCAGCGCGCCGAACGGTTCGTCCGCCAACAGCAGCTCCGGCTCGCGCACCAGCGAACGCGCCAGGGCGACGCGCTGTTGCTCACCGCCGGAAAGTTCCTTGGGCCATGCTTTCTCGCGGCCCGCGAGGCCGACCTCCGCCAGCGCCGCGCGACCGCGACCGGCCACGTCCGCGCCACCGAGGCCGAGGGTCACGTTCTCCAGCACGCGCGCCCAGGGCAGCAACCGGGAGTCCTGGAACACCACCGAGCGCTCGGTGGGCACACTCAGCTCACCGGATCCGGGTACGTCGTAATCCAATTCGGCCAGCGCCCGCAGCAGCGTGCTCTTGCCCGAACCACTGCGGCCCAGCAGCGCGACGAACTCGCCGCGGGCGATATCGATGTCGAGGTCGCGCAGCACGACCCGGTCGCCGAAGCCACGGCGCAGCCGCCGGGCGCGGACGACGTTCAGTCCCCGAGTGTCTGTCGCCATGACAGCGCCTTCCTTTCCACGGCGCGCACCAGGATGTCGCCGAACAGGCCCAGCAGGCCGTAGATCACCAGGCCGACCACGATGATGTCGATCTGGCCGTAGGTGCGGGCCTGGGTCATGAGGTATCCGATGCCGCTGGTGGCGTTGACCTGTTCCACCACGACCAGCGCCAGCCACGAGATGGTGACCCCGAGCCGCAGACCGGTGAAGAATCCGGGCAGCGATCCCGGCAGCGCGATCCGGCGGACGAACCCCCACCGCGACAGATCCACAGTCTGGGCGAGTTCCACATACCTGGCGTCGACGCTGCGCAGATGCGCGTGCGTATTCAAGTAGATCGGGACAGCCACGCTGGTGGTGATCACCAGCAGCTTCATTTCCTCGCCGATGCCGAACCACACGATGAACAGCGGGATCAGCGCGAGCGTCGGAATGGCGCGTTTGATCTGAATAGGGCCGTCCACCAGCGCTTCACCGAGCCGGCTCAGCCCGGCCAGCAGCGCGAGCACCACACCGATCGCGACACCGATCCCGAGCCCGATGGCGGCGCGCTGCACCGAGGTGAGCAGGTTGCTCTGCAGTCGGCCGTCGGCGAGCAGGTCACCGGCGGTCTGCGCGACCGTCCACGGTGCGGGCAAGGTTTCCGGATCCAGTGCGCCGGAGGCGGATCCGGCGACCCACGCGGCGATCAGCAACGTCGGTCCCAACGCGATACCGAACGGGATCGGGCGGCCCGGTCCCAGGCGCGGCCTGCTCGGTTTGCGTTTCGCCAGGACCGGTTCCGCGTCGGGGCGACCGAGGCCGATGCGGCGCAGCACGGTGGCGTCGAGGGTGGCCATCAACGCGCCTTCGGTTCGAACGACGCGCCACTCTCGGTGACCGCCTGGGTGATCGCGGCGTCGAAGCGCAGGTCGAAGCCGTCGGCCGCCCGCACCTTCTTGGGCAGCTCACCCGCCTCGGCGATGGCGTCGATGGTGGATTGCTGACGGTCGATCAGTCGCTGGTCCAGGTGTGGGAAGACGTAGACGCCAAGCGATTGCACGATCCGTTCGGCGTCCTCGGCGCTGACCTTCTGGTTCTCCACGTAGTAGCGGCGCGCCCACTCCTGCGGGTGGGTGTTGGCCCACTGGTAGGCCCGCACGAAGGCGCCGACCAGGGCGCGGGTGGCGGCCGCCTCGGCCGGGTCCTGCACGACGGCCCGACGGGCGTAGAGGTAGGCGAGGCCGCTGTAGATGCCCGCGGTCTCGGAGTCCGGTACGAGAGAGGTGCCCGGCGTGCGCAGCAACCGGGTGACGTTCGGTTCGATCAGCGGCGCGACGTCGACCTGGCCGGTGCGCACGGCATCGAGGAACTCGGCCAGTTGCAGCCGGACCAGCTGCACGTCGGAGGTGGTGAGTCCGGCTCCGTCGAGGGCGCGCAGCACGGCGGCCTGCTGGGCGGTGCCCTCGGCGTAGGCGATCTTCTTGCCCTTCAGGTCCGCCAGCCGCGTTACCGACTTGCCCGGCGCCACCGCCAGTTTCAAAGCGGTGGTGCTGGTCTGGTAGGACGCGACGATCGGAACGTCCTGCCCCGCCACCAGGGCGTGGATCGGCGGGACGTCGCCGACCTGCGCTACGTCGGCGGCGCCCGCGCGGAACGCCTCCAGGATGGCGGGGCCGCCGACGAAGTTGGCGAACTCCACCTCGAAGGGGAGCTTGTCGAGTTCACCGGACAGGCGCAGGACCGATTGCAGGCGCTCTTGCTGGTCGGCGATCACGAGGGTGGTCCCGGGGGGAACCTCGGTCGGCAGTGGCCCGTCGGCTGTGGGACCGACCGGCTTGTCGTCGTTCGCGCAGCCGGTGAGTCCGAGAGTCGCAACGGTTGCCACGGCGAGCAATGCGGCGGTCGTGCGGCCGCGGAGGCCGGACCGGAACGTGCTGGGTCGGAACATAGGCGAATTGAAACAGCGCCACAGCGGCCGGAGAACGGTTTGTCTCAGCCTGGTTCGAACCCGGTCAGCGGTGCGGCGCGGCCACCGTCGTCGACCGAACCTGTTGCTGATAGCGCTGCATGAACGGCAGGATCTGCTGCTCGATCACCGTGTTGTATTCCCGGGGGCGCTGCATCGGGTTGGCGTGCCCGGTGTTTCGGGCGAGCACCACCAGCAGTGTGCCGTCCACCCCGCCGGACCGCTCGATCAGCACTTGATGGGAGTGCTCGACATCGACGACGCGGTCACGTCCCGGGTCGCGCGGACGGATGAAAACGATGGCGGGCCGCGGCTTCTCGGCCGTGGGCTCGGCCAGGGAACGCAAGTTGTCCGCCGCTCCACCGGCCACGATGGCGGTGAACTGGGACTCGATCAAGCCGTTGCTCGCGGCGTCACGCGAGACGATCTTCTCCCGCAGCACCTCCGAGACCACCTTGCCCAGCTCATGGAGCCGGATACCGGGCAGCCCGTCGCCGCGGTCGAGGAACCGGTCCCGGCGGGCATAGGTTTCCACGGCCAGCCGGAGCGTGCGGCTTTCCCGGGCGCCGGGCAGCCAGCCCATCCAGCGCAGCATGTCCTCGCCGCGGCCGCGGCTCTCCGGACGGACCGCGTTCAGGTCCACCGGCGTGCAGTCCAGGATCACTCCGACCAGCCTGCGGTCGCTGTCGCGGTGAATGTGCTCGGCCACTTCCAGCGCGATCACGCCACCCATGCTGTGGCCGACGAGCACCACGTTGCGCAGGCCCGACAGTTCCGCGGCACGCACGACCAGGTCGGCGATCACCTTGGTGTCGATGCCCTGGTTGTCGTAGCGGATCGCCCACACCATGCCCATCCCGCGCAGCGCGGGCAGGGCGGCCGCGGTGTCAGTGGCGTCGAGCCCGCCGAGCCCGACCAGGTCCACCACGACGGTGTCCCAGTTCCGCGGGTCCACCGGCGGGGCGACGGGCAGGATGGCCGGCTCGGTGCGCGCCAGCCGCGCCTGTTCCGGCGCGACGTCGTACTTCCAGTACTGCGCGAACACCACGAGCCCGGTCAGCAGCAGTGCAGCCACCCGAAGCAGCGTCACCCTGGTGCGGCGCAACGTCTTCCACTCGTGCCCCAGGCCCGTGTCCCGCAGCCGAGCTCGGCGTCGCGTGTCGTCCCAGTCGGAGACGGTGGACGGGTGCCTCTCGTCCATCGGCGACATCCATCCCACTGTAGGCACGGGTGCGGACCATCGCCATCACGCCGAGTCAGGTCGCGCGCGCCACGGCGGCCGGTGACGGCGCGGCGAAACGTGCCCGCTCCGAGCTGCCGCAGCCCCTTCCGCGCGGGTCAGCGCACCGACTCGTCATCGCGGCGAGCTTGCCGAGGCAGATCCGCCGACGGAGTTCGTTCTGCTCGGGCGCGATCCCGTCCGGCAGGCCGCGGCGCCGCGCGCCGACGTGGGTGCCGCCGCCCGCGCGGAATCGCGGCCATGCCACCCACCGTGTGCGGCACCGACAGACTCGGGCTATTCGGCCCGCCGGATCGCGTCCCGCCCGACCGTGGATCAGCGCGTCAGCTGAAAGGCGACCAAGCGGGATCGAACCAGCCCGGGGCGGCGGCGGTGAACCGCGCACGATCCCAGCCGCCCGCGCCCGCGGGCACCGATCCCACGAGGTCGACGCCGGTGACGCGGGGCAGGTCGGTGCGGTTGCAGTCGGCCGCCAGATCCGGCGCGGCGGGCCACGCGCCGATCACCAGGCCGGCACAGCGCACGCCCGCCGAATGCAATGCGCGGGTGGTCAGTTCGGTGTGATTGAGCGTGCCCAGCGCGGCCGCGGTGACCAGCAGCACGGGTGCGCCGAGTTTCTGGGCGAGATCGAGCAAGGTGAAATCGCCCAGGCGCACCAGCAATCCGCCCGCGCCCTCGACCAGGACGAGGTCGGCGGTCATGGCGTCCACCGCGGCGGAGGTGTCGGCGAGGGTGAGTTCCGGCAGGCCGGCACGGCGGGCGGCGGTGTCGGGCGCCAGCGGGTCCGGATAGCGGGCTAGTTCGACCGTCCTGGTCACGCCGGACAGACGCTGGATTTCCGCGAGGTCACCGGGTTCGCCGACGGCGACGCCGGTTTGGCCCGGCTTGCACACCGCCACCGAGTGCCCGCCCGCCAGCGCCACCGCGGCCACGGCGGCGGTGACGACGGTCTTGCCGACGTCGGTGGACGTGCCGCTGATCAACAGGACGGTCATGCGGGCACCGTGCCCCGCGCCTCGGCCGACATCGCGCCCCGCGCCTCGGCAAGCACCTCGCCGAGCACCGTTGCGATGGAGTCGAGTTCGATGGGAGTGAGGTTCGCCCGCGCGGTCAATCGCAGGCGCGAGGTGCCCTCCGGGACCGTCGGCGGGCGGAAACAGCCCACGTCGAGCCCGCGCGCCCGGCACGCCTGGGCCGCGTCGAAGGCCACCTGCGCCGGACCGAGCACGACCGACACCACCGCCGAAGGCGGCGCGGGCACACCGGCGATCCGGGCGATGTCCGCGGCGCGGGCCAGCACCCGTTCGGCCAGTCCGGGTTCGGAGCGCAGCAGGCGCAGCGCGGCCCGCGCGGCGCCGACGGCGGCGGGCGCCAGACCGGTGTCGAAGATGAACGTGCGCGCGGCGTCGATCAGGTGGGCGCGCACCCGCGCACTGGCCAGCACCACCCCGCCCTGCGCGGCAAGGGACTTCGACAACGTCGCGGTGATCACCAGATCCGGTGCCCCCGCCAGACCCGACTCGTGCACCAGCCCGCGCCCGCCCGCACCGCGCACGCCGAGCCCGTGCGCCTCGTCCACCACGAGCACGGCGGCGTTGGCCCTGGTCACGCGATGCAGTTCGGCCAGCGGCGCGAGATCGCCGTCGGCGCTGAACACCGAATCGGTGAGCACCAGCGCACGCTCCTCGGTGCGCTCCGCCAGCAACCGGTCCACCGCCGCGATGTCGCGGTGCGGCGCGATCTCCACCCGGGCGCGCGACAACCGGCAGGCGTCCACCAGCGACGCGTGGCTGCCCGCGTCGGAGACCACGAGCGAGCCGCGCCCGGCGAGCGCGGTGACGGCGCCGAGGTTGGCCGCGTATCCGGAGGCGAACACCAGCCCGGCTTCGGCGCCGACGAATTCGGCCAGCTCGGTCTCCAGCAGCTCGTGCTCGGCGGTGGTCCCGGTGACCAGGCGCGAACCGGTCGAGCCCGCGCCCCAGCGGCGCACCGCCTCGACAGCGCCCTCGATCACCTCGGGGTGGCGTACCAGGCCCAGGTAGTCGTTGGAGGCGAGATCGATGGACGGGGCCTGCGGGGCGCGCGGGCGCAGCTCACGGCGCAGTCCCGCGGCCACCCGCGCGGTCGCGCGTTCGTCCAACCAGCTCAGCGGATCGGTAGTCACAGCTGGGCAGCATACTTGAACACCGTTCAGGGCACCCGTCCACCGGCCCGGCTGGTACCGTTGAGCCATCGTTGGTGGTGTCACCGGCCCGCGGTGACGGAGCTGCACCGGGGAGGAACACGGCCGGATGCCGCGGTGGGCAATAGTCGTCGAGGAAACCACGGGTTCGGGCGACCACAGACGCTGGTCACCCCGGATCCTCGCGGAAGTGGTCGGCACGCGCGCCCAGGCGCTGGCGAAGCTGGCCGGCGTACTGCCCACCTACACCCCGGAGCATCCCAAACTGCGCGGCCGCCGCGTCGTCCTCCGCGACGGCGACACCTACTTACTGATGGTGCGCGGCTGGTCGGATGACTACCACTGCATATTCCGGGTGTGGGAGATGCTGTCGGACAGCGATCGCCCGGAGATCGCCGACAACCCGCGCGGCGGAAGCGATCGGCTCACGGACCGTTGAACCAGTTCGGCGTATCGAGCCGGAACACCTCCCCGGGCGCCAGCAAGCGCAGATCGCGCTCCAACGCCGCCAGCCGGTCCGCACCGAGCAGATCGGCCCAGCGATCGCGGATCCGGTCGAAGGCGCGGGCCGATCGGGTCAGCACCTCCTCGGCGCGGTCGGTCAGCGTGTAGACCTTGCGGCGCGCGTCGGTCGGATCGTGCCCGCGCCGCAGGTAACCCAGCCGCTCCAACGCCTCGACGTGCTTGCCCGCGGCCTGTTTCGAGACGCCCAGGGCGCGCCCGAGGTCGGCGGCCGTGCAGCCGTAGGGACCGCCCGCCCGGCCGACTGCCTGGAAGACGAAGCCGTGCATGGGCCGCAACTCGGCGTGGCCGTACTCGGCCAATTCGGCGTGCACCTCATCGATGACGGCGCGGAAGCCGAGCAGCATGCGCAGCGGCAACTCGTAGCCACCCACGTCACTTGACATTATGGACAACCTCATTGACTATATGGACAACCACGTTGTCTAGTTTAGAGGACTCGCCTGATGACCGTCATCCGACACTCCGATACCCGCCGCACCGAAACCCCGGGCGGCGTCATGACCACACTCGCCTCCCCCACCCAAGGCGGATCCGCACTCGCGTTGTGGCGGGTCGAGGTGCCGGCGGGAACCAGCGGGCCGCTGCACTTCATCGACACCGAGCAGATCTGGACCGTTCTGGCCGGACGGATCGACGTCGCGATCGACGGCACGGAAGTCACTGCGGCCGAGGGCGATACGGTCATCCTTCCGGCGAACGTCCTGCGGCAGGTGCGCACCGGCGTCGGCTACACCGCCATCGTCACCGCACGGGCGGGCGCCCGAGCCGGAACGCCGGACGGCGACGGCACGATCGTCCCGCCGTGGATCGCCTGAGCGGTCACCGATCGGACTGCGCGGCGACCGCGGCGCGCATTCCGGCGGTGATCGTCGCGATGTCGCCGGGGGAACTGATGAACGGCGGCATCGCGTACACCAGGTTCCGGAACGGACGCAGCCACACCCCGGCCGCCACCGCGGCGTCGGTCGCGGCGCGCATGTCGACCGGGCGGTCCAGCTCGATCACGCCGATCGCACCGAGCACCCGCACCTCCGCCACCCCCGGCAGGCCGCGCACCGGAGCCAGACCCGCCGCCAGCCCCGCCTCGATCCCGGCCACCTCGCCACGCCAGTCGCGCGAACGCAGCAACTCGATCGACGCGACGGCGACCGCACAGGCCAGCGGGTTGCCCATGAACGTGGGACCGTGCATGAGCCCGCCGTGCGCCGCGCTGATCGTCTCGGCGATCCGCGCGGTGCACAGCGCGGCGGCCAGGGTGAGGTAGCCGCCGGTCAGCGCTTTCCCGACGCACATCACATCCGGGCTCACCTCGGCGTGCCCGGCCGCGAAAAGCTCTCCGGTACGGCCGAACCCGGTGGCGATCTCGTCGAAGATCAGCAGCACGCCGTGTTCGTCGCACAGCCTGCGCAGGTCGGCGAGGTAGCCGGGGTGGTGCCAGCGCATCCCGCCCGCGCCCTGGACGACCGGCTCCACGATGACCGCCGCGAGTTCGCCCGCGTGCGCGGCGATGACCCGCTCCAGTTCCGCGACGTACTCCGGCAGGTACGCACTCGGCGGCACCGGCGCGAACACCTGGTTCACCAGGATGTCGGTCCACAGCGAGTGCATGCCACCCTCCGGGTCGCACACACTCATCGGAGTGAACGTGTCGCCGTGATATCCGCCCCGCCAGGTGAGCAGTCGGCGCTTCTCCGGTTTGCCCAGCGAGCGCCAATATTGCAGGCACATCTTCACCGCGACCTCGACCGACACCGAGCCGGAGTCGCACAGGAACACTTTGTCCAGCCCCGCGGGTGTGGATTCGACCAGCAGCTCGGCCAACCGTGCCGCGGGTTCATGGGTGAGCCCGCCGAACATCACGTGACTCATGCGCCGCGACTGGGCCAGCAGCGCCGCGTCGAGCCTCGGATGCCGGTAGCCGTGGATGGCGGCCCACCAGGAACTCATGCCGTCGACCAGCGAACGCCCGTCGGCCAAGGTCAGCCTGGTCCCCTCGGCGGCGGTCACCACCAGGGGTTCGGTCGTGGCCGGGAAGCCGCCGTACGGATGCCAGACGTGCTCGGCGTCGAGTGCGGTGATCTCGTCGGGGGTCAGTGCCACAGCAATCCTCGCGTCACGGCCCCGGCCCGCCGGGGCGGCTTGAACACCGTTCAAGTTAACACCCGGCCCGGCACGAGTCCGCCGGGTGCCCGGTATGACGGGAGTTCGGCCGTTTCCCCACTGCGCGGCAACGCTTGGCCGACTATCTGAGTTGCCGCGACGAGCGGCGCGAGCGCGCCTGGATCGCGGAAGCGGACGGCCGCCCGGTAGGCAGCGTCTTCTGCGTCCACGAGGACGACACCACCGCACGGCTGCGGTTGCTCCTGGTCGAGCCCGCCGCCCGCGGCCTCGGCGTCGGTTCGGCGCTGGTCGACGCGTGCCTGCGCTTCGCCACCGCGGCGGGTTATCACGAGATCGTGCTGTGGACCAACGACGTGCTCACCGCGGCGCGGCGCGTCTACCAGCGGGCAGGGTTCGAGCTCGTGGATCAGAGCCCGCATCACAGCTGGGGGCACGATCTGGTCGGCCAGACCTGGCGGCGCTCACTCGCGCCCGCGAACTGACCCGCGCGGCGGGCATCCTGCGGTCTCCGGGCGGTGGATCACCCGTCTCGATCGGCGGTCGTTTCCGATGCCAGCACCGCACCCACTCGCGCCAGCGCGGCGCGCATCTCCGCGAGGCGACGCTCACCCAACGCCTGCGCCACCGTGCCCTCGATCTCGCGAATGCGCTGCTCCGCCACGCCCAGCGCGGCCCGGCCCGCCTCGGTGACCATGACCACCCGCGCGCGCCGGTCGGCCGGATCAACCTGGCGCACCACCAGCCCGCTGTGCTCCAGATGCGTCACCAGCTCCCCCATCGACTGCTGCGTCATCCCCGCGGCCTCGGCCAGCGCGGTGATCCGCGACCCGTTCGGATCCAGATAGCGGAACACCGCGTAGTGCGCGGGCCGCAGGTGCCCGTCCAGCCGCGCGCGCAGCTTGTCGTTCAGCGCGCGCTCGTATGCGGCGGTGGCCTGGCTGAGCAACTTCAGCAGCGTCGGTTCACCCGTTGACATATTACGAAGGATACCTTTATATATGGAAGTATGCGAGACGCGCGAACACTGACCTTCCGCAATGGGCATCGCGTGACGTTCGTCGCGCAGAACACCGACGAACAGGGCCCCTACCTGCGACTCGAGCACGTGCTGCCGCGGGCGGAACGCCAGGCGGGCCCGCATTGGCATCCCGTGCTGACCGAGCGATGGACGGTCCGGCAGGGACAATTGCGCTTCCGCATCGACGGCGCGGAGATCCTCGCGCATCCCGGCGACACCGTGACCGCGCCTGCGGGCACGGTGCACGAGTTCCACAGCACGGTTCCCGGGACGGTGCTCGATCACGAGATCCGGCCGCCGCTGCGGCACTGGGAGTTGTTCCTGCTCTGGCACCACCTGGATCGCGCGGGGAAGACCACCTCGACGAGGGTGCCTCGCGATCCACTCGCCCTCGCCCTGCTGTGGGACTACCAGGACGGCTATCTGGCGGGCATCCCCGCGTTTGCGCAACGGGTGGTGCTCGGTGGTCTCGCGCGCGTAGCGACACGCTTCGGCTACCGGCGCCGCTGGCTGGAAAACGCCCACGACCTCCCCTGATCCACTCGGCCGCAACCACCCGCACAGCGCGAGGCCCGACTGCCGCTACTGTCGTTGCCATGGCTCAGCCCGACGCAGCGCCCGGCGACGCGACACTCCTGGGTGTCTGGCCCGGCACCGCCTATCCCCTGGGGGCCACCTACGACGGCGCGGGTACCAATTTCTCGGTGTTCTCGGAGGTTGCCGACGCGGTCGAATTGTGCCTCGTCGACGGCGACGGCGCCGAGACCCGCATCGCGCTCGACGAGGTCGACGGCTACGTCTGGCATGCGTACCTTCCCGCGATCGGTCCCGGTCAGCGCTACGGGTTCCGGGTGCACGGTCCATACGACCCCGCGAAGGGATTGCGCTGCGACCCGAGCAAGTTGCTGCTCGACCCGTATGGCAAAGCTTTCGACGGCGACTTCGGCGATCATCCCTCGCTGCACACCTACGGACTGGACTCGCTCGGCCACACCATGACCGGCGTGGTGATCAACCCGTACTTCGACTGGGGCGACGATCGCGCGCCGAAGCGGCCCTACCACGAGACCGTGATCTACGAGGCGCACGTCAAGGGCATGACGATGACCCATCCCGAGGTGCCGCAGGAGTTGCGCGGCACCTACTCCGGCATCGCGCACCCGGCGATCATCGACCATCTGAAGAGATTGGGCGTCACCGCGATCGAGCTGATGCCGGTGCACCAGTTCCTGCACGACCGGGTGCTGCTGGACCAGGGACTGCGGAACTACTGGGGCTACAACAGCTTCGGCTACCTGGCGCCGCACAACGAATACGCGGCGATCGACCGCGCCGGATCCGCGGTCACCGAGTTCAAGGCGATGGTGCGCGCCCTGCACGCCGAGGGCATCGAGGTGATCCTCGACGTGGTCTACAACCACACCGCCGAGGGCAACCACCGCGGTCCCACGATCGGCTTCCGCGGCATCGACAACGCCGCCTACTACCGCTTGGTCGACGACGACCCCTCGCTCTACATGGACTACACGGGAACCGGCAACAGCCTCAACGTGCGCCACCCGCACACCTTGCAGCTGATCATGGACTCGCTGCGCTACTGGATCCTGGAGATGCACGTCGACGGCTTCCGTTTCGACCTTGCCGCGACGCTGGCGCGGGAACTGCACGACGTGGACCGGCTGTCGACGTTCTTCGATCTGGTGCAGCAGGACCCGGTGGTGAGCCAGGTCAAGCTCATCGCCGAACCGTGGGACGTCGGCGAGGGCGGCTACCAGGTAGGCAACTTTCCCGGCCTGTGGACGGAGTGGAACGGCAAATTCCGCGACACCGTGCGCGACTACTGGCGCGGCGAACCGGCGACACTGGGCGAGTTCGCCTCCCGGCTCACCGGCTCCTCGGACCTGTACGAGGCCACCGGGCGCAGACCGAGCGCCAGCATCAACTTCGTCACCGCGCACGACGGATTCACCTTGCGGGACCTGGTGTCCTACAACGAGAAACACAACGAGGCCAACGGCGAGGACAACCGCGACGGCGAGAGCTGGAACCGCTCGTGGAACTGCGGCGTCGAAGGGCCTACCGACGATCCGGAGATCCTCACGCTGCGCGACCGGCAGAGCCGCAACCTGATGGCGACGCTGCTGCTCAGCCAGGGCGTGCCGATGCTCGCGCACGGCGACGAGATGGGCCGCACCCAGCAGGGCAACAACAACGTCTACTGCCAGGACTCGCCGCTGGCCTGGATGGACTGGTCGCTGCGGGACAAGCATGCCGACCTGCTCGAATTCACCCGCGCGGTGATCGCGTTGCGCACCGAGCACCCGGTCTTCCGGCGCCGCCGCTTCTTCGCGGGCGGCCCGACCCGTTCGGCGGACAACGCCCGCGACATCGCCTGGCTCACCCCGTCCGGCGAGGAGATGACCGAAGCGGACTGGGACAGCGGATTCGGCAAGTCGCTGGCGGTCTATCTCAACGGCGAGGCGATCCCGGAGCCGGGCCCGCGCGGGGAGCGGATCACCGATGATTCGTTCCTGTTGTGTTTCAACGCCCACGACGCGGCTATCGACTTCGTGCTACCGCGCGCCGGCGACGGCGCGGAATGGTCGGTGGCATTGGATTGCTCGACGCCGACCGGTCCGGCCGACGCCGGCTATCCCGGGGGCGCCACCGTCACCGTCGAAGCTCGTTGTCTCCTCGTCCTCCGCCAGGCCGCCTGACCCGAATGCCGATGAACCCACCCGATTCCACCGAGATGCACGTGACCGACCCCGTGTCCCTCCGACGCAAACCCGCACGCCAGACGACGATTCGCAGCGCCTACCGGCTACAGCTGCGACCGGACACGCTCACCTTCGCCGAAGCGCGCGCCATCGCGGAATACCTCCAGCAGCTGGGCATTTCACACCTGTACCTGTCGCCGATCCTGACCGCGACGCACGGCTCGACGCACGGCTACGACGTCACCGATCCGACCACGGTCTCCGCCGCTCTCGGCGGGCCGACCGGGCTCAAGGCCCTCGCCGACGAGGTGCGCAGCCGCGGCATGGGACTGATCGTGGACCTGGTGCCCAATCATGTCGGCGTCGCCGATCCGCGGCAGAACGCCTGGTGGTGGGACGTCCTGCGGAACGGCAAGGAATCGCGGTTCGCGCACTACTTCGACATCGACTGGAGCCCGGGCAACGGCGCGGGCGGCAGGCTGGCGCTGCCGGTGTTGCAGAGCGAGAACGACCCGGCGGCCCTGACCGTGGACCGCACGGGCGCCGAACCCATGCTCGCCCTGCACGATCTGCGGTTCCCGATCGCGCCTGGCACCGATGGGGACAACGCCCTGCGCATCCACGACAAGCAGCACTACCGGCTGGTGAGCTGGAAGGCCGGGCTGTGCACCTACCGGCGGTTCTTCGCGGTCAGCAGCCTGGCCGCGATCCGCCAGGAGAATCCCGAGGTCTTCGAGGTCACCCACCGCGAACTCGCCGCCTGGTGCGAGCACGACCTGATCGACGGTGTGCGGGTCGACCATCCGGACGGTCTGTCCGATCCCGCCGGCTATCTCGCCCGGCTGCGCAGGTTGATCGGCCCGCACCGGCTGCTGCTGGTGGAGAAGATCCTGGCCAACCGCGAGCCACTGGACGCCACGCTCCCGATCGACGGCACCACCGGCTACGAAGCGCTGGCCGACTTCGGCGGCGTGCTGATCGATCCGCGCGGGGAGCACGCGCTCACCGAACTGTCGCGGCGGGTCGCCGGGCACGGCAGCGACCGGGCGTGGATCGGCGAGACCGAGCACCGGATCAAGCGAGCGGTCGCGGAGAGCATCCTGACGCCGGAAGTCCGGCGCCTGGTGGCCGCGATCAAGCAGGACGCGAACGCCGAGAGTTTCGACACCATGGCGCTGACCAACGCCACCATCGAGGTGCTGGCGTTCATGCCGGTGTACCGGGCCGACTACGCGCCGCTGGCCGGAATGGCGGGTGCGGTGATCGCCGAGGTGGAGAAGCGCAACAGCGAGCTCACCGCGCCGCTGGCGGTGCTGGTCGCGGCGCTGGCCGCCGACGGGGACGCGGCGGTGCGCTTCAGCCAGGTCTGCGGCGCGGTGACCGCGAAAGCGGTCGAGGACACCATGTTCTACCAGGCCGCGCGGCTGGTCTCGTTGCAGGAGGTCGGCGGCAACCCGGCGCGCTTCGGTCATTCGCTCAACGAGTTCCATCTGTCCAACAGCCAGCGCGCGCAACTGTGGCCCGCGACCCTGACGACGCTGTCCACCCACGACACCAAGCGCGGCGAGGACGTCCGCGCCCGCATCGGCGTACTGTCCCAAGCCGCGGAGATCTGGGCGCGCAACGTGGACTCCTGGTTGGAGACCACCCCCGCGCCGGACGGGGCGACGGCACTGTTCCTGCTGCAGAACATGTTCGGGGTGTGGCCCGCGGACGGACGGCCCGCCGCGTCGGTGCCCGGCCTGCGCGAGCGTCTGCACGCGTTCGCCGAGAAGGCGATGCGGGAGGCGAACACCAAGACCTCCTGGGAGGAGCCGGACGCGGAGTTCGAGGCTGCCGTGCACGCGTGGCTGGACGCGGTGATCGACGGACCGGTGGGCTCCGAACTCGGCGACCTGGTGCACGAACTGGCCCCGCACGCATGGTCGGACGCGTTGTCGCAGAAGCTGCTGCAGCTGTGCGGCCCCGGCATCCCGGACGTCTATCAGGGCTGCGAGCTGTGGGAGGACTCCCTCGTCGACCCGGACAACCGCAGGCCGGTGGACTTCGCCGCCCGCGCGGGCATGCTGCAATCGCTCACCGGCACACCGGCTTTGGACACCACCGGCGCGGCGAAGATGTGGATCGTCGCCTACGCGCTGTGGTTGCGCCGCGAACGTCCCGACTGCTTCGTCGGCGGCGCCTACCGGCCGCTGTTCGCCACCGGCGACCACGCGGCCGAACTGGTGTCCTACGCGCGCGGTCGCACGGGCGAGCCGCCGGAGGTCATCGTCGCGGCCACCCGCCACAGCGTGAGCCTGGCCGAGAGCGGATGGGGCGACACGTTCCTCGATCTGCCCTCGGGCAGCTGGACCGACCGGCTGACCGGACACACCTTCCAGGGCCGGGCCAGGCTGGAGAAGATGTTCGCCAGGCTGCCCGTCGCGCTACTGGTGCGCTGAGAGCTCGAGCGGGGGCGCGGCGGCCACCGCGGGAGCCTTCACGAGTTCCTTCGAGAAGACGCCGCGAACCTGCTCGAAGGTCTTCTCCGGAATCACCCCGCCCAGTTCCTCGCGCCAGCGCCGCAGATTCGCGGGATCGTAGTCGAACGCCTCCTGCGTGCAGGCGGCCAGCCGGACCCCATGATCGGTGGGCGTGGATATCCGGCGCCAGGAATCCCAGTGGAAGCGGCGGCTGCGCGGATTGCGCAGCGTGCGCACCACGTTCAGGATGCGATAGCCCATGCTCAGGGAATCGTGCAGCCGCATGTGCCCGTCCTTCGCGGTGTCGCAGCGTTTGGACAGCTCCGCCAGCCGATCCCGGTCGAAGGCCAGCCCCACCGACTCTGCCTCGCGGACCATCCACTGCAGCGTCATATCGGACAGGCCGCATTCGGCGTAGCCGCCCCCGATGTCGGTGTGCACGCCGGGGAACCACACCTGCTTGACCCGCTCGAACCCGCGCCGGTACTTCACGGTCGGTTCGACCGGAACCTCCCACAGGGACGGTTCGAAGTTGCGCCGCCGCTCATCGATGGCCAGCGCTTGCCGGGCACAGTGCACGTGACGGGAGAGCTTGACGTCGTGGAAGCGGTGCCGCAGCGAGGTGACCCCTGGCACGCCCAGCGCGCCGACGGTGTCGAACACGCCGAGGAAGTCGATCTTCGCTCGCCTGCAGTTCTCGCGGCGGAACTCCCGCCACTGCCGCGGCTCGGGCGGATCCGGATTCTCGGGCGTCGGTGCGGGCGGCCGCTGCCGGTAGATCCGCAAGGCCTCGGGGTACTTGCCCGCGATCATCGCCTCCGGGGTCATGATCCCGATGCGACTGATCAGGCCAGCCAGGCTGCGCGCGGTGAAGGCGCCGCGACTGAACCCGAAGATGTAGATCTCGTCGCCCTTTTCCCAGTTCAGGGCCAGGTGCCAGTATGCGGAGGACAGATTCGCCTCGAGCCCGAGTCCGAAAGCTCCGCCCAGCAGGCGATCGCTGAGGAAGCCGCGCGCGCCGGGGCCGGAGACGTAGGTGACCCACTGCTGGATCGTTTGTCCCGCCGGTCCCGGCGCGTCGAACCGGATGGTCTGCGCGATCTTGACAATGTTCGAAACCGTGCTGCTCGACTCGGCCTTCCACGTGCCGTCGCAACATACAACCAGGCGTTTCATGCCTTGATCCTCCCGCTGGTATCCCACCGAAACCCGCGTACTCCACTACTCGAATTCATCGCCGAACAGACCGGACAGCGTTAATGGCAAGCCGGAATACGCGAGTCGGCAAGACGGGCGAAGCGCTGGTCGCGATCGCTACGCGCGCCGCGGGCCCGGCTCGTCGCGCCGGGCGGAGCCCAGCCCGATCAGCCAGCGCGCCGCACCGAGCGCGGCCGCGACGAGCACCGCCAGCTGCAGCGATCCGGTGATCAGAGCCAGGACGAGGCAGGTCCCCAGCCCGATGACCAGTGCGTCGAGCTTGTATACCGGCCACGCGCTGCCTGCGATGTCGATCGTGGCGCCGCGGGCCGAGGAGTGAACGACCGCCATTTGCTCAGGGTAGTCGGATTCCGAAGTTCGGGCCAGCGAACTTTTCTCGCCGGGAACACGCAGGATCGCCGCGGCGTTGCGGCAGACATGCCACTGACAGGTGAATACGAACCGAGCACATCGGACTGGGCCCGTGAGCAAGCCGAGAAGTACGAGAACTCCGGCGGCGCCGAGGGCGCGACGTTACTGGGCAAGCCCATCATCCTGCTCACCACCAAGGGCGCGAAGACCGGCAAGCTGCGCAAGACGCCGCTGATGCGGGTGGAGCACGACGGCGAGTACGCGGTGGTCGCTTCGCTGGGCGGCGCGCCCAAGCACCCGGTCTGGTACTACAACATCAAGGCCGAACCGCACGTCGAACTGCGCGACGGCGCGGTCAGCAAGGACTACACCGCGCGCGAGGTCTTCGGCGAGGAGAAAGCTCAGTGGTGGGAGCGAGCGGTCCAGGTATGGCCGGACTACGCGGAGTACCAGACGAAAACCGACCGTCAGATCCCCGTCTTCGTCCTCACGCCCAGGTAGCTCCTACGCAGGTGGCCCGCGTGTCACTGCCACCCGCCGCAGCTCGCCGCCGCGGCAGGTGGCAGCATATTTCGGGTGTCCAATCCGCTTGATGTCCTCGACGCACTGTCCGCTTCTCGCCCTGCGCTCACCGCGGACGAGATCGATGCTGCCGCCAAGCGAATTGCCGACGTCATCGACCCGACCCCGCTTCAGCGCAGCGAGCGGCTGTCCACGCTGACCGGGGCGGAGGTCTATCTCAAGCGCGAGGATCTCAGCCCGGTCCGCTCCTACAAGCTGCGCGGCGCCTACAACCTGGTGGTGCAGCTGACCGAGGACGAACGCGCCGCCGGCGTGGTGGCGGCCAGCGCGGGCAACCACGCGCAGGGCGTCGCGT
Organism: Nocardia asteroides; assembly: GCA_019930625.1. Classification (NCBI taxonomy): domain Bacteria; kingdom Bacillati; phylum Actinomycetota; class Actinomycetes; order Mycobacteriales; family Nocardiaceae; genus Nocardia; species Nocardia asteroides. The sequence continues at coordinate 7,050,607 of CP082844.1, forward strand.
TCGCGTGTCAGGCGATGGGGATCAAGGGACGTATCTACGTGCCGACCACGACGCCGAAGCAGAAGCGTGATCGCATCCGGGTGCACGGTGGCGAGTTCGTGGAATTGATCGCGGTCGGCGAGACCTACGACGCCGCCGCCGCGGCGGCCGCCGCCGACGTGCAGCGCAGCGGCGCGACGATGGTGCCGCCGTTCGACGACGCGCGCACCGCGGCGGGTCAGGGCACCATCGCCGCGGAGATCCTGGAACAGCTCGGCGCCACTCCCGACCTGGTGATCGTGCCGGTGGGCGGCGGCGGCTGCCTGGCCGGTATCGGCACCTACCTGCGCGCGCGGTCTCCGCGCACCGCCATCCTGGGTGTGGAGCCTGCGGGCGCGGCCTCGATGACCGCGGCCCTCGTGGCGAGCGGTCCGGTCACGCTGCCGGAGATCGACCCGTTCGTTGACGGCGCCGCGGTGCGCCGGGTCGGCGCCGTGCCGTATGCCGCGGTGTCCGGATTCGGCGGGCGAGTGGTCTCGCACGCATCACTGCCGTTGCTGACCATCAGCGAGTCGCCCAGGGGCGCGGGCGCGTTCCAGATGATGCAGGTCGACGAAGGCGCGATCTGCACCACCATGCTCGACCTGTACCAGAACGAGGGCATCATCGCCGAGCCCGCGGGCGCGCTCACCACGACGGCGCTCGCGGAGATCACCGTGGAGCCGGGCTCCACCGTGGTGTGCCTGGTGTCCGGCGGCAACAACGACGTGTCCCGCTACGGCGAGATCATCGAGCGCTCGCTCGTCCACCGCGGTCTCAAGCACTACTTCCTGGTGGACTTCCCGCAGGAACCCGGCGCGCTGCGCCGTTTCCTCAACGAGGTGCTCGGTCCCGACGACGACATCACGCTGTTCGAGTACGTCAAGCGCAACAACCGGGAGACGGGAGCCGCGCTGGTCGGCATCGAACTCGGCGCGCCGGACGGGCTGGGGCCGTTGCTGGGACGGATGCGCCATTCGCCGATCCAGTGCGAGCGCCTCGAACCCGATTCGCCTGCCTACCGTTACCTGACCTGAGCCGGACGACGGCTACCAGCGGCCCCGCGCTCCGGTTCCGGTCCGAACGAGCCGGCCTGGGCGGCCCGAATGGCTCCCGGGCACCGGAACCGCCCGGCAGGTCAGGCGGCCTTGCGCGTCTGGGTCGAAGGTATCCGGCGGCGGGACGCGCGCAGGCAGTTCAGCATGAGCGGCAACAGCCAGAACGCCGCCGACTGGTCGTAGCTGAGCTGCGCGGCGGAGAGCCGGTTGTGCACGAAGCCGACCGACAGGCCCAAGCGGGGTTCGGCCCAGCCGAAGGAGCCGCCGAGCCCGATGTGCCCGAACCCGGCGTGCGCGCCCGGCATCGGCAGCGAGTGGTAGCCCAGTCGCCACATCATCGGCAGGTAGAACAGCGCGCGGTCGGGCTGATAGGTCTCGACACGGCGCAGGGCCTTCATGGTGTGGCGGCCGAGATACCTGCGGTCGGCCACGGTGCCGTCGCCCGCGAGCGCGCCGTACATCGTGGCCAGCGCGGGCGCGGTGGCCACACCGTTGCCCGCACCGAGTTCGGTGTCCAGGATCGGCGGGCTGACGCCCTCGAGAATGGCTTCCAGACCGGGCAGGAACAGGCAGCGGGTGGCGGCGCCGAGCGCGCCGGGAATCTTGTGGCTACGGCCCAGAACCGCCGCGCCGAGCGGCCTTCCGAGCATGCTCAGCTGGGTGCCGGCCAGCGGCGCGTAGGTGAGCGCCGCACCGGCGGGCGGCCTGCCCAGATGCAGGCCGTCGATGCCCAGCGGCTCGGCGACCTCGGTGCGGATCAGTTCCGCCAGACTGGTACCGGTGATCGAGCGGGCCAGGCCACCGATCAGCCAGCCGAAGGTAAGCGCGTGGTAGGTGGGCACGCCGAGCGAACGGTCGGGCTTCGCCGCGGCCAGGCGCTGCTCCATGAGCTCGTGGTCCAGCACGTCGGCCAGGCCGCCGGTCGCGATCGGAGCCAGGGCGGACAGCCCCGCCCGATGGGTCAGCAGCTGGCGAACGGTGATCTTGCGCTTGCCGTTGGCGCCGAATTCCGGCCAGTACTCCGCGACCGGAGCGGAATAGTCGAGCAACCCGCGGTCTGCGAGGCGGTGCACGACGGTGGCGGCGATTCCCTTGGTGGCCGAGAAGATGATCGTGCCGGTGTCCCTGGTCCACGGAACGTCACCACCGGAGCCGACCCAGATGTCCACCAGCGGCTCTCCGTGCCTGTGCAGCGTGAACGCCGCCCCCGCACCCCTACGAGTACCGAACGCCCGTGCGAAAGCGCGCACGAACGGTGCGAATTCGGCGGCTGCGCTGCCACCCATTCCCGGGGGGAGAACCGCGAGGTCCCCGGAAGCGACGTTGCTCATCTCTCCACGGTAATCGCACGGGACGATTCCGGCAAAGTACCTGTCTCGGACAGTTGTACGCCCGTTATCCGGAAAACGCCCGAAAGGCGGCCCGGAGCTGGGATTCCACGCTCTCAGCGCCTGCCGGGCAGCGCCGTCTCCAGCAGGGCGAACGAGTGGCCGGGAACGGTTGTGGCGGAAGGGCCGATCGTCGGGGATTCCCAGGACAGCAGCGGGATGCCCGCGATCGGGACGGCCACCGGGTCCTCGCCGAGGTTGCACACCAGTGCCAGCGTGCCCCGGTGCACGACGATCCACCGCGCCGCCTCGTCGTAGTCCACCGAAACGTGGGTCATCCATGGGTCGCTGAGCTCCGCCCGGTCGCGGCGCAGTGCCAGCAGGGCGCGATAGCACGACAGCAGCCGCGCGTGTTCCGGCTCGTCCGGTTCGGTCCAGTCGAGCTTGGAGCGCAGGAACGTCTTCACGTCCTGCGGGTCGGGCACCTCGCCCTCGGACCAGCCGTGGGCAGCGAACTCCTTCTTGCGCCCGGATGCGGTGGCGGCGGCGACCTCCGGGTCGGTGTGCGAGGTGAAGAACTGGAACGGCGTGTGCGCGCCCCACTCCTCCCCCATGAACAGCATCGGCGTGAACGGCCCGCACAGCACGAGGGCTGCTTTGACCGCCAGCTGGCCGTCGGTCAGGTAGGCGCTGGGCCGGTCGCCGAGCGCGCGGTTGCCGATCTGGTCGTGGTCACAGGTGTAGGCCAGCAGCGCGCTACCGGGGATGAGACCGCGATCGATCGCTCGGCCGTGCGTGCGGCCACGGAAGCTGGAATACGTTGCGGCGTGGAAGAACCCGTGCTTCAACGTCCGCGCCAGGCAGCGCAGCGAACCGAAATCGGCGTAATAGCCCTGCCGCTCGCCGGAGACGGCGGTGTGCACGGCGTGGTGCAGGTCGTCGTTCCACTGGGCGGTCAGGCCGTACCCACCGGCCGCGCGCGGGGTGATCAGCTTCGGATCGTTGAGATCGCTTTCCGCGATCAGCGTCAGCGGCCTGCGCACGTGGGTGGCGAGACGCTCGGTCTCGACGGCGAGTTCGGCCAGCAGGTGCGTGGCCGTGCGGTCGACGAGGGCGTGCACCGCGTCCAGGCGCAGCGCGTCGACGTGGAACTCGCGCAGCCATCGCAAGGCGTTGTCGAGGATGTACCTGCGCACGTGATCGGACTGCGGACCGTCGAGGTTGAGGCTCGGCCCCCAGGTGTTGCGACCCTCGGTCAGGTACGGCGCGAAACGTGGCAGGTAGTTGCCGGACGGGCCGAGATGGTTGTAGACGACGTCCAGGCACACCGCCAGACCACGGATATGGCAGGCGTTCACGAACCGTTGCAGGCCGTCGGGCCCGCCGTAGCTTTCCTGCACCGCGTACCAGAGCACGCCGTCGTAGCCCCAGTTGTGCGTGCCGTCGAAGGCGTTCACCGGCATGACCTCGACCACGGTGACGCCCAGCGCGACGAGATGGTCGAGCCGCTCGATCGCGGCGTCGAAGGTGCCCCCCGGGGTGAAGGTTCCGATGTGCAGTTCGTAGTAGACCGCCCCGGCCTGCGGACGGCCGGTCCACCCCGCGTCGGTCCACGCCGCCGGATCGAGGGTGTGCAGCGCCGAGCGGGCGTGCACCCCGTCGGGCTGGCGCGGCGAGCGGGGATCGGGCAGCACTGTCGGGTCGTCGTCGAGCAGGAACCCGTATCTGGCCCCCTTCGCGGCCGGTACGTCGGTGCGCCACCACCCGTCCGGCGACCGCGTCATCGAGTGGACGACACCCTCCAGATCCAGTCGCACCGCCTCGGGCCGCGGTGCCCACACCTCGAACACACTCACCGAGCCAGCATCGCACGGGCGCGCCCGGCCCGCCGGATAGCGACACCTGCCTCGGAGACAACGGCCTGCGCGCTCCCGGCCGCGCGACCAACTGCCCGCAGTCCCTTCATTCGTCCGCGCGACCACTGTGACCGGATCAAGGGCCGAGGCCGACCGGCTGTGGCCGTGGGGTCCTGGCCGGAACGGGCGATCCCTGCCAGAGTGGAGGCGTGGGTGTCTACGCCGAGCACGTCCTACCGCGCATCGTCAACGTGGCCTGCGGGATGCGGGTCAACGACCCGCTGCGCGAGCGGGTGTGCGCCGGGCTGCACGGACGGGTCGTGGAACTCGGTTTCGGCTCGGGACGGAATGTGCCGTTCTACCCGGCGGCGGTCGCGGCGGTGAGCGCGGTCGAGCCCGCCGATCTCGGCTGGCGACTGGCTGGCGAACGAGTCGCCGCGGCCACCGTGCCCATCGAGCGGGCCGGGCTGGACGGACAGGCGCTGCCCTTCGCCGACAGCACCTTCGACTGCGCCCTGTCGACGTGGACCATGTGCACCATCCCCGACATCGCCGCCGCGCTCGCCGAGGTGCGCCGGGTGCTCGTTCCCGGCGGAACCCTGCACTTCGTCGAACACGGGCTGGCGCCGGACGACAAGGTGCGGGTGTGGCAGAACCGGCTGAATCCGGTCCAGAAACGACTGTTCGGCGGCTGCCACCTCAACCGCGATATTCGCGCCCTGGTGACAACCGCCGGTTTCGAGATCCGCGAGGCCGAGTCGTTCTACGGGGAGGACGCCCCCCGCTTCCTGGTCGCCCAGACGCTCGGGGTCGCGGTCTCGCCTTGACGGGATCAGATGATGCGCACCGACAGGGTGTAGGTGGCGTTGCCGCGGCTCGGCGCCACCGAGATGGCGTAGTAGCCGGTGCGCGGCAGAGCGATCCGGCTCCAGGTCTCCTCGAGGCACAGGACGCTTCCGCCCGGGGCGGTGGTGGTGAACCGCGCGTTGCCCTCGACCGAGGTGAGCTCGGTGATCAGCGTCTGCCCGGCCCGCGCCTCGAACGCGAAGGTGTCGGCGTCGCCGCGGACCACCGCGCCGTCGACCGACGCGCGATCGCTGCCCGGCGCGAACTTTATCTCGTAGACCGAGCCCGCGTTCGCCGCGCCCGCACCGATCGCCGCGACGGCCGACGACGCCGCGAGCACGGTCACGCCGACTACGAGCAGACGCAGACTGCGGAGTATGGCTTGCATGATGTTCCTCGTTCTTCTCGAGTGGACGACCTTGTCCCAGAACTGTCGGCGAACCCGCCTGTCGAATGCTTAACAGCCGCTTGGAGATCGACAGAAGCGCAGGCAGCGTTCGCATCCGACACTTATTGGAATGATCTGTTCAAAACTGTGCTAGCCTGAATCCGTGGCACGACCCAGATTGTTCGACGAGGACCGCGCGGTGGACGCGGCGATGCGCGCGTTCTGGCGCGCCGGATACGAGGCGACCTCCACCGAGGACCTCTGCGCCGCGACCGGACTGGGCCGCAGCAGCATCTACAACACCTTCACCAGCAAGCGCGACCTGTTCGGGCGCGCCCTGCGGCACTACATGGCGACCAAGAACGCCGCGACGTTCGACCTGCTCGACAGCCGGACGGAGGTGCGGGCCAAGATCCGCGCACTGCTGTGGCAGATCGTCGAGGCCCCGGACGAGGACCCGCGCGGCTGCCTCGTGGTCAACTCGACGATCGAACTGGCCCCGCACGACCCCGAACTGGCCGCCGTCCTCGCCGCCGACCACGAGCGACGGCTCGCGGTGCTGACGGACGTGTTCGAAGCGGGCAGGCGCGCGGGCGAGATCGCACCGGACAAGAATCCGTCCACTCTGGCCCACTTCGTGATCGCCACCATCGGCGGCATGCGGGTGGCCGCACGCGGCGGCGCGGATCGCGAGACGCTGGCCGCCATCGCGACCACCGCGCTCGACGCGCTCTGAGTCGCCCGAGCCTGTTTCATCCGACGGCGAACTTGCCGCGCCCTCATTTTGTATAGTTCAGTACAAAACAAGGAGGTACCGATGCCCGTGGCGATCTATGTCCTGGGTCTTTCGATCTTCGCCCAAGGCACCTCGGAGCTGATGCTCGCGGGCCTGCTCACCGAAATGGCCGGGGACCTGGGCGTATCCGTGCCGCGCGCGGGCCTGCTCATCTCGGCGTTCGCGCTGGGCATGCTGGTGGGCGCGCCGGTGCTGGCGGTTTCGACGCTGCGCTGGTCGCGGCGCACCGCGCTGCTCGCCTTCCTCGCGGTGTTCGTCGGCACCCATGTGATCGGCGCGCTCACCTCGAACTACTGGGTCCTGTTCGCGACCAGGGTGGTCGGCGCGTTCGTCTACGCCGGATTCTGGGCGATGGCCGCGACTACGGCGATCAGCCTGGTGCCGCCCACCGCACGGGGCAAGGCGATGAGCATCATCGCGGGCGGGCTGACCTTGGCCATCCTCGTCGGACTCCCCGCGGGCACCGTGATCGGACAGCAATGGGGCTGGCGGGCGGCGTTCTGGGCAGTCGCACTGCTGTCGGCGGCCGCGACGGTCGGAGTGCTGGCGAAGATCCCCGGCGGACGCCCTGCCACGCCGCGACTGCGTACCGAGCTGCGCACGATGCTGCGTCCCGAACTCTGGCTGTCCTACGCCACCACCGCGCTGGCCATCGCCGCCCTGATGGTCACCTTCGCCTACCTCGGCGCCTTGCTGTCGGACACGACCGGCATGGCCGAGGGCTGGATTCCGGTGGTGCTCGGTATCTACGGCCTCGGCGCCTTCCTCGGCATCGCGATCGGTGGGCGCACCGCCGACACCCATCCGCTGACCAGCCTGTACGTCGGCATTACCGGAGGCGTGCTCACCTCGGCACTGCTCGCCCTCACGGCGGAATACACCGCTCCCGTCGTCGTGCTGTCATTCCTGTTGGGCGCCTTCGGTTTCGGCATCAACCCGACCTTGAACAGCCGCGTCTTCACCCTCGCGGGCGACGCGCCCACCCTGGCGGGAGCCACGAACATCTCCTCGTTCAACGTCGGCATCACCGCAGGCCCCTGGCTCGGGGGCCTGGCCATCGGCGCGGGCCTCGGTTACGACGCGGTCGCCTGGATCGGCGTGGTTCTCGGCATCGCCGCGCTAGGTGTCGTCGCGTGCAGCCACGCCCTGCACCGCAAGCAGGCGATGCGAGCGTCGACCGCCGCACCTGCCCCGGCACTGGCCGACGTGGCAGGGTAACTCTTCGCACAGTGGCAGCGGCCCTCACCCGACGATGCGCGGATCGGGTGCAGGGCCGCTGTTGTGGGAAACCCGTCGCTCAGCCGGCCAGGCAGCCGGGGCCGAGGAGGGCCTTGAGGTCGCCCATCAGGGCGGAGGACGGTGAGACTCGCAGGCGGTCGTCGAGTTTCAGCAGCGTGGTCTTGTCCCGGGCGCCGACATGCCGGATATGGACATCCGACGTGCCGGGGTGCCTGGACAAGACCCGCTTGAGTTCGCCGATCTTGTCCGGTGTGCACATCCGGGTGGTGACGGTGACCGCGAGCGGCTTGGCTACGCCGACGGCGGACAGGTCGGGGACGGCCAGATCGTTGGCGATCAACGAGATCCGGTCGTCGCGGACCGAGACGCGCGCCTTGATCAGCACCACGGCGTCCTCGACCACGTCCATCCCGTACACCGAGTACGCCTGCGGGAAGAACAGCACCTCGATGCCACCGGTGAGGTCTTCCAGCTGCGCCGAAGCCCAGGCCAGGCCGTTCTTGTTGATACGCCGGTTCACCGACGCCAGGATGCCGCCGACGGTCACCTGGGTGCCGTCTTTGATGTCGCCTTCGAGGATGGCGGGGATCTGCGTGTCGGCTTGGGCCGCGAGCACGTGCTCGACGCCGTTGAGCGGGTGCCCGGAGACGTACAGGCCGAGCATCTCCCGCTCCAGCGCGAGGCGGTGCTTGGACTCCCACTCCTCGTCGGGCACCTTCACGTTGAAAACCGAAGTCACCGACTCGTCCGCGTCCAAGCCGCCGAACAGGTCGAATTGACCGATCGCCTCGGCCTTCTTGGTGGCCATCACGGCATCGATGGCGTCGGAGTGGATCAGCATCAGGCCCTTGCGCGGATGACCGAGGGAGTCGAAACCGCCTGCCTTGATGAGTGATTCGGTGACCTTCTTGCTCGCGGCGATCGCGTCGATCTTGTTCAGGTAGTCGGAGAAATCGGTGAACTTCGATTTCTCCTTGCGTGCCTGGATGATCGAGGCGACGACGTTCGCGCCGACATTGCGCACCGCGCCGAGACCGAAGCGGATGTCCTTGCCCACGGAGGCGAAGTTCTGCTCGGACTCGTTGACGTCCGGCGGCAGCACGGTGATGCCGAGACGGCGGCAGTCGGAGAGGTAGACCGCGGCCTTGTCCTTGTCGTCGCCCACGGAGGTGAGCAGGCCCGCCATGTATTCGGCCGGGTAGTTGGCCTTGAGGTAGGCGGTCCAGAACGAGACGAGGCCGTAGCCCGCGGCGTGCGACTTGTTGAACGCGTAGCCGGCGAACGGAAGGATGGTGTCCCACAGCGCCTTCACCGCGGCCTCGGAGAAGCCGTTGGCGGTCATGCCCTCGTGGAAGCCCTTGTACTCGGCCTCGAGCACCTCGAGCTTCTTCTTACCCATGGCCTTGCGCAGCGCGTCGGCCTTACCCATCGAGTAGGAGGCGACCTTCTGCGCGATGAACATGATCTGCTCTTGGTAGACGATCAAGCCGTAGGTCTCGGCGAGGATGTCCTCGAGCGGCTCCTCCAGCTCCGGGTGGATCGGCTTGATCGGCTGCCGCCCGTTCTTGCGGTCGGCGTAGTCGTTGTGCGCGTTCATGCCCATCGGGCCGGGCCGGTACAGCGCGAGCACGGCGACGATGTCGTTGAAGCCGGTGGGCTGCATGCGGCGCAGCAGATCGCGCATGGGGCCGCCGTCGAGCTGGAACACGCCGAGCGTGTCACCGCGCGAGAGCAATTCGTAGGTCGCGGGATCGTCCAGCGGCAGGTTGTCCATGTCCAGGTCGATGCCGCGGTTGGCCTTGATGTTGTCCAGCGCGTCACCGATCACGGTGAGGTTGCGCAGGCCGAGGAAGTCCATCTTCAGCAGGCCGATGGCCTCGCAGGACGGGTAGTCCCAGCCGGTGATGATCGCCCCGTCCTGGGGCCGCTTCCACACGGGGATGGCGTCCATCAACGGCTCGGAGGACATGATCACCGCGCAGGCGTGCACACCGGCGTTGCGGATCAGGCCCTCGAGGCCGCGTGCGGTCTCGTAGATCTTGGCCACGTCCGGGTTGTTGCCGATGAGCTCACGAACCTCGGCGGCCTCCTTGTACCGCTCGTGGTCGGGGTCCATGATGCCCGACAGCGGGATGTCCTTGGCCATGATCGGCGGCGGGAGCGCCTTGGAGATCTGGTCGGCGATGGCGAAGCCGGGCTGGCCGAACTGGACGCGCGCGGAGTCCTTGATCGCGGCCTTGGTTTTGATGGTGCCGAAGGTGATCACCTGGGCGACCCGGTCGGTGCCCCACTTCTCGGTGGCGTAGCGGACCATCTCACCGCGGCGGCGATCGTCGAAGTCGATATCGATATCGGGCGCGGACGGGCGTTCCGGGTTGAGGAACCGCTCGAACAGCAGGCCGTGCGGCAGCGGGTCGATGTTGGTGATGCCCAGCGCGTAGGCCACCAGCGAACCGGCCGCGGAACCACGGCCGGGGCCGACCCGGATGCCGACCTCCCGCGCGTGCTTGACGAGGTCGCCGACGACGAGGAAGTAGGCGGGGAAGCCCTTCTGCTTGATGACGTCGAGCTCGAAGTAGGCGCGGGTGTAGTACTCCTCGGGCACGCCGCCGGGGAACCGGCGGGCCAAACCGCGGTCGACCTCTTTGCGCAGCCAGGAGTCCTGATCCTCGCCCTCGGGCACCGGGAAGACCGGCATGCGGTCCTTGAAGGCCCACACGTCGTCGTAGGACTGCACCCGCTCGCCGATCAGCACGGTGTTGTCGCACGCGCCGGGCACCTCGGCGTCCCAGAGCGCCCGCATCTCCTCGGCGGACTTCAGGTAGTAGCCGTCACCGTCGAACTTGAACCGGGTGGGGTCCGACAGCGTCTTGCCGGTCTGCACGCACAGCAGCGCCTCGTGGTTGGCGGACTGATCCTTGGTGACGTAGTGGCAGTCGTTGGTGGCCAGCGCCGGAATGCCCAGCTGCTTGCCGACGTTCAGCAAGCCCTCGCGGACCCGGCGCTCGATGGACAGGCCGTGGTCCATGACCTCGAGGAAGAAGTTCTCCTTGCCGAAGATCTCCTGCCACTTGGCGGCGGCCTCCAGCGCCTCCCGCTCGTGACCGAGGCGCAGGCGGGTCTGCACCTCGCCGGAGGGGCAGCCGGTCGTCGCGATGATGCCCTCGGCGTACTGGGCGATGATCTCCGCGTCCATGCGCGCCCACTTGCCGAGCTGGCCTTCGATGGAGGCCAGCGAGGAGAGCTTGAACAGGTTGCGCAGGCCGGTCGCGTTCTCGGCGACCATGGTCATGTGCGTGTAGGCGCCCGAGCCGGAGACGTCGTCGCCCTTCTGGCCGGGATCGCCCCACTGGACGCGCTTGGTGTCGAACCGGGAGCCGGGCGCGATATAGGCCTCGATGCCGATGATCGGCTTGATGTCGTGCTTCTTGGCCGAGTTGTAGAACTCGGAGGCGCCGTACATGTTGCCGTGGTCGGTCATCCCGACCGCGTTCATCCCCAGCCGTTTCGCCTCGGTGAACAGTGGCGAGATCTTGGCGGCACCGTCGAGCATGGAGTACTCGGTGTGGTTGTGCAGATGGACGAACGATCCGGACGAGGCGGCCAAGACGGTCCTTCCTCCCAAGGTCTCGACGGGGGTTGGCTGGACCGATTCTAGGCGTGCGCACCGACTGGTCTTGACCGGCACGCGGGTGCGGATCGGACATCGGCGTGTCGGCTGCTCAGGCCACCGGCGCGTCCTGGCGACTCGCCCGAGGAGCGGCCGATTTCCGCGAGTGTTGCAATCGCGCCGAATGCCGGAACACCGAACGTCGGCCGTGGCGCGGCGGTAGGCTCTGCTTCCCTCCCCCACGGCGATGTCGGACGCTTGACGGGACGGATGAGCGTGACAGACAAGAACTTTCCCGATTCGTGGAGGTGTCGATGCATTCGACGACAGCGCTGTTGATGGTTCCCGCGACGGCGGTGGCCGCCCTGGTCGCGACGGCCGCTCCGGCGGCGGCGGCCCCAGCCGCCTTCGCCACGGTGTACACCCTGGCGCAGGGGCCGTGCGTGGGTCAGGTGGAGATGTCGGTCAACGGCAACGCCTACCCCAACCAGGCGGCGTTCACCGTGGGCGCGACGCTGGTCGGCGCCGGGCCGTGCACGCTGCCGCTCACGCTGAACTGGCGCAATGTCGCGACCGGTCAGGAAGGGGCGTTCAAGGTGGTCGCGCAAGGTCCCGGCTACTGGGGCAACAGCGGCCACTCCGCCCTGTTCGTGCCGGGCATCGGCACGTTCACCGCTACCGTCGGCGTCGGCGCGGCGCACTTCCCGGCGCCCGGCACCGTGGAGTTCACGGTGCCGCAGTACCAGGGCTGAGCCAGCCGTCCCGGCCCGGCCTCTACACCGGCCGTCTCGGGCAGTCACATCGATCGCCTGGGACAGCTACACCGGCCGCCTCGGACAGTGCCATCCAGCACCGCGCCCACCGGCAACCGAGAGCACCCGGTCGGTACGGTCGTCCGGCATGGTCCCCACCCACCGGACCGCACCGTCGCCCGGGTGACGCCGCGGTCCGGTGTTTCGGGCCGGAGCTCGGTCGCAGGTCCGCCACCGTGCCGCGCCCCATCCGGTCGACGCGATAATCGTCCCATGAAGTCCGTGCGCCGATGCCCGCCATGACCACCGCGCTCGCCGTCGTGGCCGTGGCGGCGCTGCTCGTCGGTGCGCTGCTGATCTGGTCGCGCACCCGCAGAGTGGTGACCACCCCTGCCGAGCGGGCGGTGCATTCGGCGCTGCACACCGCGTCGCTGGCGGCGGTCCCGCTGCGCCGCGGGCTGACCGAACGCTCCGCGCGGGAGGCCGCGCCCCACCTGCGCGCGCTCACCGGCGCGGACGCGCTCGCGCTGGCGAGCGCAGACGGCACGCTGCTCGCCTGGGACGGCCCGCACGCCGAACTGGCCGAGTACTTCACCGAAGCCGCGGAGCGCGCCGTCGCGGGCGAGCGGCCGGTGCTCGTGGCCGGGCCCGGCCGCGGCGAACACGCGGGGCGCACGCTGATCGCGCAACCATTGTTGATCGACTCGACCGGCGTGGCCGGGGTGCTCGGCGTCGTGAGCACCGGGCAGCCGGGGCCGGGCCGGCTCGGTGCGGTCGCCGAGGTGGCGCGCTATGCCTGCGGCCAGCTCGAATTGGCCGAGCTGGACGCGTCACGGGCCCGGTTGGACCGAGCGGAAGTGCGTGCGCTGCGAGCGCAGATCAGCCCGCACTTCATCTACAACGCCCTGAACACCATCGCCTCGTTCGTCCGCACCGACCCGGCGCGGGCCCGCGAACTGATCCTCGAGTTCGCCGACTTCACCCGCTATTCCTTCCGCGCGGCGGGCGAATTCACGGTGCTGTCGGACGAACTGCGCAACATCGAGCGATACCTCGCGCTGGAACGGGCCCGCTTCGGCGACGCGCTGCAGGTCCGGCTGCGGATCGCGCCCGAGGTGCTCGGCGTGGTCCTGCCTTTCCTCGCGCTCCAGCCGCTGGTGGAGAACGCCGTGCGGCACGGCCTGGCGGACACCGCGCGCGGCGGCACCGTCAGCATCGTCGCCACCGACGCGGGCACCGACTGCGTGATCAGCGTCGAGGACGACGGCGTAGGCATGGACCCGGACCTGCTGCGCTCGGGCGCGCTGGACGCCGTCGACGCCGGAACGGGCCCGGCGGGCTCCGGCGAGTCAGCCCACGTCGGTCTGGCCAACGTCGACGACCGGTTGCGCGCCGCCTTCGGCGACGACTACGGCCTGGTCGTGGAAACCGCGCCAGGGGCGGGCACCAAGGTCAGCCTGCGCGTCCCGAAATTCCGCGCGGGGATCCGGGCATGAGACCCGCGCGCGAAGCCCGGAACACGGCTCGTGCCTACGGCAAGCCACCCGATATTCGACCAACGCGCCCGAGGCCCGGGAGCACAGCGGGTCACGCCGACGACGCCCGGTCGGCGGCCCCGCACGGGAGCCTTACCATGGAGCGATTGTGACCCGCGTTACCGGCAAACCGGCGGGCGCGCTACGCGTGCTCGCCGTGGACGACGAGAAACCCGCTCTCGACGAGCTGGTGTATCTGCTGCGCGCGCGAACCGAGATCGGGGAGATCCACGCGGCCGGTGACGCCACCAGCGCGCTGCGGGTGCTGCGGGCCCATCCGATCGACGCGGTGTTCCTGGACATCAACATGCCGGGCCTGGACGGGATGGAGCTGGCGGGCATTCTCTCGGAATTCGCCAATTCACCCGCGGTGGTCTTCGTGACCGCGCACGACGACCGGGCGATCGCCGCGTTCGACCTGGGCGCGGTGGACTACCTGCTCAAGCCGCTGCGCGAGGCGCGGCTGGCGGAGGCGGTGCGGCGGATCGCCGCGGCGCGCAGCACGTCGCACCAGCCCGCCGCCGACGCGCGCGCCGATCCGAGCGAGGTCATTCCCGTGGAGCTGGGCGGGGTCACGACGCTGGTGCCGAGGTCGAGCGTGAGCTGGGTGGAAGCCGACGGCGACTACGCGCGGCTGCACACCAGCGACGGATCGCACCTGGTGCGAATCCCGTTGTCGGCATTGGAGGCTCGCTGGCACGACGCCGGTTTCCTGCGGGTGCACCGGTCCTACCTGGTGGCGCTGCGGCTGGTCACCGGGCTGCGCACGGTGGGTACCGGGACCGTGGTGTGCCTGCGGGCCGAGGGCGACGCGCAGGCGGTCGAACTGCCGGTCAGCCGAAGACAGGTGCGCGAACTGAAGCAGCGGCTGGTGCACCGGCCACGGCAACACTGGGGCGCCCCGTGACCGCGCCGCAGCGTCCGGGGCGCAGTCGCGTCGTGCTCTCCGAGCGCCGCGGGGCGCGGCGGGTACGCACACGGGTGGAGGTCGCCGAACAGACCGAGTTCGGCGAAGCGCTCATCGGCGGCCTCATCCGCGCGCAGCTAGGGCTCGCGCTACGCGTCGGCCTGGTGACGATCGCGCTGCTGTGCGCGCTGCCCGTGCTGTTCCGCACCGGCTCGATCGGCTCGGCGACGGTGCTGGGCATCCGGTTGCCCTGGCTGCTGCTCGGCGGCGCGGTGTACCCGTTGCTGTTCCTGATCGGCCGGACGTACGTGCGCCTTGCCGAACGCAACGAGCAGGACTTCCTCGAATTGGCCGAGGACTGACGGTGCGCCGGGCTTCAACCACCTCCGCAGCGCGGACCACCGGCTTCGCCCACGCATACGTGGCGAGCGATTCGGCGGGCACGGGTACAGCCCAGCCGGCCCGCCCACTACGGCAGGCAGGGCTTCAGTCGTCCAAGCGATCCGCCACTGCCATCATCACACCCGCATCGCCCGCCACACCGACTCACCTGCCTCGCGGGATACGGCACGCAGGGCTTCAGTCGACCCGGCTAGAGGCAGCCGAGCGGAGCCGACGGCCACGGCAGCGATCCGCCTCACCCGCCGGACTGATTCACCTGCCGCGGGGCGCTTCGTGATCTCCGGCACCGCGCCCGCGCTGACCGTGGCCGCGCTGGTCCTCGCGGCGCTGGCGACTGTCGCGATCGGCGCTTACGGCGTGCGGCTCGCGCGCACCACCTCCGACTTCCTCGTCGCGTCCCGCAGCGTGGGGCCGCGCTGGAACGCGGCGGCGATCTCCGGCGAGTATCTTTCGGCCGCATCGTTTCTCGGGGTCGCCGGATTGATCGCGAAATACGGCGCGGACGCGCTGTGGTATCCGGTGGGGTTCACGGCCGGGTACCTGGCGCTGCTGCTTTTCGTCGCCGCGCCGCTGCGGCGCTCCGGCGCGTACACCGTGCCCGACTTCGCCGAATTCCGTTTGGGCTCAGTGCGTTTGCGCAGGCTCGCGGCCACCGTGGTGGTGCTGATCTGCGCGGTGTATCTCATCCCGCAGTTCCAGGGGGCGGGGCTGACCCTGCACATCCTGCTCGGGGTGCCGGACTGGGTGGGCGCGGTGGCGGTGGGCGTGATCGTGATCGCCAACGTGGTCGGCGGCGGGATGCGCTCGATCACCCTGGTTCAGGCCTTCCAGTACTGGCTGAAGCTGACCGCGGTGGCGCTCCCCGCGCTGGTCTTGCTCGGGCACTTCCTCGCCGACGAGCGGCAAGTCGGCGCGCCCGCTCCGCCGGTGGTGACCGAGCGAACGACAGTGGACGTGACCACCGACGTGGTGGTGCGGGTCAACGCTCCGCAGCAGGTCGCCATCACGGGAACCCTCGACGACCGCGCGGTCGACGGCCTGGTGCCGCTGACACCCGGAACCCATGATCTGGCGGCGGGCACGCGATTGGTGCTCGAGGCCGGAGCCACGGTGCCGGTGGTCGCGGGCGCGCCGGCGGACGGTGCGGCCTGGCTGGCGCCGGGTGGCGGGTTGGGCGGCCCGCATCCGACCTACCAGGTCTATTCGCTGATCCTCGCGACTTTCCTCGGCACCATGGGGCTGCCGCACGTGCTGGTGCGCTTCTACACCAACCCCGACGGGCGGGCCGCGCGCGCGACCGCGCTCGCGGTGATCGGCCTGGTCGGGCTCTTCTACCTGTTCCCCGTGCTGCTGGGCGTCTTCGCGCGGTTGTACGTGCCGCAACTGCTGATCACCGGGACCTCCGACGCCGCTGTGGTGCTACTGCCCGGATCGGTGGTCGCCGGACTGCCGGGTCAGCTGCTCGCGGCGCTGGTCGCCGCGGGTGCGATCGCCGCCTTCCTGTCCACCTCCTCGGGACTGCTGGTGAGCATCGCGGGCGTGCTCAGCACCGACATGCTGCGGGGACGGATCCGTGACTTCCGCACGGCGGCGCTGGCGGCGGGCTCGGTCCCGCTGGCGCTGTCACTGACCGTCGCGTCGCTGGACCTGTCCCGCACCGTCGGCCTGGCCTTCGCGGTGGCCGCCTCCACGCTGTGCCCGCTACTGGTCCTTGGCATCTGGTGGCGCGGGCTGACCGCGGGGGGCGCGGCGGCCGGCCTGGTCGCGGGCGGGCTCGCGGCGGGCACCGCGACCGCCGTCTCGGTGACCGGCGGCTTCTCCGACGAGGTGGCGGGCGGCTGGCCCGCGGCGCTGCTCGGCTACCCGGCGGCGATCAGCGTGCCGTTGGCGTTCGCCACCATGGTGCTGGTCAGCTCGTTCACCCGCGGGCTCGGCGCCAGGGCGGTGAGCCGGATCTTCGTGCGGATGCACGCGCCGGAGCGACTGGGCATGGGCGCGGACCGCGAGCGCAGTCTGCGCTCGGACTGACCGGCGACCTGCCCGCGGCGCCACTCGGGCCGACCGTTCGTCGCGGCGCATCGACCGCTCACCGCAGATTCGGACACCTTCACGGAGTGACCCAGACCACAGCCTACTGACGCCCCGCTGGTCTGGCTTACCGTCCTCGAGAAGTAAGCCACGTCACTTGGTAGGACGATCATGACCAGTATCCAACTCGACGACACCGCCCCGCGGCGAGCGCCGAGCGCAGCAGAATTCGCCGAAGTACAGGCGAGCCCCCAATTCCAGGAACTGCGAAGCCGATTGCGCCGCTTCGTTTTTCCGATGACCGTGTTGTTCCTGCTCTGGTACCTCGGCTTTGTCCTGCTCGGCGCCTACGCCCATGACTTCATGAGCCGCTCGGTGTTCGGCAACATCAACGTCGGATTGCTACTGGGCCTCGGCCAGTTCGTATCCACCTTCGTCATCACGGCGCTCTACGTCCGGTTCGCCAACCGTGAACTGGATCCGCGCGCGGCGAAGATCCGCGGCTACCTCGAGGGAGACCGAGCGTGAACACCGTGCACACCTATGCCGCGGCGGCGACGGTCGGCAACCCGATCGCCAATATCGCCATCTTCGGCGTCTTCGTCGCCATCACGATGATCGTGGTGATCCGGGCCAGCCGCAACAATGCCACCGCCGCCGACTACTTCACTGGAGGACGCGGCTTCTCCGGTCCGCAGAACGGCGTCGCCATCGCCGGCGACTATCTGTCGGCCGCGAGCTTCCTCGGCATCGCGGGCGCCATCGCGGTCTACGGCTACGACGGGTTCCTCTACTCCATCGGGTTCCTGGTCGCCTGGCTGGTCGCCCTGCTGCTGGTCGCCGAGATGCTGCGCAACACCGGCAAATTCACCATGGCCGACGTGCTGAGCTTCCGATTGAAGGAAGGCCCGGTGCGCACCGCCGCCGCGCTGTCCACGCTGACGGTGTCGCTGTTCTACCTGCTCGCCCAGATGGCGGGCGCGGGCGGGCTCGTCGCGCTGCTGCTGGACATCTCCGACAAGACCGGTCAATCCGTCGTGATCGCCGTGGTCGGCGTGCTGATGATCGTGTATGTGCTGGTCGGCGGCATGAAGGGCACCACGTGGGTGCAGATCATCAAGGCGGTACTGCTGATCGCGGGCGCGGCGCTGATGACCGTCATGGTGTTCGCCAAGTTCGGTTTCAACTTCTCCGACATCCTCGGCTCCGCCCAGGGCGCGGTCTCGGATTCGGCGAACAAGGCGGTCGCCGCGCGCGACGTGCTCGCTCCCGGCGCGCAGTACGGCGGCAGCGAGACCTCGAAGCTCAACTTCCTGTCCCTCGGTCTGGCACTGGTGCTGGGCACCGCGGGCCTGCCGCACGTGCTGATGCGCTTCTACACCGTGCCCACCGCCAAAGAGGCGCGGCGGTCGGTGGTCTGGGCGATCGGCCTGATCGGCGCGTTCTATCTGTTCACCCTGGTCCTCGGCTACGGTGCGGCCGCGATCGTCGGACCGGACCGCATCCTCGCGGCCGCGGGCGGCCAGAACTCGGCGGCTCCGCTGCTGGCCTTCGAACTCGGCGGCGTGGTGCTGCTCGGGGTGATCTCGGCGGTCGCCTTCGCCACCATCCTCGCGGTGGTCGCGGGCCTGACCATCACCGCGTCGGCGTCGTTCGCCCACGACATCTACGCCAGTGTCATCAAGCGCGGGAAAGCCGGTGAGCGCGAACAGGTCCGGGTCTCCCGGATCACCGCGGTGGTGATCGGCGTACTGGCCATCGCGCTGGGCATCCTGGCCAACGGGCAGAACGTCGCCTTCCTGGTGGCGCTGGCGTTCGCGGTCGCGGCGTCGGCGAACCTGCCCACCATCCTCTTCTCGCTGTTCTGGCGGCGCTTCAACACCACCGGCGCGTTGTGGAGCATGTACGGCGGCCTGATCTCCACGATCGTGCTGATCGTGTTCTCCCCCGCGGTCTCCGGCAGCAAGTCCGCCATGCTTCCCGGCTCGGACTTCGACTGGTTCCCGCTGTCCAACCCGGGCATCGTCTCCATTCCCTTGGCGTTCGTGCTCGGCGTCGTCGGCACCTTCGTCGGCGGCAGGTCCGAGGATCCGGCCAAGGCCGCGGAGATGGAGGTCCGCTCGCTCACCGGCGTCGGCGCCGAGAAGGCCGTGGCGCACTGATCGTTGCCCGGCACACCTCGTTCCCTTTGCTTTTCGTTAGGAGATTTCGCGTGACCAGCGCAACTACCGATGACCGCGACACCACCGCCTTCCCGCCCGACGCGGATTTCGCCGCCCAAGCGAACGCGAGCGCGGCGTTGTACGACCGGGCGCTGTCGGATCGGCTGGAGTTCTGGGCCGAGCAGGCCCGCAGGCTGCATTGGGACCAGCCGTGGACACAGGTGCTGGATTGGAGTGACGCGCCGGTGGCGAAGTGGTTCGTCGGCGGCAAACTCAACGTCGCCTACAACTGCGTGGACCGCCACGTCCTCGACGGCCACGGCGACCAAGTCGCCATCCACTTCGAAGGCGAACCCGGCGACTCCCGCGCCATCACCTACCGCGAACTGCTCGACGACGTCTGCCGGGCCGCGAACGCACTGACCGACCTCGGCCTCGTCGCCGGAGACCGCGTCGCGATCTACATGCCGATGGTCCCCGAAGCCATCATCGCCATGCTCGCCTGCGCCCGCCTCGGCCTCACCCACTCGGTCGTCTTCGCCGGCTTCTCCCCCACCGCCCTACGCCAACGCGTCGACGACGCGCAAGCCCGCCTGGTGATCACCACCGACGGACAGTGGCGCCGCGGCAAAGCCGCCCCCTTGAAACAAGCCGTCGACCAAGCCCTCCACGCACACAGCACCACCCCCGGCAGCGTCGAACACGTGCTGGTTGTGCGCCGCACCGGCATCGAAGTCCCCTGGACCGACAACCGCGACCTGTGGTGGCACGACACCGTCACCACCGCATCCCCCACCCACCAACCACAACCCTTCGACGCCGAACACCCCCTGTTCATCCTCTACACCTCCGGCACCACCGGAAAACCCAAAGGCATCCTCCACACCACCGGCGGCTACCTCACCCAAACCGCCTACACCCACCACACCGTCTTCGACCACAAACCCGGCCAAGACACCTACTGGTGCACCGCCGACATCGGCTGGGTCACCGGCCACAGCTACATCGTCTACGGCCCCCTCGCCAACCGCAGCACCCAAATCGTCTACGAAGGCACCCCCAACCACCCCGACGAACACCGCCACTTCCACCTCATCGAAAAATACGGCGTCACCATCTACTACACCGCCCCCACCCTCATCCGCACCTTCATGAAATGGGGCCGCGACATCCCCGACGCCCACGACCTGTCGTCGTTGCGGCTACTCGGCTCCGTCGGCGAACCCATCAACCCCGAAGCCTGGCGCTGGTACCGCCAAGTCATCGGCGCCGACCGCACCCCCATCGTCGACACCTGGTGGCAGACCGAGACCGGCGCCATCATGATCTCCCCCCTACCCGGCGTCACCACCACCAAACCCGGCGCCGCCATGACCCCACTACCCGGCATCAGCGCCCAAGTCGTCGACGAAGAAGGCAAACCCGTCCACCGCGGAGAAACCGAAGCCAACGGCTACCTCGTCCTCGACCAACCCTGGCCGTCGATGCTGCGCGGCATCTGGGGCGACATGCAACGCTTCCGGGAAACCTACTGGCAACGCTTCGCCGCACAAGGCTGGTACTTCGCCGGCGACGGCGCCAAACTCGACACCGACGGCGACCTCTGGATCCTCGGCCGCGTCGACGACGTCATGAACATCTCCGGCCACCGCATCTCCACCGCCGAAGTCGAATCCGCCCTCGTCGCACACCACACCGTCGCCGAAGCCGCCGTCGTCGGCGCCACCGACCCCACCACCGGCCAAGGCATCGTCGCCTTCGTCATCCTCACAGCCCAAGCCCACAACACCGGAACCACACTCATCGACGACCTCAAAACCGAAGTCGCCCGCCACATCAGCCCCATCGCCCGACCCCGCGAAATCCACATCGTCCCCGAACTCCCCAAAACCCGCAGCGGCAAAATCATGCGCCGCCTCCTGCGAGACGTCGCCGAAGGACGCGAACTCGGCGACACCTCCACCCTCGTCGACCCGAAGGTGTTCGAAGCGATCGCCCGCGGGTAACTATGAGAGCGGCGGACCCGGCCACAAGTGATGAGGGGGTCCGGGTCCGCCGCTGGCGCACTACTCCGACTTCGCCAGGCCGTCGCGCACAGGCCGCAGTGCCGATCGAACCGCCGGATGGCAGACAGCCCCGCCCCCGAACCACTCTCGCACCGAGCAGGGTTCGTGAACGATGATTCGGTTGTCGCCGGATGAGCCGGTCGGCCTCGCTCAGGAGCCGCCGAACATCTCCGCCATCCGGCGGTCCATCTCGTCGGGCGGCACGTCCTCCACGTGGGTGGCCACGGTCCACCGGTGCCCCCACGGATCCTCGAACGAGCCGCTGCGGTCACCGTAGAACTGCGTGGTCATCGGCGTGAGCTCCTTGGCGCCCGCGGCCAGTGCGGCGGCGAAGGCGGCGTCGGCGTCCTCGACGTACACATACAGGTTGACGGGGGTGCCGCCGACCGTCTTCGGATCGAGGAAATCCATATCAGGGGCCGGATCGCCGAGCATGACGACGGAATTACCGAACATCAGCTCGCAATGCGCGATCTTGCCGTCCGGGCCGGGCATGCGCATGCGCTCGGTGGCCCCGAAGATGCTCTTGTAGAACTCGATCGCCGCCGCCGCGCCGTCGATCGCCAGCCCCGGCGAGACCACCGGATATCCATCGGGAACGGGTTTGACATCGGACATGATCAACCTCCGGTCGAGGCATTGTGTCGGACCATGCCGAGCCTATTCCCGCCACCGGCGCGATTGGCCGGATCGTCGGAAATCAGGGGCCTGCGACACCCTGTAGCCGACGCACCTGCGCCGCGGTGAGCGCACTGAGCACACCGGGGTCCACCGACTCCGGCGCGGTCACCGCGACCTGCACCAACGTGCTTCCGACCTGAACGATCGCGACGGACGAGCCGAGGGTGAGACCGTCGCTGGTGGCGCGCACCTGGAAGGCTTTGGCGGCTTGGCCCGCGGCGGGCTGGGCGAGCCCGCCGATCCGGTAATCCACCGGGATATCGGTGGCGTCCGCGCCGGAATAGCGCACGCACCGGCGCAGCGTCTCCTGCACGGCCGAGAACGCGCCGCCGAGCGCGTCGTGCGGATAACTCGCCGCGTCGATATCGATGCTGGAGAAATTCGGACCGGCGTATTGCGTGGACGCCTGGGCAAGGGCGCCGGCGTGTTGCGCGCCGATCGGAGTCAGGACTTTCGCGCATTCCGGCGGATTGGTCGCGGACGCGCCGGACGGTGCGATCCCCGTGTCGGCGCGCGTCGGCAGGGCGGTGAAGCCGGACGGCAGGTTCGCCTCGCCGAGCAGCTGGGCGCCCAACCGGCCGGAGTCGGTCTCAGGGCCGGCCGTCACGGGCGCCGCGGCCACCGCCGGGCCCAGCGGCGGCAGTTCCGGGAGTCCGGGGACAGCACTATCGGAGGACCCGCAGCCCGCGGCGAGAGCGACGGACGCCGCCGCGATCGGCAGGCCGGCCGCACGGATCATTCGGTCCACGACACCTGCGTATCGATCGTCTGCCGCAGCGTGCTGTCGCTGTTCGGATCGCGATAGGCCTGGTGACCGCCGACGGTGATGGACCCGGCCACCGGCAACGGCAATCCGAGATCCACCGTGATGGTGCCCGCGCCCTGCATGACGTAGTCCTGGATGTCCAGGGTGCCCGCGTTGTTCGGCAGGTTCCACACCGGCGACTTCGGCTTCTGGGTCACGTGCAGTTCGATGGTGAGCCGGTCTCCTTCGCGCTTGCTCAGCGTCGCGGTGGTCACCTGGTCCAACAGGACACCGCCGGTGACCTCTTGGCGCACCGTCCAGACCGCGCCCTCGCCGACGGGCTGGTCGGGAAAAGCGATCGACCGGTAGACCGCCTGGTAGAACGCCTGCTCGAGGGCGGCGCGGGCGGTGTTGGACGCGTCCGGCGCCGGCTCGAGCCGCAGGGCGGTGATCGCGCCGAGATCGCTGAGGTCGAAGCCCGCGTGCGAGCCGCCGATCTTGGTGAGCGCCTTGGCCAGCGCCGGGTCGGGCGAGGTGACCGTGCCGAGGGTCAGATCTATCCCTTCCGCGGTGGTCTGCGCGGTCATCGGAATGGTGAGCGCCGGGGTGGAGAAGTCGCGCTTGGGCTGGTGATCGATCTGCTGTTCGATGTGGTGCGCGGTGTAGAGGGTGACCCGCTGCACGGTGCCCGCCGGATACTCCGGCCGCAGCAGCGACCGCGGCTCGGCGCCGGCCGATTCGACCGTGGTCACCGCGGCCGCGATCGGCACGGTGACTTCCTTGCCGAGTCCCAGCGGCTCCGTGCCGTCGGACTCGCCGCGCGACTCGGCGCCGTCGCCGCAACCGACACCGAAGGCCGAGAGCCCGACCGCGAGCACCATGAGCAGCACGCCCGAGCGCGCGATCCGCGGAAGGTGGGGGGAAGACAACACCGTCACGTGCATCAGGGTACGACCGCTTCCTGAGTGTCAGCTGGGACATCCGGCCCGTGCGCCGGTCGGCGTGCCGGGCCGGCGCCGACGGCCGCTCCGGCCGGGGCAATCGGACGCGCGCACCGAGCGTGATCGCGCTCGAGAGATGATGGTGCGTGTGAGTGACGACCGGCCGCCCGAGGACATCCCAGCGCACACCTCCGATCCGACGACCTCGTCGGCCCCGCCGCAGCGCCTGCGCACGCTGCTCGTCCTCGCCGCCGTCGTGCTCGGCCTGGATCTGCTCACCAAGACCATCGCGGTCGCGAATCTGACGCCGGGCGATCCGGTGTCGATCGTCGGTGACTTCGCGCGCCTGAGCCTGGTGCGTAATCCGGGCGCGGCGTTCTCCATGGCCACCGGTATGACCTGGTTGCTGACGCTGGTCGCCGCCGCCGTCGTCGTCGGCGTCGTGCGCATCGGCCGCACCCTGCGCTCACTGGCGTGGACGATCGGACTGGGCATGGTGCTCGGCGGGGCGCTCGGCAATCTGATGGACCGGCTGTTCCGCGCCCCCGGCCCGCTGCAAGGCCACGTGGTGGATTTCGTGGCGGTCGGCTGGTGGCCGGTGTTCAACGTCGCGGACTCGGCCATCGTCTGCGGGGCGATCCTGCTGGTGGTGCTCACCGTGTTCGGCTACGAACCGAACGGCACCCGGGTCGGCCACGGCAAGCCCGACAGCGCGAGCGAGGGCAGCGCGGCATGAGGGAGACCAGGACCATGCCCGTCCCCGACGGGCTCGACGGCATGCGCGTCGACGCGGGCTTGGCCCGGCTGCTCGGCCTGTCGCGCACCGCGGTGGCCGCGCTCGCCGAGGAGGGCTCGGTACAACTCGACGGCATCGCCGCGGGCAAGTCCGACCGGCTCACTGCGGGGGCCTGGCTCGAGGTGATCTTCCCCGAGCCGAAACGCGAGCTGACCATTGAGGCCGAACCGGTCGAGGGCATGAAGATCCTCTACGCCGACGACGACATCGTCGCGGTCGACAAGCCGGTCGGCGTGGCCGCGCACACCGGTGTCGGCTGGAGCGGGCCGACCGTCGTGGGCGGGCTCGCCGCGGCGGGATACCGCATCTCCACCTCTGGCGCCCACGAGCGGCAGGGCATCGTGCACCGCCTCGATGTCGGCACCTCCGGTGTCATGGTGGTCGCGCAGTCCGAGCACGCGTACACCGTGCTCAAGCGCGCGTTCAAGCAGCGCACCGTCGACAAGCGGTATCACGCTCTGGTGCAGGGGCATCCGGACCCGAGCAGCGGCACCATCGATGCCCCGATCGGCCGGGCCAGGGGCAACGACTGGAAGTTCGCCGTCACCGCGGACGGGCGACCGAGCATCACCCACTACGACACCGTCGAGGCGTTCCAATCGGCGAGCCTGCTGGACATCCACCTGGAGACCGGCCGCACCCATCAGATCCGGGTGCACTTCTCCGCGATCCGGCACCCCTGCTGCGGCGATCTGACCTACGGCGCGGACCCGCGCCTCGCCGAGCGGCTCAGGCTGCAACGACAGTGGCTGCATGCCCGGTCGCTGGGCTTCCAGCATCCGGCCGACGGCCGCTACCTGGAGATCACCAGCGAGTACCCGGACGACCTGAAACACGCCCTGGACGTCCTGCGCGATGCCTGATCGCCGGCTGTCGCCGTGGCGTGGGGCCGCCCTCGCCGCGGCGGCGGTCGCGCTGATCGCGCTGGTCTTCGCACTCGGCGCGCTGCGTCCGCCGTACCGCGCCGCGGTGTCCACCGACCGGCTCGGGCCCGACCAGGGCGAGCAGGTCGCGGATTATCTCGCCCGTTCCCGTGATTCGTTGCACGCGGGCGGCGAGGGACAGCACTGGGCGTTGGTGTCGTTCACCGAACCCGCGCTTCCCGAGCAGATTCCCGCCTACAGCGGCGGTATGCGCGTCTCTCGAGTGCTCTACCGGGTACCTGTTCCACGCGTGCAAACGCCGCTGGTGACCGTACCCGTACCGGAAGGCGTTGACGCGGCGGTGGATTCGGCCCACTACGCGGCTTGGTTGCTCCCCCGCCCCATGGACGACCGCTCCGCCCGCGTGATCGCCTTCTCGGCCGCGCGACTGCGGGAGGGCTGCGCCTGCGTCGTCGGGCTCGTCGTCCGTGGAACCTCGGCGCGATTGCGGGAACTGGCCGGCCAGAACGGCGTTCGCGCCGTCCAGGCCCTGCCCGAGGACGCAGTGGCGGGGAGCTTCGCGGTGGCCCCGCTGCTGCCCCACTACCGCGACGTCGTCCTGCCCGGCCCCGACGACGGACCCGTCCCCCCACCGTGAGCGGTCCGGCGCGCCGGGCATCTCAGTCCGGCAGGGTGACCACTCCGTCGAGATAGCGGCGGCATCGCCCGAACAGCACCACGCGGTCGCCCGCCAGTTCGCAGCGCAAACTTCCGCCGCGGCGCGAGAGCTGCCTGGCGTGCAACTCCGTGCGGCCGAGCCGCTCGCTCCACAACGGAACCAGTTGAGCGTGCGCCGAACCGGTCACCGGATCCTCCAGGACCCCCACCGCCGGAGCGAAGAAACGGGAGACGAAATCCACCGACTCACCGGGTGCGGTGACGATCGCGCCGCGCGGCAGCGCGGGGAACGCCGACAGCACGGGCGCGGCATCGCGCACTTCCTGCTCGGTCGCCACGACGATCACCTCGTCGGTGCCGGAATACGCGCGCACCGGACGCACTCCCAGCGCCGCGACGAGCGCTGGATCGGGCTGTACCGGAATGCTCGGCACGACCGGCAGATCGAGGACGAACTCGTCGTCGTCGGTGCGGTCGACGTGCAACCAGCCGCTGAGCGTGTAGAAGCTCACCCGATCCTCGCCGGGATGGATGTCGGCCAGGATCTGCGCGGCGCTGGCCAGGGTGGCGTGCCCGCACAGGGTGACCTCCGTCCTCGGCGTGAACCACCGGAGATGGAAAGCGGGCCACTCGCCCGGCGGCGCGCCCGCCTCCGGAGGTAAGCGCGAGGTGTAGAACGCCGTCTCGGCGAGGTTGTTCTCCTCGGCCAGCTGTTGCAGCAACGCATCCGGCAGCCACGACGGGAGCGGCATCACCGCGGCCGGGTTGCCCGAGAACGGTGCGTCGGCGAACGCGTCGATCTGGTGCAGCAGTACCTCCATAGTCTCCAGAAGGTACTCCAACTCTGAATGGCCGCTTCGCACAAGGCTTCTCGTGGCGCGGCTAGTCAGGCGTCCAGTCTGTCAGGCGGCGCCGCCGGGTGAGCTGGGCAGCAGTTGCCGCTTGTCGCCGAGCAGCACCGCGCTCACCCACCAGGCTGCCTCGACCAGCACAATGCCGACCAGGCCGCAGATCACCGCCGCACCGGTGAGCGCGGCGTCGGAGGGATCGAGTTTGAAGAACTCGCGGGTGAACGGAACGGTGAACAGGACGACGTACGCGCCCACCGACACCGCGATCAGCACCACCTTCCACCAGACATACGGCCGCGCGACGATGGCCAGCACCCACACCGCGATCATGATCAGCGTGATGAGCGCGGTGGTGCCCGCCTGGACCTTCTGCTGCTCGGTGGCCTGCGGCCCGGCGTAGGCGATCAGGTACGCAACGAAGGTGGCCACGCCGATCACGACGCCCGACGGGATGGCCAAACGCATGACACGCCCGACGAAGCCGGTGCGGGCACGCTCGTTGTTGGGCGCGAGCGAGAGGATGAACGCCGGAATGCCGATGGTGAACCAGGCCGCGATCGTGACGTGGCGCGGCAGGAACGGATAGCCGATGGGCTCATAGCCGAAGATCTGCGAGCCGACTCCGGCGACCCCGATCAAGAAGGCCAGCAGCACGGAATAGACGGTCTTGGTGAGAAACAGATTGGAAACGCGCTCGATGTTGCCGATGACCCGCCGCCCCTCGCCGACCACATAGGGCAGCGTGGCGAACTTGTTGTCCAGCAGGACGATCTGCGCCACCGCCCTGGTCGCGGGGCTGCCCGAGCCCATGGCCACGCCGATGTCCGAATCCTTCAGCGCCAGAACGTCGTTGACTCCGTCGCCGGTCATCGCCACGGTGTGCCCGCGCGACTGCAGGGCGGACACCATCGCGCGCTTCTGATCGGGACGGACCCGGCCGAAGGTGGTGTTGTGGTCGAGCGCGTCGGCCAGGCCGTCGCGGTCCTGCGGTAGCTCCCGCGCGTCGATCGGGTGGCCGCCGCCCGGCAGGTCGAGCGAGGAGGCCACCGCGCCGACCGACACGGCGTTGTCGCCGGAGATGACCTTGATCTCGACATCCTGGCTCGCGAAGTATTCGAGCGTGGCGCGGGCGTCGGGCCGGATCTTCTGCTCCAGCACGACCAGGGCGGCCGGCCGCACGAGGCCGGGGGCGTCGGGTGCGTCCACCGGACGGTCGCTACGAGCCAGCAGCAGCACGCGCAGGCCGGAAGCGCCGAGTTCCTCGGCGACCCGCGCCTCCGCGGAGTCCGGGGTGAGCAGCACATCCGGCGCGCCGAGCAGCCAGTCGCCGTGCTCGCCGTAGGAGCAGCCGCTCCACTTCTTGGCCGAGGAGAACGGCGCCACGGCGGTGCGCTGCCAGCCGGGACCGTCCGGCAGCCCCTCGGCGATCGCCTGCACGCTCGCGTTCGGCCGCGGATCGTCGGCCGCGAGCGCGGCCAGCACGGCGCGGACCTCGCCGTCGTCGAAGGCCTCCGACGTCTTGATGTCCGACAGCCGCATGCCGATCTCGGTCAGCGTGCCGGTCTTGTCCGCGCACACCACGTCGACCCTGGCCAGCCCCTCGATCGCAGGCAGTTCCTGGACCAGGCACTTGCGCCGGCCCAGCCGCACCACGCCGACCGCGAACGCGATGGACGTCATCAGCACCAGCCCCTCCGGCACCATCGGCACCAGCGCGGCCACCATGCCGGTGACCGCGGGACGCCACGACTCCTTGCTGGAGACCAGCTGGTTGTAGACGCTCAGCAGGCCCGCGGGAACGAGCAGGTAGGTGATGAACTTCAGGATCTTGTCGATACCGCTGCGCAGCTCGGAGTGCACCAGGGTGAACTTGCTCGCCTCCTCCGCCAACCGCGCGGCGTAGGCGTCCCGACCGACCTTGGTGGCGCGGTAGGCGCCGGACCCGGACACCACGTAGCTGCCCGACATCACCGTCGCGCCGACCGGCTTGTCGATCGGGTCCGCCTCGCCGGTGAGCAACGACTCGTCCACCTCGAGCTGTTCGGACTCCTGGATCGTGCCGTCCACGACGATCTGGTCGCCGGGACCGAGCTCGATGAGGTCGTCGAGCACCACCTCGCGCGGCGCGATCTCGACCGACGTGCCGTCGCGGCGGACGGTCGGCTTGGCCTGGCCGACGATCGCGAGCTGGTCCAGGGTGCGTTTCGCGCGGATCTCCTGGATGATGCCGACCGCGCTGTTGGCGACGATCAGCAGGCCGAATATGCCGTCGATGATCGAGCCGGTGGCCAGCACCAGGACGAACAGGACACCGAGGAGGGCGTTGATCCGGGTGAAGACGTTGGCGCGCACGATGTCACGGACCGATCGGCCCGCGCGATCCGGGACATCGTTGGTCAAACCGTCGCGGCGGCGTTGCTCGACCTCGGCCACTGTGAGCCCGGTGGCGCCCGAGGCCTGCACGGTAATCGACATGACCGCAAGGCTACGTGACAACTACTTTCGTCTTCGTGCGGCGAAGCAGGTCCATCCCCGGTGTGACGTTCGGCACGAGCGCGTTCTTCTTGTGGGGACTTTTCCCCGCCTTCTTCGGTTTGCTGGCGTTCGCCAGCCCCGGCGAGGTGCTGGCGCAGCGGATCGTCTGGACGCTGGTCGTGGTGGTCGCGGTGCTCGCGGTGAGCGGGCGGCTGCGCGAGCTGCGCGGCATCGACGCACGCGTCTGGCGGCTGGCGGGCGTCGCCTCCGCCGCGATCGCGGTCAACTGGGGTGTGTACGTCTACGGCGTCACCTCTGGTCACGTCGTGGAGTGCGCGCTCGGGTACTTCATCAACCCTTTGGTCACCGTCGCGTTCGGCGTGGTGATCTTTCGTGAGCGGCTGAGCAGGGCGCAGTGGGCCGCCCTGACGCTCGGCGCGACCGCGGTGGCCGTGCTCACCGTGGACTACGGCAGACCGCCGATCATCGCACTGGCACTGGCCTGTTCCTTCGCCACCTATGGCCTGGTGAAGAAGGTCATCCCGCTGGACGCGCTGCGCGGCATCGCCGCCGAGGGCATCGTCGCCGCGCCGTTCGCGCTGGCGTTCGCGATCGCCTTGGTGATCACCGGGCACAGCCGATTCACCACCGGCGCCGGGCATACCGCGCTGATGGTGGCCACCGGACCGGTGACCCTCGTGCCGCTGTTGCTGTTCGCCGTCGCCGCCCAGCGGGTTCCGCTGTCCACCATGGGCCTGCTGCAATATCTCACCCCCGCCCTGCAGATGGCCTGGGGCGTCGCCGTCGCGCACGAGCCGATGCCCGCCTCCCGCTGGGCCGGTTTCGCCCTGATCTGGGCCGCGCTGGCGATCTTCACCACCGACGCGCTGCTCCGCGCGCGGCGCGGGCGACGCACACCGCGCCATGTCACCACCGAGCCCGGCCCGCACCCGGACGAGACGCGATCCGCGCCGTGAGAAGAGGCCCTGCTACAGACGTAGCAGTCATGCTACGCTTGTAGCATGACTGCGCTACCCGCTCGCGACTTGCGAAATCACACCGCCGAGGTATTGCGCCGCGTCGAGGCAGGCGAGGAGATCGAGATCCTCAAGGACAATCGGCCCGTCGCGAAGATCATCCCGTTACCTCGGCGTCGACAGTGGGTGCCCGCCCCGGAAATCCTTCGCGAACTGGTTCGCCTCGGCCCGGACACCACAGGCCTGCACCAGGATCTCCGTGAGACGCTGACCGATACGACGGACGACTTGCCGTGGTGAAGGCCGAACGCGCACTCGCGGACACCTCGATATTCATAGGTCTCGAGGCAGAGCGTTTCGACCCGGCACGATTCGACGGATACGAGTGGGGTGTTTCGGTCATCACCCTCGGCGAACTACGTCTCGGTGTGCTGCGGGCCGCGAGCCCGGACGTATCGGCCCGCAGGCTGGCGACCTACCAGCTCGCGAAACAGTTCCAGCCACTGGAACTGGACGAGGCCGTCTCGGAGCACTGGGCGCTGCTGGTCGCGCGTCTGCGAGCCGCCGGGCGCAAGGTGCCGATCAACGACAGTTGGATCGCGGCGACCGCGCTGGCACACGATATTCCGATTGTGACCCAGGATGGCGATTACGACGCGATGCCCGACCTGAAGGTGCTGAAGTTGTAGCAGGTTACGAAGCGCGGCGCACCGGCCACGCAGACCGTATCGACGCCGAGCGAACGTTGCCGCGCCGGGGGATCCGGGGGAAAGAAGGCAGGCCGGTCGCCGGGGCGAACCCCGGCGACCGGTCCGTTCGATCGTGCGGACTAAGCGCAGGCCGCCGACTGCTGGCCGAGGTTGGTCAGCATGGTGCAGGCCCACGCCTTCTGGATCTTCCACTTGCCGTTGTCGGCGACGAACGGCACGTCGACGATGTTCTCCTGGCCGTTCAGGATGAACTTGGCCTTCGCGTTCACGCTGTCGCCGAACGAGGTGACGTCGGTGACCTCGATCTTCACGTCGGCGCCCGCCGCGGCCTGGGACAGGCGGTCCGGCAGCGTCGGATCGGCTTCGGCGCCCTGGACGTTGTCCAGCTTCTCGGAGGCGGGGACCGACGGGTCGAGCGCGCGGGCGAGGGCGGTGTTCAGCTCCGCGGGGGTCGGGACCGGAGGCAGGTTCGCGCTCGCGGTCGCCGACGCCTTGGCGCTGGTCGACGTCTTCGCGGCAGGCTTGCTGTCCTTGTCGTCGCCGCAGGCGGTCAGGCCAAGCGCGGCGACGATGGCCAGCCCGGCGATCGCTGTGCGTCCAGTCTTACGAAGCTTCAACTGCTCGTCCTTTGCGTTCGAGAGGTCCGTGTCTGTTCCACCATGGCAGCCGCCACCCGAACCGGCGGCGCTGCACGAGGTCCCAGGCTACCGGCACCGGGCGGCGCCGCCCGGGTCCACACGGGACCGACGAAGGTGGTCGGCAG
This sequence comes from Nocardia asteroides, assembly GCA_019930625.1. NCBI lineage: Bacteria > Bacillati > Actinomycetota > Actinomycetes > Mycobacteriales > Nocardiaceae > Nocardia > Nocardia asteroides. The sequence continues at coordinate 7,082,078 of CP082844.1, forward strand.
CGAACGTACGCGCCCGACCGGGGGATGTCGAGCGTCGGCCGGGTCCGTCAGCGCAGACTGTCCAGCGGATCGGCCCGGGTGAGCGCGGCATCGTCGGCGGCGAAGGTGCGCGCGGGACCCGGACCGGTGGAACGGGTTTCGAAGCGGACGGTCACGACGCCGAGCCCCGCGCCCTGCACCCAGCCGTGGCCGTGCTCGGGGTGCGTCACGTCCATGCCGGGATGCCAGACGGCGACGGGCAAGGTGGGCGCGGCGGTATGCGCTGCCTCGCCGATCGCGGGTGGGGGTGCCGGCTCGGGCTGCGGTTCCGCCACGGCGATTTCGGCGGCGGGGCCGCGATCGAGCTCGGGGAACAGCGACTCCTGACGTACCGTGGACAGCCCCCCGTAGCCGACCCCGACGAGGCGGATCGGACCCAGTTCCCGCGGGTCGAGCGCCGAACGCTGGGCGGCGGCGGCGAGGGTGGCCAGGTCCTCGGTGGCGTAGGGCAGGGTGAAGGAGCGGGTGACGATGCTCATATCGGACTTCTTCAGTTTGAGCACCACCGTGCGCGCCGCGCGGCCGTCCCGGGTCAGGCGCCGGTGCGCCGCGGCGGCCATGTCCTCGATGGCCGGACGAAGCTGCTCGAGGCTGACGATGTCGGTCTCGTAGGTGGTCTCGGCGCTGATCTGCTTCGCCTCGGTGCGTTCGGCCACCGGACGGTCATCGATGCCACGCGCCAGCCGGTGCAGCGCCGCGCCCACGCTGCCGCCGAGAATCGACATCGCCTCCGATTCCGGCAAGGCGGCGAAGGCGCCCACGGTCTCGATGCCCAGCGAACGCAATCTGCTCTCCGCGACCGGACCGATGCCCCACAACTTGCGCACCGGCAGACCAGCGAGCAGATGCTGTTGCTCGACCGGCGAGATCACCCGGATCCCATCGGGTTTGGCCAGACCGGAAGCAATCTTCGCGAGCTGTTTCCCGGTGCCCGCCCCGACCGAGGCGGTCAACCCGGTCCGTTCGCGCACCACCGCGCGCAATTCCGCACAGAACGCGTGCACCTGGGCCACCGTCGCGCCCGCCAACTCGGCGGGCTCGCCGAACGCCTCGTCGAACGACAACGTCTCCAGCACCGGTATCCGGCTGCGCAGCGCGTCGAAGACCTGTCCGCTCACCACGCCGTAGACCGCCCCGCGCGGCGGCACCACCACCGCGGTGACGCCGACCAACCGGCGCGCCTGGTGCATCGGCATCGCCGACCGCGCGCCGAACACCCGCGCCTCGTAGCTGGCTCCGGCAACGACGCCGCGCCCTCCGGTCCCACCGACCAGCACCGGCCTGCCGCGCAAGGTCGGCCGGGTCAGCTGCTCGACCGAGGCGAAGAACGCGTCCATGTCGATGTGCAGCACCCAACGCCGGGCGGCGCTGTCCGCGTCGGCGAGCTCCGGAGGATGCTCCGGACTCACCGGGCTTTCGCCGGGTGTTGTCCCGGACCGGGTCGCCGGCGCGGCCGCGCGCTCCACACTCGGCTTCTCGGTACGCACGGCTGCAATGTACGCCCGCCCACCGACACCTGGAGGCAGCGGTGACGCTGTGCGATGGCTGTGCGCTAGCTGCCGGTTGCCTGCCGGTCTCGGTACCGGCTCCGGATGGCCGCCGTTCCGCCGTGGTGGCCTTGATCTGCCCTTTTCCACCGTCGAACGATGTACTGAAGAGTCTCGAATAACCCGCCGACCTACCGCCGGGACGCCACCTGACTCGCGGTCCGATATGTGATGATCGGACCCATGAATATCCGCAAGGCCGTCATCCCGGCCGCTGGTATCGGCTCTCGCCTGCTTCCGCTGACCAAGGCCATCCCCAAGGAGATGCTGCCGGTCGGCGACAAGCCGGTGATCGAGCACACCGTCCGCGAGCTGGTCGCTTCGGGCATCACCGACATCACCATCGTGGTCAGCGGCGGAAAATCATTGATCCAGGATCACTTCCGCCCCAACCCGGCGCTGGTGGCCCAATTGCGCGCGGACGGCAAGACCGCCTTCGCCGACGCGGTCGAGGAGGTCGGCGAGCTGTCCCGGCTCGGCCACATCACCTACCTCGACCAGCACGGGCCCTACGGCAACGGCACCCCGGTGCTCAACGCCGCGCGCAATCTCGGCGACGAGCCGATGCTGGTGCTGTGGCCGGACGACGTATTCGTCGCCGAGGTGCCGCGCGCCCAGCAACTCATCGACGCCTATGAGGCCACCGGAGCCCCCGTCCTCGCACTGATGCCGATGGACCCGTCCGAGTCGCAGCGCTACGGCGTGCCGGTGGTCGCCGACGACCACGGCAACGGCCTGCTGCGCATCACCGGGCTGCGGGAGAAGCCTAAGCCGAAGGACGCGCCGTCGTCCTTCGCCGCGATCGGCGGCTACGTCGTCACCCCCGGCATCATCGAGGAACTGCGCACGCAGACCGAGGCGTGGTACGAGCACCGCACCGGCGAGGTGTATCTCACCGATGCGATCAACGTGCACGCGGCGAACAACCCGGTCTTCGGGCAGGTGATCCGCGGCCGGTGGTACGACACCGGCAACCCGGCCGACTACTTGGTGGCGCAATTCGCCTCGGCGCTGGCGCATGCGCAGTACGGACCGTTGCTGCGCACCCTCGCCGACGGCCTCGACAACTGATCAGCCCGCACCGCAGCCGACAGCGCTGAGCCGCTGTGCCCAGCCGGCCACGGCACTCGGCACATGACGCCGCCGAACAACCTGCACCCGGCCCAGGGTCGGCGCCGACGGGCGATATCGCGGCCCCGACCACACCTGTTGGTCGGGGCCGTTTTCTCCCAGCAGAAGCAGAAGCCGCGATTCGTGACGCAGGTCCTCGATCGGTGCTCAGAAGCGCCGGATGGCGTAGATGTCGAATTGTTCCAGCGGGGTGTAGCCGACCGGCACACCCCAGTCGTAGGCGTTGAGCACCTGGCCCAAACCGGCGTAGATGCCGACATGGGAGCCGTCACTGTTCAGCACGACGATGTCCCCGGGGGAAAGGGAGGCCCGCGGGACCGGCGTGCCCGCCTTCGCCTGCTGCCAGGTGGTCCGCGGAATGCTCACGCCGACCTGTCGGTACGCCCACTGCACCAAGCCCGAGCAGTCCCAGCTGGAGGGGCCGGTCCCGCCCCATTCGTAGGGCTTGCCGATCTGGGTAGTCGCCGCGGCCAGTGCGCCGAGGCCGAACACACTGGGCACCGGCAGGGCGGCCGAGCCGCTGGCGCTGCCGGAGTCGCCACTGCCCGAGGCCGAACCGGACGACGCGCTGCCCGGCCCGCTGCCGGAAGCGCTGCCCGTATCGGCCCAGGCAGGTCCGACGGGCGAGAGGATTGCGATGATCGATAGCGAGAATCCGAGTGCGATGCGGTGCAACGATTTTCTCGGCACGTACTCGCCCCTTCCATGGGCGCGGTTGACTGGCCACCGATCGGCAGCCTGGCTAATACATGGCATCAGCAGCGGTCACCGATGCGGGACCGCGGCCACCCGCGCCGGACGTGTTTCCGGCACGGCCGAATTCCAAGTAAGACAACCCAGAAAGAGAGACTGCCGCCCCCAGCGATCATCTGGGCAACAGCAGCGACATCGCAGATTGTGCCTGGGTTTTCGGCGAATTGTCGGGAATCAGCTAATTCCCAGCATGTGATCTACATCACTTGAGTGCACGCCGCCGAAGTGCCCGCCACGTGCTCGCACTGTGCGGTCTGATGCCGCACCGTCGACCCGGCTCCTGCGCGGTGCGACTGGACGACGAACGTTGCGCCATTCCCGGCGCAGCCTGCGCGGATCACCGAAGCCGGTGTCCGGCTGCGACAGCCGCCACGAGGACCGCGCGAAACGAGAGCCGGGGCGAGACCTTTCGGTCCCGCCCCGGCTCTCCGGTATCCGCCGCTCAGGCCTTGGTGATCCGCGCGCGCACGCCACCCACCAGCTCGGCGGCCGCCGGACCCGCGTCGCCGAAACTCAGCGTGGTGGCGAGGATCTCGCCCGCGATCAGGTCACGGTGGGCCTGGGCCCAGGCGGCCCGGTCCGCGGGGACGTCCAGGACCACGGTGATGCGGTCGGAAACGTCCAGCCCGGAGGACTTCCTGGTCTCCTGGAGGTCACGGATGAGGTCGCGCGCCCAGCCCTCGGCTTCCAGTTCCTCGGTGACCACCGAGTTCAGCACCACCAGGCCCGCGTTCGCGGGCAGCGCGGCGGTCGACTCGGGCTCGGCGGCGACCAGGCGCTGGGTGTACTCCTCGGGCAGCAGGGCGATTCCGGCCGCTCGGACGGTGCCGTCCGCGTCCTCGGACCACTCCCCGGCCTTCACCGCCTTGATCACCGTCTGCACGTCCTTGCCGAGGCGCGGACCCGCGGCGCGGGCGTTGACCACCAGCTCGAACCGGCCGTGCGCGTCCACGTCGGTGGTCAGGTCCACCTTCTTGACGTTGACCTCGTCGGCGACGATGTCGGCGAACGGCGCCAGCCGCTCGGCGTCGGCCGCGGCGATGGTGACCTCCGCCAGCGGCAGCCGCACCCGCAGGTTCTGCGCCTTCCGCAGGCTCAGCACCGTCGAGCACACCACGCGCACCTCGTCCATGGCGGCGACCAACTCCGGGTCGTCCGGCAGCTCCCCCTCCTTCGGCCAGTCGGCCAGGTGCACCGACTCGCCGCCGGTCAGCCCGCGCCAGATCACCTCGGTGATCAGCGGCAGCAACGGCGCCGCCAGCCGGGTGACCACCTCGAGCACCGTGTGCAGGGTGTCCACCGCGTCGCGGTCCTCACTCCAGAACCGCGACCGCGACCGCCGCACATACCAGTTGGTCAGCGCGTCGGCGAACGAGCGCAGTTCCTCGCAGGCGCCCGCGATGTCGTAGACCTCCAGCGCCTCGGTGATGACGTCCCTGGTCCGCGCGAGCTTCGCCAGGATGTAGCGGTCGAGCACGTGCGGCGAGTCGGTCCGCCACACACCCGGCTTCGAGGCGTACAGCTGCAAGAAGGTCCACGCGTTCCACAGCGGCCGCAGCGCGTGACTCACACCCTCGCGGATGCCGCGCTCGGTGACGATGAGATTGCCGCCGCGCAGGATCGGCGAACTCATCAGGAACCAGCGCATCGCGTCCGAGCCGTCCCGGTCGAACACTTCGTTGACGTCCGGGTAGTTGCCCTTGGACTTGCTCATCTTCAGGCCGTCGTCGCCGAGCACGATGCCGTGCGCGGCCACGGTCTTGAACGCCGGGGCATCGAACAGCGCCGTCGCCAGCACGTGCAGCGTGTAGAACCAGCCGCGGGTCTGCCCGTTGTACTCGACGATGAAATCGCCCGGGAAATGGCTGTCGAACCACTCCTTGTTCTCGAACGGGTAGTGCACCTGGGCATACGGCATCGAGCCGGACTCGAACCAGCAGTCCAGCACTTCGGGCACCCGGCGCATGGTCGACCCGCCGGTCGGGTCGTCGGGATTCGGCCGGGTCAGCTCATCGATCATCGGGCGGTGCAGATCGGCAGGGCGCACGCCGAAGTCGCGCTCGAGCTCGTCCAGCGAGCCGTACACGTCCACGCGCGGATAGGCCGGATCGTCGGACACCCACACCGGGATCGGGCTGCCCCAATAGCGGTTGCGGCTGATGTTCCAGTCGCGCGCGCCCTCGAGCCACTTGCCGAACTGGCCGTCGCGGATGTGCTCGGGCACCCAGGTGATCTGCTTGTTCAGCTCGACCATCCGCTCGCGGAACTTCGTGACCGCGACGAACCAGGACGGCACGGCCATGTAGATCAGCGGCTGCCCGGAGCGCCAGCTGTGCGGGTACGAGTGCTCGATGGTCTCGTGCCGCAACAACTTTCCCGCGGCCTTGAGGTCCTTGATGATCACCGGGTTGGCGTCGAACACCATCAGACCCTCGTACGGCGGGACCATCGAGGTGAACTTGCCGCCCGCATCCAGCGGCTGCACCAGCTCGATGCCGTGGGCCGTGGCGACCTCCATGTCCTCCTCACCGAAGGCGGGCGCGAGATGCACGATGCCGGTGCCGGAGTCGGTGGTCACATAATCGGCGGTGAGCACGCGGTGGGCGTTGGGGTGGCCCAGGAAGAAGTCGAACGGCGGGGCGTAGGAGACCTCGGCCAGCGCGGCGCCGTCGAACTCGCCGAGCACCTGCGCGTCCTCGCCGAACTCCCGCGCATAGTGCGAGACCCGTTCGGCCGCGAGCACATAGCGCTTGCCGTCGGCCGCGCGCAGGTGCACATAGCGGACGTCGGGGTGAACGGCGATCGCCAGGTTGGACGGCAGTGTCCACGGTGTCGTGGTCCAGATCAGCGCGTTGGCGCCGTCGAGTTCGTGCAGCGGGTGTTCCGCGGGCACGCGCAGCGCCATATCGACGGTGACCGCCGGATCCTGACGCATCTTGTACGCGTCGTCGAGGCGGGTTTCCTGATTCGACAGCGGCGTCTGCTCGTACCAGCTGTAGGGCAGCACCCGGAAACCCTGATAGATCAGCCCTTTGTCGTACAGCGACTTGAACGCCCACATCACCGACTCCATGAAGTCGGTATCCAGCGTCTTGTAGTCGTTGTCGAAGTCGACCCAGCGGGCCTGGCGGGTCACGTAGTCGCGCCATTCTCCGGTGTATCGCAGCACCGATGTTTTGCAGGCCGCGTTGAATTCCGCGAGGCCCATCGCATCGATCTGTGATTTGTCCGTTATACCCAGCTGCTTTTCGGCTTCGATTTCCGCGGGCAACCCGTGGCAGTCCCATCCGAATCGCCGATCGACCCGCTTGCCGCGCATGGTCTGGAAACGCGGAACGAGATCCTTGACGTATCCGGTGAGCAAATGTCCGTAATGCGGCAGACCGTTGGCAAAGGGCGGCCCGTCATAGAAGACGAATTCCGCTGCGCCGGAACGGTTTTCGATGCTGGCGCGGAAGGTGTCGGCGGCCGCCCACGCGTCGAGCACGCGGCGCTCCATCTCGGGGAACGACGCCCCGTTGCCGACGCTCAGGTCGACGCGCGGGTATGCGCTGTTGCTGGAAGTGTGGTCCGCCATGGCGGATGCGTCTCCTCGTGCCGTGTTCGTTGGCACGGGGACGATGACGGCGCCCGGTGCGCCGAAACCGCGGTACCACCCCGCTTGTCCGGCGTGACGAACACCGGACCTCTCATTCACGAGCTGTGACGGGCTCACCCGTTCGGTTCTACTGAGCGGCCGCCCCGCAGGCCGTGCCGCCGTTCTTCCGAAGGCTCCCCGGTGATAGCCGGATCGACGCCGTATTCATGTTTGATTCTAGCCGCAGCGGTCAACTCAGTTTGTAAGGCAGGTCGGCGCCGGGCCGGTGCGGCCGCCTTCATCGTTTGGCATGACGACCAGGAGGCGGCGGGGAATCACCATCCGGACTCCGTATGGACAAGGCACTCACCAGCAAGAGCATCGCACCGACGACACACACCACGATGCAGCCCCACGCCCAGATCACCGAGCCGGTGGTGAGCGCGGCCACGAGCAGGGCGAAGCCGATCGCGGCAAGGACGAGTGTCAAGACGAGCATGGTGACCCCCAAGGCATGCCGGGCGGCTCGACAGTTCCTCTAACGGTATGCGAACTGCTGTGCTGGGGCGCCGCGCGCTACTTGCCGCCCTTGGCGAAAGAGGCCGGCGCGAGGTTGTTGGCCGTGTTGGCGTCCGCGAAGGCTTCGCCACCGTCGACCGGCACCGCCGAGCCACGGTTCTCCAACTCCTCGAGCTGCGACTCCAGGTACGACTTCAACCGCACGCGGTACTCGCGCTCGAAGGTCTTGAGCTGCTCGATCCGGCTCTCCAGCACGCTGCGCTGCTGAGTGATGGTCGCCATGATCTCGGTGTGCTTGCGCTCGGCGTCGGCCTGCAGCGCGTCGGCCTTCTCCTTGGCCTGGCGCAGCTGGTTGTCCGAGCGGGTCTGCGCGTCCGACAGCATCGCGTCCGACTTCTGGCGGGCGTCGGCGATCATGGCCTCCGACCGCGTCCTGGCGTCTCCGACCAGTCGCTCGGAATTCGCCCGGGCATTCGACAGCAAGCTCTCCGCCTCGGCCTTGGCGTCGCTGGTCAGCCGATCCGCCATCTCCTGGGCGAGGCTGAGCACCTTGGCGGCCTGCAGGTTCGCGTCCGCGCCGGGAGCGTCCTTGGCCACCGGAGCGGCGGGCATCGGAGCGGGCGGCGCGGCGGGAACCGGCGGCTTGATCGGTTCCGGCTGGGGCGGCGGGACCTGCTGAATCGGCGCCTTCACGGTGTTCGCCATCGCCGGACCGCGGTTCTTCTTGGCATCGGCCAGTTCCGCGTCGAGTTCGGCGACCCGCTGGCGCAGATCGGCGTTCTCCTCGATCAGACGCGAGAGCTCCTGCTCCACGAGATCCAGGAACGCGTCGACTTCATCCTCGTTGTAGCCGCGCTTCCCGATCGGCGGTTTGCTGAACGCGACGTTGTGCACATCGGCTGGGGTCAGCGGCATGGAAGGATCCCTTCACGCGTCTTTTGGAGATCTAGCAGATCTAGCAAGCTGTCTACACGGCCCATTCTGTCACACCGGAGCTACCGGTTGCCCGAGCCTGCCCACGATCGACATCAGGATGAAGACGATGAAAAGCAGGACCATTATCGACAGATCCAGGCGAATTCCGCCCAGTGACACGGGGGGTATCAACCGCCGCAGCAGTTTCACCGGAGGGTCGGTGATCGTGAAGATCACCTCCAGGACGACGACCACGACACCGGTAGGACGCCAGTCTCGGGCAAAGCTACGGATGAACTCGACGATCACCCGGCTGATCAGCAACAGCCAGAAGATGAACAGTACGAAGTACAGCACCGCGAACAAGGCCACGACTTCACTCTGCCGTAAAAATCGCGTCGCGCAAAATGCCCGCGCCGCACAACCTGCATCCGGTCTGCTCCACCCCCCAGATCACGACCTTATTTCTGGTTGTAGAAGCCGGTTTCCGCGATGCGCCTGCGTTCTTCCGCTGATACGTCGACGTCCGCCGGTGAGAGCAGGAACACTTTCGTCGCCACCTTGTCGAACGACCCGCGCAGCGCGAAGGCCAGGCCCGCGGCGAAGTCGACCAGCCGCTTGGCGTCGGCGTTGCTCAGATCCACCAGGTCCATGATCACCGGATTGCCCTCGCGGAAACGTTCGCCGATGATGCGAGCCTCGCTGTAGTCGCGCGGGCGCAGCGTCGTGATCTTGGACAAGGGGCCTCCGTCCTCGAAGATCCCGGGCCGCCGCACCGGGGCGGGCTCGGGACGCACGCGCTCCTCCAGCCTGCGCTCTTCCGCGTCGGGGTCGACGGCGAGCGCGCCACGGGTGGCGCCACGCAGCGTCGGCGCGCTCCCACCTGCCCGGAACCGACCCGACGGGGCGGAGTCGATCCGGGTGGGACGGCGGGGCGCGTCGTAGCGGTCGTCGCCGTAGGGCTCGTCGGCGTAGTCGTCGCGCCGCGACACCGAGTAACCCGCCTTGTACGGCGACTTGTAGGCAGGCTCGGGGTAGTCGACGTCGTCGAAACGGCCTGCGCCGTACCGGTCTTCGCCGTAGCGATCGACGTAGCCGTCGCGGTCGGAGTAGTCACGGGGCCGGGGCCGGCGAGCACCTCGCTCGTCCACGCCTCGGGGGGCGCGATCGTCGACGTAGTCGTCTTCGTAATCCTCGAGCGGAACCATGCCGAAGTACGCCTTGAACTTGTGCAGCGTGCTCATTGGTCGACCTTCCTTCGGCCCCGGTGGCGGCCGGGTGTTGAAGTCTTGCTCAGCCCTCTTCAGTTCCCAGCATATGTGTCGAATGTGACTGATGAGGTTTCTTTGCTAGCCCGAGGTTATCGGTCGTATACCCATCAAGGCGGTACCGACACGCACAACCGTCGAACCGTGTTCGATCGCGGATTCGAGATCACCCGACATTCCCGCCGAAAGCTCCGTAGCGTCCGGATGATCGGCGAGCAACAGCGTGTGCAACATCGCAAGTCGCGCAAATGCGGCATCAGACTCCGCCCCCAAGGGCGGAATGGCCATCAGACCCGACAAACGTAATCCCGGAGCTTCCGCAATCCGTCCGGCGAGGGCGGGGAGATCGCCCGCCGCAACGCCCCCTCGGGTGGGGTCGTCATCCAGGCTCACCTGCAGCAACACGCGGACCGGTTCGGTACGATCCCCCGCCTCCAACGCGGCTGTCGCACCCGCGTCAAGAGCGGTTGCCAGCCGTTCGCTGTCTACCGAGTGAACGGTGTGCGCCCAGCGGGCGACAGCGCGTGCTTTGTTCCGCTGCAACCGCCCGATCATGTGCCAGCGGATGCCGGAGAGGTCTTCGTCACGCAGGGCCGCCACCTTGGCGGCGGCCTCCTGCTCCCGCGACTCGCCGAACTCGCGCCTGCCGATCCGATGCAGAATCGCCACATCCGAGGCGGGGAAGAATTTCGTCACCGGCAGCAGCCGCACCGACTCCGGCGACCGGCCCGCCGCGTGACATGCCGCATCGATGCGGGCGAGCAGACCCGCCAGGTTGTCCGACAGCTCGGCGGTCCGCGCCGCGAGCGCCTCGTCCACCGCGGTCTCCGCCTCGGCGCTCATGCCCGCACCCCGCCGGCGCCCGGCATCGCGCGGACGGCGCTTCGCGCGCTCATGCGGAAGCCTCCATCCAGATCACGCTGCCGATCCGGCCGGTCGGCGCGCCGCGACGATGGCTGAACAGGGTCTGATCCTCGATGGTGCAGCGCGGGTCGACCGCGATCGCGGCGACGCCGGCCTCGGTGAGCTGCCGGGAGATGCCCGCTCGCAGGTCCAGGCCAGGGGTGCCGCGGACGGTGGTGGTCGCGCTGCCGGGCAGATGCGCCTCCACGTCGTCGCGCATCGCGGCCGGAACCTCGTACCGGCGACCGGACGCGGCGGGCCCGAGCAAGGCCCCGACCCGCTCCAGGCGTGCGCCGACCGACACCATCGCCTCCAGCACACGCGGCACGATGCCGATGCGTGCGCCGACCCGCCCGGCGTGCACGGCGGCGATCACGCCCGCCGTGTCGTCGGATAGGAGGATGGGCACGCAGTCGGCGCTGAGCGCGACCAGCGCGAGCCCGGGCACGGTGGTGACGAGGGCGTCGGTGACGGGGACCGGCTCGGCGCGCGGGCCGTCGACGATCTCCACGTTGCGGCCGTGGATCTGTTCCATCCAGACCATGCGCTCGGGCGTCAGGCCGATTCCCTCGGCCAGCCGATCGCGGTTGCGCCGCACCGCCGCCGGATCGTCGCCGACGTGGTCGCCGAGATTGAACGAGTCGTAGGGCGGCGCCGAGAAGCCTCCGGACCTGGTCGTGGTGACCCGTCGGACAGTGATGGTCGGCGCGATAGTCATGGCCCCGAGCCTAGTGGCGCTCGGCGAAGGCCGTCGAAATCCCCAGGTAGAGGCCGGATTTTCACCCGGCCGATCGCGCTCGGCCGCTTCGCGCGCCTGCGCTCCCCCGAAATAGCTTGTCGGTCGTCACACTTCGGGACACCGCTCCCCGTGTCCCGCCCGCGCATCCCGGCGCGGGCCGGGATCGCTGTTCCAGCTCGGTCCCGGCCCGCGCCGGAACCGTACTCCTGCGCTCAGCCCCTCCGCATGAACGAGGGCACGTCCACGTCGTCGTCATCGTCGCCGGCGTCCGGCGGCGTGATGTGGGACCGTGAGTTGGTCGTGACCGTCGGCTCGGCCAGCGTGCGTGCTCGTTCGGTGTCGCGGTAGCTCGGGATCGCGCCGCGGCCGGCCGTACCCGCGGTGGACGTGCTCGGCGTGCTGTCGCTGCTACGCGCGGCGATCTCACTGGCGCGGCTCTGCCCGATCTCGCCCGAGCGCGCGGTGCCGATGGTGCTGCGGCCCGACGTCTCGAAAGTGCGCCGGGCAGGCCCGCCGCCGTCGAAGCCAGCCGCGATCACGGTGACCCGCACCTCGTCCCCGAGCGAGTCATCGATCACGGTGCCGAAGATGATGTTGGCCTCGATGTGCGCGGCTTCCTGCACGAGCGACGCCGCCTCGTTGATCTCGAACAAGCCCAGGTCGGACCCGCCCGCGATCGACAGCAGCACGCCGTGCGCACCGTCCATGGACGCTTCCAGCAGCGGCGAATTGATGGCGGACTCGGCCGCTTTCACCGAGCGGCCCTCGCCGCGCGCCGAACCGATACCCATCAGCGCGCTGCCCGCCCCGGACATCACGCTCTTGACGTCGGCGAAGTCGACGTTGATCAGGCCGGGGGTGGTGATCAGGTCGGTGATGCCCTGCACACCGTTGAGCAGCACCTCGTCGGCGGAACGGAACGCGTCCATCAGGCTCACCGCCGCGTCGCCGAGCTGCAGCAGCCGGTCGTTCGGGATGACGATCAGCGTGTCGCAGGACTCGCGCAGCAGGTTGATGCCGACCTCGGCCTGGTTCCCGCGCCGCTTGCCCTCGAAGGAGAACGGACGGGTGACCACGCCGATGGTGAGCGCGCCGAGCTTGCGCGCGATCTGCGCTACGACGGGGGCGCCACCGGTACCGGTGCCACCGCCCTCACCCGCGGTGACGAAGACCATGTCGGCGCCCTTGAGCACCTCTTCGATCTCGTCCTTGTGGTCCTCGGCGGCCTTGCGCCCGACCTCGGGGTCGGCGCCGGCTCCCAGACCGCGGGTCAGTTCACGGCCGACGTCGAGCTTGACGTCGGCGTCGCTCATCAGCAGCGCCTGGGCGTCGGTGTTGACCGCGATGAACTCGACACCTTTGAGTCCCTGCTCGATCATCCGGTTGACGGCATTCACACCGCCGCCGCCGATACCGACGACCTTGATCACCGCAAGGTAGTTGTGCGGGGGCGTCATGGGCTCTCGCCTTCCTTCGATCTAAAGCCTGTCGTTTTCGGATTCTCGGCACGCCGCTCGGGCCCGTTCCGCGGGTGGGGTCGCTGCGAAGAAGCGAACCGCGGTTCGGCAAACCCTAAAGCTCAACCATAGGGTTAGCGTTATGTCAAGTATCCGACTGGTGCGGAACGCTATTCGCAGCCGACGCGATACGCGCGCAGGCGCGCCGAAACGAGAGCCAGAATCTTGCGTGATCCCGCTCGTCTCGCCGCTCCACACGTCGTATGGTGAACGGTTGCCCCCCGGCCCTCTTCTCGGCGCCGGAACCACTTCCGGGCCGCCGAAAATTCCCTGGACGCAATGGGTGTGGATCACTTTACCGTGACCAGATTGGGACTCGAAACATCGAACACCGTTCCGGGGCGTGTCAACAACGGCAACACGACCGCCGCCTTTCGTTCGGCGTCGTTGGTCCCGCCCCAGAGTACCGTGCGACCGTCCTTGAGATTCAGCGAAATATCCGAAATGGACCGTGCGGCAACCTCCTCCACGAGAACCGCCAGCGCAGCAGGCACGATGGCGAGTATGGAGACCGCCGCCGCGGTCAGCGGATCGGCGCCGCCGGGATGATCGGTGATCAACTTCGGCACGCCGATAGGCGCGGTCTCCACCGCGAATTCCACGCCCTCGGCATCCAGCAGATGCGCGCCTTCCGGGCTGTCGTAGAACAACACCGGAACGCGCTCGACGACCGTCACCCGAACCGTGGACGGAAATACGCGCTGCACCCGTGCGGTGCGCACCTTCGGAATGCCCGCCACCCGCCGGGCGATCGCGCTGGTGTCGATTCGCAGCATCGAGCGCCCGGACGGGATTTCGAGCACATCTCGCACCTGTGGTTCGGGTACTGCCACCGCCCCCTCGATCCGCACGGTGCGCACCGAGAGCACCGGGGTGAACCAGGCGAGGGCACAGACCACCGTAAGAACGCACACGCCCAGCAATCCCCACAAGCGAATTCGGCGCCATTCGAGTGCGCCGAACCGATCACTGGCGCGGCGCCCGGCCGCGCGCGCCGACCCGACCCCGCGCACGCCGGGTCACCGTCCGTGCTGGGGACGCGCCCGTAATCCGTCGAGAATTTGGCTGCCCAGCATCGTCACGTCGCCCGCGCCCATGGTGATCACCACGTCGCCCGGCAACGCCAACCCGGCGACCTGGCGCCCGACCCGGGACATATCCGGTTGATAGTGCACCGGTTTCGTCACCGACTGCGCGACCAGCGCGCCGTTCACGCCGGGCAGCGGCTTCTCCCGCGCGCCGTAGACGTCGAGCACGACGACCTCGTCGGCCAGGCTGAGCGCGGCGCCGAAGTCCGCGGCGAAGGTCGCGGTCCGGCTGTAGAGGTGCGGCTGGAAGACCACGATGACCCGTCCCTGCCTGGAGCGGGCGCCGTCGCGGGCCTCCTGCTGAACCAGTTCGGCGGCGGCGCCGAGCACGGCGCGCACCTCCGTCGGGTGGTGGGCGTAATCGTCGAAGACGCGCACGCCGTTCTCCCGTCCGGCGAACTGGAACCGGCGGTGCACACCCCCGAACCCCTCCAGGCCCTGAATGATCTCACCCATATCGGCGCCGGTGGCGTGGGCGGCCAGCAGCGCTCCGAGCGCGTTCAGCGCCATGTGCCTGCCCGGTACCGACAGGCGCAGCGTGCGCGGCGCGGCCTCGTCGGCGAGCTGGAATTGCACGATCCCGCCGACGTCGCGCGGCTCCCAGCTGTGCAACCGCGCGCCCACCGGGACCGGCGCGTCCGCGAGGTCTCCGGAGCCGTAGCCGAGAACGCGGACCTCGCGCCGCGCCAAACGCTCGCCGACCCGCTCGGCCAGCGCGCGCGAGCCCGGATCGTCCAGGCACACCACCAGCAGGCCCCCCGCGGCGACCCGGTCGGCGAAGTCGTCGAATACCTGCACGTAGGCCTCATCGGATCCGAAGAAATCCAGGTGGTCGGACTCGATATTGGTGACAACGGCGACGTCCGGGTCGTACTGCAGCAGTGAGCCGTCGCTCTCGTCGGCCTCCGCCACGAAGATGTCGCCGGTGCCGTGGTGGGCGTTGGTGCCCGCCTCGTTCAGTTCGCCGCCGACCGCGAACGACGGGTCGAACCCGCAGTGCTGCAACGACACGATGAGCATCGAGGTGGTGGAAGTCTTGCCGTGCGTACCGGAGACCAGCAGCGTCCGATGCCCCCGCATCAGCGACGCCAGCACCGTGGGCCGCAGCAGCACCGGGATGTCGCGACGGTTGGCCTCGACGAGTTCCGGATTGGTCTTCGGGATGGCCGCGTACGTGGTGACCACCGCGGTCGGGCCGCCGGGGAGCAGGTCCAAGGCGGTGGCGTCGTGCCCGATCCGCACCTGCGCGCCCCGAGCCCGCAGGGCGAGCACGCCCCGGCTCTCCTTCGCGTCCGACCCCGACACCGCGCCGCCGCGAGCGAGCAGGATCCGGGCGATGCCGGACATACCGGCCCCGCCGATCCCGACCATGTGCACGCGTTCGAGTTCCGGGGGCAGCCCGCTGTGTTCGGTGTCCGGTCCCGCCTGGTCTGCCGTGGTGTCGCTCATCGGCGCGCCACCGCCGCCGCGATCCGCGCCACCTCGTCGGCGGCGTCACGGTGCCCGGCGCCTGCGGCGGCCCGGCCCATCTCGGTCAGCCGTGCGGAGTCCATGAGCAGCCCAATCACCTCATCGATCACGTATTTCGGCGTCAACTCGGAATCGGGGACAATTCTGCCACCGCCCTGGCGCACCACGGGCCGGGCGTTGAGTTCCTGCTCCCCGTTGCCGTGTGGCAGCGGCACGTAGAAGGCGGGCAGCCCGACCGCGGACACCTCCGCGACGGTCATCGCGCCCGATCGGCAGACCACTGCGTCGGCGGCCGCGTAGGCGAGGTCCATCCGGGACAGGTACGGCACCGCGAGGTAACGAGCGCCGTCCCGGCCGCCCGCGGCGGAGTCGCCCAGGTCGAGGATGTTCTTGGGTCCGTGCGCGTGCAGCACCGAAATCCCGGCGGCGGCGAGCTGGGGTGCGGCTCCCGACACCGCCTCGTTCAGGGTGCGCGCTCCCTGCGACCCGCCGAAGACCAGCAACACCGGCCCTTCGGGTGGGAGGCCGAAGTGCGCCCGCGCCTCGGTGCGCAGTGCGGCGCGGTCCAGTCCGGTGATCGATGCGCGCACCGGAATGCCCACCACCTGCGCGTTCGGCAGGCCCGAGTCCGGGACCGCCGCCAGCACCCGCGCCGCGCGGCGGGCGCCGACCTTGTTCGCGATGCCCGCCTTGGCGTTCGCCTCGTGTACCACCACCGGGACCGGGCGCCTGCGGCGCAGCACGCCCGCCCCCGCGGCGAGATACGCCGGAAGCGCCACGTACCCGCCGAAACCGATGATCACGTCGGCCTCGACCGCATCGATGACGGCGCGGGTGGCGGCCACCGAGGCCCGGACCCGTCCAGGCAGCCGCAGCAGATCCATGGTGGGTTTGCGCGGCAACGGGACCGGAGGGATGAGCTCGAGCGGATAGCCGCGTTCGGGAACCAAGCGGGTCTCCAGCCCGCGCTCGGTGCCCAGCGCCGTCACCCGGATCGAATCGTCGAGCCGCCGCAACGCGTCCGCCACCGCCAGTGCCGGTTCGATGTGGCCCGCCGTGCCGCCGCCCGCGACGATTACCGAGATCACCTAGATCTTCCCCGTTCTCTTGCATGGTTGACCGGATAGCTGGGTTCCCAAGCCCTGGTGGCGCGCGCCGAGCTGGTGCCGCGGCTCTCCGGCGAACGCCGCCGCGGCGGTTCGGCGCCGTAGCGCCCGCGCCTGCCGGGCGGCAGTGCCGACGGTCCACGCTCGCCCGCCCGCGGCGCCCGGCCGCGGCGGCCCGAGCCGGACCGAGCCGGTGCGTACACCTCTGGTTTGGGCAACCGCAACAGCCTACTGAAACGACCGTCCTGTCCGGCGTGCAGCGCCGCGACCGCCTCCGGCTCGTGTCTGGCCGCGCTGGCGATGATGCCGAACATGAACAGCGTGATGGCCAGTGACGATCCGCCCGCGGAGACCAGCGGCAGCTGCAACCCGGTGACCGGGAGCAGGCCGACCACATAGCCGATGTTGATCAGTGCCTGCGCGGTGATCCAGGTCGTCGCGGTCGCGGTGAGCAACCGCAGGAACGGATCCACCGACCGGGCCGCGATCCGCAAGCCGGTGTAGACGAACAGCGCGAACAGGCCGAGCACCAGCGCGCAGCCGAGATAGCCGAGTTCCTCGCCGATGATCGCGAAGATGAAGTCGTTGTGCGAATTCGGCAGATAGCTCCACTTGGCGCGGCTCTGTCCCAGGCCGCGTCCCCAGATACCGCCGTCGGCCAGCGAGTACAGCGCCTGCCGGGCCTGGTAGTTGATGCCCTGCGGGTCATCGCCGGGGTTGAAGAACGCGCGCATCCGGTCGGAGCGATAACCGGCGGACAGCGCTAGCACGCCCGCGGCGATCACGCCGGACAGTGCGATCGTCACGAACAGGCGCACCGGCAGGCCGCCGAACCACAGCAACGCGCCGAGCACGACACCCAGCGCGATGGTGGTGGACAGGTTCGGTTGCAGCACCACGAGCAAGCACACCAGCAGACCGGCGGGGACCAGCGGAACCAGGATGTCCTTGAGGCTCGCGCGCTCGGCGCGGCGGGAGGCCAGCAGGTGCGCGCCCCACACCACCAGCGTCACCTTCACGACCTCCGACGGCTGCACCGAGACCGGCCCGAGCACCAGCCAGCGGCGCGCGCCCTGCACCTGCGAACCGATGCCGGGTATCAGCACCAGCAGCAGCGCCAGCACCGACAGCGCGAACAGCGGGAAAGACCACTGCCGCAGCCTGCGCAGGGGAATGCGCAGCGCCAGATAGAACAGCACGGTGCCGACGGCGGCGAACATGGCCTGCTGGATGAACAGCGAGTATGCCGATCCGCCGTCGGCGTAGGCCTCCACGCTGGAGGCCGACAGGACCATCACCAACCCCAGCACGGTGAGCAGGGTGGCGATGGTGACCACCAGATGGAACGACGCGAGCGGCCGCGCCAGCCAGGCCCAGAACCGAGGGACCGCCTCGCGCTTGCGCCGCGCCGATTCCGTCATAGCCGCCGTCCGATGTCACCGTCTTCCAGGGCGTGCACCGCCGCGGCGAAGCTGCGGCCCCGGTGCGTGTAATCGGTGAACATGTCCAATGACGCGGCGGCCGGCGCCAGCAGCACGGTGTCGCCGCGGCGGGCGAAGCCCGCGGCGGCGCGCACGGCCCGCGCCATGACGGCGTCGGCCGCGGCGGTCGGAGACGCTGCGTCACCCATCCCTGCATCGTCTCCCGCGACCAGCTCGACGACCGGGACATCGGGCGCGTGTCGCGCCAGCGCGGCCGCGAACACCGGCGCGTCGGCGCCGATCAGCACCGCCGCGACCAGACGGTCGGCGACCTCTTCGATCATGTCCTCGACGTGAGCGCCCTTGAGCTGGCCACCGGCCACCCAGACCACCTGTGGATGCGCCAGGATCGATGACCGCGCGGCATGCGGATTGGTGGCCTTGGAGTCGTCGACGAAGTCGACTCCGGCCAGTTCGCGCACGAACGCGGCGCGGTGCGGGCCGACCTTGTGCTCGACCAAGCCTTCCCGAACGAACTGCGGCGCGACATCGATCGCCCTGGTCAGGGCCGACGCGGCCAGCGCGTCCGCGACGCCGGCGGGGCCGGGCGGGCTGATGTCGCCGACCTCGGCCAGGATCGCGGCCTTGGTGAACGCGCGGTCGAGCAGTTTGCCGTCGACCACGCCGAGTTCGCCGTCGGCGGGCACCCCGACCCGGAAACCCACGGTCCGCCGGGCCTTGGACTTGCGCGCCAGCGAGGCCGCGACCGGATCGTCCAGGCCGACCACGCCGACCCGGCCGACCAGCGCCCTGGCCTTGGCCGCGGCGTAGGCGTCCAGGCCGCCGTGCCAATCCAGGTGATCCTCGGCGACGTTGAGGACGACACCGGCCTCCGGGCGCACCGACGGCGCCCAGTGCAGCTGGAACGACGACAGCTCGACCGCGAGTACCTGCGGGCCGGGGTTACGCCGCAGCGCGTCCAGGATGGGTAGGCCGATGTTGCCGCAGGCGACGCTGGCGATACCGGCGGCGCGCAGGATCGCGTGGGTCATCTGGGTCGTGGTGGTCTTGCCGTTGGTGCCGGTGACGACCAGCCATTTGCGGACCGGTCCGTAGATCCTGGCCTGATCCACCCACCAAGCGAACTCGACATCGCCCCACACCGGCGTGCCCTCGGCCACCGCGGACGCCAGCACCGGCGAGTCCGGCCGCCAGCCCGGGCTGGTGATCACCAGCGCGAACCGGCTCCAGTCGGTGTTCTCCAGCTCCGCGCCGGTGGCCACGTCCAGTCCGAGGCCTGCGGCCTCGGCCAGGGCCGCGGCGCCGCCGTCGGTGACCACCGGACGCGCGCCGATGTCGCGCAGCGGTTCGACCAGCGAGCGTCCCGACACGCCCCAGCCCGCGACCAGGACGTCGCGACCGCGGAGGAATTCCAGCATGGGCCCGGGTGAGCGCAGTGCTCGCGGAGAATGTTCGACCATCTCGTTCACCCGACCGCGGAGAGGTATTCGCTGTAGAACAGCCCGAGTCCGACCGCGGAGGCCATCGCGGCCAGCAGCCAGAACCTGATGATCACCGTCGTCTCGGCCCATTTGCTGAGCTCGAAGTGATGGTGGAACGGCGCCATCTTGAACAACCGGTTGCGCGTCGTGCGGAAGACCGCGACCTGCAACACCACCGACGCCGTCTCGGCGACGAACAGCGCGCCGATGACGATCATCAGCAGCTCGGTCCGGGTGGTGATGGACAGGCCCGCCAGCAGGCCGCCCAGCGCCAGCGAGCCGGTGTCGCCCATGAAGATCTTGGCCGGGGCCGCGTTCCACCACAGGAACCCGACGCACGCCGCCGCGCCCGCGGCGCAGACCAGGGCGAGATCCAGCGGATCGCGCACGTTGTAGCAGCCGGCCTCCGGCTTGGTCTCGCAGGCGTGGTAGTACTGCCAGAACGTGATGATCACGTAGCCGCCCAGCACCAGACTCATCGATCCGGCGGCCAGACCGTCGAGTCCGTCGGTGAGGTTCACCGCGTTGGACCAGGCGACGACCACGAAGCAGACGAACACCAGGAACACGACCACACCCATGGTCACCGTGCTGATGTCGCGCACGTAGGACAGGTGCCTGCTGGCGGGCGTGAGCCCGCTCGCGCCACGGAACTGCAAGGCGAGAATGCCGAAGATCACGGCCGCCGACAGCTGGCCGAGATACTTGCCCGCCGCGGTCAGGCCCAGATTGCGTTGCTTGCGGATCTTGATGAAGTCGTCGACGAAACCCACCGCGCCCAGGGCCGTGGCCAGGCCGAGCACGAGCAACGCCGACGCCGACGGCCCGTCGGCGTGGTAGCCGATGCCGATCAGGTGGGAGCCCAGGTAACCGGCCCACATGCCGACCAGGATCGCGACGCCGCCCATCGTCGGGGTGCCGCGCTTGGCCTGGTGGCTGGCGGGACCGTCGACCCGAATCTCCTGCCCGAAACCCTGCTTGGCGAACAACCGGATCAGCAAGGGGGTGAGCAGGATCGAGACCGTCAGCGCGATCGCCGCGGCGAAGAGAATCTGTCTCATCCTGCTGCCTCCGTGTCCTGTCCCGGCCCGCTGTTCGCCGCGCCGCCGCGTGCGGCCACGACTCGCGGGTCGGTCAGATGCTCGGCGACCTCCCATAGGCCGACCGACTTCGATGCCTTGACCAGCACCACGTCGCCAGGGACGACTTCCTTCTCCAGCAGTGCGATCGCCGCCTCGATGTCCGGTACGAGGACCGATTCCTCGCCCCACGACCCTTCCATCACCGCCCCTTGATGCAGCGCGCGGGCCGGTCTTCCCGTACCGACGACCACGACCCGGCTGACGTCCAACCGCACCGCGAGCCGCCCGATGGCGTCGTGTTCGATGACCGATTCCTCGCCGAGTTCGGCCATCTCGCCGAGCACCGCCCAGCTGCGCCGCGGCGCCTCGGCCGCGCGGGCCATGCTGACCAGCGCTTTGAGCGCGGCGCGGACGGAGTCCGGATTGGCGTTGTAGGAGTCGTTGACGACGGTGATCCCGTCCGCGGTGGTCCGCACGTCCATCCGTCGCGCGGACGCGGCGCGCGCACCGGACAGCGCCGCGGTCACGGTCTCGAGGTCGGCGCCGCATTCCAGCGCGACCGCGATCGCCGACAGCGCGTTGCCGACCTGGTGCTCGCCGTGCACGGCCAGCCGCACCGGGGCGCTGCCCGCGGGCGTGTGCACGGTGAACGCGGCCCTGGCCTGGTCGTCGAGCCGGACGTCGGTGGCCCGCACGTCGGCGTTCGCGGCCTGCCCGACCGTCACCACCCGCGCCGACGTGCGCGCGGCCATCGCCGCGACCTGGGGATCGTCGGCGTTGAGCACGGCCAGCCCGGTCGGTGGCAGCGCCTCGACCAGCTCGCCCTTGGTTTTCGCGATGGCCTCGCGGCTGCCGAACTCGCCGAGATGCGCGGTGCCGACGTTGAGCACCACACCGATGCTCGGGGGCGCCACCTCGGCCAGCGCGGCGATGTGTCCCGGCCCGCGCGCCGACAGCTCCAGCACCAGGAAGCGGGTCACCGCGTCGGCGCGCAGCGCGGTCCACGGATGACCGAGTTCGTTGTTGAACGAACCCGGCGGGGCCACCACCGCGCCCAGCGGCGCGAGGACGGCGGCCAGCAGGTCCTTGGTGGAGGTCTTGCCGGACGAGCCGGTGACGCCGACGACGGTGAGTCCGCCGTCCGCGGCGAGACGCGACACGCTGGCGCGGGCCAGCGCGGCGAGCGCGGTCAGCACAGCGGCCCCGGAGCCATCCGTGTCATGGCTCAGGGCAACCGAACTCGACGGCACGGCGCCGCGGCTGGGCGTGACCACGACGGCGGGCACGCCCACCGGCCGCGCCGCGAGCACCGCCGCCGCGCCCGCGGCGATCGCCGCGCCCGCGTAGTCGTGGCCGTCGGAGCGCTCGCCCGGCAGCGCCAGGAACAGATCGCCGGAACCGATTCGGCGCGAGTCGAATTCGACCGCACCGGTCACTCGCACCTCCGGGTCTACGACGTCGTGCAGCGTGCCGCCGACGACCTCCGCGATCTCCCGCAGTGTCATCTCGATCATGAAACCGTCAAGTCCTCCGCGTGGTTACCTTGCGGACTGCGTCTTTCCAATGCGGCCGCGAGTACGTCGCGGTCGTCGAAGGGGTGCTTCACGCCCTGGATCTCCTGCCCTGCCTCATGTCCTTTGCCCGCGATCAGCACCACGTCACCGGGGCGCGCCCACTCCACCGCGGCCGCGATCGCTTCCGCGCGGTCACCGATCTCACGCACCTCGCCGCGTTCGTGCTCCGGCACCTGCGACGCACCGGAGAGCACCGCGGCGCGGATGGCCGCCGGGTCCTCGGTGCGCGGGTTGTCGTCGGTGACGATCAGCAGATCGGCGCCTCGCGCGCCCGCGGCGCCCATCAGCGGCCGCTTCGCCGCGTCCCGGTCACCGCCCGCGCCGACCACCACCGCGAGCCGTCCCGCGGTGTCCGCCGCGAGATGTCCACGCAGCGTGGCGATCACCGACTCCAGCGCCGCGGGCTTGTGCGCGTAGTCGATGATCGCCAGGAAGTCCTGTCCGCGCTCCACGCGCTGCATCCGGCCGGGCACGTCCACGGTCGCCAACGCGGGCGCGGCGACCGAGGGTTCGACGCCCGCCGCCGCGCATACCGCGACCGCGAGCAGTCCGTTGGCGATGTTGTAGTGGCCGGGAAGCCGCAGGCGCACAGGGATTTCCCCGTGCGGCCCGGCCGCGGTGAAGTCTTGTTCGCCGCCGTGCGCCGAGACCGCGCCGGTGACGCTCCATGCGGCGGCCCGGGTGGTCGACACGGTGACGGGGTCCGGGAGACCAGCGGCGAGCCGCCGTCCCCAGTCGTCGTCCACACAGACCACCGCGGTGCGCGCCGCGATCGGCGAATCCGGTTCGAACAGCCTGCGTTTGGCGGCGAAGTAGTCCTCGAAGTCGGCGTGGAAGTCGAGGTGATCCTGGGAGAGGTTGGTGAACGCGCCCACCGCGAAACGAACCCCGTCCACCCGGCCCAGCGCCAGCGCGTGGCTGGAGACCTCCATCACCACCGCGTCCACGCCCTGTTCGACCATCAGCGCGAACATCGCGTGCAACTGCGGCGCCTCGGGCGTGGTCAGGGCGCTCGGCACGCGCCTGCCGCCGATCCTGGTCTCGATGGTGCCGATCAGCGCGGTGGACAGCCCCGCGGCGGCCAGTCCCGCCTCCACCAGATAGGAGGTCGTGGTCTTGCCGGAGGTTCCGGTGATCCCGACGATGCGCAGCCGCTCGGAGGGGTTGCCGTAGATCGTCGCCGACAGCTCCCCGAGCACGGCCCTCGGGTTCTCCCGCACCAGCACCGGCACCTCGAGCGGACCGGCCAGCTCCGCACCCGCCGCGTCGGTCAATACCGCGACCGCGCCTCTGGCGACCGCGTCCCGCGCGAAACGCGCGCCGTGCGAGCGTGCGCCCGGCAGCGCGGCGAACAGATCGCCGGGGAGCACGGCGTGCGAGCGCTGCTCGATGCCGGTGACCGACACGCCGCGCGCAGCCGGTTCAGGGCTCGTCACGGCCCCGATGACGGCGGCCAGCGACGCCAGCGGCGTCGAGGGCGAATGCTCTGGCCGTAATGCGCGCGGTTGACCGGACTGCACAGAAACCAGGCTCCTTTCGGGGGCAGCGATCGACGTGTCAGGTTACCGGCGACCGGTCACGGCGGGACCATGCGCCCCATCGCAAAGCCGGGGAGGTCGCCCACCGCACCCTACGGGTTCGTCCGCCCGGTCCGGAGCGCGCCACGCGGCACCCGGGCACGACCGTGCGAGGCCGGTGCGCGCACGGCCTTCCTCCGCTCGCCGCAGGCCCTCGAATACCGCATTTACCTGCTGTTTCCTCCGGACAGATCCGCTGTCTTCGCTGCCGATCCGCCCCGGTCGTACCGAGCGAGCCGACCGGATCACCCGGCCTGCAGGACGAAGTGCCGGGACGGCTGCGGAGACGGCGGTACGCGGTCGCGCTGCAGTGCCCAGGACGCGATGTTGTGGAACAGCGGAGCCACCGAACCGCCTCCGGAGCCGTCGGAACTGCGAACGGGCGCGTCGAGCATGAGTCCGATCACGTACCGCGGGTTCTCCGCGGGAACCATGCCGGCGAAGGTGATCCAGAACGACGACGTGGAGTAGCACCGGCAATTGCGGTCCACCTTCTGCGCGGTGCCGGTCTTGCCCGCCACCTGGTATCCCGTGATGGCCGCGGGCCAGCCGGTGCCGTTCTGGTTGGCGTTCATCGGGTCACGCTGCACCACCGCCTGGAACATCGTCCGCAGCGTGGCGGCGGTCTGCGGGCTCACCACCCGCACGCCGTCCGGCTGGGTCTCCTCGGTGCGGGTGCCGTCCGGCGCGATCTTCGCCCGGACGATGCGTGGCGGAATGCGCACGCCGTCGTTGGCGATGGCCTGGTACATGCCGGCCATTTGCAGCGTGGTCATCGAAAGCCCCTGGCCGATCGGGAGATTGGCGAAGGTGCCGCCGGACCACTGCTCGCGGTCGGGCATCAGGCCCGCGCTCTCTCCCGGCAGACCGATGCCTGTGCGCTGCCCGAGCCCGAACCGGTGCGCCATATCGGCGAAACGGTCTTCGCCCACGCGCTGCGCGAGCATGAGCGTGCCGACATTGGAGGACCTGCCGAAAATGCCCGTGGTCGTATAGGGCTCGACACCGTGCGACCACGCGTCGTGCACGGTGACGCCGGCCATCTGGATCGCGCCGGGCACCTGATGCACCTCGTCCGGATCGGTCAGGCCGTACTCGACGGCCGCGGCGGCCGTGACGATCTTGTTCACCGAGCCGGGCTCGAACACGTCGGTGACCGACGGGTTGCTCAGCTGGGCGTCGGCCCACTTCTGCGGTCCCAGTTCGGGGTTGAACGTGTTGTCGTTGGCCATCGCAAGGACCTGTCCGGTCTTGGCGTCGAGGACGACGGCCGATGCGGCGCCCGCACCCGACAGGTCTTTGGCCTGCTGTACCTGTTGTTGCACGTAGTACTGCAGATCGGAGTCCAGGGTGAGCTCGACGGCGGAGCCGTTGACCGCGGGCTGCTCGTCCCGCCAGCTTCCGGGTATCACCGCGCCGTCGGAGCCGCGATCGTAGGTGTGCGAGCCGTCGGTACCGGCCAGCACGGAGTCCAGCGACGACTCGAGCCCGACCTGCCCGTGGCCGTCCCACCCGACGGCGCCGACGACGTTCGCCGCCAGCGAGCCGCCGGGGTACACCCGCGGGCTCTGGTGATCGGAGCCGACCTGCGGAAACTTCTCGGTGATCTCGCTGGCGATCCTCGGATCCACGTTGCGGGCCAAGTAGACGAACGTCTCGTCACTGCGCAGCTTCGCCAGCAGGTCCGCTTCCGACGGCGCGTCTTTACCCACCTTTTGATGGATGGTGCGCGCGATGTCGCGCAGCCGCTCGTCCGGGTCGGGCGCCTTGTCGTTCTCGGCCTTGGCGTCCGCTAGATCCTGGCGGACCCGGACCGGTTGGAAGGTCAGCGCTTTCGCGGAGACGGTGAAAGCCAGCGACTTGCCGTAACGGTCGGTGATGGGCCCGCGGGTGGCCGGGTCGGGTTGATGGGTGGTGCGCTGACTGGCCGCTTGCGCGGACAGTCCGGGCGCCGCGACGCTCTGCACCCACAGCAGTTGCAGCGCGACCACGGCGAGCGCCACGAGCATCACCACCCGGCCCACGCCGAGGCGCAACCGGAGCGGACCGTCCGGGACAGCTGCCGCGGCTGGGCGCGGCCTGCCCGTGGGCCGCGCCGCACCAGGGCCGCGGCGCCTGCGCGGCGCGGGCCTGGGATGCGTCACTGCGGCGTCCCGTCGGGGCCCGCCTGCGGTTGCGCCGCTTCCACCTGCGGGGAGGCCGCCTCAGGTGGCTGTGGCACGTCGGCAGGCGGCGCGGACGGTCCCGGCTGCGGCGGGGCGACCGGCGCAGGCGGAGTCGGAACCGGGCTTCCCGGAGCGGGCGTCGCGTTGACCTGGGTGTTGTTCTGCGCGCCGGTGTTCGGCTGCCCCGGCGCCGCAGCGCCGGGCGTGGTGGTGACCGGAACCACTCGCTCACCCCAGGGCGACCGCGCCGAAGGTCCGGCGTTCAGCGGCGGCACGGGGGTGCCTTGCGCCGGGGTGGGCTTGCCGATCACCGTGACCGAGCCGTCGGGGCCGACCAGCAGGCGGGCCGGGTCCTTGGCCGGGATCATGCCGAGTTCGCGTGCTCGCGCGGCCAGCTCCGGTGCCGAATCGGCGGCCTCCACCTCACGTTGCAGCGCGGCGCGCTCGTCGGCCAGCCGCCGGTTCGTCGCCCGCGCGTCGCCGAGCTGGTAGCTGTCCTCGGCGGCGCGGGTGGTCAACAGCAAGGTCAGCGCGAGGCCGCAACCGAGCAGGGCGAGGATGGCGGTGACGAACGGGATGCGCGCGGCCATCGCCGAGCGCCGCACGGTGGGCAGAAACACGGTGTCCGAACCGCCCTCCGCACGCGTGCGCCGCCGCGCGTAGGCGCGCTGCGCCGCGCCCGATTTCACCCGCTCGGCCTCTTGGACCCGCCGGGCGACCCGGCTCGGCGCTGCGACGGTCCGCGTCCGCACACTCATCGATTCCCCTCCTCGTTCCTCCCGGGACGCCGGATCGGCACAGCGCGACACTGTCTCATCCGGCCTCCGATATCGCTGCGGGAAATCCGCACCCGGCCGACGCGATGAGGCGTGGCGAACTGCCGGCTCACCCTGCCTCCTGGATCCGCTCGGCGGCGCGCATGCGTACCGGGGCCGCTCGCGGGTTGTCTTCGATCTCCTGCTCGGTCGCCTTCTCCGCGCCGCGGGTCAGCATCCGGAACTCCGGTCCCATGCCGGGCAGCTCCATCGGCAGGTCCACCGGCGTCCTGGACGCGGTGCGCGCGGCGAGCTGCTGCTTGACCACCTTGTCCTCCAGCGACTGGTAGGACATGACGACGATGCGGCCGCCCACACGCAGCGCGGCGAGCGCGGCGGGCAGCGCGGCGCGCAAGGACTCGAGTTCCCCGTTGACCTCCACCCGCAGCGCCTGGAACGTGCGCTTGGCCGGATGCCCGCCGGTGCGGCGCGTGGCCGCGGGAATCGCGGCATAGAGCAACTCCACCAGCTCGGCACTGGTGCGGAACGGTTTGACCTGGCGACGGCGGATCACCTCGGCGGCGATCCGGCTCGCGAAGCGTTCCTCGCCGTAGGTCTTCAGCACCCGGGCCAGGTCACCGTGGCTGTAGGTGTTGAGCACGTCGGCGGCGGTGAGGCCGCCGGTCGGGTCCATCCGCATGTCCAGCGGCGCGTCGACGGAATAGGCGAAGCCACGATCGGCCTCGTCCAGCTGCATCGAGGAGACGCCCAGATCCATCAGGATGGCCGAGACCGACCCGGTGGAAGACAGGCCCGCCTCGGTCAGCGCGTCGGCGATGCCGTCATAGCGAGTGTGCACCAGGGTGATTCGATCCGCGAACGGCTCGAGCCGCTCACGGGCCAGTTTCAACGCGGTGGTGTCCCGGTCGAGCCCGACCAGATGAATGCCCGGATAGGTGCTCAGGAAATGTTCGGCGTGGCCGCCGAGACCGAGGGTGGCGTCGACGTAGACGGCGCCCGGCTCGGCCAAGGCGGGGCCGAGCAGCGCGTCGGCTCGCTCGAGCAGAACCGGAACATGGCGGGGGCCGCGCTGTTCACGGTTCACCTCGACCTCCCGGAGTCCTACCTCGCGTCGTCGCGCACCGCACACGGGTCGCCTTGATACACAATGCTTTCGATACGGATACGAATGCCCCGTGGTCTCTGACCGAACCTCGGCACCTGGCGTCGGGGAAGTACGTCAGGGTCCGCGTCCGGGCAGAGACCGCGTGGCACTCGTGCGCCCGCGGCTAGAAGATTCCGCCCAGCGACTCGTCTCTGGCTTGCGAGAAGTCCTCCTCGTGCTCGGCGAGGTAGGATTCCCACGCCTGCTTATCCCAAATCTCCAGGAAGTCGACCGAACCGATCACGACGCAATCCCTTTTCAGGTTGGCGTAGCGACGATGGTCGGCGGACAACACGATCCGGCCCTGCGCGTCCGGACGTTGTTCGTCCGTTCCGGCCGCGAGTGCCCGGACGAACGCACGGGCCTGCGGATTGCTTCGAGACGCCGCCGCGGCACGCCGGGCGAGCGCGGTGAACTCTTCTTTCGGGTACACGGCAAGGCTGTGGTCCTGCCCCTTCGTGACCATCAACCCTCCCGCCAGATCGTCTCGAAACTTCGCAGGCAACGTAAGTCGCCCCTTGTCGTCCAAGCGAGGTGTGTAGGTACCGAGAAACAACTCGGATACCTCCCTGGTCGATCACCTCGATGGTCGGCTCTTCAGTACTGCGCGCTCCACATTACCCCACTTTCCCCCACTTTCAATCGAAACAAGCGGTGATCTGGCTCCCGACCCAGACGATTCCGCAGGTCATCCCAGCTATCACCGGCGTGGTGAACTTTCGCGAGTTCTGCCGACACGCGCCACCCCCTCGGACAAACGCCCGAAAACACCCAGCAAACCCCCTGGCGGACCGTGCGCGGGGGTCTGGTGGGGGAAGTTCGTGGGGAGGTGTGGGGAAGTGGGGAGCCTGGTTCGAAGATCATCGTCGCGTCGGCGCCCGCACGCGCGAACCGGCGACGCCGCACCGTTGCGGTGCGGCGTCGCCGGTTGTGCTTGAAGTTGTCAGGCTACGGGCGAGTTACTCTTGCTCGAATCGCCTGCGGAAGCGGTCCTCCATACGCTCGGAGAATCCGCCGGACTTGCGCTGACGCCCTCGTCCGCCCGAGGCGCCGGAGGGGGTCTCGCCGCCTGGCCGATCGGTCTTGGCGACGTTCTTGGAGGTGCCCAGCAGCAAGAGCACGCCGGCGCCGAACATCACGATGAACCCGATCAGGCTGATGATCGGGAAGCCGCCGGGCTTCACGGGCGCTGCGATGCCTGCGACGAGGAGAAAAAGGCCGAGGACGAACAACGCCGCGGCCTGGAGTCTGCGACGACTCGAGGTCGAACGAAGCCGTCCGCCGCGGACGGACGAGGCGAACTTGGGATCCTCAGCATAGAGAGCGCTCTCGATCTGTTCGAGCATGCGCTGCTCGTGCTCGGAGAGTGGCACGGTACCTCCCCCGGCACTAGGACGTGGCTGTCGCCTCCGGGTAGGCGACAGATAGCCGACCTTGGCGGCTATCTGTCACCAATGATACGAGTTCGATCAGGGCCAGACCACCTAATGGGCGCAGTCCGACTCAGTCTGTCTTCAGCCGCGCGGGGACGAAGCGAATTACGCCGACTAAGCGGTCATTCCCCCGCTCAATCCCGGAGCAGGTCGCAACCTGGCCGACGCCGCGAGGAGATCTTCCACGTCATGGAGGAATGCCGCCACCCGCGAGGAGAACTCGTCGGCCTCGTGTTCGTCGACATTGCGGTCCAGCCCGGCCTCGAGCGCGGCGCGGATCTCCGAGCGGGCGCTGAAGTAGTCCGCCCACATCACGAACTCGGGCGCGGCGCGTTGCATCAGTACCCACGCGTTGCGCGAGCGCGCCCGGGGGGCGGCATCGGCGCCCGTGAGCGCGATCACCGCGCCCGCGCCGCGCAGGGCCGCCAGGTAGGCGGTGCGGAACCGCTCCCGTGGATCGCGCTCCCCCGCCGCCTGCATGAGCAACCCGTCCGCGCGCTCCAGCAACTTGCCGGCCCGGCCGGGCCGGCCCGGATGTTCCACTCGACCAGACATCGACATCGCCGTCCCTCCACCATCGCGTACCTTGGCCCGTATCCCGTGCTGGAGGCGGGGTCCCCCACCACTTTCCGGCACCACCCGGACCGAACAGGTATTCGAACGTTTGAATTGAGCTTCAATATAGAGACGCCCACCGACAAACTTCCGCGTCCGCGCGACCGACGAGAGCCATGACCGCCGTCAAGCCCAATCACATCCCCGCACCCGCCGTCATCGATCTGTCGGTGGCGGCCCTGCGCTCCCGGCTGCACGACGCGCTGGCGGTCTACGTGGCCGCCATGGACTATCCGCGTGGCACGGAGAACCATCGCGCTCCGATGTGGACCGAACACACCACCCGGCCCGGCTGGCAAGCGGTCGCCGCGGTGCTGCCCGACGACTCCGGCCGGATCGATCTGCGCCGCGCTCCGATCGTGGCGATCGCCTACGGCTATCGCGGCGGCGCGCACCAGTGGTGGCACCAGCAGGTGCACAGCGGGATGCGGCGCTCGGGCTGGCCGGAACACTCCGCGCGTGAACTGCTCTCGGACTACTTCGAACTCACCGAACTGCATGTGCATCCCACCGCGCAGGGCCGCGGCATCGGCGCCACGCTGCTGGAACGCCTGCTGCGCGACCGCACCGAGCGCGCGGTGCTGCTGTCGACGCCCGAGGTCACCGGTGAGGACAACCGCGCCTGGCGGCTGTACCGCAGGCAGGGATTCACCGACGTGATCCGGAATTTCGTGTTCGCGGGCGACAACCGCCCCTTCGCGATCCTCGGCAGGCGGCTGCCGCTGTGAGGGTCACGTGACGGTAGTCGTCGTCGGCTCGGGCCACAACGCCTTGGTCGCCGCGTGCTATCTCGCCCGCGCCGGACACGAGGTCGAGGTACTCGAACGCGACGACGTCCTCGGCGGCGCGGTGTCGACGGTGGAACGGTTCCCCGGCCATCAGGTCGATCGCGGCTCGTCGGCGCATATCATGATCCGCCACACCGGCATCATCGAGGAACTCGAACTCGATCGCTTCGGGCTGCGGTACATCGACTGCGACCCATGGGGTTTCACGCCCGCCCACGCCGGGCGCCCCGCCCTCGTGTTCCACCGTGACCTGGAATCGACCTGCGCGTCGATCGCCGAGGCTTGCGGCCGCGGGGACGCGGCGGCCTATCGCCGGTTCGTCCAGGTGTGGGGACCGCGCAGCGCCCGCGTGATGCGCGCCTTCGGCGGCGGACCCACGCCGGGGAGGCTGGTCCGGTCGTTCTGGGGACTGGACGCCCGAGACGGCGGCAGCGCCCTCTCGCGGGAGTTCCTCCAGTCCGGAGACGCGCTGCTGGACACCTTCTTCGAGGACGAACGATTGAAGGCGTCGCTGGCCTGGTTCGGCGCGCAGTCCGGACCGCCGATGTCGGAGCCGGGCACGGCGCCGATGGTGGGCTTCGCCGCGCTCATGCACACGCTCCCGCCGGGGCGCGCGGTCGGCGGCAGCGGCGCGCTGACCACCGCACTGGTGGCTCGGCTGCGATCCGACGGTGGGGTGGTGACGGCGGGTGACGCGGTGACCGCCCTGCGCCGCGACGGCGATCGCTGGCGGGTGCGCACCGCGTCGGGCCGAGAGCGGCGCGCCGACATCGTGATCGCGGGCAGCCATGTGCTGACCACGCTGGAGCTGCTGCACGACGGCGGTTTCGACGGCGCGGTGCTCGACGACTGGCACAGGCGCATCCGCGTCGGCCCCGGGATCGGAATGGTCGTGCGGGCCGCCACCTCGGCGCTGCCCCACTACCCCGGCAGCCCGGCCGAGCACTCCGCCCGCGGCCTGCAATTGCTGGTGTCCGATCGCGCGCAGCTGCGTCGCGCGCACGGCGCGGCGCTGGCGGGGGACCTGCCGCCGCGACCGGTCGTGCTGGCGATGAGCTTCAGCGCCCTCGACCCGACCATCGCCCCGGCCGGTGAGCATCAGTTGTCACTGTGGGCGCAGTGGCACCCGTACCGGCTGGCCTCCGGCGCCGACTGGGCCGATCTCGCACAGCGGGAAGCCGACCGCATCATCGCCGAAGTCGATTCCTACGCCCCCGGTTTCGCCGAGACGGTGTCGCGCACCCACGTGCAGACGCCGGTGGACCTGGAGCGCGAACTCGGGCTCGTCGGCGGGAACGTCATGCACGTGGAGATGTCGCTGGACCAGATGATGCTGTGGCGGCCGCTCCCGGAACTGGCCGGGCAGCGGGTGCCCGGCGCGCCGGGGCTGTATCTGACGGGCGCGTCCACCCATCCCGGTGGCGGCGTCTCCGGGGCAAGTGGCCGCACGGCCGCCACCCTCGCCCTGCGCGAGATGAACCGGCGCCGGATTTCGCGGTGGCTGCGACGATGACCGACGCTGGCGACCTATCCCTGACGACGCAACGGAATGTCTCCGTGCGGGAGCACCCCCGGGATCCGGGGTACCGCTCGGCGGGCTCTCTCGTGCCCCTCGTCTTCGTCGCGCTGACCATCGTCGCGCAGATCGGTTATCCGTTGACCACCGGCGGCGCACGCGACCGGATCACTGTCGCGATCGTGCTGCTGTGCGCCGGAGCCGCCGTGGCACACGCGACGGTGACCAGGGGATTCCGCTATGCCGTCGGCTTCCTGGTCATCGTGTCCGGCATCGGGCTCGCGGCCGAGGTGATCGGCACCGCGACGGGAATGCCGTTCGGCTGCTACTCGTACGCGACCGACCGGCTCGGTCCCGCCCTGTTCGACGTTCCGTTGATCATCCCGCTGGCGTGGACCGGCGGAATGTACCCGGTATGGGCGGTGGCCGGGATGTTGTCCCGGCACACGGGCGCGCGAATCATGTGGACAGCGGCCGGCGCGGTGGGCTGGGATCTGTTCCTCGATCCGCAGATGGTGGCCGACGGGCAGTGGACCTGGTGTGACACCAGCTCCGGACTGCCCGGACTGGACTGGATTCCGGTGACCAACTACCTGGGATGGTTCGCCGTCGCGCTCGTGATGGGCGCGTTGCTCGCGATCTGGGAGCGCGCGGCGCCGGATCCCCCACGGGCAGGCGGGCAGGCGGTCGCGCTCACCGTCCCCGTGGCCTTGTTCCTGTGGACCTGGCTCGGGTCGGCGCTGGCCCACGCGGTGTTCCTCGACCTGCTGCCGTCCGCCGGTTACGGCTTCGCGGGCCTGGCTGTGCTGGGCGTTCCCCTGCTGGTGGCCGCGGCCCGCGCGCGCCGCCGACCCGGCGCGCCACGCCCGGTGCGGTAGGCCGACGCGCGCGGAGACCGGCGCGTTTCATTCCGGGCGGATGGACTGGCACGATGTCACCCGTGCAGCCGAGTCCCGTCACCACGAAGCCCGATGCTCCGCAGCCGCCGCAGCGGCGGGGTTCACGCCGCGGCGTGCGCGTCGCGGCGGCCGTTCTGCTCGCGGCGATGCTGGCGCCGATGCTCGCGGGCTGCCTGCGGGTTCAGGTATCGATGGGTGTCTCGTCCAACGACCGGGTGTCCGGACGGATCGTCGCCGCCGTGGTGCCCGCCGACCCCGGTGACAAGGGCCCGCAACTGAAGGCGCCCGAGACGCTGGCCGCGAAGGTGCGGGTGGAGCCCTACGCCCAGGACGGGTACTCCGGCAGCCAGGTCTTCTTCGAGGATCTGTCCTTCGGTGAAGTGCAACAGCTCGGCCAGCTGTCCGAGCAGACCCAGGGCATGTTCCAGTTGCAGTTCCAGCGCACCGGCGACCTGGTCGGCCTGACGGGGCGGGTGGATCTGAAATCCGTCCCGCCGCACGGCTCCGACGTGCAGTTCACTATCGCTTTCCCGGCTCGCGTCGCCAAGACCAACGGCAGCCGCGAGGGCGACAACGTGGTCTCCTGGAAGCTCCCGCCCGGCGATGTCTCCACACTGCGCGCCGAGGTCAGCTACGCCGACCCGAACACCCGCTCGTTCGCGGGCTGGGCAGGCATCGTCGGCGGCATCACGCTCGCGGTGGCCGCCATCATCGCCGCGATGGCGTACATGGACCGCAACCCCGCCCCGCCCGGCGCTCCGGAAGTCGGCTTCTCCCTGAGCCGCTGGTGGCGCACGGTGACGCAGAATCGCTGAGCGGCAGGTCGGTGCGGCGGGATAGCGTGGCGCGCATGGTGAGTGCCGACCTGCCGAAGACGTTGCGCGCGAACTCGATCCTGCCCGCCGGCGCTACCGCCGTGGCGGCGCTCGGCGCGGGCATCGCGCTATACAACCGGATCACCGTGCAGCGGCTGGCGAATACCCCTGCGACGGTGATCGAACCGGTCACCGTCTGCGTCCCGGCGCGCAACGAGGCCGGGCGGCTACCCGATCTGATCGGCGACCTGCGCGCCCAGGTCGGCCTACCGCGCATGGCGGTGCGCATCCTCGACGACGCGTCCACCGACGACACCGGCGCCGCGGCCCGCGCGGCGATCGGCGACGACCCTCGTTTCACCCTGCTGCGCACCGAGTCCGACCCGCCGCCCGGCTGGACCGGGAAGGCCGCCGCCTGCGCGCGGCTGGCCGAGGAGGTGTCCACGCCGGTGCTGATCTTCCTGGACGCCGACGTGCGGCTGGCCCCCGCGGCGCTCGCGGCGGCGGTCGGCGCGCTGCGCAGACGAGGAGCGGCGCTGGTCTCGCCTTGGCCGCTGCAAGAAGCGGATTCGATGGCGGAGGCCCTCGTGCAGCCCCTGCTGTGCTGGTCGTGGGCCTCGACGCTGCCGATCGCCGCGGCCGACCGGAGCCTGCGGCCGTCCACGGCGGTGGCCTGCGGCCAGTTCCTGGTGTTCGACAACGCCGTGTACCGCGCTGCGGGTGGCCACGCGGCAGTGGCCGGGAGCGTCACCGAAGACCTCGACATCGCCCGTACGCTGCGACGGGGCGGGCACTCGACCGTTCTGGCGGCCGCGGGACCGCTGGCTCGAACCAGGATGTATCACGGCGCCGCCGAACTGGACGCCGGCTACACCCGGTGGCTCTGGTCGGCCTACGACGGCACGATCACGGGCGGAGCGGCGGTGGGACTGCTTGCCGCCCTTGCCTATTGGGTGCCGCCCGCGGCGGCCGTGCTGGGCCGGGGCTCGGCCCGGCGGACAGGTGTGATCGGCTGGCTCGCCGCCGTCACCGGGCGGCTGCTGGCCCGCTCGACCGAAACCGGCGGTCCGCTGCGAGGCTCCGATGTGCTGGCCGCCGCGGCGCATCCGGCATCAGTGGCGGCGTATCTGCTGTTGTGGGCGCGTTCGCATCGGGCCCGCCGCCGCGGCACGGCGCGCTGGAAAGGTCGCTCGCTCGCTTGAGCCGACCGTGCCGCGGCGGCCGCGACCTCACGGCACCGCGGTGATTCCGACCGTCGGCAGGAAGAAACAGGGCTTGGCGCCGTTCTGAACCGTGCCGAACACCGCGGCCAGCACGGTGCCCTTGCCGGTGTCCACCGGAATCGCACGCACCCCGCCCATCGGGAGGGCCGCGACGAGGAAGTCCCGGATGGCCTGCTCGGCGCCCGGCCGCAGGTCCGCTGGGACGGCCGCGGGAATCATCGCGCGGGCGATCTCCGACAGCGTCCCCATGGCGGCCGTGCCGCTGCGGCCGGTACTCAGGTTCAGCCAGGCGACCTGCATGCCCGCGGTGTTCGGGCCGTCCGGTCCGAGGCCGTAGGGCACGAAGGTGAACATGGCCTGCCCGGATTTGACCGCACTGAGGTCCAGGCCGGGGATCTGCACGGTGTTCTTCGGCCACGGCCCCGGAATGGCGCCCGCGACAGCGGGCGCCAGACCGGCCGTGGTGTTGTCGAGGCAGAACGCGGACGCGGTCGGGTAGGCGAACGGCTGGATGCCGAGCGCACGCAGCGCGTCGACCGCGGCGTGATAGGCGCCGAGCAGGTCACCGGGGGCGGCGATCGGCACGACTTGGTCGGAGAACGCGGGAATGGTCGCATCCGGGGCCGCGAGCGCGGCGCCGGGCCCGGCGAGCACGAGGGCGATCGAACTGGTCGCGACAGCGGACAACTGGGTCAGACGGCGCAATATGGTCACGAAACCTCCTCATCGGCGGAACGATCGAGGGGCACAGTACTCCGGCAAACGCGCCCAGCAGCCGGGATTGCGCACAGCAATTTTGCGGTGAGTCTCGTTTGCCCGGAACGGGAGACTTGCGGGGCCGACCTGCGTCCCGGCCCCTCGGCGAGAACCGTATGCTGCATCGAGCCGCCGACTTTCGGCTGGACGCCCTCGGTGATCACGCGACCGGCGCGCACCCGCGCTCGACAGAGCAGCGCATGCCTGGTTACTACAAAGACCCGATGCGACCGCGTGGGACAAGATCTACGCTCACGGTGATTAGTTCCCTTGTTCCAGCCTTCGCTTGCTGGGCATCATGATTCGGCTCGACCCTGACACCCGCTGACGGGAGGGTTGACGCCAACCATCCAGAGCGACTGAGAGACCTGGCTCGTCGACGTCGCAGCAACCCCCCGGTCACCGGGTGCGGGTGCTTCCGCCGGGACCGATGGAGGAACCGAAGTGCTCGAACCGCGCCGCCGCATTCCCAGCCGACCGTTGCCGACCGGCGTCGCGGACACCGAGTCGTACCAGGGCGAGCTACTCGCCCGCACCGAAGTATCTGGAGTTGCCTCGTGATCCCAACCCGTCACCGAATCGCCGCGCTGGCCTGTGCGCTCGCCGCGGCCGCCACCGTGGCCGCCTGCGGCAGTGATTCGGCCGCGCCAGGCGCCGACGCGGGACCACCGCAGCCGGGCGGCACCTTGCGCTACGGCCTGTCCCAGGCGCCGACCTGCTCGGATCCGGCGCAGGCCGGTACCAACCAGACGCTGTACGTCGCCCGGCAGATCGTGGATTCGCTGACCGACCAGGAACCGGCGACCGGCGAGCTGAAGCCGTGGCTGGCACAACGCTGGGAAGTGAGCCCCGACGCGAAGGTGTTCACCTTCCACCTGGCCGACGGCGTCACCTTCAGCGACGGCACGCCGCTCACCGCGGACTCGGTGCGCAACACCTTCGACTCGATCGTGCGGCTCGGCTCGGGCAAGGCGCCGCTGGGCAGCAGCTATCTCACCAACTACGTCGGCACGACCGCGGTAGACCGGCGCACCGTCCGGGTGGAGTTCAGCAAGCCCAACGCGCAATTCCTCCAGGCGTCCTCGACCACCCAGCTCGGCATCCTGGCCGACGCGACCACGAGCAAGCCCGCCGAGCAGCGCTGCCTCGGCGACAACGTCGGCAGCGGGCCGTTCACCTACGCCGCCTACCGCCAGGACGCGGCGGTGACGCTGGCCAAGCGCACCGGCTACCACTGGGGCTCGGCGGTGTTCGCCCATCGCGGCGAGGCCTACCTGGACAAGATCGAGTTCACCGTCGTGCCCGAATCCGGGGTGCGCACCGGCAGTCTCGCCTCCGGGCAGCTGGACGCGATCAGCGACGCGCTGCCGCAGGACGCCCCGCAGATCGAGGCGGCGGGCGGACGCGTGCTCAGCATCGCCAACCCGGGAATTCCGTTCGGATTGCAACCCAACGTCACCCGCGGTCCGCTGCGCGATCCGGCGGTGCGGCACGCGCTCTTGCCCGCGATCGATCGCAAGCAACTGGTGGACACCGTGCTCGGCCCGCAGTTCGAACCCGCCACCAGCGCGCTGGCCGGCACCACCCCTGGCTACACCGACCTCTCGGCGCACCTGGCCTACGACCCGGCGAAGGCGCGCACCATCCTCGACCAGGCCGGGTGGGCGCCCGGCGCGGACGGCATCCGGACGAAGAACGATGAGCGGTTGAGCTTCTCGGTGCTCTTCAGCCAGGTGTTCGCGGGCAACCAGGCGATCCTTGAACTGGTCCAGCAGCAGCTGCGGCAGGTCGGCGTCGAGCTGAAACTGGACCTGGTGTCGGTGGCGGAGACCACCGCGCGGCAGAACAGCAAGGATTTCGACACCGCCTACTTCAACACCACCCGCGCCGACGGCGACATCCTGCGCACCTCCTTCGGACTCGACGGGCGCAATCTCAATGTCCGCGGCCCGATCTCGTCGCTGGACGACGCGTTGAACGGCCAGCTCGACACGGTGGACCTCACGGCACGAAACGGGTTCATCCGCACCGCGCAACAGCAGGTCCTCGAGGCGGGGTTGTTCATCCCGACC
Organism: Nocardia asteroides; assembly: GCA_019930625.1. Classification (NCBI taxonomy): domain Bacteria; kingdom Bacillati; phylum Actinomycetota; class Actinomycetes; order Mycobacteriales; family Nocardiaceae; genus Nocardia; species Nocardia asteroides. The sequence goes on from CP082844.1 coordinate 7,120,008, forward strand.
GTCGAGCTGTCCCAGGCCATCGGAGCGGGCCCGAACACGCGGGATCTGAAGTTCGAAGCGTCGGCGCGCTTGCAGTTCTTCGACACCTGGCTGAGCGGACGATAGTCATGGCGCGCTACTCGGCGCTGCGGGTGCTGCAGGCGATTTGGGTGCTGTGGGCGGCGTTCACGCTGTCGTTCGTGGTGCTGTACCTGCTCCCGGCCGATCCGGTCTCGATCGCGGCCGACGGCGGCGGAGCGGGCACACCGGTGGACAAGGCCGCCATCGCCGAATTGCAGGCCCGTTACGGGCTGGATCGGCCGCTGTGGGAACAGTACTTGACCGCACTCGGGCACGCCGTTCGCGGTGATCTCGGGCATTCCATCGCGACCGGGCAACAGGTCACCGGCGCGATCGGCGACGCGCTGCCCGCCACGCTCGAATTGACCGGCGCCGCCCTGCTCTTCGCGGTCGCCGGTGGCGTCTCGCTGGCGTTCGCGGCGACCCATACCCGTCGACCGTGGCTGCGCAACGCCCTGGCGGCGTTGCCGTCGCTGGGCGTCTCGGTGCCGACGTTCTGGACCGGACTGCTTCTGCTGCAGGTGTTCTCGTTCAAGTTGCGCCTGGCGCCCGCGTTCGGCGGGCACGGTTTCGCGGGCACGGTGCTGCCCGCGATCACCCTGGCCCTGCCGATCGGGGCGGTCATCGCGCAAGTGCTCACCGCCGGGCTCGAAACCACCTGGCGCCAGCCGTTCGTCGACGTGGCGCTGGCCAAGGGCGGGTCGCGCTGGTGGGTGCAACGCACGCACGTGCTGCGCCCGGCCAGTGTGCCCGCGTTCACCATCGCGGGCGTCCTGGTCGGCAACATGCTCGCCGGATCGGTGGTGGTGGAGACGGTCTTCGCCCGTCAGGGCGTCGGCCGGCTGACCCAGACCGCGGTGCTGGCGCAGGACATCCCGGTGGTGCAGGGCATCGTGCTGCTCACCTCGGCGGTGTTCGTCAGCGTGAATCTCGCGGTGGACCTGCTGTATCCGCTGCTCGACCCGCGCATCGCGGCCCGCTCCCGCGGCGCGAGCGGCGAGTCCGAGCAGACCGCCGTCGACGCCGCCGAGGAGGCGATCATTCGTGCCTGACATTGCTCCCGCTCCCAGGGACCGCCGCACGCCCGCTCGGCGCGCCGCTGCCCCAGGGGTGAGATCTCGTGGTTGACGTGACCGAGGAACGGCGCGCAGCGGTACTGTCCGGCATCCGGCGACCGACCGTGAGCTGGAAGACGCTGCGCGGCAATGCCGGACTGCTGATCGCGGGGGCGGTCGCGCTGCTGGCGGTGGGATGGGCGCTGGCGCCGTCGGTATTCGCCGGTGGCGACCCGCTGACCGGCGTGCCCGCGCAGAAGTTCCAGGCCCCCAGCGCCGAGCATTGGTTCGGCACCGACAATCTCGGACGCGATCTCTACACCCGGATGGTGCACGGCGCCGGTCTTTCGCTGACCGCCACCTTGTCCGCGGTGGGCATCGCGCTCGTCGCCGGATCGCTGCTGGGACTGCTGGCGGGTTCGACCGGCGGCGTGATCGACGCCGTCCTCATGCGGCTGGTCGATGTGCTGCTGTCGGTCCCCGCGTTGCTGCTGTCGCTGGCGCTGGTGACCGCTCTCGGTTTCGGCACCCGCAACGTGGCCGTCGCGGTGGGCGTTTCGCTGGTGGCCAACTTCGCGCGCGTGATGCGTTCGGAGGTGCTGCGGGTCCGCCAGGCGGTGTACGTGGAGGCAGCCCACGCCGCGGGCGTGCGCTGGTACACGGTGCTGGCCAGGCACGTGCTGCCCAACTCCTATCAGCCCGTGCTCGCCTTGGCCGCGGTCGAATTCGGCATGGCGGTGCTGGCCGTGTCGGCGCTGAGCTTCCTCGGCTACGGCGCGAAGCCGCCCACCCCGGAATGGGGGACGCTGATCTCCGAGGGCCGCAACTACCTCGCGACCGCGTGGTGGATGACCACCCTGCCTGGTTCGGTCATCATCGCCGTCGTACTCGCCGCCCAGCGCCTCGGACGCGCGATCGGGAAGGGAGAACGCGCGTGAGCGCCACGACATCTGCACTGCTGCACGTCGAGGATCTACGGGTGCGTTATCGGTCCGACTCCGGCCCTGTGGCCGCGCTGGACAGTGTGTCGCTCACCGTGGCACGCGGCGAGGTGGTGGCGCTGGTCGGCGAGTCCGGCTCCGGCAAGTCCACGCTCGCCCACGCCGTGATCGGGCTGCTCGGGGCGAACGCCGAGATCGTGGGCGGAAGCGTGACCTTCGACGGCGAGGTGGTCGACACCGGATCCGAACGCGCCATGCGTCGGCTGCGCGGAGCACGCATCGGCTTCGTCCCGCAGGACCCCGGGTTGTCCCTGAACCCCGTCCGGCGCGTCGGCGATCAAGTGGCCGAGGCGCTGCTGGTGCACGGGCTGGCCGGTCGCGCGGCGGCGCGGGCACGGGCGCTGGAACTGCTGGCCGACGCCGGGCTGGACCGGCCGCGACTGCGGGCGACGCAATTCCCGCACCAGTTGTCCGGCGGGCAGCGCCAGCGGGTGCTCATCGCCGCGGCGCTGGCTTGCGCACCGGATCTGGTCATCGCGGACGAACCGACCAGCGCGCTGGACGCGACCGTAGCGCGCCGGGTGCTGGACCGGCTCGCCGAGCAGATCGCGGCGCGCGGTACGGCGGTGCTGCTGATCACCCATGATCTGGCGGTCGCGGCCGAGCGTGCGGACCGGCTGATCGTGCTGAGCGGCGGCGAGGTGGTCGAAAGCGGCGCCACCGCGCAGCTGCTGGCCGCACCGCGCCACCCGTACACCAAGCGGTTGCTGGCCGCTTCACCCGGTCTCGCTCCGGCCGACGGCGACCGCGAGCCCAGGACCCGCGACGGCGCGCCACTGCTGGTCCTGCGCGAGGTGCACAAGACCTTCCGGGCGCACGGCGGCGACACCGTGACGGCGGTGGCCGGGGTTAGCTTCGAACTCGGCCGCGGCGAGACCCTCTCGCTGGTCGGCGAATCCGGATCGGGCAAGTCGACCACCGCGCGGATCGCGTTGCGGCTCACCGAACCCGACCGCGGGGAGGTCGTCTTCGACGGGCAACCCCTGTCGGCGGCTCGCGGTTCGCGACTGCGCGCGCTGCGCAAGCGCTTCCAGGTGGTGTACCAGAATCCGTACGCCTCACTGGATCCGCGCTGGCGGGTGGGCTCGATCATCGAAGAACCGTTGCGCGCGTTCCGGGTCGGCGATCGCGCGCGACGGCGCGACCGGGTGGCGGAGTTGCTCACACAGGTGGCGTTGCCGGCCGGGTTCGCGCAGCGCAGGCCCGCCGAACTGTCCGGAGGACAGCGCCAGCGCGTCGCCATCGCGCGGGCGCTGGCGCTGCATCCCGAGCTGTTGGTACTCGACGAACCGGTCTCCGCGTTGGACGCCTCCGTGCAGGCGCAGATCCTCGAGCTGCTGGACCGCCTCCAGACGGAGTTGTCGCTGAGCTACCTGTTCATCTCGCATGATCTGGCGGTGGTGCGCCGCATCAGCGACCACGTCGCGGTGCTGCGGCACGGCCGCATCGTCGAATCCGGCCGCACCGCCGAGATCTTCGGCACCCCTCGGCACGAGTACACCCGAGAGCTGTTGTCGGCCATACCCGGCGCCGCCGTCACGAATGGCGTTCTCTGATGCCGAAGCCGACCTACCGCCACAGCCGGGTGCTGAACCGGCAGCAGCACTGGGCGCCGTGCCGCAGCCGCCTCGAACCCGCCGTCCCGTCCTCTGCGACCAACCGCCCCCACTCACCGGAGCCCACCACCGGCCACAAGCCGAACACGTGGTGGCACCGACCGAAAAGGATCGCCCTGATGGTGTACTCCGCCTTCAACCGGAAACCGGCCGACACCGACGCCGAACCCCCCGCACCGGACCTCGCGGCCGAGCCCGCCGCCCCCGAAGCCGGTCCGGCCCGCTGGTGGCGCACCCGTCTGCGCGCCCCGCGTGCGGCCGACACCTCCGGTAACGCGCGGGTACACGCGGTCGCACCCGTCCGCGCCGAGCGGGACCGCCGCCTCATCCGGTCCTCGCGTGGCATGCACGCCGCGCTGTGGCAGCAGGCTCTGCTCCTGGCACCCGATGCCGCCGCAGCGGTGACGCATCCGGCGCTGCGGCGGCAGATCGACACCGAAGGCCCGGCCTGATGGCGCGGCCCGACTTCTTCCGCACCCAGAACACCGAAGCCACCTCGCGCGACCACCTCGGCCCGCGCCCTCCCCATCGCATCACCGCCCACGAAGGAGCCGAAGCGTCATGACCACCAGCATCACCAGCGTTTTCGAGACCGAGTGGGCACATTGGCACCACGCGCGCGAGGACCAGTTGCGCGACCCGCTCGGCTTCCTCAGCCTGACCGGCCTGCACTGGCTCACCGACCGCCCTGAACGGCTGCCGGGCCTGCCGGGTACCTGGTGGGTCACCGACGACAAAGTGTTCATCACCGCCCAGCCCGCCGACCGCCTGGAATACGACGGGCTGGGCATCGCGGGCGTGCAGATCGTCACCCCCGCGGAAGGCGCGCCCGGACTGACCGTGCGGCAGGAGAAACGGGTCCTCGAGGTGATCCGCCGCACCGGCCGCTACGCCGTCCGGGTGCACGACCCGGCCGCGCCGGGCCTGCTGAGCTTCGACGGCATCCCGGCCTACCGGCCCGACCCGCGCTGGGTGGTGCCGGGGCGGTTCACACAGTTCGAGCAACAGCGGACCGTGACCACCGGCGCTGTGGTCGAGGGTCTCGAGCACCACCACAGCGCCGCGGGCATCATCGAATTCCGCATCGGCGAGGTGACCGAACGGGTCGTCGCGTTCGGCGACCGGGACGATCTGCGGGTGCTGTTCACCGACGCGACGAGCGGGGTGACGACCTACCCGGCGGCGCGTTCGCTGTCGGTCAGCCGTCCCGACGCGGACGGCACGGTGGTGCTGGACTTCAACCGGGCCGCGAATCTGCCGTGCGCGTTCACCGACTTCGCGACCTGCCCGGTGGCACCCGCGCAGAACCGGCTGCGCGTGGCCATCGAAGCGGGCGAACAGGATCCGCGGCAGGGACGCGCGGCATGAGCGGTCGAGCCGTACCCCTCTCGATCCTGGACCTGTCGCCGATCAGCGCGGGCTCGACCGCGCAGCAGGCGCTGCGCAACACCGTCGATCTGGCCCGGCACGCCGAACGATGGGGCTACCACCGGTACTGGCTGGCCGAACACCACTTCGTCTCGGTGGCCAGCTCCTCCTCGATCACCCTGATCGGGCTGGTGGCGGCGGCCACCGAGCGCATCCGGGTGGGTTCGGCGGCGGTGCAGGTGGGTCATCACACCTCGGCCTCGATCGTGGAGGCGTTCGGCACGATCGACGCGCTGTACCCGGGCCGCCTGGACCTGGGACTGGGACGGTCGGGGCATCGGCGCGGGCAGTTCGGGGCCGAAGCCGCGCGGCCCAAGGGCGGGAAGCCGGTGGTCGACTCGGTGACCGGGCGCACCGAGATCCGTGACGGCGTGGTGGTTCCGCCGCCGTTCGACCCGGGCCGCGTCGTGGACCGGTCGAAGTTCATCGCCTCGGTGGGCGCGTTGCAGCAGCGCGGGGCGCAGCCGCTGGACTTCGCCGAGCAGGTCGACGAGGTGCGCGCCCTGCTGGCGGGTACCTTCGTCAGCCCCGAAGGCGTCGCGCTGCACGCTGTTCCCGGAGAGGGCGCACAGGTGCGGTTGTGGCTGTTCGGCAGCTCGGCGGGCGAGAGCGCGGCGCTGGCGGGACGCCTGGGGCTGCCGTTCGCCGCGGCCTACCACGTGTCGCCGGGCACCGCGCTGGAGGCCATCGAGGCGTATCGCGCGGCATTCCGCCCGTCCACCGAGCTGGCCGAGCCCTATGTGGTGATCTCCGCGGACGTGGTGGTCGCCCAGGACGACGCGACCGCCCGGCGGTTGGCCGCGGGCTATGGCCACTGGGTCTACAGCATTCGCAGCGGCGCGGGCGCGGCCGACTATCCCGATCCGGCGACCGTCTCGCCGCTCACCGCGCAGCAGCGGCGCCTGGTGGACGATCGACTGGCCACCCAGTTCGTGGGTGCGCCGGGCACCGTCGTGGAGCGGCTCGCCGCGCTGCGACGGGTCGCGGGCGCGGACGAACTGCTGGTCACCACGATCACCCATCGGCACGCCGACCGCCTGGAATCGCACCGGCTGCTCGCGGAGGCGTGGGGACTGCGGGCGGCGAGGGCGGCCTGATCCTGTTCCGGCCGGTATGCCCGCGAGCGCACCGGCCGGAGCCGCGCGGCAGGTACGAAGCCGGAGTCAGACGCTGACCGGCGCGGCCGTGACGCCGTAACCGAGGTTGGTCAGCACCTCGCTGGTCGCCTTGGCGAAATTGAGCGTGATGAAGTGCAGGCAGGGCGCGCCCTCGTCGATCAGCCGCTGCGCGATCTCGGTGGCGATCTCGATGCCGACCGCGCGCACCGCCGCGGCGTTCTCCTCGCCGCCTTCGCCCGCCGCCTCGCGCAGCCGGCCCATGACCGAGGCGGGCAGCGGCCTGCCGCACAGTTCCTCGGCGCGCTGCACCGTACGCAGCGAGGTGATCGGCATCAGCTCCGGGATGATCGGCTTGGCGCCTTCGATCGGGTCGAGTTTCACCAGACGATCCCGCAGCCGCAGGTAGTGCTCGACGTCGAAGAACATCTGCGTGATCGAATACTCCGCGCCCGCACGCAGTTTCGCGGCCAGGAACGCGGTGTCGGTCGCCAGGTCGGGCGAACGGTGGTGGCCCTGCGGGAACGAGGCGACGCCGACGTGGAAATCACCGAGGTCGCGCACGATGCGCACCAGCTCCTCGGCATAGGAGACGCCGTCGGGATGCTTGTGCCACTCGCCGAGCGGGTCACCGGGCGGGTCTCCGCGCAAGACCAGGATGTTGCGGATCCCGCAGTCGGCGTACGCGCCGACCAGCGAGCGCAGCTCGGCGACGCTGTGCTCCACCGCGGTCAGGTGCGCGACAGGCAGCAGTGTGGTCTCCTGCGCGAGCTGCCCGGTCACGCGGACGGTGCGGTCGCGGGTGGAGCCGCCCGCGCCGTAGGTCATCGACACGAACGCGGGATGCATGCGCTCGAACTGCCGCACGGCACGCCACAGCCGCGCCTCGGCGGCGGCGTCACGGGGCGGATTGAACTCCACGGAGAACGGCACCGCGCGCTCCCCGTGAGCCCGCAGACTCTGTACGACCGAGGGTGTTCCAGAGACGTTCGGGTGCGTCCGGGACGGCCGGCCAGGGGTCGAGCTGCCCCGCACGTTGTCGAAAGTCACCGGTTCAGTGTAGAGGTGGCCGATGGCGGCCCCGTCGGGTCGCTCGGACGCCCCGCGTATTCTTCGCATCGGGCGGCAAATTCGCCACGCCGAGCGACACGCGCGACCGTTACCGTCCGGCCCCGAATCACCCGCAGCGCCCGGGCACCCTCCGCGACCCCGTGCGTCCACCATCCGCACGACCTTGGAGGCTCCTCTGTCCGCCGCAACAGGGACTCAGACGCCGCGGCCCGCAGTGCCGCAGCCGGGCACGCCCGCCTTCGTCACCGCCGTGGAAGACGCGCTGGCCAGTTTCTTCGCCACCCGACGCCCGACGACCGAACGACTCGGCCCGGTCTTCGTCGAAGCCACCGACACGCTCGAGCAGTTCGTGTTACGCGGCGGGAAACGCACCAGGCCCGCGTTCGCGTGGACCGGATGGCTCGGCGCGGGCGGCGACCCGCACGCCCCCGAGGCCGCCGCGGTGCTCACCACCTGCTCGGCGCTCGAGCTCGTGCAGGCCTGCGCGCTGATCCACGACGACATCATCGATTCCTCCCGCACCCGCCGCCGCTTCCCCACCGTTCACGTCGACTTCGAGCAGCGCCACCGCGACCGCGGGTGGGCGGGCGACTCGGCGCACTTCGGAACCAGCGTCGCCATCCTGGTCGGGGATCTGGCGCTGTCCTGGGCCGACGACATGGTGCACGCTTCCGGCCTCGAGCCCGCGGCCGTCGCCCGATTCGCGCCGGTGTGGGCCGACATGCGCACCGAGGTGCTCGGCGGCCAGCTGCTCGACGTCAACGGCGAGGCGGGCGGCGACGAATCGGTCGAGGCCGCGCTGCGGATCAACCGCTACAAGACCGCCGCCTACACCGTCGAACGCCCGCTGCACCTCGGCGCGGCGATCGCCGCCGCCGACCAAGGACTGATCGACGCCTACCGCACGTTCGGCACCGCCATCGGCATCGCCTTCCAGTTGCGCGACGACCTGCTGGGCGTGTTCGGCGACCCGGCGGTGACCGGCAAGCCCTCCGGTGACGACCTGCGCGAAGGCAAGCGCACCGTGCTGCTGGCCGACGCGCTGCGCCGCGCCGACGAGTCCGACACCGGCGCGGCCGCGTTGCTGCGCTCGAGCATCGGCACCGACCTGAGCGCCGAACAGGTGCAGCGGCTACGCGCGCTGCTCGTCGAGCTCGGCGCGGTCGAGGAGGTGGAACGCCGGATCGCCGAACTGACCGACAGCGGTCTGGCGGCCATCGAGTCCAGCTCGGCGACGTCCGCGGCGAAGGAACGGCTGCGCGCGATGGCGCTGGCCGCTACCAAACGCGCCGCGTGAGCACGTCCGATCGCGCGACGGCAAGGAGACGAACCGAATGAGAACCGTTGCGGGACCTACCGAGCGAGTCGTGGTGGTCGGCGCGGGACTGGCCGGCCTCTCGGCCGCCCTGCATCTCACCGGTGCGGCTCGCACGGTCACGCTGCTCGAGCGAGCCGACCACCCCGGCGGACGGGTCGGACGCTACCGGGGCGGTGACTACGACATCGATTCCGGCGCCACCGTGCTCACCCTGCCCGAGCTGATCACCGACGCGCTCGCCGCCGTCGGCCGGTCCCCGGAGAACTGCGTGCCGCCATTGCGCATCCACCGGCTGGCGCCGGGCTATCACGCACGGTTCGCCGACGGCGCCGAGATCAGGGTGTTCGCCGAGGCCGACGCCATGGCCGCGGAGGTCGAGCGGACTTGCGGCCCGGCCGAGGCTCGGGGATACCGGCGGCTGCGCACCTGGCTGGCCCGGGTGTACGCGGCCGAGTTCACGGAGTTCATGGACACGAACTTCGACTCGCCGCTGGATATGGTGCGAATTCCCGAAAAGCGCCGCGCGCTGGTCGAATTGGCGCGACTCGGCGGCTTCGGCAGGCTCGGCCCGCAGGTCCGCCGGTTCCTGCGTGATCCGCGCCTGGCACGGCTGTTCACCTTCCAGGCCCTGTACGCGGGTCTGCCGCCCGCCCGGGCGCTGGCCGTCTACGGCGCTATTCCGCACATGGACACCTCCCTGGGCGTCTACTTCCCCGAAGGCGGTATGCGGGCGATCGCCGTGGCGCTGGCGCAAGCGTTCACCGAAGCCGGCGGCACGCTGGAACTCGGCGCCGAAGTGGTGGGCATCGACTACGCGGGCCGGCGGGCCCGCCGCGCCCGCACCGCCGACGGCCGCTCGTTCGACTGCGACGCGCTCGTGCTCACCGCCGACCTCGGCTCGCTCGACCGTTTCGGTGTGCGGCCCCGGCGCGGGCTGCGCGCCTCGCCGTCGGCGGTCGTCGCGCACGGCACCGTGCCCGCCGCGGTCGCGGCAGGCTGGCCGGTGCAGGCGCACCACACCATCGAGTTCGGGCAGGCCTGGGACAGCACGTTCGCCGAGATCGCCGCCCGCGGTGGACGCGGCAGGCTGATGAAGGATCCCTCGCTGCTGCTGACCCGGCCCGCCCTGACCGATCCGAGCCTGTTCATCGAACGCGGCGACGGACGGTACGAGCCGTTCTCGTTGCTCGCGCCGTGCCCGAACCTGTCGGCCGCGCCGCTGGACTGGCCGCGGCTCGGGCCCGCCTACCTCCGGGAGCTGCTCACCGTGCTGGAAGCACGCGGCTACCGGGGCATCGCCGAGCACTTCGCCGTCGACCGGCTCGACACGCCTCGCACGTGGTTCGATCACGGAATGCTCGCGGGCACACCGTTCTCCGCGGCCCACCTTTTCCGGCAAACCGGTCCGTTTCGGCCGAGTAATTTCCCCCGTTACCGCGACAACGTGGTCCTTGCCGGTTGTGGCACCACTCCGGGCGTGGGCGTACCGACCGCTCTGCTCTCGGGAAAACTGGCGGCAAACCGCATCGCCCGCGAGATCGGGCGCACTTCGCGTGGAACGCCGCGCACCAGCCGGATAGTGTTCGAGGCGACGCCGTAAACTAAGCGCCGACCTATTCGCTCGCGGTTGCGACCGCCGACCACTCGGGGGGACCGACACCAGATGGCATCCCCCGAAACGCGCACCGCAGAGGCCGCCTCCACCGGTGGCACCCGCCCCTCGCCCGCCTCGGCACGTCGCGAATCGGCCGCCCCCCGTGGTTTCCTGTGGTCGATGCGCGCCTCCGCCGACTTCGCCAGAAGCCCGGAGGGCCATGCCGCCCTGCTCGGGTTCTTCGGCGCGATCATGATCACCTTCGGCGGGTTCGGGGCGGGCAGCGTCCGCAAGCGGGATCCGCTGCTGGAGGCCATGCACCTGTCCTGGCTGCGGTTCGGGCACGGCTACGCGCTGTCGACCATCTGCATCTGGGTCGGCGTGCTGCTCATGGTCACCGCCTGGGTACGGCTCGGGCGCGCCACGATCGGCACGGGCGACCGGACCGGCGCCGGGGTGACGCTCAACGAACTGCGCGCCATCGTCGGCATCTGGATCGCGCCGCTGCTGTTCGCCGTGCCGATGTTCAGCCGCGACGCCTACTCCTACCTCGCCCAGGGCGCGCTGCTGCGCGACGGCTTCGACCCCTATCAGGTAGGACCGGTCGCGAATCCCGGCGTGCTGCTGGACAACGTCAGTCCCGTATGGACCACGACCACCGCGCCCTACGGCCCGGTCTTCCTGCTGCTCGGACGCGCGATCACCGCCGTGACCGGCGACAACGTGGTGGCAGGCACCATCGCGATGCGGCTGGTCATGCTGCCCGGCTTGGCGCTGATGATGTGGGCGGTGCCGTATCTGACCAAGCACCTCGGCGGCAAGCCGACCGTGGCGTTGTGGCTGGCGGTACTCAACCCCCTGGTGCTGATCCACCTGATCGGCGGCGTGCACAACGAGATGCTGATGGTCGGCCTGATGTGCGCGGGCATCGCGCTGGTGCTGGAACGCCACCACGTGGCGGGCATCGTGGTCGTCGCCATCGGCGTGGCCATCAAGGCGACCGCGGGCGTGGCGCTGCCGTTCCTGGTCTGGATCTGGATGCTGCACGAACGCGAACGCCGCGCGGCGCAGCGGGTCGGGCGCGATCCCGAGCACCTGCCCGCGAGCGAGCAACCCGGCGACGCCGCGGAGCCCACCGAGGACATGCCGCATCCGGCGCTGATGTTCGCCAAGATCGCTGGGCTTGGCCTGAGCGTGTTCGCGGTGGTGTTCGTCGCCGCCTCGGCCATCGCCGGCGTCGGTATCGGCTGGCTGACCGCGCTGTCCGGGTCGAAGAAGATCATCAACTGGCTGTCGCTGCCGACCGTGATGGCGCACGCGATCACCTGGATCACGCCGCTGCGGCTGGAGTTGGTACTCGAAGTCACCCGCGCGATGTGCGCGCTGGCCTTGGTCGCCGTGCTGGCCTGGACCTGGTGGCGGTTCCGGCACAGCGAGCGAGAGGCCGTGCTGGGCATCCTGATCGCGTTCGTCGCGATCGTCATCCTCTCCCCCGCCGCGCTGCCCTGGTACTACTCGTGGCCGCTGGCACTGGCCGCCGGGTTCGCGCTGTCCACGACGACGCTGATGACGCTGGTCGGCGTGTGCACCTGGCTCATGCTGGTCTTCCAGCCGGACGGTTCGATCGGCCTGTACAACTTCTGGCACGTCGTCGCCGCCACCTTCGCCGCGGGTGTGGCGGCAATGTCGCTGCGCACGGTGGACCCGCTGCGGCTGCGCGCCGCGCCGCCGGGCAACGTCACGGCCACGCCCGGCGAAGCCACCGCTTCGGCCGCCACCCCATGACCGAAGGCCGCCTACCGGGTTCCGTCCTGCTCCCGCTCGCCTACCGCGAGTGCAGGCAGATCGCCGCCACCCACGGGCGCACCTACTTCCTGGCCACCCGGCTGCTGTCGGCCGAGCGGCGGCCCGCCGTGCACGCGCTGTACGCGTTCGCGCGCATGGTCGACGACGTCGTCGACCGCGCGGGCAGGCCTGCCGTGGCGCCCGAGCGCTCGCCCGCCGCGGAGATCGATCTCATCGAGCGGGATCTGCGAGCGGCGCTCGAGGCGGGCACCGACGAAACGGGCAGCGCCGGCGGTGCGCCGCTGTCTTCTGCCGAGCACTGGTGGACATGGGAAGCCGACCAACGGCCGCGCACTCTCATCCTGGCCGCCGTCATCCACACCATCCACCGGTACGGCATCGCCGCCCAGCACTTCTGGACGTTCCTGGATTCCATGCGGATGGACGCGCCGGGGTCCCCGACCTTCCGCAACCGCTACGCCGGCCTGGGCGAGCTGCGCGAATACATGCGCGGCTCGGCGGCCGCGATCGGTTTGCAACTACTGCCCGTGCTCGGCACGGTCGTCCCGGTGCCGGAGGCCGAGCCGGCCGCCGCCGCGCTGGGCGAAGCGTTCCAGCTGACGAACTTCCTGCGCGATGTCGCGGAGGATCTCGACCGCGACCGGGTCTATCTGCCCGCCGACGCCCTCGCCGCGTTCGGCGTTCACGACGACCTGCTGCGCGAGTGCCGTCGCACCGGGCTGACCGACCCGCGCGTCCGCCGCGCTCTCGCCCACCTCGTCGCGGTCAACCGGGATCTCTACCGCCGCGCCGAACCCGGCATCGACTTGCTCGAACCACGCGTCCGCCCCGCCATCCGCACCGCGGCCACCCTCTACGCCGACATTTTGCACCACATCGAACGCAGCGACTACGCCGTCTTCGACCACCGTGCCGTAGTCCCCCGCCACCACCGCCTCCGCGTCGCCGCCGCCGAATTCACCACAGCCGCCTTGCGCGGCAGATTCGAGCGCTGACCGCTCGGTTCCAGCGCATCCCGCCTATCCGGCGACGACTGCGCGAATCGCCTCCACCACCGTGCTGGACTCCCTGCCCGGGATTCCACCAGAGCCTCTCGAACCGCCCCGAAAACTCGGCTGACCACCGACCAGGAACCTGGTCGCACGGTCACACGCCGCAACGACCACGTCCAGTTCGAATCACGCCAGACCGCTCATTGGCGCGCCGCCCGGCTCGCTTCCGAGCAACCGCGCGCGAGCGACGGGGGGACACGGCTGCGCCGCCAGGGCACGGTCGGCGGCCGGGCTGGTTCGACCGCGAATAAGGAAGCGGTCGCGTCCGGCGCCACCTGCTGCGACTGATTCCGCCGCGTTCGGCCCGGCCGCACGGTCGCGTGCGGTCCGGTCTCACCCGACGCCGAGGCACCGTTCGGCCGGCTTCGCCACCGCCCGAAAACATTCAACCCGGATCCCACGATCACTGCCCACGCAACCACACCAGCGCAAGCACAGGTTTTCGAGCGAAGAGGACCGAGCATTGCCCGTTCGCGGCCCGGCTCCATGGGGGGCCGGGAACACGCCGCGCCCGCGCGGCCGAGAATTCAGATCGGTTCGGCGGCCGCCCGGCGCAGGACTTCGCGGGCCAGTGGGCCGTGCAGGGCATCGATCGGCTTACCGGGGAGGGTGTCGTCTTCGGTGAAGATCCACTCCAGGATCTCCTCGTCGGTGTACTTGGCGTCGCGCATCACGGTGATCAGTCCGGGGAGGGGCTTCACGACCGCGCCGGTGTCGTCGAAGAACCGTTCCGGCACGCCCGCCACGCCGTCTCTGCGGACGGCGATCAGTTGGTGGTCGCGCAGCATCTGGTGCACCCGGGTCACCACCAGCCCGAGTCGGTCGGCCACCTCCGGCAGCGACACCAAGGTCACCGACTGCGGAAGGACGTCGTCACTGCAGGGAAATGCACTCACCCGGACAACGGTAGACGGTCCCCCGCCGCACGTCGTGAGACACCCGGGGTGGTGGGAGTCGATACCATCGTGGGGGCCGCACGGAGCGGCTGATCGCTTTGTGAAAGCCGGAGGACTTCTCTTGATCGGCCAGATGCTGGAAGGGCGCTATCGGATCGATGCGCCGATCGCCCGCGGCGGAATGTCGATGGTCTTCCGCGGGGTCGACACCCGCCTGGACCGGCCGGTCGCCATCAAGGTGATGGATCCGAAGTTCGCCGGCGACCCGCAGTTCCTGTCCCGATTCGAGTTCGAGGCGCGCGCGGTCGCCAAGCTCAAGCATCCGTCGCTGGTCGCGGTGTACGACCAGGGCGTCGACGGCGACCATCCCTTCTTGATCATGGAGCTCGTCGAGGGCGGCACACTGCGCGAACTGCTGCGCGAACGCGGCCCGATGCCGCCACACGCGGTGCGCGCCGTCGCCGAGCCGGTGCTCGCGGCGATCGGCGTCGCGCATTCGGCGGGGCTGGTGCACCGCGACATCAAGCCGGAGAACGTGCTGATCTCCGACGCGGGCGAGGTGAAGATCGCCGATTTCGGCTTGGTGCGCGCGGTGGCCGCTGCGAACACCACGTCGGCGAGCGTCATCCTCGGCACCGCGGCCTATCTGTCTCCCGAGCAGGTCACCAGCGGCTCCGCCGATTCCCGCAGCGACGTCTACTCCTTCGGCGTGCTGATCTTCGAGATGCTCACCGGCCGGGTCCCGTTCACCGGTGACACGTCGATCTCGGTGGCCTACCAGCGCATCGAGAACGACGTGCCGAGCCCGAGCGGATTCATCTCCGGGGTGCCGCCGGAATTCGACGAGCTGGTGGCCAAGGCCACGGCGCGGGAGCCCGCGCACCGGTTCGCGGACGCGAACGAGATGGCGGCCGCGCTGCGGCGGATCGGCGCCGCGCTGCGATTGCCCGCCTATCGGGTGCCCGCGCCGCAGGAGTCCGCCGAACATCTCAGCGCCACCTATCGAGCCGTGTCACCGGATCGCGACGACCAACCGGGTTTCGCCGGAGCGTCGCCACAGGAGCCCCATGCGCCGCAGCCGGTGCAGCACACCAGAGTGGTGACCGCTCAGCGTCCGCGCCTCGACTACAGCCCGCCCGACGACTACGACCGGCCGCAGCCTGTGCGGCAAGCCCAACCCGCACCGCCGTATTCGCCCTACGCCGGCGACCTCAGCCGATCCCGGCGCACGGTGTGGCTGTGGGTGGCCATCGTCGCGATTCTCACGCTGGTGGTCGGTATCGGCGGCTGGTGGCTGGGTTTCGGCCGCTATTCACCGGTCCCGCCGATCGCCGGACTGGAAACCGACAAGGCGGTCGCGACGCTCCAGAACGCGGGGTTCGAGACCGAGATCCGGCAGCGGGCGTCGGACACCATCCCGGTCGGCGGTGTGGTCGGCAGCGACCCGTCGGCCGGATCCAAGATCACCAAAGGGTCCACGGTCGCGGTCCTGATCTCCAATGGCAAGCCCAAGGTGCCGGACGTCAAGCCGGGCGACCAGGCGTCGAAGGTCAACCAGTTGATCCGGGACAACGGGCTGCAACCGGTCGATGCCGGGGAGGAGTCCAGCACCGCACCCAAAGGGTCGGTCTCCAGGGTGGAGCCGAGACCGGGAACCGTGCTGCCGCTCGGCGCGCAGGTGAAGGTCTACCGCAGCAAGGGGTCTCAGCCGGTGAAGGTCCCCGACGTGCGCGGCAAACCGGCCGCCGAGGCCACCAAGATCCTCACCGACGCCGGGATCACCGTCCGGGAGACCCAGATCCAGTTCGACCGCGGCGTCGATGCGGACAAGGCCATCGGCACCCAGCCGGGGGCGGGCGCCACCATCCAATCCGGCGACGGCGTGGTGCTGCTGGTGTCCAATGCGTTGAAGATGCCCGATGTGCGCGGGTGGACCGTCGCCAACGCCCGCGCCAAGCTGGAAAGCCTCGGGTTACAGGTCGAGGTGAAGCAATTGGCGCGGGCCGACAGCTCGCTGGTGGTCTCGCAGACCCCGGCCATCGGAGTCAACATCGAGGCGGGCGACACCGTCACGATCGTGGCGCTGCCCTAGCCGGAAGGCTGCCGCGGTGGTTCAGCGCAGCATCTCGGCGACGAGGAACGCCAGCTCCAGCGACTGCTGGGTGTTCAGCCGGGGGTCGCAGGCGGTCTCGTAGCGACCGGACAGATCGAGGTCGGAGATGTCCTGGGCGCCGCCGAGGCATTCGGTGACGTCCTCTCCGGTGAGCTCGATGTGCATGCCGCCGGGGTGCGTGCCGAGCGCGTGGTGCACCTCGAAGAAGCCCTGCACCTCGTCGACGATGCGGTCGAAGTGGCGGGTCTTGAAGCCGGTGGACGCCTCGTGGGTGTTGCCGTGCATCGGGTCGCACTGCCAGATCACCTGGTGGCCCGTGGCCTGCACCTTCTCGATGATGGGCGGCAGCACGTCGCGAACCTTGCTGTGGCCCATGCGGGACACGATGGTCAGCCTTCCCGGCTCGTTGTTCGGATCCAGCCGCTGCACATATTCCACTGCCTGCTCGGGGGTGGTCGACGGGCCGATCTTCAGGCCGATCGGGTTGGCGACCAGTTCCGCGAACGCGATGTGCGCGCCGTCGAGCTGGCGGGTGCGCTCGCCGATCCACAGGAAGTGCGCGGACAGGTCGTAGAGCACCGGTTCGCCGATCGCGTTCTCGCTCAGGCGCAGCATGGCGCGCTCGTAGTCCAGCACGAGCGCCTCGTGGCTGGCGTAGATGCGGGCCGCCTTCAAGCTCGGGTCGTTGACCCGGCACGCGGTCATGAAGGCCAGGCCGCGGTCGATCTCCTCGGCCAGCGCCTCGTAGCGCGCGCCTGCGGGCGACTTGGCCACGAAATCGCGGTTCCAATCGTGCACCTTGTGCAGGTCGGCCATCCCCGCCCCGGTGAGCGCGCGCACGAGGTTCATCGCGGCGCTGGCGTTGGCGTAGGCCCGGACCAGGCGCGAGGGGTCGTGCTGGCGCAGCGCCTCGTCGGCGATCAGCGAGTTCACCATGTCGCCGCGGTAGGACTTGAGGCCGAGCGCGTCGGTATCCGACGATCGTGGTTTGGCGTACTGGCCCGCGATCCGCGCCACCTTCACCACCGGCAGGCTCGCGCCATAGGTGAGCACGACCGCCATCTGCAGGAGGGTGCGGATGTTGCCGCGAATGTGCGGCTCGGTGTTGTCCGCGAAGGTCTCCGCGCAGTCGCCGCCCTGCATGAGGAACGCCTCGCCCCGGGCGACCTCGGCCAGCTGCCCGCGCAGCTCCTCCACTTCGGCGGGCACGCAGATAGGCGGCACGCTCTCCAGTACGGTGCGCATTTTGGCCGCCTGCTCCGGATCCCAGGACGGCTGCTGCAGCGCAGGTCGCGCCAGCGCGTCGTCCAACCGCCTGCGCAGCTCGACGGGCAGCGGCGGCAGTTCCGGCAGGCGATCGATGGGTACGTCGACGGTCCAGTTCACCAGTCCAGAATACGGACCATCGGCCCTGTGGGGATACCCGGTGGTGGTGGTGGAGTGCCGCACCAAGGTGGCGAAGTTCTCCACCTCATGGGCCCTTGCGGGCGTGGCGGCGCACGTCACCATAGGGTTGCCGGGAACCCGTCACCTGCCGCAACGGCACCGGAAGCCGAGGAGAGACCGATTTCGCTGCGATATTTCTACGACTGCGAATTCATCGAGGACGGAGTGACCATCGATTTGGTCTCCATCGGCGTCGTCTGCGAGGACGGCCGGGAGTTCTACGCGGTGTCCACCGAATTCGATGCCGGACGTGCGGGGCCGTGGGTGCGCAAATTCGTGCTGCCCCGATTGCCTTCGCCGTCTTCTCCGCTCTGGCGCAGCCGGGCCCGGATCCGCGACGAGCTGTACGCGTTCCTGGTGCCACGGCCGACCGTGCAGCCCGAGCTGTGGGCTTGGGTTTCCGCGTACGACCATGTCGCCTTGTGCCAGCTGTGGGGCTCCATGGTCGATCTGCCCAACACGCTTCCGCGCTACACCAACGAGTTGCGCCAGCATTGGGAGGCGTACGGCCGCCCCGAGCTGCCGCCGATCCCGTCGGACGCGCATGACGCGCTGGCCGACGCCCGGCACAATCTGGCCAAGTTCGAAGCCATCGAGGCCGCACGCCGCGCGACGCCACGCCTGTGACACCCGCGGCATGACGCACCACGGCCCCGAGTCGCTTCGACTCGGGGCCGTGGTTCGGGGCGGGCGTCAGTGGCCGTGCTTGCCGTTCGCCGCCTCTTGAGCCCGCTGCAGCACCTTCAGCTGCTTGTGCTCTTCTTCGTGATCGATCTCGAAGTGCCGGTCGCTCTCCTCCTGCGGGTCCGGCCGCAGGAAGCTGCCCGTGCCCGGCCGGCCGGCCGAGCCGAGCTGGTTCATCTTCTTCGGTACCGGCGCGCCCTGGTACTCCAGCGGGATCGGGTGACCGTGCTCGTCCACCGGGCCGAGCGGCTGGTGCACCTCGATGTACTCGCCGTGCGGCAAGCGCTTGATCACGCCGGTCTCGATGCCGTGCTCGAGCACCGCGCGGTCGCTGCGCTGCAAGCCGAGGCAGAACCGGTAAGCGATGTAGTACGCCGCAGGCGGGGCGACGAGCAGACCGATTCGACCGATCCAGGTGGTCGCGTTCAGCGAGATGTCGAACTTCAGCGCGATGATGTCGTTGACGCACGACAAGGTCAGGACCACATAGAACGCGATCGCCATCGAACCGATCGCGGTCCGGACGGGTACGTCACGCGGACGCTGCAACAGGTTGTGATGCGCGCTGCTGTCGCCGGTGAGCCGCTTCTCGATCCACGGGTAGGCGATCAGGACGGCGAACACCAAGCCCATGATCAACGCGACCCAGAACACCGCGGGCACGGTGTAGTTGCCGATGTACAGCTCCCACGGCGGCATCAACCGGGCCATGCCGTCGGTCCACATCATGTAGAAGTCCGGCTGCGAACCCGCCGACACCTGCGAGGGGTTGTAGGGACCCAGGTTCCAGATCGGGTTGATCTGGAACACCCCGCCCATGATGCCCACGATGCCGAGGGTGAAGGCGAAGAACGCGCCCTGGTCGGCGGCGAACACCGGCACGATCCGCGCGCCCACCACGTTGTTCTCCGTGCGCCCCGGGCCGGGGAACTGGGTGTGCTTCTGATACCACACCAGCGCCACGTGCGCGGCGATCAACGCCAGGATGATGCCCGGGAACAGCAGCACGTGCGCGATGTACAAGCGCGGGATGATGATGTCGCCGGGGAAGTCGCCGCCGAACATCAGCCAGTGCATCCACGTGCCGATGATCGGGATCGAGATCGTGATCCCGGAGAACGCCGCCCGCAGACCCGTGCCCGAGAGCAGGTCGTCCGGCAGCGAGTACCCGAAGAAGCCCTCGAACATCGCCAGGATCAGCAGCAGCGAACCGATCACCCAGTTCGCCTCCCGCGGCTTGCGGAACGCGCCGGTGAAGAAGATCCGGAACAGATGCACGATGATCGACGCCGCGAACAGCAGCGCCGCCCAGTGATGCACCTGCCGCACGAACAGGCCGCCACGCACCTCGAACGAGATGTTCAGCGCCGTCTCATACGCCCGTGACATGGTCACACCGCGCAACGGCTGATACGCGCCGTCGTACACGACATGGCTCATCGAAGGATCGAAGAACAGCGTCAGGTAGACGCCCGACAGCAGCAGGATGATGAAGCTGTAGAGCGCGATCTCGCCGAGCAGAAACGACCAATGCGTGGGGAAGACCTTGTTGATCGATCGCTTCATGAACGCCGCGGCGCGATACCGCTCGTCCGCCTCGTTGGCTTGGGCTGCGACAGAAGGACTCATGAACGGCGCTCCCAGTAGGCCGGGCCGAGCGGCTCGATGAAGTCGCCGTTGGCGACCAGGAAGCCCTCAGCGTTGACGGTGATCGGCAGCTGCGGCAGCGCGCGAGCGGCGGGACCGAAGATCGGCTTGCCCCACTCGGTCGCGGAGAACTGCGACTGGTGGCAGGGGCACAGGATCCGGTTGGTCTGCTGCTCGAACAGCGAGGTCGGGCAGCCGAGATGGGTGCAGATCTTCGAGTAGGCGAAGTAGTCGCCGTAGTTGAAGCTCTCCTGCCCCTTACGCTTGATCGCCTTCTGCGCGTCTTCGGTGCGCAGGCGGATCAGCATGACGGCGTTGCGGATACCGCGCAGGGAGTCCAGCGTGGCGTGCTCGTCGCCGCGCCACTTCTCCTTCCACGGGAACACCGTCTCCATCGCGCCCGCGTCCAGATCCTCCGGACGCACCAGCACCACGTCGTCGGGCCGACCGGTGTCGCGGCGGATGTAGATGGTCTCGCCCGGGAAGTCCGGAGTCCAGCCCGAGACCCACAGCGGCGACTTGTCGCCCTTGGCCCAAGGATTCTTGATCAGGCCGCCGACGAACACCAGCAGCGCACCGACGCCGAGCACACCGACGCCCGCGCCCGCGGTGCGGGTGATCATCTTGCGACGACCCAGGGTGGAGGTGTCCAGCGCGTCCTGCAGCTCGGCGACCAGGGTGCGGCGCTCGACCTCCGGCGACGGACCGTCGTGCCGCTGCTGGATGGACAGCTCGGCGGGGATGAACAGCTTGCGGATCAGCACCACCGCGACGCCGATGACCAGTACCGAGATGCCGAAGGTCAGGCCGACCAGCGGGGTGAACAGCGAGTAGGCCACGTGGCCGTCTTCGTTCTTGCCCTTGAACTCCCACGGCCAGAACAGGAACACGCCGACCAGCGCCGCGGCCGCGATGCCCGACACGGCGAACCAGAAGCTCACCGCGCGCTCGGCGCGCTTCTCCGCCCGGGTGCCCGGGATCGGGAAGCGCTCGCGGCGGTAGGCGACGTCGACGCCGTCGCGCTCGGTACCGAGCTTGACCAGCTCCGCGCGCGTCATCTTGTCGAGGTCCGCCTCGGTGGGCTCCGCCGGAGTGGCGTTCACCGGCTGCTCCTTCGACTGCTGCGCGTGGCCCTCATCCGGGCGACCCATGTCGTCTCGCTCCTTATTGCTCATGACCTGTGTCCTTTCGGCATGACCGGGGCGCCCTCCGTGGTCACGCGAGCTGCCTGCTCCGGGCGCTGACCGGTCATGACCGGGATCCGATCCACATCGCGGCGCCGACCACGAGCGTGATACCGACCACCCAGATGGCCAGGCCTTCGGTCGCGGGACCGAAACCACCGAGATCCCAGCCGCCCGGGCTGTGCTCCTCGGTGGCGTTCTTGACGTAGGCGACGATGTCGCGCTTTTCCTCCGGGCTCAGCTGACGGTCGGAGAACTTCGGCATGTTCTGCGGGCCGGTGAGCATGGCGGTGTAGATCTGCTGTTCGCTCGCGGGTCCCAGCGGCGGTGCGAACTTGCCGGAGGACAGCGCGCCGCCGCGTCCGGTGAAGTTGTGGCAGGACGCGCAGTTCATCCGGAACAGCTCCGAGCCGCGGGCGATGTCCTCACCGCGCAGCGACTCCTGGGCGATCTCGCCGTTGGCGTCGCGGATCACGGTCGGGCCGCCACCGTTGGCCGCCACGTACGCGCTCAGCGCGTCGGTCTGGTGGGCGTCGAACTTCGGTGGCTTGCGCTCCGCCTGGGCCTCTTGGGCGGCCATCGGCATGCGGCCGGAGGACACCTGGAAGTAGACGGCGGCCTCGCCGACGCCGATCAGGCTGGGACCGCGGTCGACGACACCCTGCAGGTTCGCGCCGTGGCAGGTGATGCAGGACGTGTCGTAGAGCTGCCTGCCCTCGCGGATCAGCGCGGACTGGTCCTCGTTCGCTGTGGCGCGCTGCGGGTCCGGCGTGAAGGCCGATGCCAGGAAGCCTGCTCCGACGAGGCCCACCAGCAGCGCAAGCCCGCCCGCGATGCGACGGCGAACGCGGCGCTGCCTGCGCGTCTTGCTGGCCTGGCCGTTCCCGTGCGTGGCGGGCTCTGGCGCTGACGGGGGAGATGAACTCATCTGTGTCCCTTTGGAGTAGACGGAACCGACTTGTGCGAAAGATCTTGGGTTCAGCCGCACCCGCTCGGCGGCGCGGCGTCCACGATCAGCGGACGAAGTAGATCGTGGCGAACAACCCGATCCACACGATGTCGACGAAGTGCCAGTAGTAGGAGACGACGATCGCCGCGGTGGCCTGCGCTGGGGTGAACTTGCTCACCTTGGTGCGGGCCAGCAGGAACACGAAGGCGATCAGACCGCCGATGACGTGCAGACCGTGGAAGCCGGTGGTGATGTAGAACACCGAGCCGTAGGAACTGCTGGAGATCGACGTCCCCTCGTGCACCAGGTTCATGTACTCGTAACCCTGGCCGAGGACGAAGAACGTGCCCATCGCCAGCGTGACGACGTACCAACGGCGCAGGCCGAACACGTCACCCTTCTCCGCGGCGAAGACGCCCATCTGGCAGGTGAACGACGACGCGACCAGCACGGCCGTGACCGGCACGGCGAGCTTGAGGTTCAGCTCGGTCGGCTCCGGCGGCCAGTTACCGTTCGCCTGGGCGCGCGCGACGAAATACATCGCGAACAGGCCTGCGAAGAACATCAGCTCGCTCGACAGCCAGATGATGGTACCGACGCTGACCATGTTGGGCCGGTTCAGCGAATGCACACGCTGGGTAATGGCCGATCCTGGGGTCCCTACTGCGGTCGTCACGGGGGTAAGTATGACTCGTCGTAGTACGACGCCAGTACCCGGGTACGAAACTCGTTCCTCCGTGTCGAAAAACGCAGGGAAGGGCGGGTGATCGACCAGGCGGGGCGCAGGCTGAGCTGCGCGGCGGACCCTGGAACCGGTCGCACCCGCGACCGAACGCCCGGTCAGCATGACAGGCCCGGGTAAGGAAAACCTGAGATGGAGACGAATGTGGCAGCACGATTCTGGCGACGGCTGCGGCGGCGGGACCGGAGCACAGCCCTCGAGCTTCACCAGGCTGATCTGGTCGTCGTCGCGTCGAGCTTCGACGACGCGGAGGCGTGTTCGACCGCGCTGGCGCGCGCGACCGACCTGACACCGGACGCACCAGCGGTGCTGCGGCACCACCTGCGCATCCCACCACGGCACATCGAGACCGTCTGCGCGATCGCCGCGCAGGACGGATACACCCCCGCCCCGCACGTCGGCGGACCGGGCACCGACGCACTCGAGACGGTCATCCTGCAGCGGGTCCAACTCCTCGACGCCCTGCACTGCTCGCAGGAGCGCTCGCGCATGGCCGGTCTCGCCCAACGCCACGACGGCACCGCCGACGGTTGGGACGCCTTGCAACCGGGGCCACATCAGCAGGAGCCGTAAGCAGACGGCGGCGCCGTCACCGCCGACGGCGAAACCCGGATCGTGCGATTGCCGACCCGACCACCCACCCCGACCCCCGTTTCCAGCGAAGCGAAACCGAGCGTGTGCCGTTCGCGGCCCGGCTCGCGTCCGATCGGCCGTCGCGTGGGCGACGAAGAAGCAAGTGGCGACCACTCCGGCGCGAGCCACCAAAGCCGCGAACACCCAGCGACCCAGCCTCCGGACAAACCAGCACTGTCCAGCACCCGCCCGAGTGGCGACCGCACACGCCACAGACACCGCCGCCACCCACCCAACAGCCGAACCCACGTCGTGCGCTTACCCCCTCACGGGACCACACCAGCTCGACTCCAGGTTTCGAGCGAAGCGAGACCGAGCATTGTCCGTTCGCGGCCCGGCTCGCGTCCGAGTGGCCGCCGCGTAGGCGACGAAGGAGCAAGCGGCGGTCGCTCGGACGCGAGCCATAAGGGGGCCGCGAACACGCCGCGACGCAGTCGCGGCAAATACAACCCAGCTAGGCTGCTTGCGGACGAAACTGGTGCGCGAACCAGTGTGACGGGAGATGTGTGGAATGAGCGTGCGCAGCTGGCCCCAGGTGCTCGGAATCCTCGCCGACGGTGGCGACCTGGCCGCGGACGACACGGCGTGGGCGATGAACGAGATCATGTCCGACAACGCCACCCCCGCGCAGATCGCCGCGTTCGGCGTCGCGATGAAGATCAAGGGCCCTACGCCCGCCGAGCTGACCGGTCTGGCCGCGGGCATGCTCGACCACGCCCGGCTGGTCCGGATCGATGGCGACGCGGTCGACATCGTAGGCACCGGTGGTGACCGGTCCGGCTCGGTGAACATCTCCACCATGTCCTCGATCGTCGTGGCAGCGGCGGGCATTCCCGTGGTCAAGCACGGCAACCGGGCCGCGTCGTCGAAGAGCGGCGGTGCGGACGTGCTGGAGGCGCTGGGCGTGAAGCTCGCCCTCGGCCCCGAGGCGGTGGCGCGGTGTGTGCGGGAGGTCGGTATCGGCTTCTGCTTCGCGGCGGTGTTCCACCCCGCTCTCCGGTACGCCGGGGCGGCGCGCAGCCAGATCGGCATTCCAACGGTCTTCAACGTGCTCGGGCCGCTGACCAACCCCGCGCAGCCGCGTGCCGGGCTGGTCGGCTGCGCGTTCCCCGAACTGCTGCCGGTGATGGCGGGCGTGTTCGCCGAACGCGGTGCGAGCGCGCTGGTGGTGCGCGGCAACGACGGGCTCGACGAGATCACCACCTCGGACACCACCGAGGCGTGGATCGTCTCGGGCGGCCGGACGCGCCGGACCACCATCGATCCCACTCGCATCGGCGTCCCCCGCGTGGATCTGGACGCGCTGCGCGGCGGTGATGCCGAGGTCAACGCGGGTGTGGCCCGCGATGTGTTCGCCGGTCGCGCCGGCGCGGTACGGGACGCGGTACTGCTGAATTCGGCCGCCGCGATCGTGACCTACGACTGGTCGCGCGGCGCGGGCGATCCGGAGGCGGACCTGCATACCGCGCTCGCCGCCGGCATCGACCGCGCCGCCGAGGCGATCGACACGGGCAGCGCCGCCGCGCTGCTGGAGCGCTGGGCGAAGCTGACGCAGACGCTCGGCGAGGCCTGAACCGGCGCACGGAGCGAGCCGTCACCCGCCGGGCTACTCGCCCAGCGAGAACCCGGCTTCGACTTCGGCGCGCGAGTACGACTTGAACGCGATGTGCGTCGTGGTGCGCACGACGCCCGGCGTCTTGTCGATCCGGCCGGTCACCACCTCGGCTATCTGCTCGTGGTCGCGCACCCGCACGATCGCGATCAAGTCCACGTCACCCGCGCAGGAGTAGACCTCGGCGACGCCCTCGGTGTCCGCGACCGCTTGCGCGGTCTCGGGGATGCGGCCGTTGTCGGCGTGAATCAAGACGATCGCGGTAATCATGGTGCTCAGCCTAAGCGGTCGAGGTAGGCCTGTTCGGTCGGTTGGGCGCGTACCGCCGCATCGGCGAGATCCGCCCAGCCGAGCCACCGCGCCGCGCCGAATATCGGCTCGCGGTATCCCTCGGTGGTCCGCACGATCCGCACCCCGGGCCGCGCCAGCCAGCGCGCGACCAGCGCCACCTCTTCCGGCGAGGCGCCGCGCAACGGTGGGGCGTCGTCCAGGTACGCGGCGGCCTGATCCGAAGCATCGGGGCGCGATCCGACGAGCATCGACGACTCCGACAGCGGCGCCATCTCTCGGGTCGAGCGCGCCGATGCGGCCGGTGTCGAATTCTCTTGCCGCTGTGCGTGCGTCGGGTCGGCGGTGGGCGGATGCGGCGCTGTGGTGCGGTGCGAAGCCTCCGCCCCGGCTGTCACAAGGGGTTCCGTAGTCGGCTCGGCATGGACGTGTCCTAGCGTCGTCTCCCCGGCCGGATGTGCCTCGACGAAAACCCCTGCCGGAACCACGGTCTCGGCGGACGCGACGATCTGTTCCACGATCGGCATCGGCGGCACGCCGCGCGGGGCGGTGCCCGCGCCGGCCAGACGGCCGTACCGGATGACCGCGAACTCCCATCCGCCGTTATCGTCGGGATGCGCGGCGACCAGTTCGGCTATGCGTGCCACCGCGGCCAGTCGCTGTGTACGGCGCAGCGCGCGCACCACCCGGGCCGCGCGGTCGCGCACGCGCGCGGCCGCTTCGAAGTGCTGTGCCCGCGAATGGGTTTCGATGCGATCGAGCATGGAACGGATCGGCGCGTCGCTGCGCCCGGCGAACAGCGCGCGCACGAGCGCGGGCGCGGGGGCGTACTCCGCCATATCCGGCACCCTTCCCCTAGATCCCGCCGGACACCCGCCGACGAGCGTGGGCGGACATTCGTGCACCGCCCTCCGGGACAATCGCGTCGTGCAGGTGCGCAGCCCGGTGAACTCCGCGATGATCAGGCCGAGGTCGGCCGCGTCGTTACGAGAGTTGAACGGTCCCAAGGCGTCCCGCGTGGGTTCCCGCACCACCGAGAACCGGGGGAACGGCTCGTCGGTGAGGGTGAGCCACCAGGCCCGCTTCGGGAACTTGGACCGGCGATTGTAGGGCGGGGTGTGCGCCACCAGCAGCCGCAGTTCGCGCACCCCCGCCTCGAGCGCGTGCGCGCACACCACATGGTCGACCCGGGTCGCCAGCGACACCATTTCCTTCATTCGGCCCCGGGTCTCCGAACCGGTGAAGTAGTTACGGACGCGTCGGCGCAAGTTCACGGCCGTCCCTATATATAGGACTTCATCGGAAGGACCGCGGAACAGATACACGCCCGGACCGGCGGGGAGATCGGCCGCGAGGACGCGTTTGGATCGCTGCCGGGGGGTGACGTCGGGCAGATAGTCGAGCAGCTCGGTGAGACTGTGGACGCCCTGGTTCCCGACTCGTCCGATGAGCGCGTGCAAGACGTCGACGGTCGCACGGGCGTCTTCGAGGGCGCGGTGGGTGGGCTGTGTGGCGGCGCCGAGCAACCGGGCCAGCGAGCTCAATCGCACCGAGGGCGCTTCGTCTCGGCCGAGCACCCGCCGGGCCAGTTTCACGGTGCACAGCACCTGCGCGGCCGGCCACGCGGTGTCGCACTGCGCCGCGGCGGCGCGCAGGAACGCCATGTCGAACCGGGCGTTGTGCGCGACCAGCACCGCGCCCGACGCGAATTCCAGGAAGCCGGGCAGCACCGCCTCGATCCGCGGGGCGGCGTACACCATCGCGGTGGTGATACCGGTGACGTGCACGACGGCGGGCGGTATCGAGCGTCCCGGGTTGACCAACGTCGCGAACTCGCCGAGCACCTCCCCGCCTCGCACCTTGACCGCGCCGATCTCGGTGATGCCGTCCGCCCCGGGACTGGTGCCGGTGGTCTCCAGGTCCACGACCACGAACGTGGTGTCGTAGAGCGGGGTGTCGAGCTCGTCGAAGGCCAGTTGCTGGGCAGCGGCGGGGCGCGGCGCGGGGTCGGACACGGCGTGCAGCGTAGGGCCACGGTCCGACAGGAACGGGGCGTCCCAGCGCGCCCTGATATGCCCGAATGACATCGGGGGGATTCGAGCGCGATACCCGGGAAATGATCTAGAAATGCGCAAATGAGATCTAGATCACAAATCAGAGAAATCTGTATCAAACATTGCGGCGAGTCCATCGAAATGAGAGTGATCCAGGCCGGGCGTGTCGGCCGCCGGTGGCCCTACAGCGTACAAACCGGCGACCATAGTGCGATTTACGGCCAATTTTCCTCTGCGACCTGCCTAAACGCTCGCCAGACCACCGCGCGGCGACCAGCCGGTTCCACCCACTGCATCCGGCTGCGGAGCGGGCCTACTTCTCGCGATTTCGCAGTCGTTATCTTTTCGTGATGCGCTGGGACGCATCTCACACCGAATCGACCGCCAATTGTTGAGCGACTCCTTTTCGCATTCCCTCTGCCTTTACAAATCACCGTGATGTGTTCGTAACCTTTTCGAGACCTCACGGAGTCCGCCGCGCCCACTGGTGCGGCGCCGACGAA
Source organism: Nocardia asteroides (assembly GCA_019930625.1). Taxonomy (NCBI): domain Bacteria; kingdom Bacillati; phylum Actinomycetota; class Actinomycetes; order Mycobacteriales; family Nocardiaceae; genus Nocardia; species Nocardia asteroides. The sequence goes on from CP082844.1 coordinate 7,147,875, forward strand.
GTCCGCGGCACCACCGGGTGCGGCGTCGTGAGGCAGATTGGGAGTACCGCATCATGACGACCAACGCCGTCAAGCGTCACGCACAGCGCGCTGTTGCCGCCGGGGCCGTCGGCGCTGCCACCCTCGGGGCGTTCCTGCTTCCGGCAGCGCCCGCGTCTGCCCAGCCGGTGACCATCCCCGGTGTGGGAACCTTCGAAGTCCCGAACGAACTCCCGGTTCCGCCGGCGCTCCCGGGCGTCGAGCTGCCGGGTCCCGCTCCGCTTCCCTTCGCCGCGCCCAAGAGCTCCGGCGAAGTCGCCCTCGACGCCGCTCTGAGCAAGGTCGGCTCGCCGTACGTCTACGGCGCCGCGGGCCCCAACTCGTTCGACTGCTCCGGCCTGGTCCAGTGGTCCTACCGGCAGGCGGGCGTCGAACTGCCGCGCACCAGCGGCGCGCAGCTCGCCGCGGGCAGCCCCGTCTCGGTGGACGACCTACAGCCCGGCGACCTCGTCTCCTTCTACGGCGGCGGCCACTCCGGCCTGTACGCCGGTGACGGCAACGTGGTGCACGCGGCCACCTCCGGTACGCCCGTGCAGGTGGCGCCGATCTCCTCGATGCCGATCGCGGGCGCTCGCCGCTTCTGAGAACGGGCGCTCGCCGCTTCTGAGAAGCAGCTGGTCGGGCCGCACCCGCGCGGCCCGGCCGCACCACGGCCCTGTGATCGTTTCGTGCTCTACTGGACACCGACGAGGACCGTTCCGTAACCTAACCGAGACCTTCGATTGATTACCCCGGTTCGCGGCTCGCAAACCACGGGTTCGAACGAAGGCCGATGCGTCGGTTTCACGAGAGATCGCTTCACGAGAGAACGGGGCACTGCGGGCTGTGGCTGAACATCACCGGAGACAGCGAACCAAACGTCTCATGGGAGGAGGGCTGGCAGCCGGGATGCTCGCCGCCGCTCTCTACAGCGGCGCTCCGGCCGGCGCGGATCCGGTCGCCCTCCCAGCGACGGCCTCCGAAGCCGTGCAGCGGATGATCGATCTGTCTCGTCAGTCCGAACAGCTCAACCAGCAAGCGCTGGGAGCGGAAGCCGAACTCGAGGCCAAGCTCGCCGTACAGCGTGACGCCGATGCCCGGCTGGCCGCGAGCACCGACATGGTCGATCGCGCCCGCGACGAAGTCCGGCGGTATCAGCCGGTCATCGACCGCACCGCGATCGCCGCCTATCAAGGCGCCCGCACCAACCGCCTGTTCGCCGTGCTGGTCAGCGACTCACCGCAACAACTGCTCGACCAGATGTCCACACTGGACGTCGTCTCGGCGCAGACCTCCGAACAGCTCGACCGGTACGACAAGGCCACCGACGCCGCGACCGCGGCCGAATCGGCGGCCCGCGCCGCCGCCGACGCCGCCCGTTCCGCTGCGCAGAAGGCCGAGGCCGTGCGCATCGATCTGGAACACAAGCGCAGCGATCTCGGCGGCGCCATCGCCGAGGTGGTGCACGCTTGGGGCGCGCTGTCGGCGAAGGACAAGTCGGCCCTGGCCGGCTCGCCGTTCCCACCCGGGTTCGACCGGGACACCCTCCTGCAGGGCCTCGTTCCCGGCAGCGGCACCAGCGCGCTGGCGGCGGGCCTCACCCGCGTCGGCGACCCCTACGTCTGGGGCGCCACCGGCCCGGACAAGTTCGACTGCTCCGGCCTGGTGCAGTGGGCGTTCAAGCAGGTCGGCAAGAACGTGCCCCGCACGAGCTCGCAGCAGGCCGGTTACGGCACGCCCGTCGCCCAGAAGGATTTGCAACCCGGCGACGTCGTCTTCTTCTACTCGGACATGTCGCACGTCGGCATCTACGCGGGCAACGGTCTCATGCTGCACGCCTCCACCTTCGGCGTCCCCGTCGCGGTCGCGCCCATGGGCTCGACGCCGTTCCATTCGGCTCGGCGATACTAGACGCCGTGAGCGAGCCAATCAGCGGCATTGCACTACCCGCGGCACAACCGACCGGCGACGGGCGACCGTGACCGACCCGCGCGGTCGATACGGCACCCTGGGCCTCGACACCGTGACGGCGGCGGTGACGTGCCGATGACCGGTTTGCGCAGCTTGCGCGCATGGTGGTCGGCGCGACGGCGCTTCGAGTTCTGCCTCACCGTCGCGATGGTGATGGCGCTCACCGGCGTATGTGTCGCGTTGATCATGTTGCCCAACACGGTGCTTCCGAAACCGCGGGCCGCCGAACCCGGCACCGCCGAGGCCGTCGGCCAAGCGGCGGCCGCCGATCCGCGACTGGCCGAGGTGCGGCGCCTCATCGAACCGTTCGGACCGATCATCGCCCGCGAGGTGGCGACCGGCGACGGACGGCGGTCGGTGGTCGTCGGGCACCCCGACCAGCGGAGCGACATCGAGGTTCTGGAGAGTGCGCTCGCCGACGCCATCGCCGCGGTGACCGACGTGTGGGGTCCGAGCTGGGCGCAGTCCGCGCTCGTCGTCGTCGCCTCCTCCCCGTCCGAGTTCGCCGCCCTGGTGCGCTCGGCCGGCCTCCTGCCCGCCGAAGTCGCCGCCGCCTCGGTCGCCGACCCGTTCACGCCGGGTACTCGACCCACCGGCCAGCGCGTCGTCTTCGGTCCCGACGCGGGGCGCCGCCTCGATCCCGAGGGCATGGCCACCCTGCTGCGGCACGAACTCACCCACATCGCGGCCCGCGCCGACACCGTCGACGGCGCCCCGCTGTGGATGCTGGAGGGTTTCGCCGACTACATCGCGCATCACGGCCAGGGCGAGCGGTTCACCGATATCGCCCCCACGCTCACCGCCCATGCCCACGTCGGCCGGATCCCCGAGGTTCTGCCCGCCGACGCCGACTTCTCCGGCCCCGACGCCGCGCTCACCTATGAAATCGCCTGGTCGATCTGCGCTTTCGTCGCCGAGAAATACGATCAACCCCGCCTCGTCCAGCTCTATCACCGCATCGCGGCTGGCAAGCAGGACCCGGCTGGCGAAGAGCTCGTCCTCGGCGAAGTACTCGGCACCACCCGCACCGCTTTCCTCGACGACTGGCGTTCCTGGCTCCGAGCAGTCGCGTAGGCCGAGACAGAGCGAGCGGCGATCGCTCGGACGCGAGCCACAAGGGGCCACGAACACGCCGCGACGCAGTCGCGCAGATCCGACACAGTATTTTGTTGCGCATGGCCCGAACTTTGCTGGTTACCAATGATTTCCCGCCGCGGCCGGGCGGTATCCAGTCGTATCTGCAGGCGTTGGCCGGTGAGCTGCCGCCGGATGACCTGGTTGTCTACGCTCCGCGCTGGCGTGGCGACAGTCATCTGAAGTTCGATGCCGAACAGAAATTCCAGGTCGTTCGTCATCCCACGACGCTGATGCTGCCGACTCCGCTCGTGCTGCGCCGGGCCACGCGTCTGCTGCGGAGCGAGAACTGCGACACGGTGTGGTTCGGGGCGGCGGCGCCGCTGGCGCTGATGTCGCCGGCGCTGCGCCGTGCGGGCGCCGAACGCATCCTGGCCAGTACCCACGGTCACGAAGTCGGCTGGTCGATGGTGCCGGGGGCCAGGCAGGCGCTGCGAGCCATCGGCGAGCACACCGACGTGGTCACCTACGTCAGCCGCTACACCCGTCGCCGATTCGCCTCCGCGTTCGGTGCGAACGCGGCGATGGAGTATCTGCCGCCCGGGGTGGACACCGATGTGTTCCGTCCGGATCCGGCGGCGCGGGCGGAGCTGCGCGAACGTTACGGCCTGGGCGACCGTCCGACCGTCTTGTGCCTGTCCCGGCTGGTGCCGAGGAAGGGCCAGGACGCGCTGATCCTGGCGATGCGCGAGATCCGCGAGCGGGTCGAGGGCGCGGTGCTGGTGATCGCGGGCGGTGGCCCCTTCGCGGACAAGCTGCGCGCCCTCGCGGTCGCCGCGGGCGTCGACGACGACGTGGTGTTCACCGGCCGCGTCCCGTCCGGCGAACTGGCCGCGCATCACACGCTGGCCGACGTCTTCGCGATGCCCTGCCGGACCCGGGGCGCCGGCCTGGACGTGGAGGGTCTCGGCATCGTCTACCTGGAAGCGTCCGCGTCGGGCGTTCCGGTAGTGGCGGGCAATTCCGGCGGTGCGCCGGAAACCGTGATCGAGGGCGAGACCGGGCGCGTGGTGGACGGCCGCTCCGTGCGGCAGATCGCCGACGCGGTGGTGGAGATCCTGTCGGATCGGGATGCCGCCGCACGGATGGGCGCGGCGGGGCGCGCGTTCGTCGAGCAGCAGTGGCGCTGGGACAACCTGGGCGCGCGCCTGCGACAGCTGCTGCGGTGATCCGCGTCGCATCTACTACGCTCAGCGGAGTGAGCAGTATCCAGGTCGCAGATCAGACCTTCGTCGCCGCATCGGGGGCCGCCGTGGCCGAGCTGCTGGCGGGACCGAACACGTGGCGCCGCTGGTGGCCGGACCTGGACTTGGAGGTCCGGGAGGACCGGGGTGAGAAGGGCATCCGCTGGTCGGTGGCCGGGGCGCTGACCGGGACCATGGAGGTGTGGCTGCAGCCCGCACTCGACGGCGTGATCCTGCACTATTTCCTGCACGCCGAACCGCGGCCCGCGCTGCCCGTTGGCAAGCTCGCCGCGGCCAACCGGGCACGCCGGGTCGCCGGCAAGAACATGTCGTTCGAACTGAAGTCCCGGCTGGAGGCGGGTCGTCCGGCGGGCGTCGCTCCCGCGCCGCTTTCTTGATCCACCAGCACCGACGCTGAAAGGAATCGCTGTCCGCATGGCCGACAGGACCCAGAGATCGATCGTCATCGAGGCCCCGTCGCAGCAGGTGATGTCCGTCATCGCCGATCTGGAGTCCTACCCGGAATGGGTCTCGGCGGCGAAATCGGTCGAGGTGCTGGAAGCGGGGCCGGACGGTCTGGCCAGGACCGCGCGATTCGTGCTGGACGCCGGGGTGGTCAAGGACACCTATGTCCTGTCCTACGACTGGCGCGCCGATCGCAAGGCGGTCAGTTGGCGGCTGCTCAGCGGTGAGCTGCAGAAGGCGCAGAACGGCACCTACGAGCTGATCGATCGGCCGGGCGGCGGCACCGAGGTCGTGTACACGCTGACCGTCGACCTGAACATCCCAATGATCGGCATGTTCAAGCGCAAGGCCGAGAAAGTGATCACCGACACCGCGCTGAAGGAACTGAAGAAACGGGTCGAAGGCTGACCGCGCACCAGACCCGGGTCGAACTGTTCATCGGCAAGGGTGGGGTAGGCAAGACCACGCTCGCGTGCGCCACCGCCATGGCCGAGGCTGGAGCGGGCCATCGCGTGCTGGTCGCCTCGCTCGACCAGGCGCACTCACTGGGCGACGCGCTCGGCTTCCGTTTCCCGCACGACCCGGGCACCGTGACCGGTATCGCCACCGTGCTGCCCGGACTGGACGTGATCGAGGTGGACTCCCTCGCGCTGCTCGAGGACCGGTTCCGCGACGTAGTCCGGATGATCTCGACCGGCCGCGGGCACGAGCACGGTATCGATCTCGCCGCGCTGAACCCGGCGGAGCTGACCGGATTGCCCGGCGTGCAGGAACTGCTGATGCTGGTGGAGATCGCCCAGTTCGCCGCCGAGGACGACTGGGATCTGATCGTCCTCGACTGCCCGCCGTCGGCGGACATGCTGCGCATCGTCACCGCGCCCGGCACCCTGCTCGGCTACGTCGAGCGGATGTGGCCACCGCATGCCAGGGCGATGAGCGCCACCGGCACCGACCTGCGCCGCGCCGTGCTCGCGGCCACGGTCGAGCGGATCGTCATGGCCGTCACGGAGGTTCGCGATCTGCTCGCCGACCACCGGCGCACCGGAGCGCGGCTGGTCACGGTGCCCGAGCGGGTCGCGGTGGCCGAATCGGAGCGGGTTCGTTCCGCCGCGGCGCTGCTTGGCCTGCGGCTGGACGCCGTACTGGTCAACAAGGTGCTGCCCGACCTCCCCCCGCCCACCGATCCGGCCGGAGCCGAACATCCGGCCGTGCAGTGGTATTCGCACCGGCGGGCCGAGCAATCGGAGGTCATCGCGGATTTGCGGAGCAAGATGCCGGGTATTCCGGTGGTGATCGCGCAGCACACCGGTCCCGAGCCGATCGGGCTGAATTCGCTGGCCGCGCTGTCACGGGCGATGGAGTCGGCGGGCGATACCGGCGACGCTGCGCTTATGCTGAGCGACAATCAGACGGAGGTCGACGCGAGTTCCGGCGAACCGCTGGTTCTCCGGGAATCCGGCACCGGATTGCAGTCGGTGTACGCGCTGCGCATGCACCTGCCGGTGGTCGACGCCGCCACGTTGCGCCTTGGCCGAGTGGAGGACGATTTGATCGTGGGAGCGGACGGGGTCCGGCGCCGGGTGCGCCTGGCGCCGGTATTGCGGCGGTGCACGGTCGACAGCGCCGAACTCGATGACGAGTTCCTGGTGATCCGCTTCCGGCCCGATCCGCGGGTCTGGGCGCACGCGTCCGAAAGTGACGGACATGACCGGTGATCCGCATTCGCCCGAGGGCGACGGGCCCGACGGCCGCACCGCGCCGGACGGCGTCGCCGAATTCGCCGAGGAATTGAAACTGCTGGCCGAGGCGGTGCTGGAACGGGTCGAGCCGGTGCTGCGCCGCGCCGCCGACGGTCAGGTCGAGTGGTCCAGCTGCAGCTGGTGTCCGGTGTGCGCCGCCGCGGCGCTCGTGCGCGGTGAGCACCACGACGTGCTGGCCGCGCTGGCCGATCACGGCACCGCGATCGTCACCGTGCTGCGCGAGGCGCTGGCGGGGGTGCCGGTCGAACCGGTGATGCCCACCGACGCCGACCCGGAAACCGGTGCGCCGCATCGCCACGGTCGACGCGAGGACGCCGAGGACGGCGAAGGCCCCGGTTACGTCGACATTCCCGTGACGATCAAGGTATGACGCAGCAGATGGCCGATACGCGACCGCTGACCGTCGGAATCGATGTCGGCGGCACCAACATCCGGGCGTCGGTGATCGACGACAGTGGCGAGGTGCTCGACACCGTCCAGGCTCCGACGCCGCATTCCGCGCGGGCGCTGGAGGACGCGCTGGACCATGCCGTGCGCGACCTGTCCGGCAGGCACCCTATCGGGGCGGTCGGCCTCGCGGTCGCCGGGTTCATCAGCGGTGATCGCTCCACGGTGCGCTTCGCCCCGCATCTGCCCTGGCAGGACGCGCCGGTCGCCCAGCGCCTCACCGAACGACTGGAACTGCCGGTGATCCTGGAGCACGACGCCAACGCGGCGATGTGGGCCGAATACCGGTTCGGCGCCGCCGCGGGCGGACACAACGTGGTCCTCATCGCGATCGGCACCGGCATCGGCGCCGCCCTGCTGATCGACGGCCAGCTGTATCGCGGCTCGCACGGCGTCGCGCCGGAACTCGGTCACCTGCAAGTGGTTCCGCAGGGTCGGGCCTGTCCGTGCGGCAAGCGTGGGTGCTGGGAGCGGTATTGCAGCGGAACCGCACTGGCCGAAACCGCGATCGAGATGCTGGCCAGCGACCCGGTGCGGTCGGTGCTGGCCAGGGATGTAGCACGCGATCCCGGCTCGCTGACCGGACGGCGGGTCGCGGGCGCGGCGCAGGACGGTGACCCGCTCGCGGCACGGGTGATGGCCGACTTCGCGCGCTGGCTCGGGCTCGGACTGGCGTTCGTCAGCGACATCTTCGATCCGGATCTGGTGGTCATCGCGGGCGGCGTCAGCAGTTCGGCGCCGCTTTTCCTCGACGAGGCACGCGAGGAGTACGCGCGCGCGATCACCGGCGCCGGGCACCGGCCGCTGGCCCGCATCCGGACCACCCAGCTCGGGGAGGCCGCGGGCATGATCGGTGCCGCCGATCTCGCCAGGGCGGCCCTGCCCACTGAAGCGCACAAGCCCGCGCGGATCGCGCGGACCCACCGTTGACGCCGGAGCGCACGACCTCGCGGCGTGGCGCGACACGCCGGTGTCCACCATCGGTCGGCGTGGGGGCCGAAGTGTGGTGAGATTCGCCGCTGCGGTTGGATGTGATCTTGCACCAACGGTAAAGTCGGGATTTGACGCAGGTGCCCGCTACTATCCCGGTCCCGGGGGAAGGACGTCATGTTCTACTGGCTGCTGAAGTTCGTGCTGCTGGGACCGTTCATTCATCTCTACAATCGGCCTACGGTCGAGGGTGTGGAGAACATTCCGGCGGACGGGCCGGCCATTATGGCGGGTAACCACCTCTCCTTCGCCGATTGGTTGTTCGCTCCGTTGCTGAGTCCGCGGCGGATCAACTACCTCGCCAAGGCCGAGTACTTCAACACCCCCGGCATCAAGGGCCGGTTCCAGAAGTTCTTCTTCAGCGCCTCGGGCCAGTACCCGATCGACCGCAGCGGCGCCGACGCCGCCGAGGACGCGCTGAACGCCGCCCGCAAGCTGCTCGACCAGGGCCGCTTGGTCGGCCTCTACCCGGAGGGCACCCGCTCCCCCGATGGCCGCCTGTACAAGGGCAAGACGGGCCTGGCCCGCCTGGCGCTGGAGACCGGCGTTCCCGTCATCCCGGTCGCCGTCATCGGCACCGACCAGGTCAGCCCGCCCGGGCCGTTCCGCTGGCGCCGCAGGAAGGTCACCGTCAAGTTCGGCGAGCCCATCGATTTCTCCCGCTACGAGGGCATGGGCGGCAACCGCTTCGTCGAACGCGCCGTCACCGACGAGGTCATGTACGAACTCATGCGGCTCACCGGTCAGGAGTACGTCGACGTCTACGCGCACAGCTTGAAGGAGGGCGTACCCAGCGGCAGCCGCCCCGCGGCCGTGTCCGTCCGCATTCCCGACACCGCCGCGGGCTGATCCAGTTCGTCTCCGGCCCCGAGACCGCACGGTCTCGGGGCCGTTTCGTGTCCGGCCCCGGGCGATACGCTGAGCGAGCGATAACGCGACAGCGAGAAGCACTGAGGCCGAGCGCCTATTGGCCGCACGGACCCAGCCCGTTCACGTGGCGTTGACGTAGTTGCGCCAAGGTGTCCCACATGACTGGCTCAGGACCATCCCGGCGCACCGTCTTACGGGCCTCCGCGCTCGGACTCGTCGCAGCCCCGGCGCTGGCGGCATGCGCAGCGGACAGCGGCCCCGGGCTGGTCCGGCCGCGACCGGTGCTCACGCACGGCGTAGCGGTGGGCGACCCACGCGCGGACGGCGCACTGATCTGGGCCCGCGCCGATCGTCCCGCCACGTTGATCGTGGAAACCGCCGCCACGGAATCGTTCACCGACGCCAAGCGTTTCACCGGTCCGTTGCTCACACCGGATTCCGACGGCACCGGCCGGGTGCGGGTCGACGGGCTGCCCGCGGGACAGCTGGTGCACTACCGGGTGACCCTGCGAGGCGAGGACGGCGCCACCTCCGAACCGGTCACCGGCGTCTTCCGCACCGCGCCCACCGCCGCGGCGGACATCAGGCTCCAGTGGTCCGGCGACGTCGCGGGCCAGGGCTACGGCATCAACCCCGACCTGGGCGGTATGACGATCTTCGCCGCCATGGTCGCCCGCGACCCGCACCTGTTCCTGCACTCCGGCGACTCCATCTACGCCGACGGACCGCTGAAGGAATCGGTGGCCCTGCCCGACGGACGGATCTGGCGCAATATCGTGAGCGAGGCGAAAAGCGCTGTCGCGCAGACATTGGACCAATTCCGCGGTAACTACGCCTACAACCTGACCGACGAGAACTACCGCCGCTTCAACAACTCGGTCGCCCAAGTGGTGCAGTGGGACGACCATGAGACGGTGAACAACTGGTACCCCGGCGGACTCGTCGCCGAATCCAAGGGCTACACCGAACGCGGCATGGACACCCTCGCCGCCAGCTCGTGGCAAGCCTTTCACGAGTGGATGCCGCTGGAGCCGAGAGAAGCGGTGGACGGTCGCCTGTATCGCAAGATCGCCTACGGTCCGCTGCTCGACGTCTTCGTGCTGGACATGCGCACGAACAAGGACGCCAACGACGCCAACAACGGACCCAACGGCCGCATTCTCGGCCCGGCGCAGACGCAATGGCTGATCGACGGCCTGCGCGTGTCCACCGCCACCTGGAAGATCATCGCCAACGACTTGCCCCTCGGCGTGATCGTCCCGGACGGCGAACAGAAGAACACCACCGCCTACGAAGGCTCCGCCAACGGCGACCCCGGTGCGCCGTCGGGCCGGGAACGCGAGATCGCGCAGGTGCTGTCGTCGATCAAGGCGAACGAAGTGACCGGCGTCGTGTGGCTCACCGCCGACGTGCACTACACGGCGGCGCACCGCTATTCGCCCGAGCGCGCGGCCTTCACCGACTTCGACGAGTTCTGGGAGTTCGTCTCCGGTCCGCTGAACGCGGGCGCGTTCGGCCCGAACCAGCTGGACGGGACATTCGGCCCGGAAGCGGTCTACGTCCACGCGCCGCCGGCGCAGAACAGTTCGCCGCTGGACGGCTTTCAGCATTTCGGCGAGGTGCGCATCGACGGAAAGTCGAGGGAACTGACCGTCGACCTGTGCGATGCCGCCGGATCCGTCCTGTTCAGCAAGAGCCTTGCGCCCGCCTCGCGATAGCCCCCGAGTTCGGGGAAGCGGCGCGGGCCGCGCTGTGGTTAGCTTTTGGGCCATGAGCACGCCGCAAACTGTCTCCAACGCCGAGGAATACCTCCCCCGGGACACCGCCGATGTCGTTCGCACGGTACGGGATTCACGCGGCCGATCGGAACGGCTGATGGTGCGCGGTGGAGAGCTGCTCGACGAGGGGCTCACGCTGCCCGCCCAGCCGACCGTGGTGTCGCTGCGCCGGATGAATCAGGTGCTGGACATCAACCTGGGCCGGCGCACCGTCCGGGTGCAGGCGGGCGCCAAACTGTCCGACATCGACCGCAGGCTCGGTGCGCACGGTCTGGGCCTGCCCGTCGTCGGCGACCACCGAGACATCACCGCGGGCGGCTTCGCCTCGGTCGGCGGCGTCAGCGCGGCCTCGCACAAGCACGGCCTGTTCATCGACCAGATCGTCGATCTGGAGTACGTGGACACCGACGGGCGCATCGGCACCTGCGGGCGCACCCACCACACCGAGCGCTTCGGGCGCATCCTCGGCGCGGGCGGGCGCGCCGGCATCATCACCGCGCTCACGCTGGACGCGATCGAGATCGACAAGGACCGCACCTGGCTGACCACCGACGCCGACCGGTTCCTCGACTTCGACTCCTTCGTCGAACACGCCTACGCGGAGATCGCCCGGCCCGGCAACGCCGAGCTGCAAGTCGGCCGCTGGGTCGACACCGCGCCGCTGAAGGTGGCGCGTCCGGTCGGCACCGGCCACGTGCAGCTGGGCACCGTGCGCTTCGGACAGTGGTCGAGCCTGTACCCCACCGCGCCGACCCGAGGACTGCGCGCTCGGCGCGAGGTCGGGTCGCGGGCGCGGAAATCCCTCGGTGCCATCGCCTCCGCCGCACCCGGAAAGGCGGGCATGCCGGTGCGCAACGCGGCCGCCGGCGCGGTGTTGTTCGCGCCGAAGGTCCAGACCCTGCGCGATGCCGAATATCTGGCCGACACAGCCCTCAGCTCGTCCGAGCGTGGTCCCGCCTACCGGGTAGGCGTTTTCGCGCCCCTGTCGAGCTATACGTCGGTGTTCTACCGCCTCCACGATCTGTTCGCCGGGCACCGGGAACGCACGGGCTGCTTCACCGTCATCTCGGCGATGACCTACGGCGTGCGCTCGCGCTACCTGCGCGCGGAATCCGCCGCCCGCGGCCTGCCCCCCGAAGACCACGGCCTGATCACCTTCACCTGCCGCCTGCGCCCCGCCGCACTGCCCTCCGAACTGCTGCGCGACATCATGTCCGGAATCGAGGAGATCTGCCGCTCGGAGAACGCGCTGCGGTACGAGGCCGAATAGTTTTTCCAGCGCCTTCGGCGCTGGGTGTTCGCGGCCCCCTTGTGGCTCGCGTCCGAGCGACCGCCGCTGGCGACTTCGTCGCGGACGCGGCGGCCGCTCGGACGCGAGCCGGGCCGCGAACGAACCGATGCTCGGTCTCGCTTCGCTCGAAACCGGGAGTTTAGCTGGTGTGGGCGCGTTGGGCGGTGACGGCGCGACCTGAGAGTCGCCGTTGTCGGTGCTGGGGATGTCCTTCCCGGACGCGGCGGCCACTCGGACGCGAGCCGGGCCACGAACGGACAATGCTCGGTCTCGCTTCGCTCGGAACCTGTGGTTGAGCTGGTGTGGTTGCGACCAGCGGTGAGCTCGCTACCTGAGCGCGCAGACGTGTGAACGGGTGGCAGCCTGCGGATTCGATCCAGACCGGCCCGCCGACCCGCGACCGCGAGCCAGGCCGCACCGCGACCGTTCTCGAGGTGAGCGGCCGACCTACTCGGCTCGAGCGGCGGATCTCGGCTCTGTGCTTCTTCGGCACGGATGAGTCGCCGCGCACCCTGGTTGGGGTTGCGCACGCACGCTGCTGACCCGTGAAATACGAGCAGAGCGCCCCACCGGAATTCCGATGGGGCGCTCTGCGAGTCTTCAGCTCAGTGCTTTTCCGGCCCGAGGTAGTACTCGAACACCAGACCGGCGGCGGCGGCCAGGACGCAGACGACGCCGATGCCGATCAGCCAGAACTGGAAGAACGCCAGGCCGAGAGCCGTCACCGAACCGGCGGCGGCCAAGGTGATCGGCCAGAAGCTGCCGGGCGAGAAGAAGCCCAGGTCACCGGCGCCGTCCACGATCTCGGCGTCCTCGTAGTCCTCCGGGCGCAGGTCGACACGACGTGCGACGAACCGGAAGTAGGTGCCGATGATCAGCGACAGGCCCGCGGTCAGCACGGTGGCCGTGGTGCCCGCCCACTCGACGCCGGTGCGCGACTGGCCGGTGAAGAAGCCGTAGACCACCGCCACGATGACGAAGAACACCGTGAGCAGTTCGAAAATCCGCGCTTCGATCTTCATGTCAGATCAAATCCTCACTTGCTCTCGGCCGAGGCCGCGCTCTTGACGTCGCGCCTGGTGTTGAACGGCGTGGTGGAGGTGGCGACGGGGGACTCGCCGATGGACTCGAGCGCCTCGGCGTTGGTCTTGCCCGCCTGGCGCGCGTCCAGGTACTTGGTGAACTTCTCCGGCGTAACCGCGCGGACCTCGAAGTTCATCATCGAGTGGTAGGTGCCGCACATCTCGGCGCAGCGGCCGACGAACGCCCCCTCCTTCTCGATCTTCGTGATCTGGAAGACGTTGTCGGACTGGTTTTCCTTCGGGTTCGGCATCACGTCGCGCTTGAACAGGAACTCCGGCACCCAGAAGGCGTGGATCACGTCGGCGGCGGCGAGCTGGAACTCGATGACCTTGCCGGTCGGCAGCACCAGCACCGGGATCTCGCTGCTGGAGCCGATCGTCTCGACCTTGTCGTAGTGCAGGTAGGAGAGGATGTCGTTCTCCGGCTTGCCGTGCACCGGGCCCGGCTGCGGGTGACCGTTCTTGGTCCGCTCCTCGTACTCGTCGAGCTGTTCCTGGCTCAGCGCCTCACGCGTGGTGTCGATGCCGTCGAACTTGTAGCCGTCCTTGAAGTCGACGTTGCGGTAGCCGAACTTCCAGTTCCACTGGAACGCGGTGACATCGACCGTGACATCGGGGTCGGCCACCTTCTCGTGCACGTAGTTCTGCACGACCACGGTGAAGTAGAACAGCACCGCGATGATGACGAACGGGATCGCCGTGTAGGTCAGCTCCAGCGGCACGTTGTAGCCGGTCTGGCGCGGGAACTCCGGGGAGTCCGCCTTCTTGCGGTGGAAGGCGACGGTCCAGAAGGTCAGGCCCCAGACCAGCACGCCCATCGCCAGCGCGGCGACGACCGACCAGGTCCACAGTTCCCGCATCCGGGTGGCCTGCGGCGTGACACCCGAGGGCCAGCCGAACCGCAGCCAGACATTGTCGATCGAGCAGCCCGAGACGAGCAGCGCGGTGATCCCCAAGGACACCGCCAGCCCGGCCCGCCGGAGGATGCGGCCCTGGGGACGGTAGGCCCGCGGAGCCGGCGGGGCGGGTGAATACCGCCGACCCCGGGCGGGTCGTGCCCCGATCTCTTCGCTCGCCTTGTGCGCCACGCTCACGCCTTCCTGGTCGCCACACATTTCGACAGTGCATCCTCAGGGCTGCGATCGGCCCCGACGATACGTTCAAAGCTCATTTCAGGGCACTCCCAGGGCCAGCGCGTTCGCGCGGGTCGCCTGAGAGAGACCTGAGTACTACGCAGCGTAGACCAAACGCGCCTCCCCTTTGTCGTCGGGTCGGCTTCGACATCCCACCAGGCGCGCACGGGTCACCGTCACCAGCGATTCCGGCCGGGACGTGATGCGCACGACGCGCGGATCCCGTGGGTGCGGCATACTCGGACACTAGATTTCGTCCCCTTGCGTTCCATCCGGTGAACGCGTATCCCGACTGCGAGAAATGAGGTTGCCGACGCCGTGTGTGGACTGCTCGGATTCCTGGCATCTGACGAGGCGGCACCTGGCACGGTGGAGCAGGTCTACGAGGCCTTGCACTGCGTGCGTCACCGCGGCCCGGACGAGCGCGGTACCTGGCACGACGACCGCGTGATCTTCGGTTTCAACCGCCTGTCGATCATCGACATCGAGCACTCGCACCAGCCGCTGCGCTGGGGCCCGCCGGAGCAGCCCGAGCGCTACGCGCTCACCTTCAACGGCGAGATCTACAACTACCTGGAGCTGCGGGCGGAACTCACGGACGCGCACGCCGCCGAATTCCCCGACGGCAAGATCTTCCGGACCGAAGGCGACAGCGAGGCCATCGTCGCGGCGTTCCACTACTGGGGTCCGGAGGCGGTGCGGCGGCTGCGCGGCATGTTCGCCTTCGCGATCTGGGACACCGTGACCCAGGAGTTGTTCCTGGCCCGCGACCCGTTCGGCATCAAGCCGCTGTTCCTGGCCACCGGGCCGGGCGGCACCGCCTTCGGCAGCGAGAAGAAGAGCCTGCTGGAACTGCTGCCCGCGCTGGGGTTGAGCGACGCGCTGGACCCGCGGGCGCTCGAGCACTACACGGTGCTGCAGTACGTGCCGGAACCGGAGACGCTGCACAAAGACGTGCGAAGGCTGGAATCGGGCAGTTACGCCACCGTGCGACCTGGCGCGGCTCCGGCCGTCACCCGCTACTTCACGCCGAGGTTCTCCGTGCGGCCGTTCACCTCCGGTTCGGCGGCGGCGCGCTACCGGGAGATCGCCGCGGCGCTCGAGGACTCCGTCGCCAAGCACATGCGCGCCGATGTGACGGTGGGCTCGTTCCTCTCCGGCGGCATCGACTCCACCGCGGTCGCCGCGCTGGCCATGCGGCACAACCCGAAGCTGATCACCTTCACCACCGGGTTCGAGCGCGAGGGCTACTCGGAGGTGGACGTGGCCGCCGAGAGCGCCGAGGCGATCGGCGCGCGCCACATCGTGAAGGTGGTCTCCCCCGCCGAGTTCGCCGAGGCGATCCCGGAGATCGTCTGGTACCTCGACGACCCGGTGGCCGATCCGGCGCTGGTCCCGCTGTACTTCGTCGCCAAGGAGGCGCGCAAGCACGTCAAGGTGGTCCTCTCCGGTGAGGGCGCCGACGAACTGTTCGGCGGATACACCATCTACCGCGAGCCGTTGTCGCTGAAACCCTTCGAGAAGCTGCCCCGTGGCTTGCGCAGGCTGGCGGGCAAGCTGTCGGACCGTATTCCGGAGGGCACCAGGGGCAAGAGCCTGCTGCATCGCGGTTCACTCACCTTGGAGGAGCGTTACTACGGCAACGCGCGCAGCTTCAACGACGCCCAACTGCGGGCCGTGCTGCGCGAGTTCCGGCCGGAGTGGACGCACCAGGACGTCACCGCGCCGCTGTATGCCCAGTCGCGTGGCTGGGACCCGGTGGCCCGGATGCAGCACCTGGACCTGTTCACCTGGCTGCGCGGCGACATCCTGGTCAAGGCCGACAAGATGACCATGGCCAACTCGCTGGAACTGCGCGTGCCGTTCCTGGACGCCGAGGTGCTGAAGGTCGCCGAGGGTCTGCCGTTCGACCAGAAGATCACCAAGGAGACCACGAAGTACGCGCTGCGTCAGGCGCTGGAGGGCATCGTGCCGCCGCACGTGCTGCACCGCGCCAAGCTCGGCTTCCCGGTTCCGCTGCGGCACTGGCTGCGCGGCACCGAACTCTACGACTGGGCGCAGCAGCAGATCGCCGAGTCGCAGACCGACCACCTGCTGAACAAGGCCGCGATCAGCGAGATGCTGGTCGCGCACCGGGCCGGGACCGCCGACCACAGCCGCAGGCTGTGGACGCTGCTGGTGTTCATGGTGTGGCACGGCATCTTCGTCGAGAACCGGATCAAGCCGGACATCCAGGAGCCGGTCTACCCCGTCTCGCTCTGACCCGGGAACAGACGAAGGCGCGCACCCGGCTGGGGTGCGCGCCTTCGGCGTCTCTACAAGGTCACAGCAGGGGCTTGAGGTCGGCAGCGGCCTCCGGACCGTAGGCCAGGGTGAGACGCTCCAGAGCCGACTCCTTGTTCAGCGTCCACTCCTGCGTGCCCATGGTCTCCAGCACCAGCACGGCGATCAGCGAACCCAGTTGAGCGGAACGCTCCAGGCTGAGCCCGGCGGTGTGGGCGGTGAGGAAGCCGGCGCGGAAGGCGTCGCCGACGCCGGTCGGCTCGACCTTCTCGATCTCGGGCACCACGCCGACGGTCACCTCGGTGCCGTCGCGGTCGACGATCTGCACACCTTCCGGGCCGAGGGTGGTGACGCGGATGCCGACCTTCGACGCGACCTCTTCCTCGCTCAGGCCCGTCTTCTGCAACAGCAGCGCCCACTCGTACTTGTTGGTGAACAGGTAGGTGGCGCCGTCGATCAGCTGCACGGACTGGTCACCGTCCAAGCGAGCCAGCTGCTGGGAGGGATCGGCGGCGAACGGGATGCCGAGCTCACGGCACTCGGCGGTGTGGCGAAGCATCGCCTCCGGGTCGTTGGCCCCGACCAGGACCAGATCCAGTTCCCGGGTCTCGGCGAGCTCGGCGATGGAGATGTCGCGGGCCTCACTCATCGCGCCGGGGTAGAACGACGCGATCTGGGCCATGTCGTCGTCGGTGGTGCAGACGAAACGGGCGGTGTGGGCGCGATCGGACACCAGCACGGTGGAGCAGTCGACGCCGTGCTTCTCCAACCAGGCGCGGTACTCGCCGAAATCGGCCCCCACGGCGCCGACGAGCAGGGGCGCGCGGTTGAGCAGGCCCATGGCGTAAACGATGTTGCCGCCGACACCGCCCCGACGGATCTGCAGATCATCGACGAGGAAGCTCAGCGAGACATGGTCGAGCTGATCGGCCAGCAGTACGTCGGCGAACCGTCCGGGAAAACGCATGAGATGGTCGGTCGCGATGGACGCGGAAACGGCGATGGACACGTGGCTGGGCCCCTTCAACGGTAGGCGGCAAGCGGTGCAGACCGGGACGCGAGTCCCGGTCTCACCGTAGCTGATCCGCCTCGCCGGGTCTGCAGGCCGTACGGGTCCCGTGACGCGAAATGCGCGCTCAGGTCCCGCTTTCGGCGCCCCTCAGGTTGGGTGTACTCGGCGAGTTACCCATGTCCTCGCGGCATCAGTCGTCGCGTTCGGCCACACTCACGCGCGGCCGCGGGCGCTCAGTTGAAGGAGTCGCCGCAGGCGCAGGAGCCGGTGGCGTTCGGGTTGTCGATGGTGAAGCCCTGCTTCTCGATGGTGTCGACGAAGTCGATCGAGGCGCCCTGCACGTACGGCGCGCTCATCCGGTCGACGGCCAGCGTGACGCCACCGAAGTCGACGGTCAGGTCGCCGTCGAGCGAGCGGTCGTCGAAGAACAGCTGGTAGCGCAGGCCGGCACAACCACCCGGCTGCACCGCGATCCGCAGCGCCAGGTCGTCGCGACCCTCCTGGTCCAGCAGCGCCTTCGCCTTCGCGGCGGCGGCGTCGGTCAGAGTCACACCGTGGGTGGCGGTCTCGTTCTGCACAGTCATGAACTCTCCTCGAGGAACCTTTGGTGAACCCGTGAACAGCGCACGGGTCGTGTCGGTCAACACCACTCGGCCGGCTGCTATTCCTCCATCTTGCCACCACCTGATCCGCTCTGACACGCAACCTCCGTGACCCCGCACACTCCCGGCGAATCGGACCGCATTTCTCGCCGCGACACCCATCGAATAGCCTGGTCGGTGTGAAATTGTTCCGTCGCGGCGAGTCCAGCACCACCGACGAGACCGCCGAATCGACGGTGGTCACGGACGGCGACTCGGCCGCGGGCACCACCCGCACGACAACCACGTCCACCGCGGGCAAGGGCCGCCCCACCCCGAAACGCCGTGAGGCGCAAGGCAAGCGCCGCGGCCCGGTAGCACCCGCTCCGCTCACCGCGAAGGAAGCTCGCGCCCGGCGCAAGGCCGCGCGGGGCACCAAGCAAGACCGCAAGGCCGCGGCCGCCAAACGGCGCGAAGCCGCCGCGGATCGCCGCGAGCGCATGCTCGCAGGCGAGGACAAGTACCTGCCGCATCGCGACCAAGGCCCGGTCCGGGCGTTCGTCCGGGACATCGTCGACGCCAGGCGCAACCTGGTCGGCCTGTTCATGCCGATGGCGCTGGTGCTGATCCTGTCGATGTTCGTCGCGCCCGCGCTGCAGACCATCGTCACGCTCGCCATGCTGGTCATGATGCTGTTCATGGCCATCGAAGGCTTCTTGCTCGGGCGGGTCGTGAACAACCGGGTCAGGGAGCGTTTCCCGGAGACCACCGACATCGGGTACCGGCTCGGCTGGTACGCCTTCGTCCGCGCCTCCCAGATCCGCAAGATGCGCGCTCCCAAGCCGCGCGTCAACCCGGGCGACGCTGTGTAGTTTTTCCAGCGCCTGCGCGCGCATATGCGCGCGTGGGACTGGTCAGCGATGGTGGGCGCTTCGCCCCAGCATCGCCGTCAGCTCGGACCGTACGCGGTCGGCGTCGCGATCGATGACATCCGACGAGCCCGCGCGGCCGGTGCCGTAGGCGACGAGAGTGGCGAAAGCCACGATGACTGCCAGGGAGATGAGAAAAGTAACCATGGCAGTAATTTTGCGGACGCTGCTTTAGTGCCGAAAGTGGCGGCACTGACATTGTTCGTAAAGATACGGCCAGTAGACTGACCACATGCTGTCGAAGGTCGCCGTGGTGCTGTCCGACCGGATGGCCATGTTCGAGTTCGGCGTCGTCTGTGAGGTTTTCGGCCTCGACCGCACGGCCGACGGATTGCCCGCCTTCGATTTCCGGGTATGCGGGGCCGAGCCGGGCGTCCCGCTGCGCTCGACAACCCCCGGACTCACGGTCACACCCGAGTACGGGCTCGCGGAGTTGGCGGCGGCCGATCTGGTGGCCATTCCGGCCGCCGCCAGCGACAGCGGATTCGATCCGCGGGTCGTCACCGCCGTCCGCGACGCGGCGGCAGCCGGAGCGACGGTGCTCACCGTGTGTTCCGGCGTCTTCCTGGCCGGGGCGGCCGGGCTGCTCGACGGCCGCAAATGCACCACACACTGGCGTTATGTCGAAAAGCTCGCCGCCGAGTACCCCGCGGCGACCGTCGACCCGGACGTGCTGTTCGTCGACGAAGGGGATCTGATCACCAGCGCGGGCACCGCCGCCGGAATCGACGCCTGCCTGCACCTGGTGCGGCGTGAGCTCGGCAGCGGCGTGGCCAACGCGATCGCGCGGCGCATGGTGGTCCCGCCGCAGCGCGACGGGGGGCAGCGCCAGTTCATCGAACGTCCCGTCGCCGCCTGTACCTCCGACAGTCTCATCCCGACCCTGGAGTGGATGAACGAGCATCTCGACCTACCCCACACGGTCGAGAACCTGGCCATGCGCGCCAACATGTCCACCCGCACCTTCGCGCGCCGCTTCGCCGCCGAGACCGGGACCACCCCGGTGAAATGGCTTACCAACCAGCGCGTACTGCTGGCCAAGCAACTCCTCGAGGAAACCGATCTCGGGCTGGAACGCATCGCCGCCCGCTCCGGCTTCGGCTCCGGCGCCCTCCTGCGCCACCACTTCCAACGTCTGGTCGGCATCGCCCCCACCGAATACCGGCGACGCTTCGGCCGAAGCCCGGAGACGTCCGCCTGATCGCGGAACGAGACATCGGTCCGCGCGCCTGGCTTCGTCGATGGTCGGCACGCCGCGCTGCTGCCGTGAGATGTGTGTCCGAATAGGGCACCGGGAGCGCGGCGTGGTTCCGGAGACGCGCGGCAGGCCGCCGTTCGATTGATACCGTGCACCCGTGTCAGACAGTCCCCCGTCGTCCGCGGCGCCGCGCAGCACCTTCGTCCTCGGGGGCGCGCGGTCCGGGAAGTCGGCGTTCGCCGAGGACCTCGCGGTCCAGGCGCGCGGCCCCGTGCGCTATCTCGCCACCGCGGTGCCCGACCCCGCCGACCGTGATTTCGCCGAGCGCATCGCCAAGCACCGCGGCCGAAGGCCTGCGGGCTGGGCGACCGTCGAAAACGCCGATCCGGCGGAAATCCTCACCGAACCCACGCCGCCCCGGCCACCCTTCACCCTGATCGATGACATCGGTACTTGGCTGACCGCCCGGATCGACGCGCGCGACGCCTGGAACGCCCCACGGGGCACGATCTCGCCCGATACCGACGCACTGGTCGCGGCCGTCGCCGCCTACACCGGCGACCTCGTCATCGTCAGCCCCGAGGTGGGCATGGGCGTCATTCCCGCCACACGCTCCGGCCGCCTCTTCCGCGACGAGATCGGCACCCTCAACCAGCGCCTGGCGCAAGTCTGCGACGAGGCATTCTTCGTCGTAGCAGGCCTCCCGCTCCGTCTCAAATAGCTCGTTCACGGACCCGCCTCCTCGTGCGTCGAACGGCGCGTTCACGGACCGGCTTCCGCTCCCGTGGTGCGGCACATGCCAGGACCGGGCGAGATTTCGCCCGTCCGGCGACCAGGGTGGCGAGTTCAGGTCACGGGGCCGACGGCACGAGAGGGCAATGGCAAGATTGGGCGGCGTAGTCGGCGGGATCCGCCATGACCGAAAGGCTCGACAGTGACGCACGGATTCGGACCGGTAGCGCCTCCGGACGCACAGTTTCGTGTGACGGCCGAGCAGCGGCAGGCGCAACTGACCAAACCCGGTGGGGCACTGGGACGATTGGAGGAACTAGGCAACTGGGTTGCCTCCTGTCAGGGCACCTGCCCGCCGAAACAGTTCGAGCGCGCGCGGGTCGTGGTCTTCGCCGGGGATCACGGAATCGCGCGGCACGGGGTCTCGGCGTATCCGAGCGAAGTCACCGCGCAAATGGTCGCGAACTTCCTCGGCGGCGGAGCCGCGGTGAACGCGCTCGCGGCGGTGGCAGGCGCGACGGTCCGGGTCGTGGACATCTCCGTCGACGCCGAGACCGACCCGCAGGTGTCCAAGCACAAGGTGCGCCGCTCGAGCGGGGCGATCGATCGCGAGGACGCGCTCACCGCCGAGGAGGTCGAGTCCGCGATCAGCGCGGGCCGCGCCATCGCCGACGAGGAGATCGACGGGGGCGCCGACCTGCTGATCGCGGGGGACATGGGTATCGGCAACACGACCCCGGCCACCGTGCTCGTCGCGAACCTCACCAATACCGAACCGGTCGCGGCGGTCGGCCGCGGCACCGGCGTCGACGACGCCGGATGGATCCGCAAGGTCGCCGCCATCCGCGATGCCATGCGCCGCGCCCGCCCGGTGCTCAAGGACCCGGTGGAACTCCTGCGAGTCGCCGGAGGCGCCGATTTCGCCGCGCTGGCCGCGTTCCTCGCCCAGGCCGCCACCCGGCGCACACCCGTCATCCTCGACGGTGTCGTCGTCACGGCCGCCGCGCTGGTCGCCGAAGACCTCGCCGCGGGCGCGAGCGCCTGGTGGCTGGCCGGGCACCGCTCCACCGAACCGGCGCACGACCTCGCACTGAAACAGTTGCGCCTCGAGCCGCTGGTCGACCTGAGCATGCGCCTCGGCGAAGGCTCCGGCGCCCTCACCGCCCTCCCGATCCTCCGCTCGGCGGTGGCGACCCTCGCCGAGATGTCCACCTTCGCCGAAGCGGGCGTCAGCACCGCCGACCCCGAACCGGCAAGCCCCGCGCCGAACCTGCGCAAGTGAAGTCTTCCCGTTCCGGTGACACCTTCCCCCACCCGCCGGGCGGGGCGCAGGCGCTCGACGGGAACTCCGGCCTCGCGACGCACCAGCCGACAGCTTCGTGCGCGAACCAACGCGCCTGGTCAGATCCCTGCCCGGCACCGCAGCCGGTCATCGACCAGGCACCTGGCAACGCGGTCGAAGCACGGCCCGCCGCACGGGGCTCGAGATGAACGGGGTTCGCTTGGCGATCTCCTGGCTGACGGTGCTGCCCGTCCGCGGGCCGGATGACGTCGATCGGTCGGCGGCCGCACGCGCGATCCTGCTGGCGCCGCTGGTCGGTGCGCTGCTGGGTGCGGGCGCCGCAGGACTGCTCTGGGCTCTGAGCTGGGCCGGGGCGAGCGCTCCGCTGGCCGGCCTGCTGGTGGTCGGCGCGCTGGCGTTGATCACAAGGGGCATGCATCTCGACGGTCTGGCCGACACCTTGGACGGGCTCGGCAGTTACGGGCCGCCGGAGCGGGCCAGGCAGATCATGAAGAGCGGCGGGGCCGGACCCTTCGGGGTGGCGGGACTCGCGTTCGCCATCGGCGTGCAGGCCTTCTCGTTCGCGGCCTTGGCCGATTCCGGCAGATGGGTCGCGGTGGCCCTCGCCGTGGCGACCGGCCGCGTCGCGGTGATCCTCGCCTGCCGCGGCGTCCCGGCCGCACCCGGCACCGGGTTCGGCATCCTGGTCGCGGGTACGCAGTCGGCCGTCGCGGCGGCGTCCTGGTCGGTGGCCGCGCTCGCCCTCGCCGTCTTCGCCGTCCCGGGCCGCCCGTGGCTCGGCCCGCTGGCCGTGGCGCTCGGCCTGGCCGCCTCGACGGTTCTGGTCCGCCACTGCGCAAGGCGCTTCGGCGGACTCTCCGGTGACGTCCTCGGCGCCGCGGTCGAGACCACCGTGGCGCTCACGGCGGCCGTGCTGTCCCTCGCCGTCCAGCCGGGCTGACCCGCCACCGGCGTTGCCGTTCCATGCCCGAATTGAACGTCGGTCCAGTTCAAATCGAGCTCAGAGTCTGGGTCACTGGAATTTTTCCGGCCGTGGCGCGCGGATCGTCTGGGTCGGGCAATAAGGTGGGCGGTATGTCTTCTGAGCGACTGTATTTTCGCCAGCTCTTGTCGGGACGCGACTACGCCGTGGGCGATCCGATCGCGACGCAGATGCGCAACTTCGCATATCTGATCGGCGACCGGGAAACGGGCGAGTGCGTGGTGATCGATCCGGCCTACGCGGCAGGTGATCTGGTGGACATCGCAGAGGGAGACGGTCTACGGCTCAGCGGCGTGCTGGCCACGCACCACCACCCCGATCACGTGGGCGGAACGATGCTCGGCTTCACCCTACGCGGAGTGCGCGAGCTGCTCGAAAAGACAAGTGTCCCAGTACATGTCAACGCCAAAGAGCTGCCATGGGTGGCCAACGTCACCGGGATCGCCGAGAGCGAACTGACCGGCCACGAGCACGGCGACAAGGTCACTGTCGGAGCCTTCGACATCGAATTACTCCACACGCCCGGCCACACCCCGGGCAGCCAATGCTTCCTGTTCGACAACCGCCTGATCGCCGGTGACACCTTGTTCGTCGACGGCTGCGGCCGCACCGATTTCCCGGGTGGCGATTCCGACGAAATGTTCCGCAGCCTGCGCTACCTGGCCGGTCTTTCCGGCGACCCGGTCGTCTACCCGGGCCACTGGTATTCGCAGGAACCCAGCGCCGCGCTGTCGACTGTCCGGGACAAGAACTACGTCATGCGTCCGCAGACGCTCGAGCAGTGGCACATGCTGATGCCGGGCTGAGTGACATCCGGCGTCACATCCGACGCATCCACCCGTGGGTGTCGGCGAAGGTGCCGCGCTGGATGCCGGTGAGGGTGTCGCGCAGAGCCATGGTGACCGTGCCGGGCTCTCCGCCTCCGATGGTGAATTCGCCCGCCTCGGAACGCACCCAACCGACCGGGGTGATCACCGCGGCGGTGCCGCAGGCGAAAACCTCGGTGATCTCACCGGATTCGGCGCCCTTGCGCCATTCCTCGACCGAGATCTTGCGCTCCTCGACCGGGAAGCCGGAGTCGGCTGCGAGGGTCAGCAGCGAGTCGCGGGTGATGCCCGGCAGCAACGAGCCGGACAGTTCCGGTGTGACCAGCCGCGCCTCGGAGCCGGAACCGTAGACGAAGAACAGGTTGTTGGTGCCCATTTCCTCGACATAGCGCCGCTCGCACGCGTCCAGCCACACCACCTGGTCGCATCCCTTGGCCGACGCTTCGGCCTGGGCGAGCAGCGACGCGGCGTAGTTGCCCGCGACCTTCGCCTCGCCGGTGCCGCCCGGCGCGGCGCGCACGTACTCCGTGGACAGCCAGACCCGCACCGGCTTCACGCCACGCGGGAAATACGCTCCCGCCGGGGAGCCCAGCAGCAGGTACTTGTACGCCGCGGCGGGCTTCACACCGAGCCCGGCCTCGGTGGCGAACATGAACGGCCGCAGGTACAGCGATTCCTCGCCGCCCGCCGCGGGGACCCAGTCCCGGTCCACCTCGAGCAGTTGCCGCACCGACTCGATGAACAGCTCGTCCGGCAGCTCGGCCATCGCCATACGACGAGCGGACCTGCGGAAACGTGCGGCGTTGGCGTCGATGCGGAAACAGGACACGCTGCCGTCGCTCTGGCGGTAGGCCTTGAGTCCCTCGAAGATGGCCTGGCCGTAGTGGAACACCATGGTCGCGGGATCCAACGCCAAAGGGGCGTACGGCTCCACCCGCGCGTTCGTCCACGTGCCGTCGAGGTAATCGATCGAGACCATGTGATCGGTGAAGTATCGCCCGAACCCTGGCTCCGTCAGTACCTCTTGGCGCCGCTGCGCCGCGAGGGGCGCGGGATGCGGAACACGGGTGAACTGTGCGGCAGCGGTCATGCCGACGATCCTATCCGGCCCGATTCCGGCCATACCGCCATGGTCCACGCCCCTTTTCCCGCCGCACGTCACGAAGGACAGCCGGTCTTCGCAACCCGTTACCGGGCGGGAGAAAGCGGGCGGGAATCACTTGGTGTTGGAGGGGACGAACGGGGGGCGGACGATTTCGCAACGCAGGCGGCGTCCGCGGACGTCGACCTCGACCTCGGCGCCGGGTTCGATGGCGGCCGCGGTATCCAGCAGAGCCAGCGCGATTCCGACCTTCAGGGTGGGCGAGAAGGTGCCGGACGTGGTCGAGCCGACCGGCTCGCCGTCACGCAGCACGGTTTGCCCTTGCCGGAGCACACCGCGGTCGAGCGCTCTGAGCCCCAGCAGGATTCGGCGCGGACCGTCCGACTTCTCCTGTTCCAGAGCGGCCTTGCCCCAGAACTCCGGCTTCTTCCAGCCGACCGCCCACCCGCAGCGCGCCTGCACCGGGGAGATGTCCGGCGAGAGTTCGTGTCCGTGCAAGGGGTAGCCCATCTCGGTGCGCAGGGTGTCGCGGGCGCCGAGCCCGGCCACCTGGCCCTCGGCGGCGCGCACCCGCTCGGCCAGAGCACGGAACAGCGCCTCGGCGTCGTCCCAGCGCGGCAGCAACTCGTAACCGTGCTCGCCGGTGTAGCCGGTGCGGCAGACGCGCACGGGGCGGCCGTCCCATGCGGCGTCGGCGTAGGCCATGTACTCGAGGTCGGCGGGCAGCCCGAGCGCGGTCAGCACCTCGGCCGAACGCGGACCCTGCACGGCGAACACGGCGTAGTCGCGGTGCTCGTCGGTGACCGTGACGCCCTCGGGGGCGGACTCACGCAACGCGGCGACGACCGCCGCGGTATTGGCGGCGTTCGGTACCAGGAAGATCTCCTCGTCGCCCACGTAGTAGGCGATCAAGTCGTCGATCACTCCCCCGTTCGGGGCGCAGCACAGGGTGTATTGCGCCTTGCCCGCCCCGATTCGGCCGAGGTCGTTGGTGAACGCCGAGTTCACGAACGCCGCGGCGCCCGGGCCGCGTACCGTCGCCTTGCCGAGATGGCTGACGTCGAACAGTCCCACCGTGGCGCGAACCGCTTGGTGCTCGGTCACGGTGCCCGCGTAGGACACCGGCATCTCCCACCCGCCGAACGGCGCGAAGGTGGCGCCCAGCTCGACGTGCACGGCGTGAATGGGTCCCTGCAGGAGGCTCGTCTCGGTCACCAGCCGAGCTTATCGGGGACCGATCCGCGAAGTTCCGGCTCGCCGCGCTAGGGCCGGAACCACATGGGGATGAGGGTCGGACCTTTCTCCGGCAGAGTGTGGGTCGTCCCGGTCGGCGCGAACCCGCAGCGGCTGTAGAGCCGAGCGGACCGTTCGGTGCTCGCCTCGAGGAACGCGGGAACAGCCGCTTCGGAAGCGGCCTTCAAGCGGTCGGCGAGGATCACCGCACCGACCCCTTTGCCGCGGTGCTCCGGCCTGGTGACGATCACTTGCAGGTACCGATGCGGAAATTCCCGGGGATGCTCGCGGGCGAGCAGGTCGGTCAGATACGCCACCCGCCGCAGCACGCCCATGTCGGGAGCCTGTTCGGCCATGGTCCGCATCTCGGCGGCTTCCTCGGCGAATCGCTCGACCGAGGTGACGTGCTGCCAGATCGAGACCGACCATATCTCCTCGCCCGCTCCTGCGACCCAGATCTCGTCGTCGCGCAACGCCCGATCGATGACGCCCGGCACGAAGGCCGTGCGGATGCCCGGGTCGGATTGACCTTCCAGTACCCAAGCCGTCACCACCTCGTCGGCGCCGGCCGCGCCGAACGCCTCGATCAGTGCGTCCCGGTCCCGGGCTCCTGCCCGGCGAGCGGCGATTTCCATCCGCCATCCCCTTCCACTGAACATCGTGTTTCGACTCTCAATCTAGGCAGGTCAGCACGATCTCGGTATTATTTCGTCACACTCGTTCGTGTGTCGAAATGGAGCCCCGCATGACGTGCGCGCTCTGCCGCAACGACCTGGCGCAGCCCGCCCGTGGCCGACGGCGCAAGTACTGCTCCCGCTCCTGCCAGGCACGCGCCTACCGCGCCCGCCGCGCCGCGATCCCGATGCGCCGCGCCACCCGCCCAGCGCGGCTCACCGCCGTCGGCATCGCCCGCGTGGCGGTGGAGTTGGCCGACCGCGACGGGATCGACGGCCTCACCATGCGCCGCCTGGCCGGCGCACTCGGCGTCGCGACGGCCACCCTCTACCGTCACTTCCCCGACCGCGAAGCGCTGCTGGCGAGCATGGCCGAGCTGGTGCTCGACGAGATCCCGCCGCCGGCCGCCGAGTGCACCGGCTGGCGCCCTCGGCTACGGCACGAGTCGCACGAGGAGTGGCGCCTCTACCGCAGGCATCCGTGGATGTTGCCGCTGCTCGCGCGCACCCGCCCGCCGCTGGGTCCCGCGCTGCTGGACATCCTGGAACGAAACTTCGCCGCCCTCGACCACCCCGGCCTGACCGGGCGAACCGGACTCACGATCTATCTCGCGCTGTCGGGCCTGGTCCAGGGCCTGGCGCTGCTGTGGAGTTCCGATCGCGCCGATCGGCTCGGCGATCCGCGCCGCGCCGCCGAGGCGGCCGCGCCGCACCACGATTTCGCCGAGTTGCTCGACCCGGCGATCCGCCCCGTGCTGCACCGCGTGCTCACCGAGCTGGACTCCGATTTCGAGATGGACTTCGACGACCTGCTCGCCACCGCGGTGGAACTCCTGCTCGACGGCGTCGCGGTGCGACATCGGGAACGCACCGAATAACCTGTGCCAATGACCGCTGTTGCAGATCGCTCGCTCGGACCGGAACTGGCACGCACCGAGACCATCGGCGCGGACACCGATGTGCTCGTCATCGGGTTGACCTCCTCGGAGGACGGCCCCGTCATCGTGCCCGAGGACATGTTCGGCGACGTGCTCACCGCCGAGGTGCGCGGCGAGTTGCTCGATCAGCTCGGAGTGGTGGGAGCGAAGGGTAAGGCCGAGGAGCTGACCCGCATCCCGGCGCCGGCGGGGCTGGACGGAGTGGCCAGCGTCCTCGCCGTCGGCCTGGGTTCCGCCGACAAACTCGACGCCGAGCAGATCCGCCGCTCGGCCGGTGTCGCCGCCCGCGCGCTCTCCGGCACCGAACTGGTGGTGACCACGCTGTCCGGGCTCGACATCGCCGCCGCGGCGGAAGGCTTCTACCTGGGCGCCTACTCGTTCACGCCGTTCCGATCGGGCAAGTCCGCGCCCAAGCCGGACGAGCGGCCCGTCGCCCGGGTCGAGCTGCTGGTCCCCGAGCCGGGATTCGGCGAAGAGGCGCTGTTCCGGGCGCAGCTCACCGCCGAGGCGGTCGCCACCGCACGGGATTTCGTGAACACCCCGCCCAGCCACCTGTTCCCCGCCGAGTTCGCCTCCCGTGCGCGTGAACTCGCCGAGGCCGCGGGCCTCACCGTGGAGGTGCTCGACGAGAAGGCGCTGGAAGCAGGCGGTTACGGCGGCGTGCTCGGCGTGGGCAAGGGTTCCTCGCGACCGCCGCGCCTGATCCGGATCACCTACGCGGGTGGCCCGAAGAAGGTGGCGCTGGTCGGCAAGGGCATCACCTTCGACACCGGCGGCATCTCCATCAAGCCCGCGCAGAACATGGAGAACATGACCTCCGATATGGCGGGCGCGGCGGCCGTGATCGCCACGACGCTGCTCGCCGCGCGGCTGAGCCTGCCGATCACCGTCACGGCCACGGTGCCGATGGCGGAGAACATGCCGTCGGCCACCGCCCAGCGCCCCGGCGACGTGCTCACCCAGTACGGCGGCACCACCGTCGAGGTGCTCAACACCGATGCCGAGGGCCGTCTGATCCTCGCCGACGCGATCGTGCGCGCGAGCGAGGACGAGCCGGAGTACCTGATCGACGTGGCCACCCTGACCGGAGCGCAGATGGTCGCGCTCGGCACCCGCACGCCCGGCGTGATGGGCACCGACGACTTCCGCGACCGGGTGGCCCGCATCTCCCGCGCGGTCGGCGAGAACGGCTGGTCGATGCCGCTTCCCGCCGAACTGCGCGCCGACCTGAACTCCAAGATCGCCGACCTGGCCAATGTCGCACCGCACCGCTGGGGCGGCATGCTCTCGGCCGGACTGTTTCTCGAGGAGTTCGTCCCGGAGAACGTGCAGTGGGCCCACCTCGATGTCGCCGGTCCGGCCTACAACACCGGCGGCCCGTTCGGCTACATCGGCAAAGGCGGCACCGGCGTCCCGGTCCGCACGCTGATCGCCGTGCTCCAGGACATCGCCGCGGAGTGAAGTCGGAGTGCGTCGTCCGGGGCGTCCCGGGCGACGCACTCGAGCGCACCCGGGAGTCTTCGGACACGCCCGCGGAAACCGGGCGGAACGGACGATCCGACGCCTCAGAGGTCGTACAGATCTCGCTCCAGTTCGCGCTGCCGCTCCACCCGCTTGCGGGCGTCGTAGTCGCGCATCCGCTGCGGATAGCCGGTCTTGTGGACGTCGTAGACGGGGATGTGCAAATCCTTGGCAAGTCGTCGCGCCCCGCGCTCGCCGACGATCCGGCGCGTCCATTCACCATCAGCGGCAACAAGGACGACTGTGACATCTGTCACCGTGGTCTTGGGTTCGATATAGCCCTCGACGCCCACATGCGTGCGCACCCAGTCGGCCAGATACCGGGCATCCTCCCCGGCCACCGAACCCCCACGTAGAGCGCGGCCACCCCGAGTAGCGCCGCGGCGGAAACGATCTAGCAAACCCACCGACGCCGACCTCCTTTCCTGCACCGGAGAATGTTCACCGCCGGTCTTCCCATACTGCCAGCTCTGTGCAGTTGGCCGCCCTGTGCTACATGGCTTGCGAGCGAGTGCAAGGATGGACCGCGGTACAAGAACCACACACGGATCTCCGGTGCCACGCACAATGATCGGTGGCTTCCGGACTACCGTCGCGACCCGCGGCGGGCGTCCGCAGCGAGATCAACTGTTGTAGAACCCCGTCGAGCAGTCAGAGGAGTCAACGGACATGGCCTTCTCCGTCCAGATGCCCGCTCTTGGTGAGAGCGTCACCGAGGGAACGGTGACCAGGTGGCTGAAGCAGGAAGGAGACACGGTCGAGGTCGACGAGCCGCTGCTCGAAGTCTCCACCGACAAGGTCGATACCGAAATCCCGTCCCCCGCGGCGGGTGTGCTGTCGAAGATCGTCGCGAACGAAGACGACGTGGTCGAGGTCGGCGGCGAACTGGGTGTCATCAGCGAGCCCGGCGAGGCGGCATCGTCGGCCCCCGCACCTGCTCCGGAAGCCGCGGCGCCCGCCCAGGAGGCTCCCGCCCCTGCTCAGGAGGAGCCCGCGCCGCAACCCCAGGCCACTCCCGCCCAGGAGGCCGCGCCCGCCGCCCAGGCCGCGCCCGCGTCGTCCGGTGACGGCACCGCGGTGAAGATGCCGGAGCTCGGCGAGTCGGTCACCGAGGGCACCGTCACCCGCTGGCTGAAGTCGGTCGGTGACGAGGTCGCCGTCGACGAGCCGCTGCTCGAGGTCTCCACCGACAAGGTCGACACCGAGATCCCCTCGCCCGTGGCGGGCACCCTGCTGGAGATCACCGCGCAGGAAGACGACGTCGTGGCCGTCGGTGGACAGCTCGGCGTGATCGGCAGCGGTTCCCCGGCGGCCGCCGCCCCGGCTCCCGCACCGGCCCCGGCTCCCGCACCGGCCCCGAAGCCCGAACCGGCCCCGGCTGCCGCCGCGCCCGCTCCGGCTCCGGCTCCGGCCCCCGCTCCGGCTCCGGCCCCCGCTCCGGCTCCGGCTCCCAAGCCCGAACCGGCCCCCGCGCCCGCCGCCGCGGGTGCCGAATCCTCCAACGGCGCAACCCCCTACGTCACGCCGCTGGTCCGCAAGCTGGCCGAAGAGAACAACGTCGACCTGTCCTCGCTCACCGGTTCCGGTGTCGGCGGGCGTATCCGCAAGCAGGACGTGCTCGCCGCCGCCGAGGCGAAGAAGGCTCCGGCTGCCACGGCGACCGCGACCGCTCCCGCCCCGGCGAAAGCGCCCTCCGCGCCCGTCGTGGCGAGCCCGGAGCTGGCCCACCTGCGCGGCACCGTGCAGAAGGCCAACCGCATCCGCCAGATCACCGCGACCAAGACCCGCGAGTCGTTGCAAACCACCGCGCAGCTGACCCAGGTGCACGAGGCCGACGTCACCAAGATCGCGGCGCTGCGCAAGCTGGCCAAGGCGGCGTTCAAGGAGCGGGAGGGCGTCAACCTGACGTTCCTGCCCTTCTTCGCCAAGGCCGTGGTCGAGGCGCTGGGCGTGCACCCGAACGTCAACGCCAGCTACGACGAGTCCAGCAAGGAGATCACCTACCACGCCTCGGTGCACCTCGGCATCGCCGTCGACACCGAGCAGGGTCTGCTGTCCCCGGTGATCCACAACGCCAGCGACCTGTCGCTGGCCGGACTGGCGCGCGCCATCGCCGACATCGCCAACCGGGCCCGCAACGGCGGACTCAAGCCCGACGAGCTGGCCGGCGGCACCTTCACCATCACCAACATCGGCAGCCAGGGCGCGCTGTTCGACACGCCGATCCTGGTTCCGCCGCAGGCGGGCATGCTCGGCACGGGTGCGATCGTCAAGCGCCCGGTCGTGGTGACCGACGAGACCGGTAACGAGTCCATCGGCGTCCGCTCGATGTGCTACCTGCCGCTCACCTACGACCACCGCCTGATCGACGGCGCCGACGCGGGCCGCTTCCTGACCACGATCCGCCACCGGCTCGAGGAAGCGGCGTTCGAGGCCGATCTCGGGCTGTGAGGAAGGTTCCGCGGCACGTATGAAGGTCGTGATCGCCGGCTCGTCGGGGTTGATCGGGACAGCGCTCGTCGCGGCTCTGCGCCGCGACGGGCACGACGTCGCCCGGCTGGTGCGCAGAACAGCGGCGGGCCCGGACGAATTCGCCTGGAACCCGGCCCGCGCCCAGCTGGACGAGCGGGCGTTGCGCGGCGCGGACGCCGTGGTCAACCTGTGCGGCGCGGGCGTCGGCAGGCGGCGCTGGACCGGCAGCTTCAAACAGGAGTTGCGCGACAGCCGGATCACACCGACCGACGTGCTGGCCGGCGCGGTCGCCGCCGCGGGAGTGCCGGTGCTGCTCAACGCCAGCGGCGTGCACTATTACGGTGGCGACACCGGCGATCGAGTGGTGGACGAAACCTCCCCCGCCGGTTCCGGCTTCCTGGCGACGCTGTGCCGGGACTGGGAGAAAGCTACCGAGCCCGCCACCGCCGCCGGTGTGCGCACGGTGCTGCTGCGCAGCGCCGTGGTGCTGTCGGGTGCCGGAGGCATGCTCGGGATGCTGCAACCGCTGTACGCGCTCGGGTTGGGCGGGCGGCTGGGCAGTGGCCGTCAGTACGTGCCGTGGATCTCGATGGCCGACGAGATCGGCGCCGTGCTCTTCGCGCTCACCCACGACACGGTGTCCGGTCCGATCAACGTGGTCGGCCCCGCTCCGGTCACCAACGCCGAGTTCAGCCGCGCGCTGGGTCGTGCGCTGCGGCGTCCCACTCCGCTGGTGGTGCCCGCGTTCGCGCTGCGTGCGGTGGTCGGCGAGATGGCGCAGGAGGCGATCCTGCGCGGGCCAAGGGCGATTCCGACTGCCCTCGAGGAGGCGGGCTACCGGTTCGACCACCCCACCATCGGCGCAGCGCTGGCCGACGCGGTAGGACGATCCGGAGACGCTCGATGACCGATCGACTCGACACCGGGCTCGCCACCGTCATCCGCGACGCGACCACCGATGACCTTCCGGCGATTCTCGACATCCACAACGCGAATATCGCCGCGTCCACCGCGATCTGGGACACCGAGCGGGTCGGCCTGGACGAGCGCCTCGGCTGGTTCCGCGCCCGCACCGGCGCGGGGTTGCCCGTGCTGGTCGCCGAGTTCGACCGCGAGTTGGCGGGTTACGCGAGCTACGGGCCGTGGCGCACCAAGTCGGGATACCGCTACACGGTCGAGAACTCCGTCTACGTCGACGAGCGCTTCCACCGTCGCGGCATCGCCACGGCGCTGCTCACCGAGCTGATCGAACATGCGCGCCGGGCGGGCGCCGTGCACGCCATGATCGCGGCCATCGAATCCGGCAACACCGGTTCGATCCTCCTGCACGAGCGCTTCGGCTTCCGGACCGTCGGGGTCCTGCCCGAAGTAGGCCACAAGTTCGGCCGCTGGATGGACCTGACCCTCATGCAATTGACTCTGCCCGTCGACGTGCCCTGAATCGGCAGCCGCAGGACCCTCGCATACCGCGTTCACACTTCGCAGATGCACCAGGCGGCGTGCGGCGCTATGCGCCCGATCCGAGATCGCGTGGGGCACGGCCGTGCTCGGCATAGGTCACCCAAGTGGTGCAACCCGATTCGACACGTGACGTTCAGGCCTGTTCCAAGACTTGGCCGAAGCGCGGACACTTCTCGGCCACCCCTGAACCGAGCGGATCGACGCGCTGTGCGAGCGCCTGGATTCGGATCGGGACGCGCAGTTCGACCCCACCCGCCCGCAGCTCTCCGATGGAACTGCCGGGAATCGGCGCTACCGATCGGTATGAGCTTGCTTCGAGCAAGAAAGCCGGACACTCCACGCTCCCGCAATACTCACGTTCGGGATGCGAGATCATCCGGTCGGATCCCTCGGCCGCTGGACCACGGCGTGGCAGGCACAGCAGCAATCTCTCAGCGCTGCCCTGGCAACCCACTGCCGCTGTGGCCGTTCCCACATCGAGGTGCTGGAACCGGCTGACCCCTGGGCGTACCGTCATGCTGTGACCCACACGCGCACCACCCTGTCCGCCCGGTCCGACACGACTCCGATCGTCGTCGAGGATCTCGGACTCATCGACTACCACGCCGCCTGGGACCTGCAACGCAGCATCGCCGAGCAGCGGGCCGAGGGCAGCGGATCCGATCATCTGCTGCTGCTCGAACACCCCTCGGTCTACACCGCGGGCCGCCGCACCGAGGACGAGGACCTGCCGATCGACGGCAGCCCGGTGGTGCAGGTCGACCGCGGCGGCAAGATCACCTGGCATGGCCCCGGTCAACTCGTCGGCTACCCGATAGTGCGGCTGGCCGAGCCGATCGACGTCGTCGACTATGTGCGCCGCCTCGAGGAGGCGTTGATCACCGTCTGCACCGGCCTCGGCCTCGTCTGCGGGCGGGTCGAGGGCCGCTCCGGCGTCTGGCTGCCCGCCACCGAGTTCTACGCCGAACGCAAGATCGCCGCGGTGGGCGTGCGCGTGCAGCGGGGCGTCGCCTTGCACGGCGTCTCGTTCAACTGCAACGCCGCCATGGACGGGTTCCAGGCCATCGTCCCGTGCGGCATTCGCGATGCGGGCGTCACCACCCTGACTCGTGAACTCGGTCGCGAGGTGACCGTGGCCGAGGTCAAGCCGCTGGTGGCCGACGCCATCATCCGCGCACTCGACGGCGAGCTGCCGGTCAGCGCGCACGATATCGCGCGCGTCACCCCTGGCGACACCCCTCCGCAGTCTCGAGCCGCGACGGCGTAAGGTCGATCGAGTGACCTCAGTCGACACCCCGACACCACACAACGCGGCCACGGCAGCCGAACCTGCTGCGGCACTCCCGGGTCCCGCCGTGGCTACGCAGGCCACCTCCTCCGGGCCCGACGCTCGCGCCGCGAACGGCCGCAAGCTCCTGCGCATCGAAGCCCGCAACGCGGAAACCCCCATCGAGCGCAAGCCCAAGTGGATCCGTACCCGCGCCACCATGGGCCCGGAGTACTCCGAGCTCAAAGGCTTGGTCAAGCGCGAGGGCCTGCACACCGTCTGCGAGGAAGCGGGCTGCCCCAACATCTTCGAATGCTGGGAAGACCGCGAGGCCACGTTCCTGATCGGCGGCGAACAGTGCACCCGCCGCTGCGACTTCTGCCAGATCGACACCGGCAAGCCCGCCGCCCTGGACCGCGACGAGCCCCGCCGCGTCGCCGAAAGCGTCCAGGCCATGGGCCTGCGCTACTCCACCATCACCGGCGTGGCCCGCGACGACCTGGACGACGGCGGCGCCTGGCTCTACGCCGAAACCGTCCGCGCCATCAAGCGTTCGAATCCCCACACCGGCGTGGAGCTGTTGATTCCCGACTTCAACGCCGACCCCGACCAGCTCGCCGAGGTGTTCTCCTCGCGCCCGGAAGTGCTGGCGCACAACCTCGAAACGGTCCCCCGCATCTTCAAACGCATCCGCCCGGCCTTCCGCTACGAGCGCTCCCTCGCGGTCCTGACCGCCGCCCGCGAAGCCGGTCTGGTCACCAAATCCAACCTCATCCTCGGCATGGGCGAAACGCCGGAGGAAGTCACCCAGGCCATGCGCGACCTGCACGAGGCAGGCTGCGACATCCTCACCATCACCCAGTACCTGCGCCCGTCCCCGCGTCACCACCCCGTCGACCGCTGGGTGAAGCCGGAGGAATTCGTGGAGCACTCGAAGGCGGCCGAGGAAATGGGCTTCGCAGGCGTGATGGCCGGTCCCCTGGTCCGCTCCTCCTACCGGGCGGGTCGGCTGTACGCCCAGGCGATGGCGCATCACGGTCGCGAAATCGCGCCGGAGATGGCACATCTCGCCGAGGAAGGCACAGCGTCGCAGGAAGCCAGCTCCGTGCTGGCCCGCTTCGGCAGCTGACTGCGTGGGAGGTCGAGTCCGAGGTGGAACCGACCTCTTCCAGCGTATCTTCGTCCAATTACATCTCGCCTGCGAGCGTCATACCGAGTTCGGTCTCCTCGACGACCCCTCGCTCGATCAAATTGTCGAGATCTGCGGTCAACGTCGCCCGAATATCTGATCGAACACGTGTCCAGCCGAAAACAGCGGCCACCTCGGACAGGAGTTCTTCGCGCCGAACTCCCAGACAGTCGGCGATGACGTTGCGTATGGCAAGCTGTCGCTCAATTATCGGTATCTGCCGGACCAAGCGGCCGCCGCGGGAAGCCGCTGTCCGCACAGACTGCAGCTCACGAGCAGGCAAATCGTATGCAGCGCCGAGACGGACAACTGCCTCTTTCCTATCGAGCCAACGCAGAACTTCCCGGATCCGCACTTGGATGACCGGACCCGACCTACCTACGCCCCAGGCCGTTCGCACACGTGTGAATAACAGCTCCTCCTCAACCGGCCGGCGTTGGATATAGCGCATCGCTGCGCTTCGCGCACCTTGTCACGTCTCGCGAAGAACTCCCGCAGCAGATCCGCCACGACCCGGACCGCCGCGCCGACCGCTTCGACCGCACCCGACTGCGTCAGCCACTGTTCCAGCGACCTATGTGAAACATCGGCCAATGCAATCACTCGGCAGACATCGCGCGCAGTGGCTAGTGTCCGCGGTCTATCGAGACCGAGTTCATCTGCGATCTCGATAGCTGCTCGATAGGTGGACTCCAGCTGATTTGCTGCAGCCTTGAAGTCCCGGCTGATCCGCCTCGCGGCAGACTCAGTCCAATTCCCAGGATCGAGTCCGGGCGGCGACAGCTCGGCCAGCGACTGTTCCGCATCGCTGATCTCCGCAGTAAGCCGTGTCGACATCTCGTACCAATGCTTGCCTGCGACCTCTTCCGCCGCAGCCTGGGCGCGTCGCACCAATCGCAAGTCGGCAACGAAGGTTTTCTGCCCGAGGGCATTTCGTTACCTCCGATCAGTCACGGACGCCGGCAATGCTCCGACGCCTGATCGACCAATGTCCGCAAAGCGCTCCGCTAGACCGAACGTTGAAGTACATGGCCAGGCCCGGTTCGATGCGCAAGTCAACAGGCATCGAGGCGATCGCCGCCATCCAGATCCCTGCGGGCTCGAACACCGTCACGCAGGAGGACTACCAACCCGCCCGCGACGCCTTCCTGAGCGTCGCGCAGCTCCTTGTAAGCCACTTAATCTAAAGCAATGCTTCTGCTATTATACTTTTCGCAGTATTAGATATAGTAAAGTTAGATTTGGTTGCACTTTCGTCCAGAGGAGACGCCATGGGCTGGCCGCCGCACCGCACCGAGAGCCGCCCCTGGCACCCTCGCCACCGCCAGGGGTCGCGCGCCGACCGAACTCTCACCGAGATCGAAGTCTCGATACCACCCCGGATCGCCGATCTCACGTACTCGGTCGGGGGCACCGTCGCACGAGCGCACGAGGACGCCGTGATCGCGGTCGTTCGCCTCGAGGCGGGCTACGGTCAACATCTGGCGCCGTTGGCCGACTTCTTGCTCCGTAGCGAATCCGTGGCGTCATCGAAGATCGAGCACATCGACGCGGGCTGGCGAGCATTCGGCCGAGCCGTCGCCGGCGGAAAGGCGAGCGAGGAGGCGAAGTCACAGCTGGCTGCGGTACGAACGTTGGCCGCACTGGTCACCGCGGCCGGCGATGGTCCGATCACACTTGCCTCCTTGCTCGAGGCACACCGTCTGCTGATGGCTCCCGATTACTACACCGCGCAGGACTCGGGCAGGCTGCGGACGGTGCAGAACTGGATCGGAGGCAGCGACTACACACCGATCGACGCGCTGTTCGTTCCGCCCCCGCCGGAGCTCGTCACGGAACTGATGGACGATTTGGTCACTTTTGTCGGCCGTAGCGATCTGCCGATCCTTGCGCAGGCCGCTATCGCGCACGCCCAGTTCGAATCCATCCATCCGTTCACCGATGGCAACGGCCGGATCGGGCGTGCCCTCATCAGCGCGATCCTCCGCCGCCGCGGGCTGACTCAGCGGGTTACGGTTCCGTTGGCCTCAGCGATGCTCGCCGACACCGGCCGCTACTTCGCGCAACTGAACGGCTATCGCGAAGGGCACGTCGACGAGTTCGTCGAGTACGTCTCCACGGCGACGATTCATTCCTGTGAGGCCGCCCAAGAATCGGCCCGTGCGCTCGCCGATCTCCCAGCCCGGTGGCGCGCAATCGCCAGACCACGAGCGAATTCCGCCGACGAATCAGTACTGGCAGCCTTGCTCGACACACCGATATTCAACGCCGACACCGCGCAGAAGATGACCGGCACTACCGAAGCCAGCGTGTATCGGGCCCTCGGCAGGCTGACGGAAGCCGGTGTCCTCGAGGTGCTGTCGGAGAACAAGCGCAATCGCATCTGGGCGGCATCCGACGTCCTGGCCGAACTCGACGCACTCTCCGCCGCCATCGGCAAACGAACCACGCGGATATAGTCACCGCCACGGCGTCGACGCCCAGGTGATGGCGCGCTAACAGCACGAAATCCTCGCCATCACAGCACATCTCTCTCAAGAGAGCGCTGCATCCCAAGAAGCGAGCACCATCCTCCCACGCTTCGGCTACTGAGTCGCCGTGACCAGTTGCCGGCCACCGGACTCCACGGTATCGACGAAGCACCGCTTGCGTAGGCCAATCCACGTGGGTGACCTGCCGTGACCCGTCCGCCGAGCAGCAGAACCCGTCGGCCCGTCGTCTCTTCGGCGGCCAGCGCCGCACGCCTGTGTTCAGCCCGTAGACTGACCTGTTCGGCGAGATCCTGCCAGACGCTCTGCTTACGATCTCGGACAACCGCTTTGATGATAAGTCGCTGCTAGATCTGCTCGACGACAAAGTCGGGATCTGGCGGGGAAGGTATGGTGTGGACGCATTCGGTGTGCTCGACAGGATTCTCGATGACTACCAGGCTT
This sequence comes from Nocardia asteroides, assembly GCA_019930625.1. Classification (NCBI taxonomy): domain Bacteria; kingdom Bacillati; phylum Actinomycetota; class Actinomycetes; order Mycobacteriales; family Nocardiaceae; genus Nocardia; species Nocardia asteroides. Next base: position 7,186,635 of record CP082844.1, read on the forward strand.
TCGTCTCCGGCTTCCTGAACATCAGGGACGCGGAGGTCAAGCACAAGGTCGAGACGGAGATTGCCAACGGGCTGTTGTGGCCAGAACCCTGGCTGGCGCTGAATCCGGCGTTCGAACCGGGCGGAACTGTCTCCGAGCTCGTCGACCACGACCTACTACACCCGGGCGCACGCGAAATTTTTCGCATCAGGACCGAGGAGGATCGGTTCGGGCGCGAGATTCCATTCCACCGGCACCAGACCGACGCGTTCGCCGTCGCCCGTCGCGGCGAATCGTATGTGCTCACCACCGGCACTGGTTCCGGCAAGTCGATGTCCTACATCGTGCCGATCGTAGACCGGGTGCTGCGGGACGGTTCCGGTCATGGGATCAGGGCGATCGTCGTGTATCCGATGAATGCCCTTGCGAACAGTCAGCTCGGTGAGCTGGAGAAGTTCCTCGGCCGCGATAACCCGGAGGTCACCTTCGGTCGTTACACCGGCCAGGAAACCCGCGCGGAGCGCGACGACATGTTGCAGAACCCGCCGGACATCCTGTTGACGAACTACGTGATGCTCGAGTTGCTGCTCATCAGGCCCCGGGAACGGACGGGGCTGATCGCAAGCGCGGCGGATCTGGCCTTCCTGGTGCTCGATGAGCTGCACACATATCGGGGTCGTCAAGGTGCCGATGTGGCTATGCTCATACGACGATTGCGGGGAGCGGTAGGGGGACGACGGCTACAGTGCATCGGCACGAGCGCCACGCTCGCGGGTCCTGGAACGAGAGCCGAGCAGCGTCACCAGGTCGCTGAACTGGCTACTCGGATCTTCGGTACCCGGATTCCCGCGCACAACGTCATCGGCGAGACTCTGCGCCGCGCGACATCGGGCGAGGTCGACACTCCAGCGTTGTCTGCTCGGCTCCACGCACCGACGCCGTCGACGTGGGAGGAGCTGCACTGTGACCCGCTGTCGGTCTGGACCGAACGGACCTTCGGACTGCGCGAGGACGAAGGCGAACTCGTTCGGCAGGTTCCGACTCGACTCAGGACTGCCGCCGAGAAGCTGGCAGAACAGACCGGAGCCGACCAAGGCATCTGCGAGCAGAAGCTGCGCGAACTGCTGCTCGCAGGCTCCAGGGCGCGCGACGACAAGGGCCGCCCGCTGTTCGCGTTCAAGTTGCACCAATTCATCGGCAAAGGCGACACCGCATACGCGACCCTCGAGCCGCCCGGAAACCGCTATCTGACTACCCAGTATCAGCGCAGCTCTCCCGTGGGCGCGAAGGGACAACCCCTGTTTCCCCTCGCGTTCTGCCGCGAATGCGGCCAGGACTATCTCGTCGTCAGTCTTGACAGTGGCGCGGAAAAGTTCAGTCCTCGAATCCTCAGCGGTGGTCGTGGGGAGCAGGCAGAGGCGACCGGTCTGTTATTCCTCACAGACCAGCCGTGGCCTGCGGCGAACGACCCGGCCATTGCCGATTTCGTGCCCGATGATTGGGTGGTCGAGTCCGGCAGCCACCGCGTGCTCGACAAAGCAAGGCGAAACCGGTTGCCCGAGATCTATCGGGTCGATTCCTTCGGCACGATCACCGACGACGGCCTTCCCGTCGCCTTCTTTGAGACGCTGCATTTCTGCCCCACCTGCAAGACCAGCTACGAAAGCGCCCAGCAGTCCGAATTCTCGCGGGTCGCGAGCCTGGGCACGGAAGGACGTGCCAGCGCGGTCACCGTGTTGTCGCAGGCAGTCGTGCGTACGTTGCGCACAGGGGAGGATCTCGACGCGGATGCCCGCAAGTTTCTGGCCTTCTCCGACAACCGGCAAGATGCCAGCCTGCAAGCGGGTCATTTCAACGATTTCGTTCTCGTCGGCCTGGTGCGCTCCGCCCTCTATCGCGCCGCTCTCACCCAACAGGAAAGGCAGGCCGACGAGCCTCTGACCGACGAGAACCTCGGATCGCGAGTGGTCGCCGCGCTCGGTGGCGAGCCCGCCGACTTCGCCAAGGACGCGTCCACTGCGAATGAGCGAATCCCGCGCACCAGGATCACTCGCGCATTACGCGACGCCGTCACCTATCGTCTGTGGGCCGACCTGAAGCGTGGTTGGCGAATTACCATGCCCAACCTGGAGCAGACGGGGCAGTTGCGGCTGACCTACTTCGGCCTCGAGGAACTCGCCGAAGACGATTCGGTGTGGGCGGCTTGCGGCGAGCCGCTTGCCGGTGCGGAACCGTCGACGCGCCATCAACTGATGCAAGTTCTGCTCGATGAACTGCGCCGCAAGCTGTGCATCGAATCGGAGTTCCTCACCGAGGAGAAGTACGACAGCATCAAGCGCGCCAGTCAGGAGTGGCTCCGCGCGCCATGGGCGTTGTCCGACGAGACCGGTGTGTACGCGGGCACCGCCTACCCCGGAAGCCGTCCGAAATTCGAACCCGGCTCCGGAGCCGACCACTACCTGTCCGGGCTCGGCGCGTATGGACGCTGGCTGCGCCGACCCGACCGCTTCCCGCTGTATGATCATCCGCTCAAACCCGCCGACGCGGACATCGTCATCGAGTCGCTGCTGAAAGTCATGGCTCGTGAGGGCGTTCTCGCCAGAATCGAGGAGCGCAACCGTCGCACCGGATACCGAATCCGCGCCGATCTCATCGAGTGGCGCGCGGGCTCAGGGGAATTCCGGGTGCCTGATCCGATCCGCGGGAACCAAGTCGAGGGGCGTGTCAACCCGTTCTTCCGCCGCTTCTACGCCGAAACCGCCGCGCGGCTGGTCGGGCTGGAAGCTCGTGAGCACACCGCCCAGGTGGACTCGATCAAGCGTAAAGAGCGTGAAAAGTTGTTCGGGGCGGCGAAGCTGCCGGTTTTGTACTGCTCGCCCACTATGGAACTCGGCGTAGACATCAAAAGCCTCAATGTCGTCGGTATGCGCAACGTTCCCCCTACCCCGGCGAACTATGCTCAACGTTCCGGGCGCGCTGGACGATCCGGCCAGCCCGCTGTCGTGCTGACCTACTGCGCCACCGGAAATGCCCACGACGCTTATTACTTCGGACGCAGCCAGGACATGGTCGCCGGAGCGGTCGCGCCACCGCGGCTCGAGCTCGGGAACCAGGACCTCGTACGCGCCCATGCGCACTCGATCTGGCTGGTGATCTGCGATCTCGACCTCAAAGCCAGCATGGTGGATCTCCTCGAGATCGACGAACCAGGCCAGCCGCTGCGCGCTGAGGTGCGTGCGGCCATCGAATCTCCGGCCAATCGAGCGCGTGCTGTGCGCGCGATCGCCGCGGTCCTCGAGACAACCGAGGAAGTCACCTGGGCGGAGTGGTGGACCGACAGGTGGGTTGCCGACACGGTGGACAACGCAGCTCGGCGATTCGATATGGCCGCCGACAGGTGGCGCGACCTCTACCGAGAAGCACTGGTGGAACTCGATGCCGCCAATGACGTCCTCAAAACGATCGGCGCGTCCGAGGCCGACAAACGTCAAGCGCGAGGTCGCATTTCGGAGGCTCGCGCGGCGCTGGACCTGCTGCGGGGGCAAGTCGACGACATCGCCCAGGGGGATTTCTATCCCTACCGGTATTTCGCCTCCGAGGGATTCCTGCCCGGCTACTCGTTCCCGCGACTTCCCTTGGCCGCTTTCATTCCGGCGGAGCGACGCACCAGGAACGGCCAAGGCGACTATGTCCAACGGCCGAGATTCCTCGCGATCAGCGAGTTCGGTCCCGGCGCCTTCATTTACCACGAAGGCGCCCGCTACGAAGTGAACCGGGTGAGTCTGCCGGCGCGTGAAGACGGCACCGGAGTGAACATCACAGAGATCAAACGCTGCAATGCTTGCGGCTACTTACATGAGATGAACGGCCCGACCAGTGTGGAGATCTGCGACCACTGCGGCGCGGATTCGCTCGAAACCCTCGACCGGATGATGCGCCTGATTTCGGTCAAGACTCGTCGCCGTGACCGCATCAGCGCCGACGAGGACGAGCGCCAGCGCGCCGGTCATGAAGTGGTCACGACCCTGCGGTTCGTCCCACACGGTGAGCGCGCCGGGCAGCTCACCAGCACAGTGCTTGTCGACGGCGCCACCGTGGGCACCATGACCTATGGCGACACCGCATTGATCCGGCGGATGAACATCGGGCTGCGTCGCCGCAAGGACAAACACATCAAGGGGTATCTACTCGACACTCTGGAAGGCCGGTGGGCGCGGGAAGCGGACCTCGGCAAGAACACCGATGGTGAGGTGCCACGGATCCGGCGGGTCGTGCCCTATGTGGAGGACCACCGCAATGCACTGGTGCTGCACCTCGACCCGGCCATCCCGAACGACGTGCGAGTGGCGGCCATGTATGCCCTCAAACGCGCCATCGAAGCCGTTTACCAACTCGAGAGCAACGAACTGGCAGCCGAGCCCCTGCCTGGCGGCACCGGCGATCATGCCTGGTCCCGTCTGCTGTTCTTCGAGGCCGCCGAGGGCGGAGCCGGAGTACTGCGCCGGCTGGCGACAGAGGACGGGCATATCCGTGAGGTGGCCCGCAAAGCACTCGAGATCCTGCATTTCGACCCTGATACCGGAGCCGACCTCGGCCACGCCGAGCACGCCGCGGAGGACTGCGCCCAAGCGTGCTACGACTGTCTGCTGTCCTACAGCAACCAATGGGATCACCAGCGGCTCGACCGGCACTGTGTCACGGAGCTGTTGCGGGATCTGATGCGCGCCGACATCGAGGTCGGCGCGGGCGGGGAAGATCGTGCCGCGCAATTGCGACGTCTCGCGGCGCAGAGCAACACCCTCGAGCGACGGTTGCTCGCGCTGCTCGACGAGCATGGCTATCGGCTCCCGGATGCGGCCCAGCAACTTGTCGAGGGCTACTACGTTCGCCCCGACTTCGCGTTTCATACCAGCAGCGCGGATGTCGCGGTGTTCATCGACGGACCTGTGCACGATTCGGCGCATCGAGCCGAGAAGGATACGCAGGCCCGGACGAAGCTCGTTGATGAAGCCGGGTGGATGGTTTTGCGGTTCCGTTACACAGACGACGATGCCGAATGGCTCCAGACCATCAAGGACAATCCTGACGTGTTCGGTACCGGAAGGGTCGGCGCGTGACCACCACTGAATTTCCGCCCGGCGCTTTGGTACACGCGCGCGGCAGGGACTGGCTCGTACTCCCCGGCGGTCCCGAAGGGCTGGTGCTTGCCCGCCCCCTTGGCGGCCGGGAGGACGAAACCACAGTCCTACTACCAGAATTCGACGTCCCGGCCCTCGCCACGTTCCCCCCGCCGAAGGTCGGCGACCGGGGTGACGCCGCCCGGGCTCGGCTGTTGCGTGACGCCCTGCGCCTGTCCTTCCGGGCCACCGGCGGACCGTTTCGCTCCTTTGCGAACTTGGCGGTGACGCCGCGGAATTACCAGCTGGATCCGCTCATCATGGCCACCGCGCAGGACACCACCCGACTGCTCATCGCCGACGGTGTCGGCGTAGGCAAGACAGTCGAAGCGGGTCTGATCGCCGCCGAACTGCTCGCCACCGGGGACGCGCAACGCCTGGCCGTGCTGTGCTCGCCGCAACTCGCACCGCAGTGGCAAGCCGAGCTGCGCGGCAAGTTCGGCATCGAGGCACAACTGTTGCTGCCGTCGACGGTGAACCGGCTGAAGGTCCCCTGGGGCTCCACCATCTATGAGCACTACCCCTACCTGGTGGTCTCCACCGACTTCATCAAGCAGCGCAGCCGACGCGACGAATTCGTGCTCCACTGCCCCGAACTCGTCATCGTGGATGAAGCGCACACAGCGGTGGCCGCCGGCACTGTCGGCAACACACAGGCGCATTTGCGTTACACCGTGCTGCGCAAGATCGCCGACGATCCGGCCCGGCATCTTCTGCTGCTCACGGCCACCCCGCACAGCGGCGACGATCATGCCTGGCAGTCGCTTATCGGACTACTAGATCCCCGGCTCGCGCAGCTTCCGGCCGATTTGTCCGGGCGAGACCGGGAGGAGGACCGCAAGCTACTGGCGAAGTTCATGATCCAACGCCAGCGCGGCGACGTCCGCAAGTATGTCGACGGTGAAAACACCCCGTTCCCGAAGCGCGAATCCACTGAACTCAGCTACACGCTCGCCCCCGCCTACCGCGCCCTGTTCGATGACGTCATGGCGTTCGCGCGCCAGCAGGTAAGCGATCCGGGGCTGAACACGGTGCGGCAACGAGTGCGGTGGTGGTCGGCGATCGCGCTACTGCGCTGTCTCGCGTCGAGTCCTGCCGCGGCGGAGCAAACATTGCTCAAGCGCTCAGCGCTCGCGTCCGTCGACAAAGCGGACGACGCCGATGCCCTGGCCGTCCCACGGGTGCTCGATGGCGACTTGGACGAAGCGCTGGAAGGCGAGGACGCCGCGCTCGGCGCCGACACCACCGATCCCGATGCGCCGGACCGTTCGACACGTCGCCGACTGCGCGAGCTCGCGGCCGCCGCCGCGGCGCTGAAAGGTCCGGCAGCGGACGCGAAGCTGGGACGGCTGATACCTATACTTCGGGATCTGATCGAAGACGGCTATCACCCGATCGTGTTCTGCCGCTATATCCCTACCGCCGAATACCTCGCCGACCACCTGCGCACCGCGCTTTCCAAGAAACATCGCGACCTGCGTGTCGAAGCGGTCACCGGCCTTCTTCCCCCGGAGGAGCGAGAGGACCGGATCGCGGGATTGACCGAGCACGACGGTGCGCGGCTGCTCGTCGCGACGGACTGTCTGTCGGAAGGCATCAACCTCCAGGACGGCTTCACCGCGGTCGTGCACTATGACCTTGCCTGGAACCCGACCCGTCATGAGCAGCGCGAGGGTCGCGTCGACCGGTTCGGCCAACGCGCGGGCACCGTCCGCACCGTCACCTACTACGGCGAGGACAACGGCATCGACGGCGTTGTCCTCCAGGTGCTGATCCGGCGGCATGAGAACATTCGGCGCAGCACCGGGATCTCGGTACCGGTCCCGGTCGACTCGACCACCGTGATGAAAGCGATCTGGGAGTCGTTGTTGTTGCGGGGCACCGCCACCGACCAACTCGCCTTGGACTTCGGCGGTGCGACCTCCGATTCGCTGGCCGCCGCGGTGGATGTGCGGTGGAGCGACGCCGCGCAGCGCGAGAAAGCCTCCCGCTCACGGTTCCGCCAGGTCGGACTGCCCCGTGAGGAGGTCGTCGACGTCCTCACCGCGGTACGGCGCTCGCTGGGCGGCCCCGCCGACGCCGAAACCTTCACCCGCGATGCCTTGTCTTTGTTGTCCGCGCAGATCAGCCCCACCGACGAGGGATTCACCGCTCGTATCGACACACTGCCGCCCGCGGTGCGTGATCAGCTTCCTCCGGTCAAGGATCACCGCCTGTTCTTCCACCGGTCCTTCCCCGTACCACCGGGCCACAGTGTGCTGACTCGCACCGATCCGACAGTGGAAGCGCTGGCTCGGTATGTGCTCGATGCCGCGCTCGACGCCGACCTCGACCCGCAACTGCGCCCCACTCGACGCACCGGAGTGCTGCGCTGCGCCGGTGTCGACAAGGTGACCACGCTGCTTGTCGTCCGCTTCCGGCTCGAAGTGGTGATTCCGGGTTCCCGCGCCACCATCACACAGATGGCCGAAGAGGCACGGTTTCTCGCTTTCACCGTCGCCGCCGACGCCGTGACGTGGTTGCCCGACGACGCCGTCGAAACGCTGCTGGGGCACCGACCCAGCGGCAACGTCGCTGATGCGCTGGCCAGAACCCAGCTAGAGCGCGCGCTCGGCCGGCTCGATTCCGTGGCTGATCAACTGCTCGACTGCGGCGAACGGGTCGCGGAGACCGTCGCCGACGACCACCGCAAGGTGCGCGCCGCGCGCAAAAGCGGCGGACGCGCGGTCAAGGTCCGGCTGCTGCCGCCGCCCGACGTGCTCGGCGTGTATGTCTACCTTCCCGATAGGAGTGGCTCGTGAGCGGGCTGTCGTCGTTCCGGTCCGTCCGCGCCATCGGCACCGTCCTGCCCAGCGAAGCACTCTCGCGTGGCGCCGAGCTGCGGATGCCCGGCCAGAGCGCCGCCGCCTACGTCCTGCCTCCCGGCATGACGATCAACGCGGCCATTGCCCGTGCCTGGGAAGCGATGCTCGCCACGCATCGCGAGTGGCAACACACCCTGGACCGTCTGCCGTCGGGCGACCCGGCCATCAAGGTGACGCGCGAGAAATGGCTGCTGCCACTGCTGTACGAACTCGGCTGGGGACGTCCCGAAGTCCTCGCCGCCGGCCTGGATGTCGCACCTGGCCTGGGCGAGACGACCGGGCGACACTTTCCGATCTCCCATCGCCTGTCTTGGCCGGATGCGGCGAACCCGGCAGTGTGGACACCGGTTCACCTGACCGGCGCCGGAGTTTCGCTGGACACCAAGACGGCGGGTGTCGTCGCCCGCGCGCCTCAGTCGATGATGCAGGACTATCTCAACCGCGAGGACAACGCGCTGTGGGGTTTGTTGTCCAACGGCCACACACTGCGTCTGCTGCGTGACGCCTCCACGCTGTCGAAACAGTCCTATGTCGAATTCGACCTCGGTGATATCTTCACCAACCAGCGCTACGCCGACTTCCGGCTCCTGTTCCTCACGGCCCATGCCAGCCGCTTCGCGCCGCAGGAGCAAGCACCCGCACCGGCGTCCGACGACGCCGAAGCAGCGCCGGTCACGCTCACCGCGGAGAGTTGCTGGCTGGAGAAATGGCGCACCACCGCTATCGATGACGGTGCTCGGGCTCTGCTCACCTTGCAACAGGGAGTGGCACGAGCGCTGCAACACTTGGGCACCGGCTTCCTCGGCCATCGGGCCAATTCCGCCCTGCGCGACACGCTGGCCGCCGCGCCGGACGCCGATCGAGACCTACAACGCGCTCTGCTGCGCATCGCCTACCGGCTGATCGTGCTGTTCGTCGCCGAAGACCGCGACCTGCTGCACACCTCCACCGTCGATCCGCAAGCCCGCCGGATCTACGCGGAACACTTCTCCACCGCCCGGCTGCGCCGCATGGCGAACGCGCACGCCGGTAGCAGACATACCGACCTCTGGGACGCCCACCAGATCGTCACCGACGCTCTCGCCGGAGAAGGACTGGCCGTACTCGGATTGAGTGGCCTCGAGGCCTCGCTCTTCTCCCGCGACGCGCTGGGCATCCTTATCGGCGCCCGGCTACCCAACCACGCATTCCTCGCCGCGATTCGGGCGCTTTCCCAGATCGACGATCCGGTGACAGGCACACCGCGCCCGGTGGATTACCGCAACCTCGACAGCGAGGAACTCGGCGGCATGTACGAGGGATTGCTCGCCTACACTCCCCGCTACGACGCCACCGCGCGCACATTCACCCTCGACACCGCCGCCGGCCACGAACGCAAGAAATCCGGTTCCTACTACACCCCCTCCGAACTGATCGACCTCGTCCTCGATGAAGCCCTCGACCCGCTCATCGACGAGTCCCTGCGCACTTCGCACGCCGAACAGTCCCTGCTCGGCCTGACCGTTATCGATCCGGCTTGCGGCAGTGGACATTTCGTCGTCGCGGCGGCACGGCGCATAGCCTCGGCGCTGGCGACCGTCCGTACCGGAGACACCGAACCGAACCCGGCCGCGCTGCGCGCCGCGACCGCCGATGTCATCGAAAGCTGTGTCTACGGTGTCGACCTGAACGATCTCGCCATCGAGATCACCAAAGTCGCGCTGTGGCTGGAAGCGTTCGACGCCGAACGTCCCTTTCCGTTCCTGGACGCCCACTTCCGCGTCGGCAACGCGCTGCTCGGGACCACCCCGGCGCTGTTGCGCGACAATATCCCCGACTCGGCCTTCGTGGTGCTCGGTGACGACGATCGGGACTGGACCAGCAAACTCAAGGCCCGCAACAAGGCCGAGCGCCACGCCGACCTCGACCAACTCGCGTTCAGCTTCGGCCCGGAGACCCTCGACGTCGAAACCACCGCTTTCACCAAGAAGGCGCGGGACGCCGATACCGGCCACGCGGGATCTCTCCGTGCGATACGAGCCCGGGCCGACGCCTGGCGCGCCCTGGAAAGCGATCCTGATCTGCTCGCCGCGAAGCTCGTCGCCGACGCGTGGTGCGCGGCCTTCGTGCAGCCCAAGACCGAGCACTCCGGCCAGGGCATCACCCACGATACGCTCCGGCGTCTCGCCGAGGATCCCCGATCGGTGCCCGATACCGTCATCGCTCAGATCAACTCGTTGGCTCGCCGGTATCGGTTCTTTCACTGGCACCTCGAATTTCCCGGCATATTCACCGTCCCGGCCGAAGGCGGCGGCGACACCGCGACCGGTTGGACCGGCGGCTTCTCCTGTGTGCTCGGGAACCCGCCGTGGGAGCGGGTGAAGATCCAGGACAAAGAGTTCTTCGCGAACAACGGCCGCACCGACATCGAGGCCGCCAAGACCGCCGCGATCCGCAAGGCGATGATCGATGATCTGGCGCTGTCGGATCCCGACCTGTACCAGGCGTACCGGCAAGCGATCCACCGATCCGACGGCACCGCGCATATCCTGCTGCGCAGCGGCCGATACCCGTTGACCGGGCAAGGTGACGTCAATACCTACAGCGTATTCGCCGAAACCATGCGCACGGTGGTCGCGCCGACCGGTGCCGCTGGGATCATCACACCCACGGGCTTGGCCACGGACAAGACCACCGCCCCCTTCTTCGCCGATACGCTCCGCGCCAACCGCCTGCTCGCGTTCTACGACTTCGAGAACGAGGGGAAGATATTCCGGGATGTGGATCATCGTGTTCGATTCTCCATAACATGCATGACCGGGCCCGGCAGAGCAGTCGAGCGGACCCAGTTCGCGTTTCTCTCCCGCCGCATCGCCGACGTTCCCTCGCGACGGTTCGAACTCGCTCCGGGAGAAGTCCTGGCGATGAACCCGAACACCGGCACCCTGCCCATGTTCCGCAGCCGCGTCGACGCCGACATCACCCTCGGCATCTACCGTCGCCACCCCGTTCTCATCCGCGACGACGATCCCGATGGCAATCCTTGGAAACTCCGCTTCGCTCGGCTCTTCGACATCACAAATGACTCGCACTTCTTTTACCAGCCCAAAGATCTTGAGTTCGCTCGTTTCAATGGCTGGTCCTTCGAGGTCGAGAGCGGGGAAGAGTATGTACCACTGTATGAAGCAAAGATGCTCGGCCACTTCGACCATCGCTTCTCCACCTATCGTGGTGCCACGCAAGCTCAGCTCAACGTTGGCTCACTTCCACGACTGTCCTTGGAGCAGCACGACGACCCCCACTGCGAGTCGATCGCTCGCGTCTGGGTAGACCGAACCGAGGTGGCTGCAAGACTGGCTGGGAAATGGGAAAACGGCTGGCTGCTTGGCTGGCGAGACATTACAAATAAAGGAAACGAGCGCACGTTTGTTCCAGTTGTCCTTCCTCGCTCAGCCGTTGGAAACTCTTTCTACATTGCACTTCCGCAGAACCCGAAAAGCGTGGCGAATCTACATGCCACGTGGTCGTCGCTAGCGTTCGACTACGTCGCGAGACAGAAACTTAGCGGTTCGCATATGAATTACTTCGCGGCGAAACAGATTGCGTGCCCAGCACCGTCAACGTTTACTATGTCAGCGCCGTGGCAACGGGAGGTCACCATCACCCAATGGATTCAGCCATACATAGTCGAATTGTCCTACACGTCATGGCGATTGAAGCCCTACGCACTTGACTTGGGAGACGACGGCCCACCTTTCCACTGGGATCCCGACCGCCGAACCTTGCTCCGCGCCGATCTCGACGCCGCGTTCCTCCACATCTTTGGGCTCACCCGCGCCGAAGCCGAGCACGTCCTGGACTCCTTTCCTGTCATCCGCAAGTACGAGGAGCGAGACCTCGGCGAATACCGCACCCGCCGTCTCGTGCTCGAGGCCTACGACCGCATGGCGACCGCCATCGCGCGGGGCGGCTCGGGCTGGCTTCCGCTGTCGGGCACTCCGGCGGGAAGGGGACGCCGCCACCATCCCTCGTAGAGCGCGCCTCCGTTGCCGGCCATCCGGCTAAAGCTTCGATCCTGCCCGGAGCAGCCACGAGCCGGTGGCAGCAGTATGGCACTGCGCAGCTCACCACCGTCGGATCTCAGCGGACAGGGTAGCCGAACCTGCCCGCCAGTGAGATCGGCCTGCTTAGATCGAGCCTGCTCTCACGAAAACTAGTGCATCGCAACGCTGTTCCTGGTTCCATTGGATGGCGGTAGATTGTGCCGAGGTGGGGGTTTTCATGGCTGAGGATGGATCGCAGGCCGAGCTGGTGATCGATGGACCGGTCCGTCCGGCGTCCGCCCTACGTGGGTCCCCCTCCCGGAGAACAGACTTGATGGAGGCATTCCAGGAGGCTTACGTGCGCGCTGTCGCCGCCGCGGCGGGTTGTGTCGTCGTCGGACGTCCGGAGATAGACGAGGGCGTCGACATCGTTCTGAGCCATACCTCGAATCGGCATCGCGCGGGAAGAGCCCGGCTCGAGATCCAGATGAAGGCGACGGCGACGGCGCTGGCGGCCGACGGCGCGAGCATCAACGCCCGGATCACCCGAAACCGCTACGACTATTTCAGGACCGATGACCCAGCGGTGGCCAAAATCGTCGTGATCATGCACGTACCCAAGCTGCAAGACGATTGGGTGTACCTCTCCGACGACGCCCTCGTGGTCCGGCATTGCGCCTACTGGGTAAGTCTGCGTGGCTTTCCGGCGACCTCGTCCGCCGACATCACCGTGTCCGCGCCGTGCTCGAATACGTTCGACGATATCGCCCTCTGCGAGATAATGGAGAGAGTGGGCAAAGGAGATCGGCCATGAGTTCGGCGGCCGATCGAGCGGTGGATGACTACAACAAAGCCACCGTTGCCTATTTACTGCGCAGATTCGGGTGGCGTTTATCGTATTCGATCCCGCAATCATACGAAGTCTGGTCGAACGAGACGGTCCCCGAACAGGAAATACTGCTTCCGATCAATCCGGCCAAGGGGGACTACGCGCAACTACTCCGGCGAGCGTTCAAGATGCTCATCTATGAGCACGGCGCTGAGGTCGAGCACACGAGCCGGCTGCTGATGTTCCAGCAACGATCCGACCTGGAATCGACGAAGTGGACCAAGGAGACACCGGTCGACGCGGGGATGATCGCCTGGGAGGAGGGCGAGCGTCTGTTCGCGGCGGCAAGGCTGAGCCTGGTCGCCGCCGCGAAGGCCACCAAGGAATCGCGACGCTACTTCGGGAACACCGCCGCCTACGTCGCCCGCAGATTCCTCGAAAGCACCTTCATGGGGCAAACGGAAGTGGGCAGCTTCGTGGTCACCGCCTACACCCCGTCCGATCGGTACTTCTACTTCAGCAAAGCCATTGAGGACGGGGCCCCGGGAAAGCTTTTCGAGACCCGCAATAGATGCCGCACCGGGGCCGAGATACTCGACAAGTTCGATGAGATAACGGCCGCTACGCGCTCGGCCTTGGATGAGTACCAAAGCAGGCCTCGTGTCGAGATATTCGACGACCTGGTTCAGACCGGGATGTCCTATGAGATGTCCAGCGCCCTCTCCTCGCTGTGCATGAACGGAGACGGTGCGGTGACCATCATCCGAAAGCCCACCCACTCCGGACGCGAGGTGCGGTACGAATACTGCTTCGACGCAGTGGAGTCCCCCATCCTGCGCAAGGTCGCCGACCGGTTCGCCGAGACTCGCGAGCCGGAACAAGTGAACTTGACCGGCGAGGTCACCTTGCTCGCGCATGAGTCGGCCACGGAGAGACGCCTGATCCGGTTGCACGTCTACAACCGCCCCGATATCCGGATCGTCCGAGTCGAACTGTCGGAGGAACAGTATGAACTCGCCCTCGAGGCCCATCGCCAAGACAAACCACTCAAGTTGTCCGGCACCGTCCACAGAGTCGGCCGATACCAATGGCTGACCGATCCGGTCAACGTCGAATTGTTCCCCGAAGGCAGCAATGACGACCCCTTGTCGGGACAGCATTGATGACATTGCGGGCAGCCAACGGCTTCGGTGCCGGGCCACCGATCGTCGGGGAGTAGACGCAGCAACCATTCGCGGATCAGAGGTTCGATCGCCCGTCCACGCCAAGTCGTCCACGAGCGTTCTATCCGAGCCAGCGCGGGGTCGCCGCAACCGCGTTCGATGAGTGGAATGCTCACCCGCTTCTCCCCTTCGCTCCCACTTGATCGTGTCGCGACCGACTAGAAGAGAGCGCCGTATGACGGATCGGTTCCACCGAAGCACAGCCGACTCAGCGAATCTCGCGCATTTCAGCGTCGATTCAATCGGCCACGCCGGCCCACTTCGGCGACACAGCGGATGTCCGCCTTTTTCGGAGGCCGCCGAGGGCCCCGACATGATCCGATAAGGACGCCGACGATGCTCCTCGAGAAGCCAGCGGGTTATCGGGTCGGGGCGTGACGGCGGCCGGAGATCGGCGAGTCGCTGATTCGCCATTTGCAGCGGGACGGAATGACCGAGAGGGCGCTCTCTATCCGAATCCGGCATGTTTCAGTGATCAGATCGAGACATAGTTGATCTCGTTATGGCGAAATTTGGTATTTGTGATACAAATCACGTTTAGTCGTGAAATGCCTGGTAGTCGAGCCACTACCACCAACGTGTGGAGCGTTCCAAGATCAGGAAATCGAATCATTAACTAGTTGTTTGCCGTAAGTTCACCAGCCGTGATCAAGCTGAGATCAGGTCCGGAAGAGACCTGAGAAACCAGCTCCACAGCCTACGGCTTGTTTCTCCTTCGGGTACGGCAGCGGCACCGGCGGGCACAGCCCCGAGTAGTTCACCGCGTCGTGCGGCCAGGAATTCGAATCCTGGCTTTCACAACGAAATCCGAAAACAGCACACGAGCCGAGACGGCGAAACCCACATCTGGTGCCCGCCGTGGATCCGCGCTGCCTCCTCGAGCCGGATCGCCGCACGATCAAGGAACTGATTTCTCGATGACTGACGCACGCCGTTTTCCTTTCCGCCGCCTGTCGCTTCGTAAGGATGCCGTCCTCGCGGCCACCATCGGCGTGATCGCCGTGGGCTTCTCCACCGGGGTCGCGGTGGCCGACGACAGCGCTCCGGTGCCTGTCACGCCGGTCGCCGATGCCACGCCGATCGACACCCCGGCCTTCGCGCTGCCCGGACTGCCCGCACTGCCTGCGTTGCCTGCGTTGCCCGGGCTGCCGCCGCAAGGTTTCCTGCCCGCGCCGCCCCCCGTGTATGAGGACAACCTCGACGGCTGGATTCGCCAGTCCCTCGACGTCATGCGCGTACACGGCATCCCGGGGAGCTACGAGGGCATCCACCGCAACATCATGCGTGAATCGGGCGGTAATCCCAAGGCCATCAACCTGTCGGACTCCAACGCCGCCAAAGGCACCCCCTCCAAGGGTCTCCTCCAGGTGATCGATCCGACCTTCAACGCCTACCACGTCGACGGCACTCCCTTCGACATCTGGGACCCGGTCGCCAACATCACCGCCGCCTGCAACTACGCGGCCCATCGGTACGGCTCGATGGACAACGTCAACGGGGCCTACTGAGTCCCGGACTCGAATCCGAGCAAGCGCCTCCCGTCTTCTCGACGCGGAGGCGCTGCCGTTTCCCGGCGACTCGAGTACACCTCGATCGGCCACTGCCCTGCGACACCACCATCGGCCAGCAGCACGTTGATAATCGCGGTCCAGGACACCGACTCCGGGTCTCCATAGGGGCGTGAAATGCGTGCGGCGGTTGATCGACGCGGCGGCGGCGATCTCGCCGAACCCAGCACGGCGAACGAAAGCGAGCACATGGGGCTGCCTTCCGCAGGACACGGAAGGGAACGCAGGGCAAGAGCGGTCGCCCACTCTAGGGCCAGCAGGTCCGGACGGACGACGGCGCAGCTCGCCAAGACCCGCCTTCGATTCAGATTGGAATGCGGCGAGTCTTGATCGCGATTCCCCGAGCCGCCGATGCTGACGAACGCATACGGATCAGTTGGACGTCCGGGTATTGCCAAAGCTGCTCCCGAGCTCGACGTTCGGCGTTCGCATCGAGGTGACTGCCTGGCACATTCCGCTGTCTTCGGCGAAGCGCTTGTTGGTGCGGAGAAGAGTTTCGTGCTGTCGCCGCAGAGCCTCGACGGCGAAGCGAGCCACGCACCCGGTACAGCAGGAGCCGGGTGCTCTCCGATCCAGATGACGGAGCATCCTTCTACTCCGCGCAGGCTAGACCTGCGCGGCGCGTCTGCCCAGGAATTCCCGCACCTCTGGAACCGCGGCATGCGTGCGAACCAGGTTGGCGATGGCATCAATGCGCTGGTGCAGGCGCGTGGACGCGAGCCCGGCGATGGTGTCGTAGTTGTCGGCCAGCAGTGAGCATGCTTGTGCGACGTCACCAGCGTTCACGAAGTTACGTGCGAGACTGAGCTGCCACGCAGCCCGCTCTCTCGGCCAGGCCGACGAGCCATCGATGGCAGCTTGCATGTATGTGGTTGCTGCCTCGTGCTCCCCGACCCACATTTGGGCTTTGCCGGTGATGAAGTTCAGCTCAGCCTGGGGCAGGAACACCCAGGCCGGGTCATGCCCCCGAGTGGACTCATACGCGCGGAAGGATCGGCTTATCGCAGCCGTCATGGCGGTCTTGTCTCCACGTGCGCCGTGCGCTTCAGCTTCTCGAATCGCCATCAGTGCCCGCATTTTCGGCCCGCCCTCCCGAAGAGATACCTGGGACGCAGCTTGCGCATACTGCACCGCCAAGGGATTTCTCCGCATCTCCCCGGGCAAGCTGATCATTAGACAGCTGGCATTCCCCAGCGCATGCGCCGCAGCGATCCCGTCGCCCGCCGCATTCGCGGCGTTCGCCGCGTCCGCGTAATACCGCCGAGCATCATCGAGACGCCCGGCGTCGTAGTGCACCCACCCGGCGGCGGTCATCATCTCGGCGGCGGCGCTGGTGAGCGCCCGACCGACCGCCTCGGTGTAGCTGCCCTGGTCGAGAAGCTGCTCGACATAGCGGACTTGATTGGCCGACACCCGGCACAATCGGTCACCACCGACCACCAGATCCAGTTCGTGGATCTGGTTCACGCTGTCGACGATGGCTTCCACGTCGCTCGCGCCGACTTTCCCGCTGGACGCCGACGCGGCGTTCGCGGGGGCGGGAACCGACATCATGGCGGCCCCCGCGCTTACCGATGCCCCTGCTCTGAAGAAGTTGCGACGGTCCACATCTGCCTCCTGGTCCGACTCCACTACCAGTATGGCAAGCGGAACCTGAAGCGCACGGGCTACGAGCCGAAGAACGCGAACATCATGGGAGGCGGGGCCGCCGCGTTCGAGGTGCGAGACGGCAGGCTGAGAGAAATTGATCAGTGCGCCCAGCTCGGTCTGGGTCATGCCGACCGATTTACGGATTCGCCGGATCACTTCACCGGTCGTCATATACATGGCCCAGCACCCCCCGATTGTCAATTGTCATTCCCCTGAGCATTCACCCCAGAAACGGGTGCCTGCGCAGAATATACGGCTCCTCGCATAGTCGGAACGGAAACCGAAATCCGCGCTCCCACTTGGCCGAATGCCGCGCTTACGTTCGCCGCAGGTGCCCGGTACCGGGCCGACGCCGGACTGTCCGCGGCGCACCGGTCGGCCAGAGTGGCGGACCGGTGGCGAGAGCCCCCGGTACCGGGCGCCGGCCGATCCTCGAAGCAGAGAGGTTTCCCGTGTCCCCACATTCCCTCGCCATGTACCAACTCATCGCCCTGTGTGACGCAGCCGCCCACCGAGCACCGATGTTGCCGTTCAGCATCGCCCAAGCCCATGACGTGATGCAGATCCACGTGGCCTGCCGCGCGAAACATTGCGCACGCAAGGCGGCGGCACGACAGGTGCTGATCGACAGCGGACGAATGGTGCCGGACCCGAGCAGGCCGCAGTGAAGGAAGCCGCTCCCGGATCGCCGCACCGACGCCGCCACATCCAGATCGAAACCGGTCAGCTGCGCTTGGACTACCAGGCGAGCGCCGAACAGGCCGAAAGCGTCGCACGCGCACTGGCACAACGGTTCCCGGACATCACCGTGACCGTCGACGACAACCTGGACGACGACCTCCCGCACCTCCCCTGCGCGCGGCTGTGGGACTGAACGCTTCCCCGCCATTCATCTTCCGAATCCGAACGGAGAGTTCATCGGTGCAATCCGCCTACCCCCGAACAGAGCCGAGTCGTTCCCGACCAGTTCTGACGGAGCGGCCATGAATACAGATCCCGCCGCCGACCCGACACTCACCCGCTGCCAGCGCTACCGGCACGTCTACGGGCTCCCGTGTTACGTCCACGAGGAAACCCGACGAATCACTCTGCGCGCAGGAGATGTAGGCGCGGTGACGGTACCCGAACAACTCGGCAGAATGGTCCACAGCGACCTCGCCAGGCAATACTTGCTCGGCCCAGTCATCGCACACGGCTCCGGCCGCTGGACGATCCTCGTCCGTCCCGACGAGACCCACCAGCTCGCCGACGACAGCGACATCTTCATCGCGCTACTGCGCGCCCGCGCGACGGTCGTCCCCGACGGCGGCGAGATATTGCTGCCCTCCCCCACTGACGAACGGACCGGATACCGCTGGTGGGTCGTCGCACCACGCGATGCGTTCCGGCCACACATCAGCACCGTCGTGCAGTCGATCATCATCTGCGCGGACCGAGCACCGCACCATCACCCGGGTTTTCAGGGACCTGACCGGCCCCGACACCACTCGTAGCAGCGATCACCGAGCTGCGCTCCCGGTCGATGGCTGATGCAAGGGTCCGAGGTTCCTGATCCGCACAACCGAATCCGATGGAACCGGAGGCCCCCTGAGTGCGTCATAGACTTCAGGGACGACTTTGACGGCCCGGCTCGGGAGGCTTCGTGGGACGACGGACGACGGCGACAGTTGCGGCGCTCGCTGGGGTGGTGCTGGTCGCTTCAGGGTGCGAATCGGGCACGAACGGGACTGCCACGCCCAGCACGACCGTCGACACGTCGGCGGCCACGGCCGCGCTGTGGGATCCGTGCACGCAGGTGCCGAACAGCACGTTGCAGCAAATCGGCGTCCGACCGGACACCAAAAGGTCGGGGGTTGCGGGCGTCGAGGAGCCCGGATGGAAGGTGTGTTCGTGGAACAACGATGATTTCAACCTCGGAGTGTCCACGACGATTCACACAGTCGATGTTTTCAGGGCTAAGCCGGACAACATCGACTTCTCTGACATCTCGATCGCCGGGCGCGATGGTGTCCAGCATCGCAGAACATCCGACCGGTTCAACGAGCTTTGCGATCTCATCTTTCCTGCAAACTCTGGATCGTACGGAGTGACGATTTCCAATCGCGCGTCAGCAAAGAATCCTGCGGAGCCGTGTTCGCGTGCGCGGGCTGCGGCGGTAATTCTTGTACCGACGTTTCCACGCTGAGCAGAGGGGCAGCAAGTGGCATTGGGCGAAGACTTAACACGGTGGCGGTATCTCGCTGGCGAGGCCGAGGCAGGTCGGCTGTATCTCGATCAGTCAGTCGCACAGGCATGCCGTGACGCGTGCAACCGTCAGATCGACCTCTACAACCAGCTTCGCGACGACCTGCAGTGGGTGAGCAAGGTAACCGGCCTCGGCCGCTTCGACTGCTCCGACGAACTGGCGAACATGCTGGGTGCCAAGGCAATCGGCGGCGACGGCGATGTGGACTCCGCCCTCAAAGAGCACATCGAGGTACTGACCCTGATGCGTGATACGATCCAGATTTCCGTGGACCGCATCGGCGCACAGGACGACTCCAATGCGCAAGACACGAGCAATTTGCTGAATTGACCGGGGGATAGTCATGGGTCTGCCGTTCTTGGTAGCGATTGGTGCCGCGCTGTTCGAGCAGTCGAAATCGGGCCCGCCGGACAGTGGTTCGCGCGACGAGAGCGCCGACGCGGCCATCGCACGCAACCGCATCGCCGAAATCATGCGCGCCGGCACCGATGTTCAGACCCAGTCGCCGAAAGTTCCGGAGAGCGCGTACAAGAACCCGGACGGCATCGATGATCTGTATCAACGTGTGCAAGCGATGTCGATCACCGATGTCGTCGCGCTGCACCAGCGTTGGGAGTCCATTCGCAATCGGCTCGAGCAGGGTTTGCAGGGTTTCGGCCCGGAGATCGGCAAGGCCATGGAAGGTAAATGGGAGGGAGCGGCGGCGAAGGCGGCGAGCGACGGGATCAAGGACTACGTCGACAAATCCAGCGGACTGATCAGTTCGGTGCAGATCGTCGCCGAGAAGGTGAAGATCATCCGATCGGGCATCGAGGTCACCCGGCCTGCCGTGCAGGAAACGCCGACTCATACGTGGACCAGCAACGTCGCGAGCTGGGTGCCGGGCCCCACCTGGAAGTTGAACCAGCATCGCGACGACTCCGCACACGATGCGTCGGTGAACGTCGTCAAGAACGTCTTCTACCCTGCCGTCCGGGAGGCCGACACCGGCGTTCCTTTGGTACCTAAGCCGTACAACCCGGTGCACAATTCGGGCGATCAGTCGTCCGCGCCGAACAACGGCTGGCAGCCATCGTCGTCCGGTGCCGACACCGGCGATAAGGCCACCACGGTTGACCCGGCACAGCTGCCGGGTACTGAGAACACACCGGAGAGCACCGTTCCGTCCGGCACAAATCCGGTTGCCGAGCAAGAAAGCACGCCCGAGCAGACCACGACCACGCCCGCAGGCACGAACCCGTCGACCCAACCGGGGAGCACCAATCCCAGCACCGATCCATCGCTGACCCGCCCCGGAACACCGAGTCCCGGATCTCCCAGCACGCCGAGCCCGGGCACACCCAGCCCGGGCGTGCCCGGCCTCGGTACGCCCGCGCCGGGTCGCAGCATCAACGGTGTGCCCGCCGTTCCAGGCAGCGTTCCCGCCGCCGCGTCCGCGCGTCCCGGGACCGGTCGGCCAGGAACGAGCGGCATGCCGGGCATGATGGCGCCGGGCGCTCGCGGCAAGGGCGACGACGACAAGGAACATCAGACGAAGGACTATCTGGTCAACCAGCGCAACGGCGAGGAACTCACCGGCCTCGGTGCGGAGAACAGGGTGAAGTCGGTGCCCCCGGTGATCGGCGAATGAGCGAGCCGAGAATCGACACCACGCCGAAACGCACGACACGGCCGTGTTGCACGACGAAGGCGTCGGCTTCATGAGCCGACGGGACTGGTCGTTCACCGCGCTCGGCTTCACGGTGCTGTGGCGGGCCGTCGAGCGCGACGTACTGCCATACCCGTTGCAGTACCGATCCACCGCCGAAACCGTCGCCGATTACGAGGCGGAGTGGAAATCCGAAGCCGCCGGGCTGCACCGTCGCCTCGACGAGTCCCTGTACAGCGCACTGCGTGTGCTGGCCGAACCCGAGGCGCGCATCGAGATGGCGGGCTTCAGCGGAAAGGACAAACTGCGCGTGCACGCGGCTGTGCACTATCGGCATGCTGTACTGCTGGTACAGGAACCCACCTCGTCTCCGGATTGCGGTGGGGCCGTGCACATGTCACTGATCGATGGGCAGGGCGTGAGCCGTCGGGTCATCGACCACCTGCCCGACGCCGCACCCGGCAGCGGACCCGGCATCGATATCTCGCGGCACGAACTCGACACCGAGGACGAGGAACCGTACCGCGTGGGCGCGCCCGCCCCGCCCCGCATCCGAGCCGAGCAGTTCTTCGAACGCCCCCGCACCACGATCGCCCACGTCGCGGTGTACGCGGGCCCGGCCTGGGACAACCGCCCGGCACCCGCCCGCGGCTTCCACGTGATGGACTATCCCGACGGCCGCTATCTCGTCCGCAGCGGACCCACCATCAAGGCAGTCCCCGCTGACACCACGGAAGTACGAACCCAACTCGACCGGGCCATACACGCAACAGTCGCGGCCTTCCGCGAGGAAAACGATCCCAGCTACACCTGACGCGTCGGAATCATGCCCGCGCAACCGGGATCGCCCGGGCCAAGAAGTCAGCCGGCACCAGCGCCGGAACTGCACCGGAGTCAGACCAGTGGACCTACTCCTGTCGCCGTGGTTTACCGGGTCAGCGTACTTCGAATTCGTCCTTGTACAGCCGGTTCGGCGGCGGTGCGGCACGCTCACCGACCTCGACGAGGTGATCACACGCGCGCAATACTTGCGGGCGGTAGCTCCCCTCGAAGGTCACCATCACCGATCCCCCGACGCCGTTGCGGCCGCGCGTCTGATTCGCCTCCCGGCCGACGTTGAAAACGCTCGCGAGATCGCGGCCGTCGTTGCCGACCGCAATGCTGCCGTCGTGGAAGAACTGGACGAACGTCCCGTTATCCGCGCCAACCGTCGCGGCGACAGTTCGACCGCCTTCCGGATCGAGCGAGATCTCGACGTCACACCGTTGCTGCCCTGCGGTCGGGCCAGGTATCGACAGAGCGCGGCCGATACCGAGGAAAACGGTTTCGCCGAGCGCGTTGTGGCGTTCACGCCCCTCGATAGTCCACAGATGCGTGGTCGACCAGACCTTCACCCGGCCGTCATCGAAGATCGACACTCGATCGCCCGCGTCGTTCCCGACCAAGTACTTGGCATTATTCGCTGTCACAGTGTTCCTCTCACGCGGGCAGCAGGTCCCGTCCGTCCCAGGTGAACCGCGCCGTCGTCACCGCGTCATCGCCGTCGCCGCCCACGATCTGATGAATTCCGATCCCACTCAGCTCCGCATACGTGCACCACTCATGATCCGAGGTCAGCATCAGGTCCAAATCCAATGCCGACAGCAGGGCGAAGATCTGCCCCCGGTTCACGGTGTCGACGCCGACGAACACCTCATCCAGCAGAATGATCCGCGGGGCCTGTGGCGCTGCGTGGTAGTGGGCCGCAACCGCGGCGAACAATGGCAGGTGCAGCGCGATGGCCTTTTCGCCGCCGGACAGCGCGCCGTGCAGTTTCTTGGTCAGCTCCTGGAAGCCATCGCCGTTGCCTCGATCGATCTTGACCACGAACCGGTGCCACGCCGTGTAGTCGAAGACCTGCGCGAGCTGCTGCTCCCAGCTGGTGGCTGTGTCGTCGGCCTTGGCCTCTTCGATGCGATCACGCAAGAAGCGATGCAAGGATTCACGGTCGGCATCGCTGAGCCGGACGGGATCTTTGAGTAGCAGGTCGCGAGCGGCCTTGGTACCGGTCGGAAGGTCTTTACCTACCTGCCAAACCAATTGAACCGCGAGGTTGGAGGCAGTACGCACGCGCTGAAGTCGCGCATTCATGTTGTCGACGAGATCGTTGGCCTGACGAATGCGGGCGGCGAGGTGACGGCGGGTATCGCCGGTCAACGTCTGGTCGAACAGCCGCCTTTCCTGTTCGGTGATCTCGTTCTTGCTCTGTTCGGCTTCCGTGCCGAGTATCCGCAGCAATTCCGCGCAGCCGACCCGGACGCCGTCGACCACAGCGGTGAATACTTGCACGTCGTCGTCGGTTTCCAGATCGAGGTCGGCGCGGGAGCTGAGCGCGGCGCGGCATTCGTGCACAGCTTCGTTGAGTCGGCGCACCGCGTCGTTCAGGTTGCTCGTGGCGTACGGGATGGTCGGCCAGGCCGCGGCGACGAACCGTGCCGCGTCGAGTGCGGCGCGAACGCCATCCGAAGCTGCCAACGTCTCGCGGAACGTCGACAGGTCGGGCAGGGAGCTGTCCGCTGGGAAGGTTCCGGCCGACAGCTGCCGGAAGCGCAGCGCGACACGATCTCGGGTCACGGTGGCAGCGTCCCGGGCAGCGGCATCCGAAGCGAGCTGGGCCGCGAGACCACCGACCTTCGTGGCGAGTTCGGTGAGTGTGATGCCGTCGCGTTCGAGGTCACCCCCGCGCTCCTCCTTGCGGATCCGCAGAGCTTCGATTTCGGCCAGGACTTCCCGGTAGTCGCGGCCGACTGACTCCTCGATGGCATCGAGTTCGGTCGCCAGCCGCTGATGCTCGGCGATCGCCTCGGCGGCGTCGTCGGCTCGTTCCGCGGCATCGGCGGCGGACCCCTCGGCGCGGTCGGCGCGGTCAGCGGTGGCGGCCCGTGCCTGCCGCAAGTCGCGGCAAGCGTCGAGCCACACGTCGGCTTGACCCGCGAAATCATCGATTGCCCTATTCAGAGCCGCGAGGCCGGTCCGGTCGGTCGGAAGCCCGGTTTCAGCGGCGAGCGCGGACAACGCGTACAGAGAGCTCTTCACCGCGGCTTCCTTGGTGGAGACGTTCTCGAGCGCTTTGCGTACTTGGCGATCGGCCGCGTCCAGGTTCGATTCCATTCTGGTGAGGTGATCTTCGGCAGCTGAGAGCGCGCTACGGTCCGGTCGATCGTCGTATTCGGACTCGATGAGGTCGCGGTGGGCGATCAGTTGCCGCAGTCGCGTGCCGAGCTCGTCGAGCCCCCGGTCATACTTCGCGATCTCGGCATCGAGTTCGCGGACACGACGCTGCCTGGCGCGTTCGCGGGTGGAGGCGCCGATGTAGGCGGGCTGCTCTTTGCGCCAGCTTCCGGTGAGGTTGCCGACACGCCAGCCCCCGTCGGCGCCGACAGCGGCCACCGATCCGGTGGGCAGCCGGTCACCGAAGGCGATCGTGCCCAGCAGCCGACGCACCACGTCCGGCGATACCTCGGCGTCTGGAACGACAGTGAGAATGTCCGCCAGAGAGCGGCCCGCCACCGTCTCCAAGGCCGTGTGGTCGGCGAACACATCGTGGCCGTCGACCTCGCCGTGTTGCCCGATCCAGGCATCCAGCAGTCCAGCGGATTCGAGGGCGGCCTCCGTCGCCGCCGCGACGGCGCCGGGCACCCCTTCGGCGAAATCGACCAGACGCCATAGCGGCGCTCCGGACATTCGGCTTCGATCGGCAGTCCGCCAAGCCGGCCGGATCGGCGGTATGTCATGGTGGTCGTCGAGCCGATCCCGTTCGGCGACCAGCTCGCCGCGCTCGGTCTCGGCGGCGGTGACTGCCCGTCGGCAATCGTTCTCTCGACAGGCCACATCCTCCAGGGCCGCGGTGACCGCCTTGTTCACCGTATCCATCAGCGCTGATTGGCTCTCGGCGAGATCGGCGATGGCATCGGGCGCCTCGAAGATCAGGGCGCGACATCCGGTGGCCCACTCGTGCAGCCGCTCGCGCAGCGCATCGAGTGTGCGCGCGCGTTCCTCGACGGCCTGCACGTGAGCGTCCTCGGCCTGCGTGAACTCGGCTCTGGACAGCTCCAGTGCGGACTCGGCGTCGGTGCGCGCGTCAACCGTACGTTGGTGCTTGTTGAGCGCATCGGTCATATCGCTCGAGCGGTCCCTTTTGGCGCGTACCGCACCGCGCAGGAGGGTCCGTGATCGGTTCGACTCCGGGGCGTCGGCCAGTTCGTCGTACACGCTCGTGAGTCCAGCACGGTGCGCGGCCTGCCGGGCTTCGATACCGCTGACGTCGGCGATCCGTTCCAGTCCCGCTTCGGCTCGGACAGCGGCGTCATGAAGTTGCGCGGCGCTCGCTGCGGCTCGCTGCAAACGCTGCGCGTCAACGTCGAGCCGGTCGGCACGCGACTTGGCGCTTCGAACCTGTTTGCGCAGGTCGTCGAGTTTCAAACCCTGCTTGTAGGCGTCTGTCTTCGTCAGCCCTTCGAGCCTCGATTCGGCATGCGCGAGTTCGGCTTTCGTTGCATCGATCCGTTGCTCGACCTCCCGCTTGCGCTGTTGCGTGCGTTCATGCTCATCGGCGGATTTCTTCGCTTCACTGGAGAGTTTCTCCAGCTCCGTGGTGGCCGAGATGAGCGCGGCGGCGCCCGCACGCAGCACACGCTGGGCGTAGGTGCGCTGATGACGCGCCAGCTTGCCGGTGGCCTGGACCTCGGCATCCAAACGGGCCAGGCGCTCGCGCTGGGCGTCCAGCCGCTCGAAACCCTCCGCGAGATCCGCGATCTCCTCGTGGCTCAGCGGCGGCAGGGCACGCGACAGCAGCGTGGACAGCAAGGCCGGATCGAGTCGCTGTGACAATTTCGGCGTCCGCAATTGCAGCAATGCGGTGATCAAGGCGTCGTAGCGTTGCTCGTTCAATGTCGGGAACAGCGCTGCGCGCACCGCCGCGCGATAGTCGGCGGCGCTGTCGTACACCGTGCCGGAACTGCCGAGCCGCTCGGCAAGCGTCGCGCGGGTCAGCGGGCGGCCGACATCGGTCAGGACCAGCCTGTCCTCGCAGCCTGCCGCACCGACCCGCGACACCGTGGTGAAGTAGTCGGCGTGCACCGCGTTGGTGCGACTCGTGGCCTGGAGGCGAGCACCGCAGGTGAACCAGCGGCTGGTCTCTCCCTGGAGCCGGAATTCCAGCCAGACGTAACCCACCCGGGTCGCGCCGGAGGCTCCTTCCCCCATCAGGTTCCAGTGCATGGTCCGCTCGCTGGTGCCGAAGGTCGACAACCGGTTGGCCCGCAAACTCGCGTCGAACAGGAACGGCAGCAACAACTCCAATGCCTTGGACTTGCCGCTACCGTTCGGACCACGCAGCAGCAAGCGGCCGTCATGGAATTCGAATACCTCGTCGTAGTAGCGCCAGACGTTGAGAATTCCCGCACGAGTCGGCATCCACCGGTCGCCTTCACGCGTCTGCGGTCGTTGCGGAAACTCGGTCACGGTCATGACGGTTCCTTCGCGGTATCGGCTGTGCGAATCTCGTTGACGCGATAGCGGAAGGCGGCCGGCAGCGGAGTCACCAAACCCGATGCCGACGTGCGGACGAGCCCGAACTCCTTCAGCACCGCGAGCGCGTCGGAAACTATCTCTCGAACGCCACCTTCACCTTGATATTTTCGGGCCCAGCGCGGAAAGCGTTCCAGCATTCCGGCAGTGCTGCGCTGCAACTGCTCGACGGTGGTCGGACCCGGCATGGCATCCAGGAGCAGCAGGGCGGCTACCTTCGCCGTGCTCGCGTCATCGGGGAACTTGTTGTCGGTCGCGATGCCGTCCGGATCGATCAGAAGTAGACCTTCGGCCCGTTCCTCCAGGATGAAACCGCCCTGTTCGGCGGCGCGACGCAGCAGCTGCCTGCCGGTGGGAGACTCGAGGTAGGCGCGCTCGTCCGCACTGAGTTCGTCGAGGTAGACCACGGGGTCGTCGACAAGCCGGCGAAATACGCTGTGCCGCAACCATAGATTTCGCTGAGCGTCGGAAACGCCGGTGCGGTCCGCATGCCTGCCCGCCGGTGCGCCCGCCAGTCCATAGCGACGCTCCCTGGTGAGTTCCGCCAGGACATCGGCGAGTCGCAGCGGCACCTCTTCCACGGGCATTCCCAGCTGCGATGGCCCCGAGGGGGTCGCCAGTAGTCGCAACAACAGCGTGGTGTCGACTCGGAACAGCACCTTCGCCGCGTCCGAATCCACAAACGAGTCGGCCACCCCATCGACCGCTTCGAGTACGCCGAACGATTCCAGGAGCCGCAGCGCGTCCACGAATGCCATCCGTTCACCGCGGCTGGCCGAATCGAAGGTCTCCACCACCGGTTCTTCTGCGGTGGCGGCCCGCACCCGTCCCGCGAGCAGGCCGATGGTCGTCACGGGAGCAGCGAAAAGTTCCGCCGCCACCACGCACAGCAGCACATACCGCCTGCGATCGAACGCCGATCTACCGGAACGCAGCCGGCGCGCAGGCCGGGTCGGGTCGGTGGCCGGCCGCACCTTGACCAGACGGGCATAGCCGAGCCGAGGCTCGACGATCAGCGTCCACCCGCAGTAATAGTCGAACCACTTCGCGATCGGATCGCGCCGCCTTCTGATCACGTCGAACACGTCCGGCGCGGCGCGTTCGGTGATCAGCGGATCAGCAAGTAGATGCCGCACGCCCCGGGCGATCTGCTCCCGTTCGGCGATCACCAATTGATTCGCTAGTTCGCTCACTACGGACTCCCGGAAGCTGCCTGAGTTTCGACCATGCGAATGCTGCTGGGGCGGCGCCTCTCAGGTCCGGGTGCGGTGATTTCCACAATGTAGTCGGGTCCGCGAAACACTCCGCGCCGTGTCTTCAGCTCGGCAGTTCCGCCGTCAGGCGAAGGCCGTAAGACGATTTCGACTCGTCCGTCCGCGGTGCTACCCCGGCGGGTGCCATTCGGCTCCTGCGCGCCGCCGAGCGCGCGGCCGAGCAATTCGAGCAGTCGTTCGAACACCTCGTGATCCAGTTCGCCGAAGGCTGAAAGCCGGATGCTGCCTCCGGTGTCGAGCATGTCCCACGCGGCCTGGAGTTCCGCCCGTTCCAGTGCGGCACGTGCCGCGCGGGCCTCCTTGATCGCCGCGACATCGGGAATCGCACCGGTTCGGCCGAATCGCTCGGTGCGACCAGACGATCGTAGAAGCGGCGAGACCTCGACTGCGGGCGCCTCCTGCCAGGACGCCGTATGGCTCACCAACTCCGGGTCGGAGTGGGCCAGGTGTGGATGCCGCGCGGAGTTGAGCCCGAAGGCGGTGGACCACAACCGGTGCAGATCGTCCTGCTCCGGCAGGACCGAGAACCACCGTGCCAACTCCCGGAAATCCGCCACGGCGCTGCTCGAGCGCCTGCGTGACTCGGTGATCCGATCGAGCACCTGGAGCAATGTGACGATGGCCCGCCGACCGACCTGGCGCAGTTGGTCGATGCGCGGCTGCGTGCCGTCCGCAGGCAGGAACCACGCGCGCAGGCCATCCCAGCGGGCTCTGCGGTGTTCCAGCCACGCCACCCCGGGATCGATGCCACTCAGTTGCGGCAGTTCGGCTCCGCGTAGGGCACGTTGATGCATGCGCGTGACACCGAAGTCCTCGATCGCCTGGATGCGGGAGCCGATCACATGAGCGCGGTACTCGAGATCGGTGAGGAAGTCGTGGAGGTAGGCCACCGTCGCGGCTTTGACCTCGTAAAATACTGTGAGGTCCACGCCATCGGCGCGCAGCAGACGCTGCAATTCGCCGTTGAACTGCTTGGTGTTGCCCCGTAGCGCCTCGAGATGGGACTCGAGCTCGCTCAACGCCGTGAACACTCGGCGATCCGTTCCCGACTCCAGTTCGTGCACCAGGTCGGCGAGCCGGTCGGAGATCGCGTCGAGCACCGCGGTTTGCAGAGCACCGGTCGACGCCAGAACCGTCATCGCGTGCAGGACGCCGGCGAAGGCGGCCTCACCCTGCCGGGTGAGCGAGTACTGCAGATTGCGACGTTCGTATTCCGTCGCGGTGCGGTAGTTCTCGGAGTGGTTCTGGATGACGTCGACCAGATTCCAGGTGTGCAGTTGGTCCAGCGCCGCGGTCAAATCGTCGTCCTCGATAGCTTCCAACCATCCGACCGACCGCAACCGGGCCCGAAGTTCGTCGATGCCGAGCGCTGTTTCCAGGCGTTCGTTCGCCTCACCGAACGCGTGCAGCACCGAAACATAGAGACCGGCGCGTTCACCGCTGGTGAAACGGAACATCTCGGGCGGAACACGAATCGGATCCATCAGTGGCTCCCCCTGGCTGGCGACTCGAATGCCCACCATAGACCCAAGGGCCGACATTCACGGCTGGATATCCGTGAGCAATAGATCGACGACCCGCTCTTCAGGGACCGCCAGGCCGGTCCGGCGCAGGTGCTCTGACAGGTCACCATCCCACGGCACAGGGGTCACCCGCCCGACAGCGGGTCCGCTCGCCCCAACCGCCGAGAGGTAATCAGCGCTGGTCATTCGCCAAGGCATCGCACCGAACCTGGCGACAATGTTGGCGGCGATCCGCAAACCCTCCCCGTCGAGATCACCGTGATAGCGAAGTTCGGAGCCGGCACCTGCCAGCCGTTCCAGCAGCTGCACACAGGCACTGCTCGGCCACCCCGCCGTGCAGATCATCGGCGGGCAACGATCGCCGAAACGGCCCAACGCCATCGCGAGGATGCTGGGGTTCTCGACTATCCACACGAGTCCAGCCGCCTCGGCTGGTTGCGGCTGGCATCGGATTTGCTGCAGCGTCACAACCGCGGCCAGTCCACGGCTCGCGCAGGTGCGCAGGATCTCGCCGACCACTCCGTCGGTACTTCCCGTCGGCGATCCAGCGACAAGCACGGTGGACGATAGTTCGTCGTCAGCCAGCCCGGCACGCTCCCACAGGGCTCGCAACTGAATGGCGTCGGTCGGCGGCTCGCTGTCGTAGAGGGTGGCGAGAGCGCGAACAACCGTCGCCTGCAACCGTGTTCCGTCGTCGAGTGCGTGCGGATCGCCGAGCACTCGTGCGGCGAACACCGGCAGAGGCACCCCGGCTCCGGGCAGTTCGCGCAGGACGCGCAACGCCCGCTCGAGTTCGGATCTCGTGTACTCGACCGACCTCGCCATCAATCCCGTGCGCCGCATCGAGGTCACCCATTCCTCGAGGACAGGTTGTGCGCGAACGACGTCGTGGGCGGACAACCAAGCCCACAACTGCTGTCGAGCGGCGGCCTCGGCCGCACGATCCGCTGCCCTATTGCCCACCGGCCCGACAAGATGCTCGACGACAGTGTAGGAATCCGTCCCGGCCACTTCGGATAGCACCGCATCCACGTCGGCCACGCTGACCGTCCGGTACTCGCCCGGCAACCTGGGCAAACCGAACAAGTCGGCGAATGCCGTCTGCTGGCGGATGTCCAGTGGGCCGACCTTGACCCGAAGCACCGGCCTGCCGGTCGACAGACGCCGATGCAACGCCTGCCACAGCGGCGCCAAGTCCGCGAAGAGGCGCGCTACTGCCTGTTCGTCACGCATTGGTCGTTCGGGCAACGAAGCGGTACATCAGAACGGCCATCCGGTTATTCATACCCAATCGACCTGCATCGCCGCGAGCAATTCGATGGGCTCATCACCGTTGCTCCCACGACTGTGCGAGCCACGCCCCAACCTGATCATGGTGATCCCCCACGTCGATTCGTCGATCCGCCGGAACCGATGGCGATGTCTGTGCAGCTAGAACGGTAGACATCGCGATGTCGGCCTCGAGACCCGCCTGCCACGTCGTGCTCATGTCGGCCAGCTCTTTGGCGATTCGGTTCCAGCTCTCGGAGTACGCCCCCACCATCTTGTCGTTTCCGGCGAGCGCGTCCAGCACCTTGCGGTATGGCTCGACGTGCGTGAGCATCCATCCGGCGATCTGATCGCCCACGAATCCGAACGGGTCTAACCCGGCATCCGCTACGGTCGCGCCTACCGCGATGCCGCGGGTGATCGCCTCGAACGTCTTCGCGTTTAGGAAATTTGCGTAAGCCTCCCATGCGTCTCCCGCTATCGTGCCAGACAAGATTCCGGGCAACCTGGTCTCTTGATCCTGCTTCAGACCGATGTCGTGCATCCAGAAGACGGTCTCCTGGAAGTACTCCTCCCGGTAGTCGGTCCTCTCGGCGATCAGTGGTGTGTTCTCGGCTTTCTTCCGGTCGTCGAAGCCGGGAGTGTTCTCGTTCAGCCAGTCGCCGATTGTCGTGCTCACTGTGGCCCTCCCGGTGCGTCGGCGATGGTCTCGCGCAGTTCGGTCACCGACCTGCCGAAGGCGCCGACCTTGTCTTCGAATGCCGCAGCGACGGTGTCGAGTTTGCCGGGCAGGGCCGCGACGTCCTCGGCGAGCTTGCGGATCACGTCGATGGTGTTGCGATGTTTGTCCTCGAGCACCAGTTGCACGGGAGGTCGGGGTATCTCGCCGAATCGTCATTCGCGGCACCGAGATAGCTGGCGGCTTCCAGCGACAACGTCAAGCTCTGCGTGAGCTTTTGCAGCTTTCCGGCATGACTGCGCACTTCGTCTGTATCTACGGAGATTGCATCAGGATTCGTCACGGTCACACCAGCCAGAAATGGTTGTAGTACTCGATCTCCGGATCCGGTTCGTCCGGGACGACGATCTGGTCACGGTCGGGCTTGCGGCTGCGCGGGGTGGCCGTATCCGAGGGGGCCGGTCCCGGCTGCGGCGGGAAGTAAGGGGCCGCCATCGAGAGGTTGTCACTGGACGGATGCGAAGTGCGGTGTTCGGACGGTTCGACCGTGGGCGGATCGGGATCAGGGAAGCGCTGTGCGTACTGTTCGATGATCGCGGCGCCCGCCGGGTCTTCTCCGACGGTGTTCCCCACCAGCCCGGTGACCTCCGCGCGCAATGTCGAATGTGCTTGCCGCAGACAGGACATGATCTCCGCGGACAGCACCGCCGGATCCATCCCGCGCGAACTCGGCGACAGGGTGATCGCCGTGGGCACACCGCTGCTTGTCAACGGTGACTACGACGCGACGATCTTTGCCCGACTCGGTGACCGTCAGCTCCCGCATCCGGCCCTCCAACTCCTGAAACCTTCCGGCCCGGCGCTCGAAATCCGCTGCCCCCTGCGCAAAGTCCTCCGCAACGCGGCTCACGTCGAATGCGGCCACTCACACCTCCCACTTCGCAGCTACCTATTGACTGACAACCCCGCCGCACGCATCGCGGATTCGACTTGTCTTTACACCTGACTCTGACGCAGCTCGCGGCCGATCGGTTCCATCTATTCCTGGAGCGTCACCGACCCGGGAAGCGACCCGATCGACCGGAATCCTTTCGTGCAGCCGCCCGGCTCGGAGCGACCTGCCACTGTGCGACTTCGGAACAATATCTGTTGCGCACAGTGATGTTCGACTCAGACGGCGATGGCGCCCCGGCTGCCGCCAATGCACAATCGACCGATTGCGCTGATGATCACCGGTTCGCCCTGGTCACATCGGTACTCCCGCCAGTGACAACAAACACACACATAGCGACACCTACGCTTGCCCTATGCCTCGCTGGAGCACGCACGATCGGAAATCAGCGAGCGTAGGTCGGCTGGCACGACTCGGAGTCGATCCCGAAACTCTCTCAGCGACAACACTTTCGAGTGCTAGAACAAGGTCGGTCAGCTCCCCCGTGAGCAGACCGGATGCGCAGTCGGATGCCGACAGCGAAGCAACAGGACCAACGTCTCCCACCGTGCGCCCGGGCTCGATCACGCCGAAGACAGAATCCGTCTCGCCGACAACGGCAATGGCGATGCCCCCGCTTCCGCCACCACGGCGGCGGGACGACGAGCCGCATCGACCGCACAACTTCGGCGCGGCCGCGCTCGTCGGGCTCTGCATCGGACTGGTGCTCGTCGTGGTGTCCGGTTGTCTACTCGTCGACCGCTCCACCGGAACGACGGCCTCGGCCACGCCGATCCGTGCCAGCGCGCCGACCACCACGACACCTTCGCCTACCGTCCGCACGACACCTCCACCTACCGTCCGCACGCCTCCCCGAGCCGCTCCACCTGTTTCCCGCCTCGGAATCGGGATGACCTTCGGGAAAGTCACCGCCAACGACGGCACGACCCTGGTGGTCCGAAACGCGTTCACCACCGGCACCGCCAAGGTCCGCACCGACGCCGATACAAAGGTGCACGTCCTGGCCGCCAAACAAGCATCCGACATACGCATCGGCGCCATCGTCGCCGTCTACGGTCGGCGATATGTCGATGACGCGATCCTCGCCGATGTCATCACCGGCATCTCCGTCGGCTCACCCCCCAAGTAATTCTCGTTCGTGCGCTTGCCGCCGAGTCAAGCCCGCCCGCGTAACGCGGCTTCCACCTCCACCTCATCGACGGGCTCTCGCTGTCCCCACACATTCCGTGCCAGGCGCAGCTTCCCGGCCATGCTGACCACCAACGCCGCCTCCGCGGCCACATCTCCGGCTCCCTCCCGGAGCAGTTTGCTGTAACGGACCGCATCGACGACGACCGATTTGACCCGCTCGTGGTCGAGGTATGTCCGCAGGTCACGACGCCACTCGCCGGTCGCGGCCTCGGGCTCGGCGGCGATCCACGCGGCGAGGAACGCCTCCTGTTCTTCCGGGAGATAACCCATCTTGTGCAGATGGGTGGCCACGTCGTAAACCGGGTCGCCGTACAGGGCGAATTCCCAGTCGAGGAACACGACCCGGCCGTCACGCACGATCATGTTCTTGCGATGCACGTCGGCATGCACCATCCGAAAGGGTCTCGGCTCGAGCATGTTCCACGAGGCGATGACATCCTCGAGCGGCCGATCGGGAACGCCCAACCGGCGGTAGAGGTCGCCGAAATCCGCGCTGCTCTCGCGGTACACCCGGGTGGTGACAGCCGACAGTCGCCCGGCGAACCCGGCGGGATCGTCGGTCCAATCGGTATCGACCGGTGGCAGCAACTCTCGTGGGATGCGCCGGAGTTCCGCGAAGAGCGCCGCCACATCCGCCGGAACATGAGCCGGAACCGGCACGCCGCGCGGCGCGAGGCCATCCAGCACGTCGCCATCGATGTAGTCGTGGATCTGGTAGGCGGGGCGGGCCGATTCCCAGCGCAACTTCGGTGCCGACGCGACGAAGGGTTCGATCGCGATCAAGACCGCCGCTTCCGGCCACTGCCGCAGATCCATCACGTCGGCGCCTTCGACGGGAATCCGCACGTTCACCGCGCCGGACACGCCGTCGACCCGCACATTGTGGTTGTAGTACCCGGCGGCCGATTGTGAGCGGGAAAGCGCGTCGTCGTACATCGCCGCGGCGTCGACGTCGAGTACCCGCGCGATCACCCGTGCGGCCTCGCGGTCCATGTTCGTTCCGGGCGTCGGCGGCTGGATTCGCGACCGCGCGCCCGCGGCGGCTTTCGAGATGTCGGGTTCGGTCCAGCCATACAGTGCCAGGACCGCTCGCGCCACGAGTACGAGACCGGGGTAGACGTTGGTGCCCTCGAACTCCGAGATAGCCCATCGCGCACTGCGTACCGCGTCGTCGCGTTGTCCTCGGCGCGCGAAGACCCCTGCGCGGAACAGCTCGGCCCTGGCCCGGCCCGATCGGTACCCGGCCTGTTCGAGGATCTCGCACGCTTCGGCGAGCGCGTGCTCGGCGGCGTCCAGCTCCCCGAGCGCCAATCGCGCCAAACCGAGTGCCGTGTAGGCCTTTCCGAGCTCGTGCAGGGCGCCGAGTTCCCGCTGCCGCACGATCGCGGTCCCGGCGGCCTCGATCGCCCGCGACGGGTCGGTGAGCGCCAAGAGTTCGGCCACATTCGTCGCGATGTTGGCCTGCCCGACGACGCTCCCCGCGGCCAGGTAATGGGTATCGGCCTCGGCCAGATACTGTGCGGCGCGCTCGGTGTCGAACGCCAGCCGGTAGGCGAGATGACGCAGCCGCGCCACATCTCCCAGGAACTCCCGGTCGTCGCCGTCCGTCATGGCCACGAGTTCCTCGCACATGGTCAACGCCTGACGGAATCGCCCCTGGCACATGTGCAGGTCGGCGGCCCACTGACCGGCGACGAGCCGTGCTCGCCCCGATCCCCGCGACCACGCACTCTGGTAGATGGCCAGCGCGTCGTCGGTGTCACCGAGTATGCGGCGGGCGTTCGCCGCGGCGACGGCCAACCGCTCCGCGATCGGTCCGGTCCTATCCAGAGCGACGTCCCTGGTGAGCCGATCGGCTTGCTTGGCGTCGCCGAGCAGCACCGCCGCTTCCGCTTCCAGGCACCGCGTCAGTTCCGACAGTTCCGCCATACCTGCCAGGTTCTCATGTGGATCGTTCAGGTAGCGGTCCAGATCGCTGATCACTCCGCCGATCCCCTGGCTGCCGCCCGCCGCTTCGATCCGATCGACGTAGTGCAGCAACGTCACCGCGGACAGCATGCCCGAACGAACACCGTGATATCCCGCCTCCCGCAGGGCGGTGACCCGGCCGGTCGGCCGTTCCGCACGCACGAACCAGAGGTTGTGCAGCATCGCGTGCAGGGTGCGCCGAACATCCGGATCCAAGCGCCGCTGCAACGCGTCCACCATCAACTGGTGCAGCTGGAAGCGCGGGCCTTCGTCGCTTTCGTCCGCCGCGTACACGAACGAGTACGCGATCAGGGACTTCCACGCCGCGATGTGATGAGGCAACTCGAACTGCTCGGCCACCGCCGTGAAGATCTCTCGATCGAAGGTGCGAGGTAGCCCCAGCAGCTCCAGCATCCGGACCTCGTCGGGGCGCACGTGCTGGAGGAAACGCTCGAGAATCGTGTCGGGGGATACCAATTCGGCAGGGGTCACCCAACCCGCGCGGGTGCGGGCGTCGATGGCCAGATGCAGATAGAACGGGACACCGGCACTCGAAGCGGCGATTGCCGCGCGCTCGGCGGGTTCCTCGATTCCCGACGAATTCAGCAATTCGAAGCGGGCATCCATCGGCAGGTCGTCGACCGCGACCGCCCGAACTCGGGTGGACCACTCCGGATCGTGCCGCTCCCAGCCCAGTGGCTCGCGGCTGGCGATCACCACCAACCCGGTGTCCAATTGCGCCACCACATCGCGGAGCCAAGCATCGGACGCCGCGGCGCGGCCTTCGCGGTCGGTGCCGCCCATCAAGGCTTCGTAGGCGTCCAGGAAGACCACATAGGGCCTACCTTCCGTCCCGCTTTTGAGATCTTCGGCGAACAGGTAGGAAACGGCTTCCTCCAAGCTCGCCAGGCTCAGCCGGTCGAGTTCCTGGAGGATCGGATCGTGCCGTATCCGATGTGTGCGGATAGCGCGGCGCGCACCGAGGTCGAGCAGCCGGGTCGCGGTGCCGAAGACCGGTATCCCGGTCGCGTCGTTGAGGATCTCGGTCAGGATCTCACTGTGCTCGGCGAGCGCCAGCGAATCAGAGGTAAGACGCAGATGCGGATGCATGCGCTGCCACAACACGGCGCAGGCGATGTCGAAGCGGTGGAATTTGATCTTCTGCGCACCGAACTGGACCCGCAGCACCGCGAGCCCGTCCGCGGCCTGACGATGACTCGGCACTTGCAGATCGAGCACCGCCGCCGGATGTTTGCGCTCGACCCGCGCTCGCAGCTCGGTGACCAACCGGGACTTACCGATTCCGCCGATGCCACTGAGCAGCATGACCCGGGGGTGGTCGGCGGCTTCGGTCAGTAGTTCGTCGAACCGGCTCAGCACCTGCTCACGATCGACGAATGGACGGCTGGCCGATCCCGGCTGAAAACGCGCGGTCAACACCATGGTGTGTTCCCCCTCGTGACGAGCACGCAACGATTCTGCCAGAGCGGGTCGCGTTCGGACCCGCCCTTCAGTTGCGGCGCCCGCGGGACGGGTGATGGAATCTGACATTCGATGGAACCGAACGTCGGGCCGCTACGTCAGATTCAGCAACGGACCGAATTCTCGAAGTGGGGGTTTGCAGGTGCAGGACAGTGGGCGCGACGCGACACAGCCATCCACCGACGCGCTGCGTGATCAGGTCGATTCGCTGCTGGAGGTTTTCGAGCAACAGCGCAGAGACCTGGCCGACGCTCAGTCCGCGATAGCGAGCACCACGGTCACGGCGTGGTCCTCGGACAATCTGATCCGGGTGGTCAGCAACGCCGCCGGTGTTCCGGTGGAAGTCCACGTCGAGCCGGAGGCGTTCAAGCGCTCCACACCGGACAAGCTCGGGCACTCCATCACCGAGGCCGTCCAGGCCGCCGCCCGGCTGGCGCTGGAGGCGACCCGACAGGCCGTGGCCCCGATCGAAGCGTCAGGAGAGGGTATTCCCGATCTCTCGGATCTGGTGCCCGGCGCCCCGAGCATCCGTGATCTGGTCCGCACGATGTTCCCGGAACCTCCCACGCCACAGAACGAGCCCGCAACGCTGGACGAGGAATCCGAGGACGAGTACTACCGCAACCGCTCCTACCTGCGGGACCGCCCGTGAGTTGTTTCCAGTCGGTCCGGATTGGCTGCGAGCCAATGCCTTCGGATTGCCGGGGCAACTGCGTCCCGCCATCCGATCGGACCGATGAGAACACAGCCGGGCCGATGGCTACGGCCATCGGAAGTCACTGATCTGGTGATGACAACAAGCGGGCGCTCCTACCTGCTTGTGCTGCACGTTACTTGCTTTCGAGAGGTGGGATTCTGAGTTGAGCCCGTCGAGCTGCTCATGGATGTCGGTCGCTGTCCGAAACCGCGACGGGGAGCGGTGATGGCAAAGCACAGTATTTCGGACTTCATGGAGCCGTATTTCCGGCGCCGGATCTTGCCCGAGCCAACGGATTCGGACTATGCCTGGGCGCGAGCGAACCCCGGCAAGTGGAAGTACCTCACGGACCCGAGGGCCGACAAGTCGGCGATCCGGAAGGAGAACGTGCTCGGCGGGTGGTTGGCCGACGACAACGGCGGGATCGCCGAGTACTGGGTGAACCCTGAATTCGTGCCGGTCCCGGAGTCGGCCGGCGTGGAACTCGCGAACGAGTTCGAGCTGGTGCTATGGCGAGCGACGTGGGGGTTCAACACCATCGCCTGGCTCATCGAGGCGTTCAGCCGCAGCGAGTTCACCGTGGTACTGGCCGCGGACGATCCGCAGGCTCAGCGTGGGTGGCCGTTCCGCGTCCTCGATACGATGACCTCTTCCAGTCCGATGATGATGTTGGATATCTACACCTCGCCGGGCAGGTTGCCGAAGGACGTGAACCCCTGGCTGCGGCGAGTTGTCTCGGGCCGGGAGTTGCTCGAGCAAGTGTGTCCGCAGGAATCGGTTTGGCTGTCGGTCAACCCCGTTCCATCCCTCAACTCGGCCGACGACTTCCTTTCCGCCACCATTCCCGGTTCGGATCTGACCGATTGGTGGCGTGAGTGGTCGGACGGCCAACGTACCCGTCCCGCAGCAGAATCCGATGCAACGTAAACGCCTGGAACGGCCCTCCGAGTACTACCGCGACCGCTCCTACTCACAGGATCGCCCGTGACCAACTTCCGTGTCGACCCGGATTCGCTGCGCGCCACCCGGCCAGGCTTCACCGACGTCGCCGACAAGATCGCCGCTGCCGCCGCCGACCTGCGGCGGGTCATCGAGACCGAGGGCGAGTGCTGGGGTTCGGACAAGATCGGCCAGAGCTTCGCCAAGAACTACACACCCGATGTCCCCAAAGCGTTGACCAGCGTCGACAACCTCGGCAAGACGATGACCAACCTCGGCGACAGCATGGTCGCCATCGCGAACACGGTGCAAAACCGTGACCAGGCCTACGCCGCCCAGATCGACCGGATCACCACCTGATGGGTATCGAAATCCCGGAGTGGCTGCAATGGGTCGCCAAATGGGTGGTCGGCGCGGGTGATTGGCCCGAGGGCGACGAAACCGCGATGCGGCGAGTAGCCGACGCATGGTCGGGGATGTCGGCCGCGCTGAACGAGCTCGACGACGACGCCGCGCACACGATGCAGCAGGCGTTGGCGGCGATCGACGGACAAACCCATGACGCGATCGCCGCACACTGGGACACCTTGGCAGGCAAAGAAGGTGCCTGGCAGGCGCTGGCCGGATATATCGACAAATTGGCCGACCAAATCGGTGACGGTGCAGCCGATATCGAGCACACCAAGCTGGTCATCATCGGCGCGATGGTCATCTTCTCGATCGAGGTGGCGCCCTTGCTGCTGACCGCCTGGACCGGGTTCAGCGCCGGAGGCGCCGTCGTCCTGCGAATAGCCACACAGGTCACCATCCGCATGGCGATCAAACAGCTGATCGCCCGCCTGCTCACCCGCGCCGCCGCCAAAGCCGCCGCCCGGGTGGCCCTACTCGGCGCGATCAACGAGGCACTGGAGGAAGGCGGCCTGGAACTCGGCGTCAAAGTCTTCCAAGCCGCCACCGGGCGCCGCGACGAAATCACACTTCAGGACGTGAAGGCCGCTGGAATCGCCGCCGCCGCGGGCGCGGCGGGCGGCGCGGTCGGTGGCGGACTCGGCCGCAGCGGACTGTTGTCCGGTGTCGACGACGTCGCCGCCAGCCGCCTCGGCCGAGCCACCGTCGCCGCCACCACCGAAACCGCCACCGGCATCGCCGGCGAAACCGCCGCCGCAGCGACAGTCGCCGCGCTCACCGACCAACCCTTCAACCTCACCCTCGAAAGCATCACATCCTCCGCCGCACAGGGCGTTCCGCACGGCCTCCACTCCGCTGCCAACGACACGGACACAACGTCGTCCCCACCCGACCTGAGCGATTCGGGCCCGGACCTACCTGCACCCAGCGACAACCAGCCACCCGAACGCACTCAACCCGCACCCGGCGACACCGGAGACCGAACACAGCCGAGCAGCTCTCAGCCGCAACCCGAAGCGACCCAGCCCGCGAGCACCCCCGCCGACGCCGACGGGACCGACAGCGACTCCGTCACGTCGAATCCCCCGGAGAACGCCACGCCTGCCTCGACGAGCTCGGCACAGCCGCAGAACACGACGGCTCACACGAGCGAGGTCGGCAACGAGAACTCCGGCCCCACCCCGGCCGGCAGTACCGATTCGACCTCGAACAACCCACAACCACAGACTCCGGCCGCAACGCCTGTCAGCGCCGAGGGAACCTCGACTCCGTCACATGCCGACAGCCCATCCGATAGCAGCACCAGCACGGTGATTCCGGATCCGGGCCCACCCACGCTCAGCGGCACCCAGACGACGTCTATCGACGACACAGCACACAGCAACTCCGACGAGCAAGACCCGACCGGAACCACGACTTCGCCCGCCCCTGCGGCTTCAGCACACATTTCGAGCGAAATAGGCGGACAACCGACCGCCCCATCGAATCCTGCGCCCGCTGCCTACGATGCGGCTGATCAATCCGGCTCCCAACCCAGCATCCAGAACCGGTCGACCGCCGACGATTCGCCGCCCCTCGCCGACCGCGCCGCCCCGGCACCTGGCCAGCGCGTAGACGCGTCGACCGCACCGCACAACGCGACACCGAGCACGACCGGCCCCCTCGCCGCGACACCGCCCGCGACGCCTACATCCAGATCGGATGCCCAGGCCGATTCGCCATCGGACACCGTCACCTCGAGCGCTGTGGCAACAGCATCTCCAGCGGCCGTGCCGCCCAACACGCTCGCCGGACCTTCCGCGCCCGCCATCGACCTGGGCCAGCGCTCGACCGTTTCCACTCCAGACCCCGCTGCATCCGTCGGTCCAGCACAGTCTGCGACCGCCGCCACACCTCGGCCCGATCACACCGCGCGCCCGACGACTCCCCCGCAACCGGTCTCGCCGCCGACCGCGACCAGCGAGCCCGGCAGCACCGGCGCCCCACCAGCCGACCTGGCCCACCGCGCGAGCCCAGCCGACCGTGCCTCATCGGGCGGTACTGCGCGCACGGCACCTTTCTCCGACGGCACCGCGGCCACCGATATGCCTAGACGGGACGACACGTCGGAGGCGGCACAGCCCAATCGACGAGCCGACCCGAGTACTCGGCGGCAGTCGAACACGAACGATCCAGGCGCCACCGATTCCGAGGCGATGTCGTATTCCGGTGGCGCCGTGCGTCCACGCGACGACTTCGCGGCGTTCGAATGGGCGGAGGACGCCTACGACCATTTCCGCCGCGACGACGGTGACATCGATGACATCGCGCGCACACTCGGTGAACATCCGCGCACCGACGGCTCACATTTCACCCGCGACGATGTGGAGCAGATCAAGAACCATCTGTTCCGCGAAGAACACCCCATCATCGACTATGACGGCAACCTGATTCGACGCAGGTTCGACGCCGATCCGGCCATCGCCGAGGCATGGATCCGGTTGCGCGCCGGACATCCGCTGCCCGCCGATATCGTCTTACTCGAACACGAGCTGGCCGAGTCCACCTACCTGCGTGCTCATCCCGGCTCGACGTATCAGGACGCACACGCCCACGCGAATCTCGACCATCACTGGTCCAACGACATACCGCCACGAACTGGCGAACGCTACGACACACTGTGGGGACGACACGATGGCACTGCTGATCTACTACAACCAGACCAAGGACAACCCGAGCGAAGTGGAGTACCGGTTCGGGGAGACGAGGGACAACCTCGATCGCACACTGATCATCGACAAGACGAGCAACACCGCCCGCACGGACCAACCGGAGGACGGGATCTTCCGGGCGGCGGCAGGACAGATCATGATCCGGGCCAGACGCGAGAAGCAGTGGCCTCGCAACGGCGTGATCGCCTCGTAACCGAGGACAACCGTCCGCGCCCGGCACACTCGCAAGCGGACACTCCACGCCCGCAGGAGTCCGACCGTGGACCCCAGGGGACGACGGACCGTGTGGCGGCGGTGCCACCTCGTGACGTTCCGGATTCTCCGGGCACCGCGCCGCATCGACCTTCGTCGCCGCGCGGGCCGGTCGAACTCAGCTACAACGACCTTCGGGTGATCGAGGATCACGCCACCAGGCACGGTCTGGTGGCCGCCGACATCGTCCGCGGGGTCCAAGACGGCACGCTGCGTGTCGGACAGTACGGCGTCTACAAGAACCCGGAACAACCGCCACTCCACGAGACTCCCGACAAGCTCGACCCGGAGTACCTCACCGAGGTCGTGGATCACGACCTGCGCGATCCCGTGCGACGGCGCTACGCGAGCGTCGAACCCGACGCATTCGAACCCGGCTGCGCCGACAACCTGCTGCCCGATCACCTGACCCGGTCCATGCCCGGCCAGGCGCTCGACGACGCGACTGCGCCGATCGACCCCACGAGGTTGGTGGTCAACTATCCCGGCGATGGCCTGTCGCCGGTATGGCGGGACAGGAGCGCTGAAGACGCGTTCCTGGACGCCCGCAACGCCCTGTTCCGCATGGATTCGCGGGGGCCGGAGATCTTCGACCTCGGCTTCTCGCCACGCGATCCCGGCAACCTCAACATCGGTGCGCACGTCGGCCACACCGGCCCCGGCCAAGCAGACGGCTTCGTGTCGCTGTCGAGGAGTCCGGAGCACACCATCGCCCGGGAAACGGACATCGCGGGCAACGACCTCAACCGGCTCGCCGATGAGGGGCAGCTGACACGTCTGCCCGACGGCACCTTCCGGCAGACGATGTATATGCACGAGCTGTACCACCCGCACGGCATCGACGTAGACGCCACCTTCCACGACGCCACTGCCCATAGCCGATACAACGCGGGCAGCCACAGGGAAGCCGAGATACTGGCCCCTGGCGGGATATCCGGCGACACCGTCTACCGCGTCTGGCCGCGGCAGATCATCGTCGACGCCAACGGGAACCTGGTATCCGTCAGGGTCGGCGAGCCCGTCTACAACCCGCGCTTCGCCCACCTGGACAACCCCCGCTTCGCCCACACCCACGATATTCCCGCTGTCGACCGAGGACGACAAGCGGGAGAGCACGCTCAGCAGCAGGATGCGCACTCCGGGCAGCACAGTCCCCCAACGGAACACGCGCCACCGCACACGCAGGTTCCCCGCCCGGAACCTCCACCGCACCGGTCGGGTTTCGATCCGAACGTTCACAGGTACGTCGCGCATTTCAACGACGGTCGTGTCATCCCGCACGATCCCTTCTACTACGGCCGATACAACCCGCACATCGGCCGCTACCAGCCGACACCGCAGGAGACCGAGGCCGCCTACGCCCACCCGCTGGGGCAGAGCCCATACGACATCCAGGTGCGCAACTGGCTCGACGGCCACCAACAGCACACCGACTACCGGGCTCCCGAATCCCAGCCTCCGACACAGCAGGACCCGTGGCGGTCGATGCGGGCGCCGGAATCGCTCCCGCCGACTACTCACGAGCCGAGACAGCGCGCACAAGAGAACCCTCGTTCCCATGGCGAGACGCAACGCCTGAGCACACAGCGCACGCAGAATCCGTATACCGAGCGCCCGCACCCGGACGCTCCGCACGTGCGGGAATCCGATCGTGGCCGGGTGCCGCCACGCGCGCCCGAAACACGCGCACCCGTAGCCGATCTGTCATCGATGCGAGCCCCCGAATCGCTGCCACCACAGCCGCGTGTCCCATCACCACCAAGACACGTAGCGGAACCACACTCACCCGTCGCTCCCCATCGGTCGGGCCCCTCCACGTCTGCGCCACATAATCCGAGACGACCTGCCAACCGCGAGCCCAGACAACACCTCGACCCGCGCATAGAGCGGCACATGGGATCGGGACCACAGCGTCAGGACCCTCATGTCACTGTGCCACTGCATGATC
Organism: Nocardia asteroides; assembly: GCA_019930625.1. Classification (NCBI taxonomy): domain Bacteria; kingdom Bacillati; phylum Actinomycetota; class Actinomycetes; order Mycobacteriales; family Nocardiaceae; genus Nocardia; species Nocardia asteroides. Next base: position 7,230,701 of record CP082844.1, read on the forward strand.
CGCACAGCTCCGCACCCCCTACCGAGGTGCCCGATCGTCGCCGTCCGATAGACCCGGAAACACAACGGGCACTCGAAGCGCGCAATGCGCGCGAGAACTACCGACGACGAGCACCCGATCGAGTCATCGCGGTTCGGCCGGACCGAACGCCCGGCATCCCCGCATACGAGATGCGGCGGTACGCGGAAGGACCCGAGCATGTTGCCGTGGTCAGCGTGCGGATCCACCTCGAAGCCGGTCCGCACGTCTCCCCGCAGGAGATGCGGAATCTGATCGAAAACGCTCACTTGGCGACAGACCGTGCCTTCAACTACGGTCACCGATTGCTCAGTGGTGACTGGCTGCTGGTCGACGTCGTCTTCACCGACGACCCGTCCACCGCCCACCTGTCCGTCAACGTCGACCGTGAAACGGCCGACCCGAGGAGCTGGCATCCACACGACAGCTCCGAAACGCTCACCAACCACCTGCGCGAGCATCTCGGACTGGCGGCAGACAGCCGGAATCAGCCGACCGTCCGTCCGGAAGACCTGCGACAGATCAGCAACGACATCGCCGCAGCAAACACCCCCACCAGATTCACCGGTCTGCCCGAGACTCGCGTCATCGACCACAACCGGCTGACCAACCTCGAAAATCGCTCCTACCAGCAGATTGTCGAGGACTCGCTGCGCGACGGCGACCGCTTCACAGTAGGTGCCGACCCACGTACCCACCCGTACGGGCGACTGATCAACGACGGCGGTCCCGGATTCCCCGGACGCGGCAACAACTGCCTGGACAGTGCGCTGGCAGCGCTGTCATCGTTCTTCGGCAGGCCGCAAGTGTCGCTACCCCGCTACCCGGACCGGCTTGCCGACGGGACCATCGACCAGACAAGCGGCGAGCGCAATGGCCCGCAGCGCGCAGCCGACTGGCTCGGCAGCAGCTTGCGAAACCACGCCGGTACGCCCGTGCCGGATCAATTCATGGCGCTGCACGATCAGATCAGCGCCCACGGGCCTGGATCGGCCGCCTTGGTCATCAACGAGTGGCATGCCCGTGACCCCCGAACCAACGCCTTGCTTTACCACCAGGACGGGACACCGGTCATCGACGGCAGCCATGCCACCGTCATCGTCTACCCGCTCGGCGCGAGCGGCCCGGTCTGGTGGGACCCCCAGCAAAGCACCTTCTCGGACCGGCCTCCAGCCGACATGATCCACAACTCCGCTGGCTTGTGGTCGATACCGATCCCACCGAATCAAGGAGTGAACAGTGCCGGAATTTCGAACCAGAGAGCAAGTGGAGCAGTATCTGGCACAAATCTTCAGCCCCGACCAGGAGTATCGGATCTACCAGTTCGAGCACTGCTGGGTCTGTCGGCCGATCTCGACTCCCGAGCAGATCGCGAACGGTCAGAGGCTGGGCTTGGGGAACTACGTGGTGAACGCCGAGACGGGAGTGGTGACAGCTCACGCGAGCCTCGCGCCGACCATGATCGGGGAGAGGTACGACGAGGCGATCCGCACGGGCCAACCGGTACAGGGCTACCAGGTGTATCCGCCGACTTGGCGGGTGTCTATCGAGCGGACACGGGAAGACGCGAAGGAGATCGAGTACCTGCTCCGAGCGACGTCACTGACCGATCCACCGGAACCGAGCAGCGAACACCAACTCGTGATCGACAAGGACACCCTGTCGTTCAGTCCGACGGACAGCACGTCGGCGAACGCGGTTTCCTGGGCCGAGATGCGCAACCGGACGGATGGGACCTGGCCGCGACAGGGGACGTTCGACTTCTAGACGGCGCCGCTGAGCACGACGGCCCAGCAGCCTCCGTACCAACCTCCACGCAAGCCACCTCACCGAATACAAACACGCAGGTACTACCGATCCCAGCCCGTCCATCGGCGCCTGCCGACCCAGGACGCTCACGGGATCGTTCCGACGAACCCGCTGACCGCCGACATCCGCCGAATCCTGCTCCGGGCCCGAGCGCCGAAGATGCACGACGCTACGACCCCGCGTTCATCGAAAACCTACGAATCAGCAACTCCACCCCTGCCGACCGGCCCGACACACGGCCCGTCGAGCGAAGCGCCGACCCCAACGCCGCCACGATATTCGCCGAAAACCAACGCATCACCAACCCCACACCCGACAACCGCCCTGAGACGCCGCACGTCGAGCGGAGTGCCGAGCCCCATCCCCGAGATCTCGGCATGCGCGGTGCGCAAGGGCAGATCCCTATCGAGAGGCTCGTCGACAGCGTTCGCGACCGTGTTGCCCAGGACCCCAAATTCGAACTCAGCTACAGCGAAAGGGATCTCAACAACCTGATCGAGCACGGACGTCGACTGGGAATCGACGATCGCGGCATCGCCGACCTCATCCATATCGGTTCCCGCCTTGCGAAGCCCATCACCGCTGACGTGCTCGCACAGCACATGGAGAACTGGGCCGATGTGGTTTCCGATCGCGGCTACCCATACCGCTTCGAAGACGCCGGTCACTTCAACGCGTTCGCCAGGGATCTCGATCGAATCCTCCACGATGCCGGATTCGGTGACCACGGCATCTTCGTCCAAGGATCGGCGCTGCGGAGCCCCCAAGCGAACGACATCGACATCGCTGTCGTCATCGACCGTGACAGGTTCCATGAAATCCTCGTGGAGCGCTACGACGGACGGATAGCGACCAAGGCCACCGATGCGGCACCAGGCGGTCCTCTGACCCTGAGAGGGCTCACGCGGTCCGAACTTCAGGCGCTGGCCCAACGGATCCACGAAAATCCGAAGGCTTACAACAACCAGGCGCTTACATTCGCCAATGCAGTTCGAAAGGGCGTGATCCGATCGACGCACGACATTTCGAAATCACTCAAGGCGGCAGGCAAGGAGATTCAGAACAAATATCCGGAGCTGAACATCGAGGATATTTCACTGATCGTCCCGGGCAGCGACTTCGATTCCAGTCCCGAGTTGCCCGTTGTCGAAACCACCGACAAGGATCGCGCGCACGAACTCACTCGCAGACTGGAGGCCGCTCGGGAACTCGAATTCCAGCGTGACCTGGCCGACGGCCAACGCGGGAAGTTGCTGGCGCAGCTGAACCCGCATATACGGGAAATCGTGCAACTGTCGAGAGATCTCGCCGAGACGAATCGAGTGCAGAGCGCGGCGGAGTCGCTAGGGTATATCCAGGCTCGCGAGGCGCTCGATCGGATCCGCGAGGCACTCGAACGCGGCGCTCCGCTGACCGACGTGAGTAAAGATGTCGCACTCGCGAAGGAGCGCATGGCCGCAGCGCAGCAACTCGAACTCCATAGCCGCCTCGACGCGCTGCGTGAACTTCAACTAGGCGAGCACAGACAGGTTGTCGCACAAATCATCGAACTCGATGTGCGCGAGCGGAACCTCTCGACCACGACCCAGCTGGAGATCACTGAGCGAGCACTCGTCGAGGTAGCCACCCGAGAAGTACTGGAATTCCGCAACCAGCAGCCGGACGTGCGTACCCCCTCCCTCCAGCTCGAACTGAATACTGCACGCGAATACGAGCAGGCCCTCGCGCGCGGCCAGGCGCAGGACCTCGGCGAGATGACCCGGAATTTCGACGCAATACAGCGCGCCATCCGGCACGAGCAGGCAATAGAGGCGCGCCGGATCGAAGAGCTGGGGCTGGATCCAGCGCATCGGCAAATTGTGACCCAGGCGCTCGACACGGACCGCGCTCGCACACTCGGCAAAGCAGCGGAAACGTTGGGCAAGGAAATCGTGCGACAGCACCACAACGAGATCGTCGGGCCGAGCAGAGTTCTGCAATTGACTCCGGACCAGGCAAGGCGCCTAGATATACAGACTTATTCGCTGTGCCTGGACCTCACACCGACAAATTACGATCATGAAAGGAGTGTGTACGTGTACGAGCCGCCAGGGCGACCTCCCGTCCATGTTCCCTACGATTCGCCGGAGCGCCGATACGCGCAGGCTGTCAAAGCCATACGAGACGGGCTTTCCCCACAGGTGGTCGAGGTCGATTACCTACGGTCGATCGGCCACGCTACGGCAGCGGAGGAAGCTGTCCGCCGAAATCCCGAGGTGTCACCGCGAGTAACCAGAGCGCGGGCGCTCGAACTCGAACGTGCACGGCAGCTCCGTATCGAACGTGACCGTTGAACGCGGCGAAACACGCTACGGCAGATGCGATTGTGGTGATCATATGACGGAGTGGCAGACGACGACCACTGCCGAGCGGAGGGAAGTGAACCTCCTGAAGCGACAACTGACACTCATCCTCCATGGCCCGCTCGACCAAGTCCATCTCGACCGGTTGCGAGACGAACTCGGCATGACCTCGACTGGCTCCGCCACCGACCCGGTCGGCACCCGATTCGGACAGCGCCTCCGACATCACCCGAAGTATCAGACGATCACAATGATGGTGCTGACCGTGCTGCGCACCGATATAAACGAATGGTCGGTTACGCTCGACGCCATACCGGGCACCGACTTCTCCGAATGGAAGCGCCTCGCTGAAATCAGCGCCCAGAAAACAGGACTCACCATCGCCGAACGGCAGCTGCCGTCATCGACGCCCCTCTCCGATATCGGTGATCCAGAGCCGGCGACTCGCATCGGCCGATCCACCGATGAACGGTCAACGGCTGGCGCCGCGAGCTCCGCCGCCCCGCATCCGATGCCAACCCCCCTGCTCGGTCTCAGTACGATGTCGCCTACCGGCCCCCCAAGCTGGGTGGACTTGCCTGCATACGATGCCGACCTCATGGACAGAACGATCCGGCAGCTCGAAGCCGTGCCGCGCTACACTCCACCGCAGCCACCAGTCCATCGACCGGAGCTGGACGACGCAGAGTTGGTTGACCTCGTCACCGGACTTCGCAATCTGATCTGGTCATGGCGAATGGATGACCTGGTGACCGTCAGCGCGCGAGCCGGGCTCTGGACGATAGAAAGACGCGAAACCGATCGGGTGGTATTCACCAGCAGATATGTGGCCGGTGAGTGTTATGTGAACGGAAATGCCCTCGATGTCCATTCCATAGATTTGCCGGTCGCGACCATCATGCCTGATAGCGACGACTGCCGGACACCACCACGCGACGCCTTCACCCGAATGACCGCAGCACTCATAGACACATATGGTGAACCCACCGCACGCTCGTCGGGGACGACTTCACAGATCGAATGGACGGGAACGGAAAATGCACTGATCCTCGCCTACCGACATCCTTCCGTCCGGATCATCGTACGCCTCAACCCGAGAATCACCACTATTTATGGAGAAGCCGAGAGCACGCGCCGCAAGCGAAATGAAGAGCGGCGCTAGTATCGACCGCTTCACTCTCGACGAGTGATCGGCGTATGATCTCGTGTCGAGCCACATCGAGATTACACCGAAAAAGGATACTCATGACCATTACCTCGTACCACGGAACCTTTTATACCGATAGACCGGAGGTGATGGAACAGATTCTGAGAGCGTGGGTAGCGAAACAAGATCTGCAGATGAAGCCGCATCGCGGGTTTCAGGTGCACTATGAGACCGACGGATTCGAACTATATTGTTACGATGCGGGTGGGCCGGAAGCGCCTATCTACTTCCTTCTCGAGGGCCGCATCGAGGACGCGGCCGACTCTGCTGCTGATCGGCTTCGGAACCTTGCAGAACACTCCAGAAACGCAGGCCTGGAATTCAGTATCGACTACGAAGAAGTCGATGCCGAAGGGAATCCGTTGAGCGCCGAAAAAACACTGAGCTGATCCGCTCGGGTTTGCTCTGTGTGGCCGCCGTCGTCGGTGACGCCGCGCGTTACCGCCCCTGCCCGACCGGTGGTCGGAGCCGGCCTGGCAACCCTCCGAGGTCACGCACTCAGTCGCGCCTGGACGAACTGCTGTGCGTGCGGCGGCATGAGCTCGACAGGCATCAGATACCACCCCCGACGCGGAACTTCCACTCCACGACGTCGCCACGGAGTCTGAAACGCCGGATATTCCGGTAGGCGATGCGCGAATCCTCGACGGGCGTGCGCAGGGCGAAACCCTCACCGTCGTACTCGGCATGCATCAGTGCGCCCGGAAAAGCGTAGGTCGCAATCCGTTTGCGGGTCAGATTCCATCCTCGGAAGGAACCGATGACCATGAAGAACAGGATGAAGCCGAGCACGAACGCGATGCCGCCGCCCGCACCGTCGCCGAATCCCTCGGTGCCCTCGCGGATGACATTCACGACTACCTGCAAGCTGAACAGCCCGGTGATCACACCGAGGAACAGCAGAAACCGAGTCGGATCGAAGCTGGCGAAGAAGGCCGCGCGATCGAGACGTCCCGCGGTCTGCGCGTCGGCGGCATATTCGAACACGAGCCGCTGGTCCCCGGCCGCCGGGACGGGCTGGTGGGGCTGCGCGTTCGACGGCGAGTACTGGCCGCAGCCTGCTGCGGCGCCGGATATTGCCGCGATGGCCGCGGATCGGGTGGTGTGGCATTCACGTGCGACGGCCGCGGATGTGCCCACGGCGCTTGCGGTGGCGTTGCCTGCGGATATGGTTGCTGTGCCTGGGGTTCGGGCTGCGATTCATACAGATGCTGTGGTGGCACTGGTGGATACGGTGCCCCCTGCGGCGGATGCCCGCCGTACGCGCCTGACATCGTGTTCGGATACGGCTGCCCAGCCGGATGCGGTTTCACGTCGTTCGAGTTCCTTCCCCTGCCGAGACAGGCTAACGCTCGGCCCTCCGGTTCTCATAATGACAAGGCCTCCGACGCGAGGCACGCCGAGTGTCGGTGCCCCTTGCTAACTTTCGTCCTGTTCTGATCTGACGAAACCAGGCGAGGCGCTATGACTATCGGGGGAACCACCTATCTCGAGCTGTCCGAGGACAGCGGTTCCGCGCACAAGTTCTACGAGGTGATCGTCGCGGGCACCCAGGTGAGTGTTCGTTTCGGTCGCATCGGGGAGCAAGGGCAGACGAAGGTGAGTTCGTTCGCCACCGAGGAGAAGGCGCAGGCCGCCGCGGCCAAGAAGGTCGGCGAGAAGGTGCGCAAGGGCTATGCGCCCGCGGTGATGGGGGCGCGGGGCAGGCGCCCGGTGACCCGGCGGGCGATCAGCAGCGGCCGCTCGACCGCGAAGGCCGCGCCCGTGCTGTGGAGTTTCGACTCCGGCGCCGCCGCATTCGGCATCTTCGTCGACGAGCGTCGCTGCTGGGTGGGCAACGAGAGCGGTGACGTGTTCACTCTGACCCCGGACGGGGTGGTCACCGGTCGTTACCGCTTGCCGGACGCCGTCAAATGCATTGTGGCCGATGATTTCTGGATTTACGCCGGATGCGATGACGGTCGCGTCTACGACTTGTCCGGCAAGGTGCCGCGCGCGGCGTACGACATCGCGGCCGATGTCGACATCTACTGGCTCGACATCCACGACGGCATCCTCGGCGTCTCCGACCGTCAAGGCGGCATCACCGTCATCGACTACGAGGAGGAGTCGCTGTGGACCCGGCGCAGCACCGGCGATTCGGGCTGGATGGTGCGTATCGACGCGGACGGCGTCTACCACGGGCATTCCGCAGGCGTCACCAAGTACGACCTGGACAGCGGCAACCCTCTGTGGCAGGCGGGCACCGGCGGCGACGTGCTGTTCGGTTGGCAGGAATCCGACGCCGTCTACGCGGGCACCTCCCGTAACCAGGTGCGCATGGTGACCAAGAGCGGCCGGGCCGAGCGCACCTACCAGTGCGATGCCGCTGTCTTCTCCTGCGCGACCTCGCCCGACGGCCGCTACGTCTTCGCCGGCGACAATTACTCGTCGGTGTACTGCTTCGATGCCGCCGGGAACCGCGTATGGAAGTTGGCCACCGGCTGCGGCTCCGCCTACTCCATGCAGTATCACGACGACAAGCTGTACCTGGTCACCACCACCGGCACGCTGGCCTGTCTCGATGTCAGCGAGGCCGCCATTCGCGATGCCGAGCAGGGCGTGCTGCCCCAGACCGTTTCGGTGAAGGCTCCCGAGATCTCCGCCGTGGTGCCCAGCAATACCGTCGAAGTCACCTCCGACGCCGGAACGGGCGTCATCGTGGAGTGCGTGAACCACGGCAGTTCGCTGCGCGTGCGGGTCGTCTCGCCCGGATACCAGCGCGGCTGGAATGTGCAGTTCCCCAAAGACATCCGGCGCGCGGGGGCTCGTTACGTGGTCGACGGCGTTGCCGAGTCGGCGCGCGGTGGTTTCTACCGCGTCCGCGGGGACATCCGGCAGCTGACCTGAGCGCACCGACAGCGCTCACCCGAGGAGCGTTGCTCGCACGTCCTGCGTGACATGCGAGGAACGCTCCTCGGAGAAACCGGCTCGCCGACACACTGGATGCGGAGCCTCCGCCCGGGAGGCGGATACGCGCACTTCGACAATTTTTCGCCAACGCCCCGCTCGTACCAGCCCGGCGCTCTTCGGCGGGGTAGGCGCGATTGGCGTCCCCGATCTCCGGCTCGCCTGATACCTCCGCCTGCTCGCACGGCGATCAACTGAAGCCGTAGATCCTTCACGCCAGGACTCAGCTCTCCGGCGACCTGAGCTACAGCTCGGGAATGATGGCGTTCGGCCGATGGCTCGGGCCACGACGGGGCGCGGTTGGGCTACTCCACTCATATCCCGGCACGGCGACTCCCGCGGATCGAGGACGATTACAACGATCGAGAATGTTGGTCGCTTCGGCGCCCAAGCGTTCACCCCGGTCACCGCGACGGCCACCGGGTGACAGATGTCGGCCCGGTCAGCTCCCCCGCCCGCTGTTGCCCGCCCGCACACCCTGATCTGCCGATTCGTCGGCGGAACGCCTCGCCCGGTGGGAAGGTGGACGTACGGCAGGTGTCAGCAGAGGAGCGAGACACATGGTGGACAAGACCAACGGAGCTGCCGCGGGCGACGGCGGCGTGGTGACGGCGGACCGGCCCGAGCAGATCCGCAACGTGGTCCTGGTCGGGCACAGCGGGTCGGGAAAGACCACGCTCGTCGATGCCATGGCGCTCACCGCGCGGGCGGTCAATCGCGCAGGGCGGGTCGAGGACGGCACCTCGCTGTCGGACTACGACGAGATCGAGCATCGCCAGCACCGATCGGTGCAGCTGTCGGTGGTGCCGGTGGCATGGGACGGCATGAAAGTCAATCTGGTCGACACGCCGGGTTACTTGGACTTCGTCGGCGAGTTGCGGGCGGGTCTGCGCGCGGCCGATGCTGCGCTGTTCGTCATCTCGGCGGCCGAGGGCGCGGCGGGGATCGCGGGGGCGACCAGGGCGCTGTGGGAGGAATGCGCCGCGGTCGGGATGCCGCGCGCGATCGTCATCACCCACCTGGACACGGCGCGCGACGAGTACGACGTGATGACCGACGCCTGCCGGACCGTGCTGGGCGGCGGGTCGTCGGAGACCATCCTCCCGCTGCATCTCCCCGTGTACGGCCCGAAGAATCCGGATGGGCACCGGCCGGTCACCGGCATGGTGGAGCTGCTGCCGCACTGCGTGGGCGACTATTCCTCCGGCGTGGAGGTGCAAGGCGACCCATCGCCCGATCAGGTGCCCGAGCTGGAAGAAGCTCGCAACCGCCTGATCGAGGGCATCATCGCCGAGAGCGAGGACGAGACCCTCATGGAACGCTACTTGGAGGGCGAGGAGATCAGCCTGGCGACGCTGATCGCCGACCTGGAGCGCGCGGTCGCCCGCGGGAGCTTCCATCCGGTGTTGTTCGCCGCCCCAGCGCCCGAAGGAGCCAAGCAGGGCCTGGGCACGGTCGAGCTGCTCGACCTCATCACCGGCGGCTTCCCGACGCCGGCCGAGCACCCCATCACCGCCACCAACGGCGCCGAACCGCATCCGCTGCGCTGCGACCCGGACGCGGAACTGGCCGCGGAGGTCATCCGCACCGCTTCCGACCCGTACGTCGGGCGGGTCTGCATGGTCCGCGTCTTCTCCGGCACCCTGCACGCCGACGATACGGTGCACGTCAGCGGCCACGGCTTGGAGGACCGCGGCCACGAGAGCCACGAGCTGGACGAGCGGGTCGGCGCGATCTCGGCTCCCTTCGGCAAGCAGCAACGCCCGCTGCGCCAGGCGATCGCGGGCGATATCGCCTATGTCACCAAGCTCGGTCACGCCGAAACCGGCGACACGCTGTCGTCCACCGACAATCCGCTCCGGATCGAGCCGTGGCCGATGCCCGATCCGCTGCTGCCCATCGCCATCCGCGCGCACAGCAAAGCCGACGAGGACAAGCTCTCCCAGAGCCTCGCCAGGCTGGCCGCCGAAGACCCGGCGCTGCGCCTGGAACACAACGCGCAGACGCATCAGCTGGTGCTCTGGTGTCTGGGTGAAGCCCATCGCGACGTCGCCTTGGAGCGGTTGCGGACCCGGTTCGGCGTGCAGGTCGACGTGATAGAGCATCAGGTGGCGCTGCGAGAGACGTTCGCGGGCAAGGCGTCCGGGCGCGGCAGGCATGTGAAGCAGTCCGGCGGGCACGGCCAGTACGCCGTGTGCGAGATCGAGGTCGAACCCCTGCCCGAAGGGTCGGGCATCGAGTTCGTGGACAAGGTGGTCGGCGGAGTCGTTCCGCGCCAGTTCATTCCGTCGGTGGAGAAAGGCGTGCGTGCCCAGGCCTCCCGCGGGCTGACCGCCGGATATCCCCTCGTGGACGTGCGGGTCACCTTGTTCGACGGCAAAGCCCATTCCGTCGACTCCTCCGACGCCGCGTTCCAGACCGCCGGTGCGCTCGCCTTGCGCGAGGCCGCGGCAGCCGCGGGAATCCGGGTGCTCGAGCCGCTCGCCGAAGTATGGGCGCTGGTCTCCGACGAATTCGTCGGCCCGGTACTGAGCGATCTGTCCAGTCGCCGCGGGCGCGTCCTCGGCACCGAGCCGCACGGCAGCGGACGCACCCGCATCCACGCCGAGGTCCCGGAACTCGAACTCAGCCGCTACGCCATCGACCTGCGCTCGATCTCCCACGGCACCGGCGATTTCACCCGCGCCTACGCGCGGCACGAGCCGATGCCGAACCAACTGGCCGCCTCGGTGCGTGGGGAGAAGACGCGCGCGTAGAGGACTCGCCATCCGAGCCGCGACTCGCGTCGTACCCGCGAGCATCTGTCGGCGCCATCAACCGCAGCGAACGATTCCGGCCGGGTCAGACCCCCTGCGGTGGTGGTGAAACGGGTGGCGGCGCGGCAGGCTGCGGCGCCGCGGCCACGGCCGGCGGAGGTGGCGCCGCGATTCCAGGAGCGCTACCGGCCGCCGTGTCCAAACCGGTCGGGTGAATGAAGCCCGCGAAATTGCCGTACTTTTCCTTCAACGGAGGATTGTTGGGATCCAAGGGAACGAGCTGGCCATTGTCGAGGACGAACAGGCCGTTCTCGTTCTTGACAACCAGCGCACTATGCTTCTCCCACTGCAGAATATCGCCGGTCTTCAGCTCACCGGGGCCATTGACCACCGCAGGCGGATGCTCCGCTGTGATCTCCCCCGCTGTTCCCTTATATGCCGATACCGCATCGAGAGCGACGTTCTGCGTCTGCTTCTGCAAAGCCTCCGCCACCGGCGGCGACGCGTTCACGGTCGTATCCCCGATCTGGACCGCGGGCGTCGTTCCAGGTGCCGTTATCGGCGGCGGAGTACCCGCGTAGGTCGGCGGCGTCACGCCGGCAGGGCCGGTTTGCTGAACGGCTTGTTGCGCGGTGGTCGTCTGAGCGTTGCGGTTGCGCTCTCGTTCCTCGCGCTTCTCCCGCTCCTGTTCTCGCTCCCGCTCCGCGTAGGCCCGCTCGAGTCGCTCGTCTTCGGGCTGACGCCCTTGGTTCATCATTCCGCTCATGGCGCTCATCATCGCCATCTGCTGCATCGCATTTGCCATACCGTTGTCGCCGCTGTTGGCGGCGGGCGCAACATTGCCGGAGTTTGTGTTCGCACCGGGCCCCGTACCAGTCGCGGATCCGGTTCCGCCCTGCAGTGCCGAACGAATGGCGGCAAGCGGATCCGAATCCGAGGACGTATCACCGGTTCCGGTGGCCGAGATGGGTTGCGTACCTGTAGTCGGATCGGTCAGCGAACCATCGGTGTCGGTAGGGCCGCCCAGCAAGTCGTCGAAGGTAGATCCCCAGTTATCGTTCGCGGTAGTGCCGGACGGTAGCGTGGAAGCATCCTGGGTCGGCATTGGAGGAGTACCGGTGTAGACAGGCGGCGGAGTACCGGTGTTCGTAGGGGTTTTGGTCGTACCGGTAGGGGTGTGTTGAGTGGCGGGCTTTTCGTTCGGGTCTTTACCAGGCTGTTCTTTAGTGGGAAATCCCGGGAACTCACCGAACTTCTTCCCTGCACTCTCGGCTCGATTCGCGTATGCGGTGACCTCCTCCACGCAGAACTGAACAGTGTCGCGAATTATTCCATATATCGGCTCCTCTTCCACGACGTTCTGAATACCGGGAGCCGTAAAGTTGTCTTTACTGAAAGTGCTTCCGCCGAAGTATCCCGCGTGAGGTTTCATCAGCGTCGCCCAGATATCCTCATGCGCAGACTGGACTTTGTCCCACATTTTCCGATATGTACGGTCATTGTCGGCAGTGAGCTTCAGGTTCTCCGTCTTGAATTGGTCGTCTCTGGCCGCCCACTGGGCATCCAACTCGTCGAGCAACTTGGAAGTCGAATTGTATGCTTCAATAGACTCGCCCTTGCCCCCGGCTTGAGCCTCTGCACCGTTTCCCATTGCATCTGTGAAGGATTTACTCAGGTTATTGTCCCAGATAACGGTGTCGTCACCCTTCTCCGGAGACGCCAGGGCGATCGGCTTCTTTTTGTCCCCCATCTGTTTCTTGAGGTACTTGAGCTGATGGTTCGCCAGACTGACGTATGTCGTCAGGTCTTCCGAAGGACTACCCGGGGGCAGCTTGATCTTCAGCGGAAAGTCATCGACCGAGTCCCCCTCTTTCGGATCCTTGTCCAGACCCTCCATATATTTTTTCTTCTGCTCCGACTCGGTCGGAGGAGGAGGAGGGGGCGCTTTGCGATCATGTTCCGGGAGGCGCTTGTCCGGGTCGACTCGCGTTGTGTTATCGACCTCCCTCGCTTTGTATGCCTGCCCATCCGTAGTGACGAGGTAATCCAGGCGGTTGTAGGGCCACGAGTCCAATTTCTTGGGGTCCCCACCCGGGTTCGCCTCATACAGCGTTACTTCGCCCCCGGGCTTTTCCTGCGCGTAGTAGTAGCCGGACTCCGGACGGCTCTCTGATTTTGTATAATTGCCGTGCTTGTCGTGAGTGAAGTAGTTGGTCATGCGTCCTCCTAGACGGGCAGTTCATCGCGGCGCCTGTCGCGAGAGCCCTGTCCTGATGCCGTTGCCTCGATCGCCCGACTGCGGGAAATACCGCCACTTACCCGCGCGTGGGAGTTCCGCTCGATAGTTCGCATCCCTTCAACACAACCCACGATCAGATCAATGATTCCGAGCGATTCGCGAGCGGATTGCAGCCATTCGAGATCCTCCCGCCGGCTACGTGGCGGCCGCTGAGGATCAGGCCTCCGGCGACTTGCCTCGAATCGTTGCGCCACCCGCGCCGTCGGTGTCCTCGATCGCACCTGCCGTCGAGTGGGAAGTATCGGCAGTATCCTGACGACCATCCGCCACCGAGGTCCAGCCGACCACACGATCACGCAGGTGCGGACGTCCGGCGATTTGCAGAAACGCATAGGCCGCATAGCCGTTCGTCGCGATGAAATTCGCTTCGTAATCAGGATCGTTCTTCGCGCGCTCCCGGGCTGCCGGGACCATGTCATGGTTTACGCCGCGAAGTCGGCGCCACTCTTGTGGATCCTGATAGAACTCGGTGGTCATATCGACGAACCCTCTCCACTCCGACCGACCTCCCCATTCTTCAGCATCCCCATACCTGGGGATAAAGAGAGGAAGCCGAGAGCTGGAGTTCAGTAGCCTGAGCCGAACTCCGCCTTCTCCATGAGGTTGTACTCGGCCTCGGTGGGCAGCCCCAGCGAGTCGGCCAGGCGCGGCAACGCGCCGTTGTACAGCAGCTCCGCGCGCCTCCCCACCCGGGACTTCTGGTAGGCCAGCCGGGCGACCCGAAGAATCTCGGCGGCGAGCCAGCTGTCGGTGTTCTCCCACACCTCGTCGCCGAGGTGCAGACCGACGATCATGCCGCTTCGATCACAGGCAACTCCGACGGAGTAGTCGGGATTGAACACCTCGTAGATCAGATTCAGCCAATCGGGCGGCGTTTCGGCCTCGGTGGCGCCCGACACGCCCAGCTCTGTCACAGCATCACTCCTGGGTATGGGGCCGACCACAGCGGCAAGTTACGGTTCGGGCCATGACACCTTTGGTGGCCACGTCGTCTGCTGGATGGCAAGCCGGTGTTGCCGTAGGGCGTCTTCGGTGCTGTCCCGAATCGCCGCCATGATGTCGGCCACCAGCTCCTGACTACTCGACGAATGCGCAATCGTCCCGTCGGCGATGTACAGATCGACGAGACGGCCCATCCCGTCGACCTCCGGAATCACCCGGGCGCTTGGCGAGGGCCGCCGAGCGCGGACTCCCTTGATCCGCTCCATCATGTCATCGACGGCGTGCACGAACTCACGGCCGGATTCCAGCGCTGCCGCCGTAAATGGATGCATCATGAGTGTCTTGTCCTCCGCAACGATCGCCGCACGCCGCGCGAGTGAGGGGCCTTCATCCCGGCTACAGGACAGAGACCCGGCAGCGTCCGAACAAGCATGCCGGATCGCACGGTCATCCGACACTCGATCGAGTCGGCGCCCAGCACTTTCCGCATGCCACCTCCTGCTCTGGATGATACGGATCCATTCTTCACGCTCGGCGCGAGCTTCCCATGCATGAGAACGGAGCCACATAACTCGCGATGACAGCCCGGTGTGCGTTCTGGTCAGGAACGCAGACAAGCCCATCTACCCGGCGACCACAAGGTGATCACAAAGCAGATGGGCTTCGTCGGCTCGCACGCACAGCTGCGAACGAAGCACCTGGTTGCCGGTGCTCCGATCACAGGGTGGCGACCTTACGACTTACACGTCGAAGTACAGCTCGAACTCGTACGGGTGCGGCCGCAGGTTCACCGGGGCGATTTCGCCTTCGCGCTTGAGGGTGATCCAGGTCTCGATCAGGTCCTCGGTGAAGACGTTGCCTTCGGTGAGGTAGTCGTGGTCGGCCTCGAGGCGGTCGATGACCGACGCCAGGCTGGTGGGGGCCTGCGGGATGTTCTTGGCCTCCTCCGGCGGGAGCTCGTAGAGGTCCTTGTCGACCGGGGCCAGCGGCTCGATCTTCTTCTTGATGCCGTCCAGGCCGGCCATCATCATGGCGGCGAAGGCCAGGTACGGGTTGCCCGAGGAGTCCGGTGCGCGGAACTCGAGGCGCTTGGCCTTCGGGTTGTTGCCGGTGACCGGGATGCGGACCGCGGCGGAGCGGTTGCGCTGCGAGTACACCAGGTTGATCGGGGCCTCGTAGCCGGGGACCAGGCGGTGGTAGGAGTTCACCGTCGGGTTGGTGAACGCCAGCAGCGACGGCGCGTGGTGCAGGATGCCGCCGATGTAGTGACGCGCCAGGTCGGACAGGCCGCCGTAGCCGGCCTCGTCGTGGAACAGCGGCTTGCCGTCCTTCCACAGCGACTGGTGCACGTGCATGCCCGAGCCGTTGTCACCGAAGAGCGGCTTCGGCATGAAGGTGACGGTCTTGCCTTCCTGCCACGCGGTGTTCTTGACGATGTACTTGAACAGCTGCAGGTCGTCGGCCGCGGCGAGCAGGGTGTTGAACTTGTAGTTGATCTCGGCCTGGCCCGCGGTGCCGACCTCGTGGTGGCCGCGCTCCAGCTCGAAGCCGGAGTTCTGCAGGTTGGTCGAGATCTTGTCGCGCAGGTCGACGTAGTGGTCGTAGGGCGCGACCGGGAAGTAGCCGCCCTTGTTGCGGACCTTGTAGCCGCGGTTGCGGCCGCCGTCCGGGTCGAACTCCGCGCCGGTGTTCCAGGAACCGGAGACCGACTCGATCTCGTAGAAAGCGCCGTTCATGGCCGAGTCGTAGCGGATCGAGTCGAAGATGTAGAACTCCGCCTCGGGGCCGAAGTACGCGGTGTCTGCGATGCCGGTGGATCGCAGGTACTCCTCCGCCTTGCGCGCGACGTTACGCGGGTCGCGGCTGTATGCCTCGCGGGTGAACGGGTCGTGCACGAAGAAGTTGAGATTCAGCGTCTTGGCGGCGCGGAACGGGTCGATGCGCGCGGTGGAGAAGTCGGGCAGCAACAGCATGTCCGACTCATCGATGGACTGGAACCCACGGACGGAGGAGCCGTCGAACGCTAGCCCTTCCTCGGCGAGGTCGGTGGTGAAAGCCTTCCCCGGGATCGAGAAGTGCTGCTGCACACCGGGAAGGTCGCTGAAACGGATGTCGACGTACTCGATGTCCTCATCAGCGATGAATTTGATGACCTCGTCGGCCGTGCTGAACGTCACTTGTTCTCCTTACGGATCGGTTCCCAGCCAGTGTCGCCTTGCGTGGGTTCGTCGCGACCCGACGCTATGGATGCCGTGTTTCCCTGCAGTCAAGGATGTGTTTCGCCGGTGTTACACGTGCGTCAGGCAGCGTGGTGCTGACCACCCGGACTCGATTGAATGGTAGTCCTGCCCCCGGCACGGCGCGCCCCGACGCTGAACTCCGCTTATGCGGTACCGGGCTCCGGTCCGCGCGCGCCTATCCTGGGGTGCATGGCACGCATCACCGGCTCTTGGCTCTCCGGCCCTCCGGCCGACTCCGGCGGTCCGGCAACTCCTGAGTTCCCCGGTGAACACCTCGGCCTGCCGCAGACCGGGGCGGGCTCGCTGGCCGGCATGGGGCGCCGCATAGCCGCCCTCTTCGTGGACTGGATGATCGCGCTCGGCATCGCGGCGCTGCTCGCCCGCAGCGCTTCGGCGTCGAGTCTCACGCTGCTGATCTGGTTCGTGATCGGCGTCGGCGCGGTCACGCTGTTCGGGTTCACGCCGGGGCAGTATTTCCTGCGGCTGCGGACGGTGCGCATCGACGCGCCCGCGCCGGTCGGCTTCGTGCGGGCGCTGGCCAGGCAGGTCCTGTTGCTGTTCGTGGTGCCCGCGTTGTTCACCGACGCCGACGGGCGCGGCATGCACGACCGCGCCACCGGCACGGCGCTGGTGCATGCACGCTGAACCCGGGAACAACTGACGGGACGCCCCCTCCACCGAGATCGAGCACGAACAAAGGCCCGTCTCCCAACAGGGACGCGGGCCTTGTGCACAGCGGTCAGCGCCGGCGGATGGTCCGCTGCACGCCGCGCATCTTCGCGCCGGCGGGCATGGGCCCCTTCGGCAGGGCGGGCCCGCCGCGCGCGCTGAGAGCGGACAGCCGGCCTTCGATGAGGTCCATCCGCTTGGTATCGATGTTGCGCGGCAGCTTGGTGAGGTAGCGCTGGAGATCCTTGAGCGGCACCTGGCCTTCGTCGTTGCCGATGACGATGTCGTAGATCGGGGTGTCGCCGATCAGCCGGGCCGTGCGCTTCTTCTCCTGAGCGAGCAGCGACTTGACCCTCTGCGGGGCCCCTTCGGCGACCAGCACCACGCCGGGCAGGCCGATCACCCGGTGCACGGCGTCCAGCTGCGTGGTCGCGGCGATGCCGTTGCTCACCCGCCACTTGCCCTGGAGGTTGTCCAGCACCCAGGCTGCGGCGCCCGCCTGGCCCTCGGCCTTGCGGTAGACGCTCTTCTGCACCCGCCTGCCGAAGATGATGAACGCCAGCAGCGCACCGAGCACCACGCCCAGCGGGACGAGGAACCAGGTCAGCCCGAAGATCAAGCCGATCACGACGAAGACGGCGGTGCTGCCGACCAAGGCGCCGATCATCAGCGGCAGCAGCAGCTTGTCTTCCTTGCGCTGCATCTGGAACGCCTGCCACAACTGCTTGCGGCGTTCTCTCGACTGCTGCTTGCGGGCCGCTTTCGCCGCGGCCTTCGCTTCCTTGGTGGGCTTGCCTGCTGCCATGACTCTCAGGATAGTGCCCAGGTAGTCGCGGCTTTGCCGTGCCCAGCCGGTCTCAGCCGCGGTGGGCGATCGAGCCGAGTGCGGTGAGATCCAGATCACCCGATGCTTCGGTCCATCCCATGGCGCGCAAATCGGCCGGGGCAGCCACACCGAGAGCGTCGCGCAAACCGACAGCGACCGAACTGGCGAACTCCACCAGGCTGTTGGGGGCGATAGGCCAGAAAAGGGTCCGGGTCCAGTTGTCGGCGTCATGCCGCACCGCGGGCTCGTGCCAGCCCTGCGCGCGCAGTTCCTGTGCGGCGGTCTCCGGAATCGGGTTGCTCAGGTAGTGGTTTCCGGCCAGTTCAGCAGACAGTTTGATGTCATATTGGACGAACTGGACGTAACGATTCCCTGGAGCGGCGATGATCAGGGTCGCTCGTGAAGGCAGCTCCGAGAGGCAAAGCGCCAGCGCTTGCACGAACCGTTCCCAGTCCGCGGTCGCCAGCTCACGCATTATCAATCCCCCAAGCATTCGCACTGGGCTGATCATACGCCGACCGAGACACCGGACGAAGTATCTGCGACATCGCGGCGTTCATCCAGTCGGTACCGTTCGCCGTATCCTTCGTGGTCCGCGCCGCAGGGCCATAACCTGTGGCAGCTCCGGCGCGACCTACCCTGCGCAAACACCGGCTCGCGGCCGGGCGTCCGCGGCGGCCGGGACGCGGCGGCATGCCGCGAAGCGAAATTCGGATCGGAATCGAGAATGTCGATCGGTTCCCGTTTTCGCGCCGACCCTTCGGGCCGTCACCTCCTGACCGGGATCACCCCCGGAAGGTGACACCGCGCCGCAGCTCACCGCCATGTGGACGTGGCAGCGTGCGATTCGGACGGCGGCTCGACGACCCATGGTTCCGGGGGCTGGACATCCACGCGGGAAGACTCGATAGTCCAATGGTGAGCGAACGAGCCGTTCTGTTGCGCGCCCTGGGCGGGCTGCTGCTCCTGCTGGGAGCCGTCACCCCCGTGACCGCGGTCGCCGAGCCCCTGCCCGTGCCGTACCAGTGGAAGCAAACGTTCATCGACGGCACGGACGGCACCCGACTGCACGCCGATATCCTGCGCCCGGCCGGAATCTCCGAGGAGACCCGCACTCCCGTCATTCTCACCGTCAGCCCGTATCGCGCGCACCTGGCGTATTTGACCGAGCCGCGCCTCACCGGGGGGCCGTCCACCGACAACCTCACCGCCGAGATGTTCCTCAACGCGGGCTACACCTACGTCATCGTCGACCTTCGCGGGTTCGGCGGCTCGAACGGCTGCCCCGACTATGGTGGCCCCGGGGAGCAAGCGGATGCTGCCGCGGCCGTGGAGTGGGCGGCGAGCCAGCCATGGTCTACCGGCAAGGTCGGGATGTTCGGCACATCGTACGAAGCCTGGACCGGCCTCATGGGGCTGGCGGGCGCACCGAAAGGCCTCGCCGCTGTGGGCGCGTTCGCGCCCGTCGGCGACCCGTACTCTTACCTTTACATGCAGGGCATCTCCTGGAAGTTCGCCGGCAAGCCGATCACCGAGAGCGGTGTGCGGCCCGCCGACTTAGCGGGGTTGGAACACCTGCTCATCGCCTCTACCCCACCGCATCCGGAGGACTCCGGCGAATATCAGGCGAATGCGACACAGTTGCCGTGGCAGTGCTACCGGCGGTACCTGGCCGAGATCGGCGATCACAATCCGGACACTGCCTTCTGGCGCGACCGCGACCTCGTCGCTCGATTGCGCGGCAATACGATTCCGCTTTTCCTCGGTCAGGGCTTCGTCGACTACAACACCCGGGCCGACCGGGTGTTCGACCTGTGGAACGGCCTCGGGCCCGGCGAGCACCGGGCCTGGTTCGGCCAGTGGGGACACCGCACCTGCCATGACAAATGCGGCACACCGCACTTCGACACCGAGTTGCTCGCGTTCTTCGACAAGCACGTCGCAGGCCGCGACGTGGTGGTTCCCGGACCGCGAATCACCGTCGGCCAGTTCGACGGACGCTGGCGCGCCGAGACCGCGTGGCCGCCCGCCGACGTGCGGCGGGTCCCGGTGGGACTGCGCACCGGCGAGTACACCGACCGGGGCCTGGTCCCCGGGCCCGACCGTGAACTCTGGTCGGTCTCCGCGCCGCTGGCCGGCGACCAGCACCTGTCCGGCATCCCCACCGCCACCCTCCGGCTGAGCGGCCCGGCGAGCGCGACGGTCGCGGTCGAACTCTACGACATCGCACCCGACCTGCGCGCCACCGTCATCACCCGCGGGATCGCACCCGTCCGCGACGTCGCCGAAGTCCGGCTGCTCGCCCAGGATTGGCCGATCGCGGCCGGTCACCGGATCGGCGTGCGAGTCACCGACGTGGTCGACGACGTGTGGTCGCACTCCCCCGCCTTCGCCTCGGTCACAGTGACGTCCGCGAGCATCGAATTGCCCCTGCTGACCGCAACTCGTCACCCGGATCTGCCGGGAGGGCTCACCGAAGGCATCGTGAAGTGGCGAAACGAGAAGACGATCGCCTTGGACCCGAGCATGCTGAACAATGCAACCGTGTCGATGAACCTGCCCGACCGCACCGGTGACCGATGACGGAACCGGTCGACGACCTGACCGCCGAACGCCTCGCCGCCGCGCTGCGCTGTGCGACGGTGTCCACCGACGACCCGCGCGATGCCGACAGCGCCGCGTTCGACCGCCTCGACGCTCACCTGCGGGCGTCGTTCCCCCGCGTGCACGCCGAGCTCGAACTGCGGCGGTTCGAACACAGCAGGCTCTACCGCTGGCCGGGTACCGAGCCGGACCGGGTGGCCGCGATCCTGCTCGCGCACCAGGACGTGGTGCCCGCGGACGATCCGAAGCGCTGGACTCACCCTCCCTTCGCCGGAGTGGTCGACGACGAATACATCTGGGGCCGCGGCGCGATCGATGACAAGAGCCGCGTGCTCGCCATCCTGGAGGCGGTCGAGGCGGCGCTCGTCGCAGGCGTACGGCCGCGGCACACCGTGTACCTGGCCTTCGGGCACGACGAGGAGGTCTTCGGCGGCGACGGGGCCGAGCGGATGGCCGATCATCTGCGGCAGGCGGGCGTGCGCGCGGATCTGCTGCTCGACGAGGGCGGAGTGATCACCGCGGGCATCGTCGAGGGCGTGCGGCAGCCGGTGGCCACGATCATGCTCGGTGAGAAAGGCTACGCGACGGTGCGGTTGTCGGTCACCGAGGTGGGCGGGCACTCGTCCATGCCGGGCAAGCAGACGGCGGTCGGCCGGATCGCGCGGGCGGTGGCCCGCGTCCAGGACCATCCGATGCCGCTGCGCCTGACGCCGGTGATCGCGGACATGCTGGCCAGGTTGCGCGACGTCATGCCGGGACCGCGACGGCGTCTGCTCGGCCTCGCCGGCATCGCCGGACCGGTGATCACCCGCGTGATGGCGACCCAGCCGCAGACCGAGGCCATGGTGCGCACCACCACGGCGCCGACGGTGATCCGCGGCGGTGTGCGGGCCAACGTGCTGCCGCAGCGCGCCGAGGCCATGGTGAACTTCCGCATCCTGCCGGGGGACACGGTCGCCTCGGTGCTGGCGCACTGCCGGAAAGTCGTGCGCGACAAGGGCATCGAATTCGAGCTGGTCGGCATGTCGTCGGAACCGTCGCGGATCACGGAGCCGGGCCCCACCTTCGAGCTGATCGCCGATCTCGCCCGCGCCGTCGTCCCCGGTATCGCGGTGACCACCGGCATCGTGCCCGGCGCGACCGACTCCAGGCACTACGACGATCTGGCGCGGACCCGGTGCAATTTCGCGCCGATCGTGCTGGACAACCGTGATCTGGCCTCGATCCACGGAACCGACGAACGCCTCTCCCGGGTCAACTACGCTCGACTCATCGAGTTCAACCGGCGGCTGATCGAGCATTTCGCGACGGTCGGCGCGCCATCGACGTCAGGAGCGCAGGCATGACGACCGAGCCGACGGCGGGCGACAGCGCGCCCGCCGAGCCGCCCGCCATCCGTACCGCGTCCGGGGAGTTCGACGGGATCGGCAGCGGAGTCGCGTGGCGCGCGTGGCTGCCGGAGGGCGCCGCGCGGGCCGTGGTCGTGCTGGTGCACGGTGTGGCCGAGCATTCCGGCCGCTACACCCACGTCGGACAGCGCTTGATCGCAGCGGGTTTCGCGGTGTACGCGCTCGATCACATCGGGCACGGGAAGTCCGCGGGCGGCAAAGCCAACATCGGCTCCATGGAAGGCGCCGCCGACAACGTGGCCGCCATGCTGGCCATCGCGAGCCGTGAACAACCCGGGGTGCCGCGCTTCCTGGTCGCGCACTCGATGGGCAGCCTGATCACCCTGTATCTGGCCACCCGCGCGCCGATCGACATCGCGGGCCTCGTGCTGTCCGCCCCGCCGTTGGACATCCCGGTGGGCAATCCGGTGCAGCGCGCGCTCGCACCGGTGTTGAGCCGGTTCGCCCCGAATCTGGGTGTGCTGAAACTGGATTCGTCGCAGATCAGCCGCGACCCCGCGGTGGTCACGGCCTACGACAACGATCCGCTGGTCTACCGGGGCAAGCTGCCCGCCCGCACCGGCGCCGAGATGCTGAGCGCGACGGATACGGTCAAGCAGCGGCTGGCGCAGCTCACCGTGCCGGTGCTGGTGCTGCACGGCACGGCCGACGCGATCGCCGCGCCGTCGAGTTCTGATCTCATCGAGCGGGGCGCGGGGTCGAAGGATCTCACGGTGATCCGCTACGAAGGCCTCTACCACGAGGTGTTCAACGAGCCCGAGCAGCAGAAAGTGCTCGACGACGTCGTCGGCTGGCTGGAAGCGCACCTTACCGAACAGTAGTATCCCGGCATGAGAACTACCGGATCCATCGCGTTCATCCGCGCCAGCTGGCACAGCTCGATCGTGGGCAAGGCGTACGAGGGCTTCCGCACCGAATACGCCGACCTCGGTTTCGATCCCGCCACCATCGACGTCTACGAGGTGCCGGGCGCGTTCGAGATCCCCCTGCACGCCAAGCGCTTGGCGCACTCCGGCCGGTACGCGGCGATCGTCGCGTCCGCGCTGGTGGTGGACGGCGGAATCTACCGGCACGACTTCGTGGCGTCGGCGGTGATCGACGGGCTGATGCGCGTCCAGCTCGATACGGACGTGCCGGTGTTCTCGGTCGTGCTCACCCCCCACCACTTCCACGAGCACAGCGAGCACGTCACGTTCTTCACCGAGCACTTCGTGACCAAAGGCGCCGAAGCGGCCCGTGCGCTGGCGGGCACGCTGAGCTCGCTGCGGTCGCTGCCGGTGTAGCCGCGGGCAGGCGCTCTCGCCGTCCACGACCGACGAGAGCGGGTCGTCGCCCGCCATCGGTCCGCTACGTCGGGCCAGGGCGGATACGTCGGGCCAGGGCGGATACGTCGGTGCCGATCTGGTCGACCCTCGGCGATACGACACCCGCCGGGCGACGGTGGTCCCCGAGCAGTCGCGACCGACCCCGTCGTAGTCGAACCGCGGCGGCCGCGACACCTGGACGATCCTCGTCAGCGCGGCGCTCGGACCAGTCGGCGCGGCGACTTCCGCCCGGGTCAGTGCAAGCGGATGCGGGCGATCAGCGCTCGGTGGTCGGAGCCCGGAACGGAGAGGGTGTGCAACTGTTCGGCGGTGGCGTCGGCGAGCAGGATGTGGTCGATACCGATCACCGGACCCCAGCTGCGGTCGTCGGGAAAGGTGGGCAGCAATCCGGCGCCGGTCTGGTCGGCCGCCGAGGCGAAGCGACCGCGCACGAGGTCACGGTAGGCCGTGTGGTCCCGGGTCGCGTTGAAGTCGGCGCCCACGATGGCGGGACCCCGTTGCGCCTCGAGGATTTCCCGGGTCCTGCGCATCTCCGCCTGCCACGCGGGGAAATCGAACGGCGGCGGGACCGGGTGGAACGCGAAGACCGCGATCGGCCCGCGCTCGGGGTGATCCATAGTCGCGGAGACGTTGTTCAGGATGTATCCGTCGTACTTCCTGTTCTCCCGCAACGGGTGCCGACTGTAGATGCCGGTGCCGCCACCGCCGTCGCGGGTGGGCTCGAGGTACTGATACGGCAGTTCGTCGAGCAGGCCCGCGCCCGCCAGCCGTTCGAGCGCGGCGTCGGTCAGTTCGTCGACGGTCAGCACGTCGACCCGGTTGTCCCGCACCGCACGCACCACCGCAGCCGGATCGGCCCGGCCGAACAGCAGATTCGATTGCATGACGGTGAGCGTCGGACCGCTCGCCGCCCGCCCTTCCGGCACGAACGCCGGCACCAGCGTCCACAGCACCGCCACGGCCAACACCCCGGCGAGTGCCGCGCTGCGCCACCCGCGTGCGACCAGCAGCAGCACCAAGCCTGCGAGGGCGCCGAACATCAAGTACGACGCCCCCGACGCGAGCAGTACCAGTCCACGCTGTTCCCACGCCCCGAAATGCAGCACGATCCCGACGGCGCCCACGACCACAGCGCACCACCCCGCCCCGAGCAAGGCTCGGTCCATCCATTTACGCATGCGGTCGAGCCTAGGCAATGTCTGTGGGGACTCGGTGTGCGCCGAGTGTGGATTACAGGTGCGGGACACTTCGGCGGCTTCACCGTGTGGCGCGACCCGGCCCTCCTGAGCTGGCCGCGGAGCGTAGGCGCCACGGCGAGGGCAAGGAATGTACGTCGAGGAATTTCGAGCGACGGGACCGCTGACGGCCGAGAGCGCCGAAGACCTGGCGGCGGTGGCGGGTGGGTACCGTCCATCGGCTCGATCGCAAGCACTACACCAAGGCTCGCGTGGTGCGCATCGAAGCCGCCGGACGCCCCCCGCAACCTGAGGGTTCGACGGGACACACCGCGACCGACCGCGTCACGACACGCGCCGCCTCATCAGCTCGCTCAATTCCGTCGTCTCGGTGGTGAGTGATCCGCCGGTGAATTGCAGCGTGGCACAAGCTCTCTCGGCCGCCTCCGGATGCCCGGCGCCGCATGCGTCGGTCACGATGATCGGCAGATAGCCCAGGTCCAGGCTGTGCCGGACGGTCGGCTCGATGCCCACTTCCATGGCGATGCCTGCCACGGCATAGGCGTCGATGCCGCAGTCGCGCAGCGCGAAATCCAACGGCGTCGCGGCGAACGCCGACATGGTGATCTTGTCGAACACCACCTCGTCCGGTCCGGGCGTCAACTCGGGCACCAGCTGGAACTGCGCAGAGCCCTGCGGGAAGCTCGATCGCAGGGCGGCCGGGTCGTCCACCTGCTGCCAGGACATAGCGGTGCGCAGCTGCGCGACACCTGACGCCGCGACCGGCAGCGACATGTGCCGGGTGTAGAACACCCGGAAGCCACCCGCCCGTGCGGCGTCGCGCAATCGGACGCAGGCGCGCACGATCCGCTCCCCCTCGGGAATCTGCCGCACGATGCCCACCTGCATGTCGTAGATGAGCAGCGCCATCCGCGCGGGGTCGCAGGCGTCGGGCACGGTCTGCGGGATGCTCAGGCCGAAGGCGTGCCGCATGCTCACGCCGTCCGGTCGTAGGGCTCGGCGACGTCGACGGCCGGATCCATCAACGCTTCCAGCGGCAAGGGCGCCTGAACCGGCACGAATGTCCACTCCAAGTATCCGGCCTTGGTGAGCGGAAAGTCCGCGACGTACTTGCGCGCCTCCTCGACGCTGTCGACCTCGAAGACGATGACTACGCCGGGCTCGTCGGCGCGCGCGTAGTTCTCCCGGACGATGCCCGCCTTCCACAGCCGCCACACATTGGCGACCTCCTCGGGCAGGTACGGATTGATCGTCTCCAGGGTGACCCCGGGCTTGAATCGGTCGAAAACAATGACCTTCATAGGATTTCGCTCCATGTCTGCGGTGATGTGCTACGAACGGCATCCATGGAATCGCGATGATTACAGTGTTACAAGAACGCACTTTTCGGTGCGTAGGGTGAGCAGCCAGGAGGTCCGACGCGTGCCCGACAAGCGCTACCACTGCGCCGTGGAGGTGACCGTCGACCTGATCGGCGGCAAATGGAAGCCGGTGATCCTCGCCCACCTGAAAGAGGGGGTGCACCGCTATGGCGAGCTGCGCAGGCGGATGCCGACCACCAGCGAGAAGATGCTGATCCAGCAATTGCGCGAACTGGAATCCGACGGCCTGGTCCGCCGCACCGTCTTCGACACGGTGCCTCCGCAGGTCGAATACACGCTCACCGACGAAGGCCGCACCCTCGTCCCCGTCCTCACCGCCCTCTACGACTGGGGCGAGCAGCGGGCGGCCCGCAGGGGTCTCGCCCTGGGAACGTGAGTCCGGCTTCGCGGACACGCTTCGTGCGGCCGCGCGCGGAGAGCGGCGAATCGCTACGGCACAGCCTCAGGCGCCGAAGACTCGTTCGACGACGGCTTTGGCGCGCCGCGTGACGCGCATGTAGTGGTCGAGGAATTCGCTCCCGTCGTCGTTGGGCCAGCCCGCGACGCGCGCCACAGCGGACAGGAGCCGGCCCGGCCCGGGGAGCTGGTCGGTGGGCTTGCCGCGCACCAGGACCAAGGCGTTGCGCGCGTTGGTCGCGGTCAGCCAGGCGTCGCGCAACAGCGCCACGTCCTGCGCGTCCAGCAGTTCGGTCTGCTCGATCACGTCCAGCGCTTCCAAGGTGGAGGTGTTGTGCAGGCCGGGCACCTCGTGGGCGTGCCGCAGCTGCGTCAGCTGGACCGTCCACTCGATGTCGGCCAGGCCGCCGCGCCCCAGTTTGGTGTGCGTGGCCGGGTCGGCGCCGCGGGGCAGCCGCTCCGCGTCCACCCTGGCCTTGATCCGCCGGATCTCGCGCACCGCCTCGGCCGACACCCCGCCCTCCGGGTACCGCACCTTATCGATGACGTGCAGGAAGCGCACCCCGAGTTCCTGGTCACCGGCCACCTGGTTGGCGCGCAGCAGCGCCTGCACCTCCCAGGGTTGCGCCCACTGCTCGTAGTACGCGGCATAGGCGGCCAGCGTGCGAACGAGCGAGCCGTTGCGACCCTCCGGGCGCAGCCCGGCGTCGACGTGCAGCGGCGGGTCCGTACTCGGCGCCCCGAGCAACTGCTGTACCCGGTCGGCCACCCCGATGGCCCATTTGACGGCCTTGGTCTCGTCGGTGCCCGGCCGTGGGTCGCACACGAACAGCACGTCCGCGTCGGAGCCGTAGCCGAGTTCCATGCCACCGAGCCGGCCCATGCCGATCACCGCGATGTCGGCGGGCGCGGGCTCGCCCCGCTCGGCCTCACTCGCCCGGATCACCGCGCGTAACGACGCTTCCAGTACCGCCACCCACACCGACGACAGCGCCCGGCACACCTGCGGCACTTCGAGCATGCCGAGCAGATCGGCCGACGCCACCCGCGCCAGTTCGTGCCTGCGCAACGAACGCGCCGCGGCCACAGCGCGTTTCGAGTCCTCGTACCGAGCGGCGGCGGTGAGGATGCCGCGGGCCACCTCGTCGGGCTGCGGACCGAGCAGCAGCGGGCCGCCGGGCCCGTCGGCGTACATCCGGATCGTTTCCGGCGCGTTGATGAGCAGGTCGGGCAGATACTCCGAGGAGCCGAGCACGATCATCAGCCGCTGCGCGATCGCCCCCTCGTCGCGCAGTTCGCGCAAGAACCAGATCTGGTCGGCCAGGCCCTCCGACACCCGGCGGTAGGCCAGCAGGCCCGCATCGGGATTCGGCGTGTCGCCCAGCCATTCGAGCAGCGTCGGCAACAGCAGGGCTTGGATGCGGCCTTTGCGGGACACGCCGCCGGTCAGGGCCTTCAGGTGGCCGAGGGCGTGTTCGGGCGCCGCGTAACCGAGGGCCGCCAGCTGCCGGATCGCGGCCTCGGGGCTCAGGCGCAGCGCATCGGAATCCAGGCGCACCACCGAGTCCAGCAGCGGCCGGTAGAACAACTTGGCGTGCAGCCGCCGTACACGCACCGCGTTCCGGCGGATCTCGCTGCCCAGCACACCCACCGCGTCCTGCCTGCCGTCGGGCCGGATATGGGCGGCGCGCGCCAGCCAGCGCATGCCCTCCTCGTCGTCGTCGGCGGGCAGCGTGTGAGTGCGACGCAGCCGCTGGAGTTGCAGCCGGTGTTCCAGCAGACGCAGGAACTCGTAGGACGCGGTGAGATTGGCCGCGTCGTCGCGACCCACGTACCCGCCCGCGGCCAGCGCGGTCAGCGCCTCGACGGTGCCCTGCACGTGCAACGTGTCGTCCACCCGCCCGTGCACCAACTGCAGCAGTTGCACGGCGAACTCGACATCCCGCAGGCTGCCGTGCCCGAGCTTCAACTCGCGTTCGCGCAGATCGGCGGGCACCAGATCCTCCACCCGGCGGCGCATCGCCTGGACGTCGGCGACGAAGTCGGGACGCTCCGAGGCCGACCAGACCATCGGCATCAGCGCGGCGCGGTACTGCTCGCCGAGCGCGAGATCACCGGTGGCCGGGCGGTTCTTCAACAGCGCTTGGAATTCCCAGGTCCGGGCCCACCGCTTGTAGTAGGCGATATGCGAATCCAGCGTCCGTACCAGCGCACCGGCTTTGCCCTCCGGCCGCAGTGCCGCATCCACCTCGAAGAACGCCTGGCTCGCCACGCTCATCATCTCCGCGGCCAAGCGCGTGGCGGTGGCGTCGGCGGGCTCGGCGACGAACACCACGTCGACGTCGCTGACATAGTTCAACTCGCGCGCGCCGCACTTGCCCATCGCGATCACGCCCAACCGCACCGGCACCGGCTCGTCCTTGCAGACCCGCGCCACCGCGACGGCCAGCGCCGCGGTCAGGGCGGCATCGGCCAGGTCGGTGAGATGCCTGCCGACCACCTGGTACGGCAACACCGGCTCGTTCTCCACCGTGGCCGCCAGATCCAGCGCGGCCAGCAGCATCAGCTGGTCGCGGTACCTCTTGCGCAGCGACGCCACCACAGCGGGCTCGGAGATGCCGGCCCGGTAGAGCATCGGGGCCGCGTTCGGGCCTTGCTCGGGTTGCGCCTCGACCACCGTGAGCAGATCGGCGATCAGCTCGTCGCGGCCGGGCAACTCCTTGCGGCGCAGGACTTCCCAGGCGGACGGCGCGGCGACGAGGTGATCGCCCAACGCGCTGGAGGAGCCCAGCAGCGCGAACAGCCTGCCGCGCAGCGACGTATCCGTGCGGATCGCCGAATCGATGGCGTCCCAGCCGCTTCCGCTGCTCTCCCGCAGCCGCATGAGCGTGCTCAACGCGAGGTCGGCGTCCGGCGCGCGGGACAGCGCCCACAGCACGGGGATGCTCTCGACGTTGTCCCACCCCAGTTCGCGCAGCGACGCGGCGGCGGAGGGCTCGAGCAATCCGAGCCGACCGACACCGGGGACAGCGGAGCGGGCAGACGGGGGCCGGACCATGGTTCTCAAATTACAGGGCGGAGCGCGCGCGCACGCCGACCCGGGCGTCCCTCCGGCTTACAGCCCCAGGTATTCCTTCAGCTCGAACGGCGTGACCTGGCTGCGGTAGTCCGCCCATTCCCGGCGCTTGTTGCGCAGAAAGAAGTCGAACACGTGCTCGCCGAGGGTCTCGGCGACCAGTTCGGAGCGCTCCATCGCCTGCAGCGCCTCGTCCAGGGTGCCCGGCAGCTCGCGGAAGCCCATCGCGCGACGCTCGGCCACGGTCAGCGACCACACGTCGTCCTCGGCCTCCGGCGGCAGCGTGTAGCCCTTCTCGATGCCCCGCAAACCGGCCGCGAGCAGCACGGCGAAGGTCAGGTAGGGATTGCACGCGGAATCTGGGCTGCGGATCTCGACGCGGCGCGAGGACGACTTGTTCGGCGTGTACATCGGCACGCGCACCAAGGCGGAGCGGTTGGAACGGCCCCACGAGGCCGCGGTGGGCGCCTCGCCGCCGTGGATGAGGCGCTTGTAGGAGTTCACCCACTGGTTGGTGACCGCGCTGATCTCCGGGGCGTGCTCGAGGATGCCCGCGATGAACGCCCGCGCCGTCTCCGACAGGTTCATCGGGTCGTCGGGATCGTGGAAGGCGTTGGTCTCGCCCTCGAACAGGCTCATGTGCGTGTGCATCGCCGAGCCCGGGTACTCGGCGAACGGCTTGGGCATGAACGTCGCGCGCACGCCCTCGTCGATGGCCACTTCCTTGATCAGGTAACGGAAGGTCATCACGTTGTCGGCCATGGACAGCGCGTCGGCGTAGCGCAGGTCGATCTCCTGCTGGCCCGGAGCGCCCTCGTGGTGGCTGAACTCCACGGAGATGCCCATGGACTCCAGCGCGTCGATGGCGTGGCGGCGGAAGTTCGGCGCCGAATCGTGCACGGCCTGGTCGAAGAAGCCGCCGCTGTCGGCGGGGACCGGCACGCCGCCCTGCGGACCGTTCTCCAGCAGGAAGAACTCGATCTCGGGGTGCACGTAGCAGCTGAAGCCGACGTCGCCCGCCTTGTTGAGCTGGCGGCGCAGCACGTGGCGCGGGTCGGCCCAGGACGGCGAACCGTCCGGCATGGTGATGTCGCAGAACATGCGCGCGGAGTGCTGGTGGCCCTTGCTGGTGGCCCACGGCAGCACCTGGAAGGTCGACGGATCCGGCCGGGCGACCATATCGGCCTCCGAGACGCGGGCGAAGCCCTCGATGGCCGAGCCGTCGAAACCGATACCCTCCTCGAAGGCGCCCTCCAGCTCGGCGGGTGCGATCGCGACGGACTTCAGATAACCCAAGACGTCGGTGAACCAGAGACGTACGAAGCGGATGTCCCGCTCTTCGAGCGTCCGCAGCACGAATTCCTTCTGGCGATCCATGCCCGCGAGCGTAAGCACCTGGCGTTAAATCTGTGTTACATACACGCTTAAGATTGCTGACCTGGATGTTTTCGGGAGACTCCGCACAGTCGAATCGTCCGGTTTGTGAGCTTTTGCCCCGGTGTGCAACGACGGCGCCGCCGGTCGGCAACCGAGCCGCCTCAGCAGGTGAGGCCCGGAGCGGGTTCGGTCAGGTCGACCAGATAGGCGATGACCGCGTCGTCCACGCAGGACACGCCGCCCGCCAGCGCCACAGTGTGCCGGTTGCCCTGGTAGGTGATCAAGGCGGCGCCCAGTTGCCCGGCCAGGTCCACTCCGGCCTGGTACGGCGTCGCCGGGTCCTCGGTCGTGGACACCACCACCGTCTTCGGCAGACCGGTCACGGAGATGCGGTGCGGCTCGCTGGTGTTCGGTACCGGCCAGGCGGTGCACAGTTCCAGCGGCGCGGCGCCGGTGCTCCGACGGTCGTCCAGGAACGGCGCGGCCTTGCGGTATTCCGCGTCCTGGCGCGCGGTGACCTCGCGGTCGGCGATACGCGGATCGTCCACGCAGCGGATCGCGTTGAACGCGTCGGTGGTGTTGGAGTAGCTGCCGTCGTCGCGGCGGCCGTCGTACAGATCGGCCAGCGCGAGCAACGTGTCGCCGCGCCCGTCGCGCAGCTCGGACAACCCGAGCGTGAGTACTTTCCACAGCTCGTCGGTATAGAGCGCCTGGCGCACGCCGGTGAGCGCGTCACCGTAGCTCAGTCCGCGCGGATCGGTGGTGGGCAGAGGCTTGTCCCACAGCGGGTCCACCAGCGCGCGGAAACGCGGCACCGCCTGCGCCGGATCGGTGCCCAACGGGCAGTCCGGCTGCTGGGCGCAGTCCGCGGCGTAGGCGTCGAACACCTTCTGGAAGCCCGCCGCCTGGCGCAACGACTCCTGCACCGGATCCTGCGAAGAGTCGACGGCGCCGTCGAGCACCATGGCGCGCACGTGCGCCGGGAACTTCTCCGCGTACGCCGACCCGATCTTGGTGCCGTAGGAGTACCCGACATAGGTCAGCTGCGCGTCACCCAGCGCGGCGCGCATCACGTCGAGGTCCTGCACCACTTCGCGGGTACCGACGTGGGCGAGGAAATCCTTCCCGGTCCGCTCGGCGCAGCGGTCGGCGTACCGGCGGTTGTCGGCCTCGGCGTCGGCGATGCCTTCGGGGGTGTAGTCCTCCTGCGGCTCGGCACGCTCGGCGTCCTGCTCCTGCGGGGTCTGGCAGACGATCACCGGAATGGAGGAGCCGACGCCGCGCGGGTCGAAGCCGACCCGGTCGAAACGCTCGGCCAACGCCGTCTTGTTGCCGAGTGAGGACATGCCCAGACCGGACTCGCCCGGCCCGCCCGGGTTCATCACCAGCGAACCGATGCGCCGCCCGGTGGCCTGGATCCGGGACACCGCGATCTGCGCGGTGGGCCCCTCGGGCGCCGCGTAGTCCACCGGCACCGTGATCCGCGCGCACTCCGTGCTGGGCGGGAACCGGTCATCCGGCCCGCCGAATCCGGTGCAGTCGCCCCACTGCACCCGCTGGTCGTAGAACTTCTCCAGCCCGGTGGGCGGCGTCGGCATCGGCTGCCCCGATTCGGTGCGGGTGACGGCGCACCCCGAGATCAGCACAGCGGCCGAGGCCAGCACCGCCACCACCAGCGCACCGCGCCCACTCCGCACCGTCGACATGCTGACGATATTGCCATCGGGCAGGCGTGGGCGCCGCGCCGGGCGACCCAGTCGGCGCTGTGACCAATTGCACCGGTCATCGGCCTTAATCCGCCCGGGTGGCGGGTGGCACACTGAAATTCGTCAGACAATCCCGGGGACCCGGACGGGCCCTGAGGCGACACAGACGAAAGGGACGATGATGTCCGTATCCGATTCGGAAACCCCTGCCTACGGTGCGGCGCCCGCCGAGCCCGAGAAGGTCGTCCGCAAGACCCGGGTGCACCACCTGCGGCAGATGAAGGCCGACGGCGAGCGCTGGGCGATGCTGACCGCCTACGACTACTCCTCGGCGCGGCTGTTCGAACAGGCAGGCATTCCCGTGCTGCTGGTCGGCGACTCCGCGGCCAACGTGGTGTACGGCTACGACACCACCGTGCCCATCACGGTGGACGAGCTCATCCCGCTGGTGCGCGGCGTGGTGCGCGGCGCGCCGCACGCGCTGGTCGTTGCCGACCTGCCATTCGGCACCTACGAGTCCTCCCCGCAGCAGGCGCTGGCCACCGCCACCCGGTTCATGAAGGAGGGCGGTGCGCACGCGGTCAAGCTGGAGGGCGGCGAGCGGGTCGCCGAGCAGATCGCGGTGATCACCGCGGCGGGCATCCCGGTCATGGCGCACATCGGCTTCACTCCGCAGAGCGTGAACACCCTCGGCGGATTCCGGGTGCAAGGTCGCGGCGACGGCGCCGAGCAGCTGATCGCCGACGCCATCGCGGTTCAGGAGGCGGGCGCGTTCGCCGTGGTCATGGAGATGGTGCCCGCCGAGCTGGCCGCGCAGGTCACCCGCAAGCTGACCATTCCGACCGTCGGCATCGGCGCAGGCGCGGACACCGACGCGCAGGTGCTGGTCTGGCAGGACATGGCGGGCTACACCAGCGGCAAGACCGCGAAGTTCGTCAAGCGCTTCGGCAACGTCGGTGACGAATTGCGCGCCGCCGCCGCGGCTTATGCCGACGAAGTGCGCCGGGGCACCTTCCCGGGCCCGGAACACAGCTTCTGACCCCAGTTCCAGGAAGACGACCGGCTGGGCGGCGCGCGCTGGTCGCGCCGCTCGGTATCTCAGCGGCTCTTCCCAGCGGAAACGGCCGGTTCGGGCCGGTCGGCGAAATCAATGGCAGACTCGATGCCGACAATGCCGACACGACCAGAGGTACCGATGCCGTACAGCCGTTGGATTTCACGCAGCACCCTGCTGGTGGCAGGCGTTCTCGCCGCCGCGGCGTTGACCGCTTGCGGCAGCGAGTCGAGCCCGGCCCCCACCGGCAGCTCGAGTTCGACCACGGCCTCGGCCACCGCCGCGCCGGGCACGACCTCCGGCAGCGGCACGCCGGCGAGCCCGGAGATCTCCGACGCGGCCGCGGCCCAGCTGTGCGACATGATGCGGCCGGAACTGACCAACTGGCGTATCCAGGGCGGCACCCTGGGCAAGATCGGGCTGAACGCGCTGGTGCACGAGTGGGCGCTGCGCAACGGCGGCATCAACGCCGCGGTGCTGTCGGACAAGCCGATCGTCGACCGCGCCACCACCAAGAGCTGCCCGGACGTGCGCCAGCAGGCCGTGGAGGCGCTCGGCATCCCGGATCTGGCCTCCGGTCTGGCTTTCTGAGCCGGGCCGCCCTATGCGCACCCGTTACCCCGCGATCGAGCCTTATGTCTCCGGCATGCTGGCGGTCGGCGACGGCCAGTCGGTGTATTGGGAAGTCAGCGGGAATCCGGACGGCAAGCCGGTGGTGTTCCTGCACGGCGGACCCGGCGGCGCCACCGCGCCGTTCCATCGGGAGTTCTTCGATCCGGCCGCCTACCGGATCGTGCTGTTGGACCAGCGTGGTTGCGGCCGCTCCACCCCGCACCTGGCCGACGGGGCGAGTCTGGAGCACAACACCACCTGGCGCCTGATCTCCGACATCGAGACGTTGCGCGAGCACCTGGGTATCGAACGCTGGCAGGTGTTCGGCGGCTCCTGGGGTTCCACGCTCGCGCTGGCCTACGCGCAGCGCCACCCCGAACGGGTGACCGAATTGGTGCTGCGTGGCATCTTCCTGTTGCGCCGCAGGGAAATCGACTGGTATTACAACGGCGCCGCAGGTTACGTCTATCCGGACGAGTGGGAAAAGTTCCTCGCACCGGTGCCCGAGGACGAACGCGACCAGGATCTGGTCGAGGTCTATCACCGCCTGCTGCATTCGCCCGACGAACACCTCGCCCGCACGGCCGCGATCGCCTGGTCCACGTGGGAGAGCGCGACGAGTTCGCTGCTGCCGCGATCGGATCGGGTGGCCGAAGCGGCCGAGCCCCGCTTCGCGCTGGCCTTCGCCAGAATAGAGAACCATTACTTCCGCCACGCGGGATTCCTCGACGAGGGACAGCTGCTGCGCGACGTCGGGACCATCGCGCACATCCCCGCCGTGATCGTGCAGGGCCGCCACGACATCGTCTGCCCGGCGGTCAGCGCATGGGAATTGCATCGCGCCTGGCCCGGTTCGGTTCTGCACATCGTCGACGACGCGGGCCACGCGGCGAGCGAGCCCGGCATCACCCATCACTTGGTGGAAGCGACCGACCGATTCGCGAAAGCGCGGTGAGCATGGTGACCATGGCTGGGGAAGCACTCATCGGCGCTTTGCGCGACGACGTCGACCGCCTGCTGGCCGCCGAGCCGGAAGTCCGCGCGGACGCACCGGATTCGGTCCATCAGATGCGGGTGGCCACCCGGCGGCTGCGCAGCGTGCTGCGGTCCTACGGCAAGTTGCTCGTCAAGAAACCGGCCACCACGATGGGAGCGGAACTGAAGTGGCTGGCCGGATTGCTCGGCGAGGCGCGGGACGCCGAGGTGCGCGCCGATCGATTCGCCGCACTGCTGGCCGAGCACGCCGAGCGGGCCCGCCGAGCCGACATCGACGCCGTCACCGCGCGCTTGGTGGACGCCGAGCGGGAACGCTACCGCGCGGCGCACGACGAGGTCTTGGCCGCTCTGGACGGCGCGCGCTACCGCGAGTTGCGCGAAGAGCTGTCCGGGTGGCGCACCGATCCGCCGCTGCGTCACTCCCGCGCCGAGACATCCGCCACGGAAGTCTTCGAGGAAGTGCTGCGGCGCGATCTCGACCGGCTGCAGTCCCTCGTCCGCGCCGAGCCTACCGTCGACCCGCACGAACGGGTCGAGGTGCTGCACGAGATCCGCAAGAGTGCCAAGCGTTTACGGTATTCGTGCGAGGCCGCGGAACAGGTGCTCGGCGACGATGCCGCCGAGCGCGGCCGCCACGCGAAGAAGCTTCAGACCGTGCTCGGCGATCACCGGGACGCGGTGGAGTCGCACGAGGCGATCCTCCACCGGGCAGCCGAGGCCGCCGCGTCGGGTGAGGACGCCGGGCTCTACGAGATTCTCGCGGCCGCGGAGGACGTGGCGGCCGGTCGTGAGTTGAGCCGCTATCCGGCCACGGCGGCGGCGCTGTTCGGATAGGTCCCGCTGCCGTTCAGGCGGGGTATGCGAAGGCTACTTTCCGCTCCCTGGGGTCTGCCGACACCAACCGCACCCGCACCGTCTCCCCTTCCGGTGGTTCGCCCACGCACGGCCCGAGCACCGGCGGGTTGGCGATGAAGACCACGGCAGGCCGGTTGCCGTTGGCCTCGCGCAGCACCACGGCGTCGAACTGCGCGCCGATGCGCCGCGCCAGCAGGGTCGACTCGGTCAGGTCGATGCAGGCGCGCTCGATCTTGCTCGCGACGCCGTCGCTGCGCCGCATGGCGTCGGCCGCGCTCGCCAGCCCTTCCCGCACCCAGCGCGGCACCTCGGCGCCCGCGCATCGAGCCAGGCAGATCTCGGTCGCGAACCGGTCCGACAGCCGCCGCAGCGGTGCGGTGACGTGCGCGTACGGAGCGCCGATCGCACTGTGCCGCAGCGCGGGCGGCGCGGGCGGCTCTGCCGCGACGCCGTCGACGATGGTGTAGGAGGCGCCGCGCAGCAGGGTTGTCGCCTCGGACATCAGCACCAGCGCCGCTGGTGTGCGGGTGTCCAGCCGGGCCAGCATCCGCCCGACCGCTTCGCCCGCGGGCCAGGCCACGCCCAGCGCCTGCGCGGTCCGGCGCATCGAATCGATCGCGGATCCGGATGGGGGCGGCATGGTGCGCAGCAACGCGACCCGCTCCTGGGCGGGCGCGTCCGAGTCCAGCATGATCCGCGCCGCGCACATGCCGGTCAGCAGCGAGACCTGCTCGTTCCAGTCGTCGGCGGCGGTACGCGGTTCCACCACCAGCCGCCAGTGCCCGTCGGCGCGCTCGTCCTTGACGACGGTCTGCGCGGGCAACCGCAACCCGATCGCGCCGCGCGCCACCCCCGCCTGGATGCGCCGCGCGCCGAATTCCGGCAGGGCCGCGATCGAGGGATGCAGCCGACCGGCCTCCGCGTCGGCCTGCACCTGGACGTAGTCGAGCCGGGCCCGCGAGCGCACCAGAGCACGGATCACCGAGTAGTGCACCGGTTCGGCTTGCTCGTCGAGTTCGATGGTCCACAGCGCGGCCGGACGCGTCCGCTCGGGAAGCAGGCTCGCCGACCCCTCCGACAGGGCGGGCGGGTGCAGCGGCACGGTGCCGTCGGGAAGATAGAAGGTCTGGCCCCTGGCGCCGGACTCTTCGGCCAGCGCGCCGCCGGGGGCGATCACGGCGCCCACGTCGGCGATCGCGTAGTGCACGGCGAAGCCGCCGGGGGTGCGTTCGATATGCAGGGCTTGATCCAGGTCCATGGCCCCGGGCGGGTCGATCGTCACGAACGGGATGTCCGTGCGATCGACGCGGTCGCCCGCGAACGCGTCCACCGCGTCGCGGGCCTCCGCACTGGCCTCGGCGGGATACGCCGAGGCCAGACCGAACTCCGACCGTATGGCACCGAAATCGACGGGCGCCGAGACGATCCGCTGGTGGAGTTCCACGCTGAGGCGCCGGTACTACTGGAGCGCCAGCATGGTGCCGTTCAACTGGTCGAACGGACCGTAGACGGTGAAGGTGACCCGGCCACCCGGCACCGAGGACGACACCTCGGCCGCGGCGTCCAGCGCCTGACCGAACGAGGCGGCGGACGGATGGGGCAGCCCGGCGATGGCCAGGCCCACATTGTTCTGGTGCACGAATACCGTGTCGGCGGGACTGAGGTCGACCTGGACCCCGCCCTGCAGCGGAGTCACCGCGACAGCGCCGGCGGAACCCGCACCCAGCACCGCGAAAACCGAAGCGGCGCCTGCGACCAATGCGCCGGCGACCATGGAGCGAACTACTCGCATATGTCTCGAGACCTGCTTTCCCGCGATCGAAGTATGAATCGCCCGATGCTGCCCCGCACCGGGCTTTACCAACGGCGACTACTTTATGACGTCGATCACGATCAGGGCCAGTTCCGTACGAATCGGGCACACGGAATTCTCGCCCGACGGCACGAGCACGCCCGCGCTGCTAACGTGGCCCGCCGTGACGGGCGTCGCGTTCGCCCGCGCATTCGGAAATGTCCCGCACGTCGACAATTGGGAGCCCCCTACCTATGTCATCGATTTTGTTCGACTACCTGTTGCCTCTGCTCGGCCCCGAGCAGGCCGCGTACTGGGCTCAGGTTTTCGTCATCAACCCGGTCTGACCGCGCGATTCTTTCTTCACTACTCGTCGCCTCCCGTTCACCTGACGGGAGGCGGCGGTGGTTGTCGGCCGCTAGCATCCCGCTGCGTGACCAGAACTACCGCCGCGATCGCGGCCAGCGCCACCCTCCTCGCCCTGCTCCTCACCGGTTGCGGCGACGACAAGACCAGCAGTGCCACCTCCACCACCACGACGGCGGCGCAGGCCGCGACCCAGGTCGACAACGTGAAGGCGGGCGCTTTCGTCGTCAGCTTCCGCGGCGCGTTCCCGAAGCTGGCCGACGGCAAGGACGACGCGAAGATCGCGACGATCCTGTCCGAGACGTGCTCGGACCTCGGGGCAGGCAAATCCGAGGACGACGTCGTCGGCAACATCACCAAGCGGGCGGGCGGCGCCACCCAGCCCAGCTCCGAGGAGGCGAAGGCTATTTACCAAATGGCCAAACTCATGTGCTGACCCGCTCCTGAAGAGGGCGTGCTTCGCACACCCGCTCGATTCCTCGCCAGGGATCGGGCCGGTGTGCGAAGCAGGCCGGGCGGGCGGACGAGTTGGTCTGTAAGCCGGATCCTGTCCCCGGCCGTGTGGCCGGGGGGCGGCCATCCATCTGGGCACTCCGTCGCCGGGTGCCTCGAGCGGTCCACCCGCAGGCTCGGGCGAGCAGCCCTCGAACACCTGCGCAGCCGCACCGCGAGCGGTGCGACCTTCGACCTTGCTCCGGGCGGGGTTTACCTAGCCGCCCCGGTCACCCGGGGCGCTGGTGCGCTCTTACCGCACCGTTTCACCCTCACCGCACGGCCGCGAGGCCGTGGGCGGTCTGTTTTCTGTGGCACTTTCCCGCGGGTCACCCCGGGTTGCCGTTAGCAACCGCCCTGCTCTGTGGAGTCCGGACTTTCCTCGGCGCCGGGCGGCGGCACAACCGTGCCCGTTCCCAGCGCCGCGGCCGCCCGACCAACTCGTCCGCGAGAACAGGATACTGGGTACGGTTGGTGGCCATGGAACGTGTCGAGGTCGGCTTCCCATCCGGAAGCGAGCAGTGCGCGGCGTGGCTCTATCGCCCGGACGGCGCACCCAAGCCCCGCCCGCTAGTGGTGATGGGACACGGCCTGGGGGCCAATCGGGAAATGGGACTGGATCGCTACGCGCGGCGTTTCGCGGCCGCGGGAATGGCGGTCCTGGTATTCGACTATCGGCATTTCGGCGCCAGCCAGGGCACGCCCCGCCAATTGCTGAGCATCGCGCGCCAGCGCGCCGACTGGCATGCCGCCATCGCGTACGCGCGCACACTGCGTGGCATCGACGCGACCCGGATCGCGTTGTGGGGCACCTCGTTCGGCGGCGGGCACGTGCTGTCGGTCGCGCCGGACGATGCCTACCTCGCGGCCGTGGTCGCGCAGGTCCCGTTCACCAGCGGCCTGTCCTCGGCGTTGGCCAAGGGACCGATCAGCCTGATCAAGGTGGCCACCATCGCGGCCGCCGACCTGCTGCTCAGCCCGATCCTGCGCAGGCCGGTCCGCATCCGGCTCGCCGGACGCAAGCGTGCCGCGGCGCTGATGAGCGCGCCGGACGTGCCGGACGGCTTCCGTAGGCTGACCGACGAGAGCGAGACCTACGAGCCCAAAGTGGCGGCACGTGTGGCATTCTCCGCATTGTTCGACGCGCCTGGGCGACGCGCGAAGGCGCTCAAGATGCCGGTGCTGTACGCACTGTGCGACAACGATTCCGTGGCTCCGGTGAAATCGGCGCTGCGCGCCGCCGAACGCACCAAGCACGCCGTGGTCAAGCGTTATCCCGCCGGCCATTTCGATATCTACTTCGATGAGGTCTTCGAGAAGACCGTGTACGACCAAACCGAGTTCTTGGTGTCGGTGCTGCGGCCATGAGGCGTTCGCGGCCCGTGCGACAGCCGGGCCGCGAATTCGAGAACGTACTGGTGTGCCGGGCAGGTGAAGCGGCTCGAGTCGACGGAGTCGGCCGATGCTGTCACGATGGCCCGGATGATTGTCAGGCTTGCGCGAGAGGACGACCTCGCCGCAATACTCGAACTGGCGGGGCAGGTCGAGCACTGGTTCGGCGCGATGGTCGACGACGCCGGGTTCCGTGCCACGGTGCTGCGGCACGTCCGGCGCGGCACGGCGCTGGTCGCCCGGTCCGCCGGGGCGGAGGTGCTCGGCGGACTCATGTTCGGATCGCACCCGCCGGTCTACCGGGTGCACTGGCTGGTGGTCGCCGAACAAGCCCGCGGGCACGGCATCGGCCGGGCGTTGACCACGGACGCGATCCGCCGGTACGTGCTCGCGCCGGGCACCCTGGAAGCGGTCACTTTCGGGCCCGATCATCCCGGCGCGGTCTCCAGCGGTGCGCGAGCGTTCTACGCGCGCATGGGCTTCCATCCCGCGGAGGACGCGGCTCCCGGGCCGGAGGGCGGCTCCCGGCAGGTCTACCGGCGGCGCGTTTGAGGCAGGTCAGCGGCCACGGAACGCGCGCCAGAGGATGAAGGCGAGGGTGGAGGCCGGTATCGCGGCCAAGATGGGCTTGTCGCGAAGCGTCTCCAGGAGCGTGCGCCCCGGGCGGCTGACCGGTCCTGGGATTCCCGCCGCGCCGCGTTCGGCCGCGGCGGCGGTGTCCGCCTCGATCTGTTCGGCGCGCTCGGCGGCCCGGCGGACGGACTCCGCTATCGGCGCGGCCTGACTGCTGCCGTCCTCGGCCGAGCGCCGCGTGTCGTATTCCGGCTCCGGTGTCCCTACCGCGCCGCCGGTGTCGCCCGACGTCGCGGCCGCGTCCGCCGAAATCGGCGTCGAAGTCACTGTCTCCGGCTCCGGCTCCCCTTCCGCACCAGCGGCACCGAGGGTCTCCACGGCGGCATCCTCCAGGCCCTGCGCCGAAGTCACCGGTTCCGGCTGCCCCGCCGACTCCAGGACAGCGTTCTCCAAGTCTTGCGCCGAAGTCACGGTCTCGGGCTCCGGTTCTCCTGCGGCACCGGCCGCGTCCGCCGAGACCTGCGCCGAAGTGACCGTCTCCCCCGCCGCACCAGCGGTACCCCGTGCCTGCGCGGCGGCGTTCTGCGCCGTGCTCCCCGGCTCGAGCTTCCGTCCTCCGGCAGCGTCAGCGTCACCGCTCGCCTCGGTGGGCGTGTCCGCGGCTCGCGGTGGAACGGCCTGCCGCGGCTTCCGGCTTGTCCGGGCCGCGCCGCCCACACCGGCCGCCGTACCGTTGGACGGCTGCTCGGTACCGCCCGGCCCGCCGGCCGGGACATCGGTGGCACGCTGAGCGCTGGTCTCCTTGTCCGTGGGTTCGCGGTCGTTCATCGCTGTCTCCTGTGTTCGGCGTCGCGGTGGGGACGGACGTCCCGGCTGCCGTCGAGGCCCGGATACCCTACGGATCGGCAGGCAAACCGGGCTTCGGCGGCCGCCATTCCATCTCGAATTCCCATCGTGGATCGCCCGGAGCCACGGGTCCGCTCACCCCGGTGCGGACGAAGCCGTTGCGCAGGTACAGGCGCTCGGCATAGGCATTGTGCTCGGCGAACTCCAAACGGACCACGGCATGACCGCCCACGACCGCCCAGTCGAGCACCGCGCGGACGAGCCGGTCCGACACGCCGGTGCCCCGAGCCCGGGGCGTCACCCACATCGAGATCAAGTCTACGCCACCGCGTTCCCGGTCGGGCATGCCCGCGACGGTACCCACCGCGGCCCCGCCCGCCTCGGCCAGGAACTGCGCCCGATCCGACAGCGCACCCCGCCAGTCGCTTTCGGTCTTTGCCCGCGCTTCGGCCCAGGTGGTGCCGAAGAATTGCGGCGCGTCGGCCAGCGCCTCGAGCCGGATGCGCCGGAACACCGCCCAGTCATCCGGGACGAGCAGTCTGATCTCGGGTGTTGGGAGGCCCATTCGCATTTCTCTACTCGACAGGCGACGCCGTACGCAAAGGATTTCCCCGTAGATCGCCCGGACGCGCGATCCACTCGCCGCGTGGCGGGATCACCATCACCGCCACGTTCGGCGCCGGGAAGCGGACCGCGGTGACCTCGGGCTCGGAAAGCCGGGTGCCTTTCATGAAGCCGTCGAATCCCTCCCGCATCACCTCGACGAGTTCGGCGGCCCCATGGACGAATTCGCCGATCACCGGGACGAAATAGGCGTCAGCCGTGCACGTCGCGGCGAAGGCCGCACCGTCACCGGGCGCCCAGGCCGCGACTCGCGCGGCGAGCAACCGGGCCATGGGCGGCCTCGTCGGCTCGGCGGGATCGGTGCCGTACACGGTCACCGCCGTTCACCGAGTTCGCGAAGGCCGGCGCATTCCAGCCCGGCGAAGGTGGCGACCGTCGCCGCGCCGATGAGCAGGAAGACGACGCCCAGACCGGTCAGCGCGAGGACGCCCGAGCCCGCCAGCCCGATCATCCCGACCGCGGACAGGGCGTTCACGGTGACCACCGCCCGCGCGTGGCGCGCGCGGATCACCGGGCGCCGGGCGATCGACAGCAGCGCGAGCGCGCCGCCGAGCATGACGACGCCGAACGGAATGCTCCAGCCGATCGGCAACCCGAGGGGGTCGCGCAACGATCCGGCCCCGGCGAGCAGCACCCCACCGAAGATCCCGGTGCTCCAGCCGTCCACGCGCAGCGCGGAGCGCAGGAACGCGGCGCTACGGCCGGGCCCGGCCAGGGTCGTGGGGGTCATGTCGTACTCCTGTCGGTCGATCCGAGGGCGCCGATCGGCTCCCGGCACCAACCCTGGCGGCCGGAGGTGGGCGTCTCAATGACCTCGCAGGTCATGGCCGCACCGCGCGACGGCTGCTTAGCTGGACGGGTGGCATCGGTTCAGACACCGTCGAGAGTGGGCGCCCTCCTGCGCGAATGGCGGCAACGGCGCAGATTGAGCCAGCTCGACCTGGCACTCGCGGCGGACACCTCGGCACGTCACCTGTCCTGCGTGGAGACCGGCCGGGCCGCACCCAGCCGCGCGATGGTCCTGCGGCTGTGCGACACACTGGAGGTGCCGCTGCGCGAACGCAACACGCTGCTGGTGGCAGCCGGTTTCGCGCCCGCCTACCGGGAGAGCAGCCTCGACGACGCGCACCTCATCTCGGTGCGGGCCGCGCTGGACACCATGCTGAGCGCGCACGAACCGTACCCGGCGGTGGTCATCGATCGGCTGTGGAACGTCGTGGTGGGCAATGCGGCGATGAGCGTGCTGATGGACGGCGTCCCCGAGCACCTGCGTGCGCCTCGTCCCAACGTGTACCGGCTGGTACTGCACCCGGAGGGGCTCTCGGCCCGGCTGGCCAACCTCGCCCAGGTGCGCGAACTGTTCCTGGAGCGGCTGGCCAGGCAGGTCGCAGCGAGCGGCGACGCGGAGCTGGCGGCGCTGTACGAGGAGGTATCCGGTTATCCCGATCCCCCCGAGGCGGATGCCGCGCAGGCACAAGTTGACGCGCCGCCGAGCCCGTTCGAGGTGCCGATCCGGATCCGCACACCCGCCGGTGAACTGTCCATGTTCAGCACCATGGCCACCTTCGGCGCACCGGCCGACGTCACACTGTCGGAACTGGCCATCGAATTGTTCTACCCCCTCGATGATTTCACCGCGGCCATGCTGCGCGCGGCGGCCGCGGCGAAGTCGTGAGCGGGCCTCAGGCGTCCAGCATGGATTCGTC
Source organism: Nocardia asteroides (assembly GCA_019930625.1). Lineage (NCBI taxonomy): Bacteria > Bacillati > Actinomycetota > Actinomycetes > Mycobacteriales > Nocardiaceae > Nocardia > Nocardia asteroides. Next base: position 7,274,537 of record CP082844.1, read on the forward strand.
CCACTCGCGGTCCAGGTCCGGGTCGGCCGCCGACAGTATTTCGTCCAGCCGCAACCCCACCTCGCCGATGTTCGGCTCGGTCATCATGTTCAGGTGATCGCCCGGCACGTCGATCACCGTGAACCGGCGCGCCGCGTACTGTTTCCAGCCGTTGTCGGCGCTGTCGAACATGCTGCCGACGGTCTGGTGGGCCAGGTCGACGCCCGGCGGCAGGCCCTCGGTGGCGCGCAGCAGCGTGATGTCGCGCTCGTACGGTTCGAGCTTGTAGTCCAGCATCGCCGAGTAATTCGCGAAGAACACCTCGTAGAGCCGCCGGATCGCCTGCGGCGAGCTGTCGGCGGGCAGGATGCCCGACCGCACCGACTCCTCGAGCATCGCCGCGAACAACTCCTCGGAATTGTGCACGTCGGGTTCGAAATCGACCAGGGCGGACTGGCTTCCACGCGCATACCACAGCAGCTCGAGGAAGAACCACCGGATGAGTTTCTCTTCCGGGATCGGCGTGCGGGTGCGGGGGCGCAGCGCCATCGTGTCCAGCAGCGTCACGCTGGACACCTCGTGCTCGGGGAGCCTGCGGGCCATCTCCAAGGCGACGTAGCCGCCGAACGACCAGCCCGCCAAGTGATAGGGACCGACCGGATGCACCCGCCGCACCGCCTCCAGGTACGACTCCGTCATCGCCGGAATGGATTTCTCCGGCGCGCTACCGGAGTCCGCGCCGGCCGCCTGCAACCCGTACACCGGACGGTCCGGATCCAGGTGCCGCGCCAGAGCCAGGTAGCACAGCACGTTTCCGCCGATCGGGTGCACCAGGAACAGCGGCGGCTTGGCGCCGCCGACGCTGATCGGCACCAGCGGGTCGAACGTGCGCTGGACCGCACCCGCCCGCACCAGCGTGGCGAGCCCGGCGGCGGTGGGCGCGCCGATGAACGCGTCCAGCGGCACCTCGACGCCCCACCGGCGTGACAGGGCCATCACCACGCGCATCGCGCCGATAGAGGTGCCACCCGACGCGAAGAAGTCGTCGTCCACGCCGATCGCACGCAACCCCGCGTACTCGGCAAGCAGGCCGACCGCCGAACGCTCGTATTCGTCGGCAGGCTCGCGCCGCGCCACCACCGAATCAGTGACGTCTTCCCCGTAGGCGCGCAGCGTCGCGTCGTCACGCTTGCCGCTGGGCGTGCGGGGCAGTTCATCGAGCCAGACGAACCGCGACGGCACCATGTGCGCGGGCAGCACCGAACGCAAATCGTGCCGCAGCGCGGCGAGGTCGGTCTGCTCGGCCGCGCCGACCAGGAACGCGACCAGCGAACCATCGATGCCGCCGAAGCCTCGGGCCACCACGGCGGCCTCGGTGATGCCGGGGAACTTCTCGACCAGGCTCAGGATGCACAACTCGACTTCGGCCGGCTCCACCCGGAATCCGCGGATCTTGACCTGGCTGTCGCTGCGGCCCAGGCAGACGATATCGCCGGAGAACAGGCGGACACCCAGATCGCCGGTGCGGTAGCGGATTCCGCCCGCGTGCGTGGCCACGAAACGCTGCGCGGTGAGCGCGGGCCTGCCCTCGTAGCCGCAGGCGATGGTGCGGCCGCCGAGATAGATCTCGCCGATCACGCCGTCGGGCACCGGGCGCAGCGCGCTGTCGAGCAGTTCCACGGTGTCGCCGTCGACGGCGCGGCCGATGGGCGGCAGCGCGGGGAACTCGTCGGCGGGACCCTCGAGCGTGAATTTGGTCGCGACGTGGGATTCGGTGGGGCCGTACTGGTTCTCCAGCACCAGGCCGGGGACCACCTTGCACAGAGCGCGGATCTCGTCGGTGATACGCAGTTGTTCCCCGGAGGAGATCAGCACCTTCAACTCGGTCGGGAACATCCGCCGGCCCACGGCGGCCTCGGCGAACGCCTGCAGGGCCACGTACGGCAGAAACAGCCGTTCGATGCCCTCCTCCACCACCGTGTTCAGCAGTTGCTCGACATTCGAGCGCAGGTCGGCCGAACTCACCCGCAGGGTGGACCCCGCCGCGAGGGTGGTGAAGATCTCCTGGAACGACACGTCGAAACTCAACGGCGCCAACTGCAGGGTGCTGAGCAGCCCGGTGCCGGTGGCCGCGCGATTCTGCCAGTCCACCAGGGAGGTCAAGCCGCGGTGCGGCATCGCGACGCCCTTGGGTTCGCCGGTCGACCCGGAGGTGAACAGCACGTAGGCCACCGCGTCGGGCGGAATGTGATCGGGCAGCTCCACCTCCGCCTCGGGTGCGGAGTCGTCGAAGAGCGTGACGGCGTCCAGCACCAAGGCGGCGTCGTCGACGATGTCGCGATAGGCGGCGTCGGCGATCACCCGGTGCGGGCGGGCGCGGTCGATCATCAGGTTCAGCCGGGCCCGCGGGTAGCTGACGTCCAGCGGAACACACGCGGCGCCGATTCTGGTCAGTGCGAGCACGAGCAGCACCAGCTGGGGACGCCGGCCCATCAGGATGCCGACGCGGTCGCCCGGCGACACCCCGTGACCGAGCAGGCGTCGCGCCAGCCGGTCGGAGCGTTCGATCATCTCGTCGTAGGTGACCGACTCGTCGTCCCCGGCCAGGGCGACGCGGGCGGGAGCGAGCGCGGCGGCCTCGGCCACCAGCGTGCCCACGTCGCGGGCGGTCGCGGGGCCGACGCCACGGTCGATCGGCGCGTCGGGGTCGGCGACGATGCCCGCCAGCATGCGCAACTGGGTGAGCGCGACGGTTTCGCACTGCTCGGCGGTCAGCGTGTGATCGCCGTCGACCCGCAACCACATCCGGCCGTCGCGCGGATCGGTCGCCGCGGTCACCAGCAGCTGGAAGTTGGTCTCCTCCCGGGCGTCGAAGCCCAGCAGGCGCACGCCGTCGAGGACGAGCATGGGCTGGAAGACGTGGTAGTTGACGAAGTTGAACGCCGTCTCGAAGACCGGCCCGCCGTCGGCGAGGATCGACCGCAGCGGGTAACGGCGGAACGGATAGGCCTCGCGTTCCCGGCGCGCGATCTGCTCCACCGCCGCGCGCCAGGTGGACGCGGTGGCGTCCAATCGGATCGGCAGCGTGTTGAGGAACAGCCCCGCCACCCGCTCGGCGCCCGCACGGTCCGGGCGACCGTGGCTGACCACGCCGGTGGTGATGTCCGTGCGCCCGGTGAGCGCCCGCAACGCCAGGCAGTGCGCGGCCAGATAGACCGACTTCTCCGGAATCTGGTGGCGCGAGGCGAACGCCGAGACCCGCTCGGCCACCCTGCGCGGCACCAGCGCACGCGCCTGCGGCACGCCCGCGACGACCGGCTGGTGCACCCCGAGCGCGGTGAGCGCGGTGGGTTCGGCCCCGGCGAGGGCGGTGCGCCAATACTCGCGGGCCGCGGTGTCGTGCGCCGTGCCCTGCTCGGCCCGCGCGTACTCGGCGAGCACGGTGGCCGGGTGCGGTGTTGCCTCGATCCGGGTCTGGGTCATGCCGAGGTGGTTCAGGTAGTCCAGCAGCAGTTCCAGCACCGACGTGGCGACACTCCAGCCGTCCAGGATCGCGTGGTGGAAGCTCAGCACCAGGTCCACCGTGCCGACCGGCTCCTGTGGCCCGGGACGGACGAACACCCGGATGGCGAACAGCGCGGCGACCGAGAAGTCGTAGGGGGCGTGCGTGCGCTCGTGGAGATATATCTCGATCAAGTCTTCGCCGTCCGCCTCGCCGATATCACCGAGGTCGACGATCTCCAGCTCGTAGGGCGGCGCGGGGTGCACGACCTGCAACGGGATCGAGTACCTGCTCAGTTCGAACGACGAGCGCAGCGCGGGTTGGCGCCGCACCAGCCGGTCCACGGCCTCCCGGAACTGCGCGGCGTCCCAGGGTATTTCGAGCCGGTAGCGGAACGCGTCCTTGTAGGTGACCGAGTCGGCGCGCTCGATGCTGTGATACAGCATGCCCAGCTGTAGGGCCGTAGCCGGAAAAGCGTCCTCGACCCGGTACAGCGCCGCGCGGTCGATCAGCGGCACCGTCTCCAAGGGGGCCACGACGCGCGCGCGGCCCGCGTGCCGATCGTCGCGCACGACACGGGCCAGCTCGGCGATGGTCGGCGCCTGGTAGAAGGCGTCCACGTCGAAGTAGAGCCCGGCGCGTTCGGCGGCGGTGCGCACGGCCAGCGCGAGGATGGAATCGCCGCCGTTGGTGAAGAAGTTGTCGTGCACGCCGATCGACTCGACGCCCAGCACCGTGCGCCAGACCTGCGCGAGCCGGGCCTCCACCTCGGTACGCGGCGCACCGCCCATGACCTGCCCGGCGCCGTGGCCGAGAACGAGTTGCTCGGCGAGTGCGCGCCGGTCCAGCTTCCCGTTGCGAGTCAGCGGGATCCGGTCCACCCGGATCAACCGGGACGGCACCATGTAGCGGGGCAACCTGGCCGCGAGCTGCTCGGCGATCTCCTCGCCGGAGACGTCACTCCCGACGAAATAGCCGACCAATTGCACGCCGTGCGCCTCTGAGACCTCGTCCACCACCGCCGCCGCGCGCACCCCGGAGCAGCCGAGCATGGTGTTCTGCACTTCTCCGAGCGTGATTCGGTTGCCGCGGATCTTCACCTGGTCATCGAAGCGACCAAGGTACTCGAGATTGCCGTCCGGTAGCCAGCGCGCCAGATCGCCGGTGCGGTACCGGCGTCGCCCGGGCACCGCGCGATCGTCGACGAACGCCGCCGCGGTCAGCTCGGGCCTGCCGCGGTAGCCGCGGGCCACGCCCACGCCCGCGATGTTCAACTCCCCCGGCACGCCGACCGGCACTCGGCGACCGAGGTGGTCGAGCACGAGCAGGTCGATGTTGTCGATGGGACGGCCGATCGGCACCACGTCGAGCGGGTCGTCGGGAGGGCAGTCGAAGTAGGAGACGTCGACGGTGGCCTCGGTCGGGCCGTAGAGGTTGACCAGTTGCGGCGCTGTGACCCCGGCCGCGGCGAAGACCGCGTGAAACCGGCGCACCAGCGCCGGCGGTAACGCCTCACCGCTGCAGAACACCCGCCGCACGCTGCCGATCCGCGCGACCGTCGATGGGTCGGCCGTCAGCTCGGCGACGAACGCGGTCAACATGGACGGCACGAAGTGCAGCACGGTCACGCTGTGCACGGCGATCGCGTCGGCGATGCGGCGCGGATCGCGCTCGCCACCCGGTTCCAGCAACGCCACCCGGGCGCCGGTGATCGCCCACCAGAACAGTTCCCACACCGACACGTCGAAGGTGACCGGCGTCTTCTGCAGGATCACGTCCGACGCGTGCAGTGGGTAGCGCCGCTGCATCCAGGTCAGTCGGTTCACCACCGACCGGTGCTCGATCATCACGCCCTTGGGCACGCCCGTGGAACCCGAGGTGTAGATGAGATAGCTGAGGTCGGCTGGGTGCGAGACATTTTCGACACCGCGCGCCGGAACCGTGTCGGCCACCCCGATCCTGGTGACGCCTAGTTTGTCGAAGACCGCTCGATGCTGCGGCCCGGCCACCACGAAGCGAGCCCCGCAGTCGGCGAGCACGGCTTCGATGCGCGCGGACGGGAAGTCCGGATCCAGCGGCACGTACGCGCAGCCGGCCCGCAGTATGCCGAAGATCGCGACGAGCATCTCCGTCGAGCGGGGCAGCACGACCGGGACGCATTCGTTGCCGGTCGCGCCCAGCGTGCGCAGCCGGGCGGCGAATCCGTCTGCCAGAGCGAATAGTTCGGCGTAGCGCACCGGTTGCTCGCCCGAGCCGACGACCGGTTCGATCGCCACCCGATCCGGATGGCACGCGGCCATGTCGGCGAACAGCCGGTCGAGGGTGGTGTACGGGAACTGTTCGCGCGGACCGGATTCGAACGCGGCGATCGCGGCCAGCTCGCGCGCGGGCATCAGCGGCAATGCCGAGATCGGCACGCCGGGCTGTTCCAGCGCCGCCACCAGCAGCGCGCCGATGCCGCGCACGACCGACTCGAACGGGAAGTTCTCGTCGAAGACGTCCCGGTCGTAGTAGAGCTGGAGGTTGAGCGACCCGTCGCGCGCGTGCTCCACGCCGAGGATGTTCAGCGCCTCGAGCACGGTGCCCGGGTTGACGATGTCGAGCGAGCCGAGGATCTTGTCGAGGTGATCCGACGGCGGCATCTTGATGTAGGAGTACGCCACGTCGAACAGCGGCGGCGCGGTCGGATCGCTGCTGAGGGCGCGGGCCAGGTCGCCGTACGGGAAACGCTCGTAGCGCTTCAGCTCCCGGATCTGCGCGGCCACCTCGGACGCGACCGCCGACAGCGGCTGCGCCGGGTCCACCCGGATGCGCAGGGGCACCACGTTCGTCCGGTGCCCGGCGGTGCGGAAGGTCTCCGCGCTGTGCCGGTTGAGCATCGGGACCCCGATCACCACCTCCTCGGAGCGGTGGATGGTGGTCAGGTAAGCGGCCAGCGCCGAAGCCGTGAACGCGAAGACGGAGAAGCCGGTCGCGCGAATCCGGTCGAGGAAAGCCGGTTCCACCACCACGCGCCGCCGTCCCCGGTTCACGTTCGGAGTACTCGCCCGGCCGGAGAACAGAGCGGGGACCACTCCCTCGAAACGGCGGACCAGCGCGTCACGATCGGCCACCCACTGCGGAGAGGACAGATACTCCTCGTGCTCGGCGGCGATCTTCCGGTAGGTCGCCACACCGCGGTCGGTCTGCTCGGTGACCGGATCCGGTTCGGCGAGCAGTTCCAGCGGCAGATCCGTGCGGCTGTAGTCGTCCACCAGGGCGCTCCACAGCGCGTTCACGCCCCAGCCGTCGATCATCGCGTGGTGCATCGCCACGTAGAGATGGAAATGGTCGGGACCGTCGACCAGCGCGGCGATCCGGAACGGCTGCCGCGGCGGCGACGGCGTCACGTTGGCCCGGTTCACCCAGTCCCTGCGGGCCGCGGCGGGATCCGACGCCCAGCTCAGATCGACCAGCTCCACCTCGGGTAGTTCGTCGCAGACCCACTGCCAGAAGCGGCCTTCGGAGAACTCGAACCGCAAGCGCAGCGCGTCGTCACCGAGCAGCGTCCTGCGCACCACAGCCCGCAACCTGGCCATATCGAACGGCTCGTCCAGAAACGCGCAGTAGGCGTTTCTGGTGACCGGCGCCGGGGCATACCTGTAGGCAACCGACAACACATCTCGCTGATACGCGCTGACGGGCCAGGCTTCGGGAGGTCTTTGGGAAGTAGCACTCGGTTCGGATGTCACAGTCACTCCTATCGCGACAGTCGCGGCACCGGCCGTGCGCGGATCTAACCAAGCCCACCCTGATCACTGAAACGCAAAGCTGCTACCACACTTATCCAGTTATCGATATCGCGAATCACGGCATCGGCTTCGCCGATGCCGCGACTCTGCTGTTGTTTCGTCGTGTATGCGGGCCGGTCAGCAGGCCGACAGCAGCGCGCGCACGCTCTCGTCGGCGAGACGATCGGCTCGCGCACGCGATACCGCGGGCTCGACGTAGCCGATGTTGAACGACAGCTCGTTGTGCGTCGCGTTGGCGGTGGCCATGATGAAACCGCTGACGGACATGCCGGAGACGAACTGCGCGCCCTCCAGCTGCCAGGAGCCGATCTTGTCCGGGAAGGGGTAGTCGCCCAGGTAGGTCATACAGAGGTGGCCCGGGCCGCGGGTGTCCATGAGTTTCACCGTGGACGCGCTGGCGGCCACCGACTTCGGCGCGGCCACCTTCAGCAGGTTCAACGCGGACAGATGATCGCGCCGGTCCATCCGCGCGCCGTACTCGCGCTCGATCTCGGCGGCGATCTCCCACAGCGAGGCCCACGGCGCGTACTTCGCCGGGGTGGCGATCATGCCTTGGTAGGTGCCGACTTCGGTGTCGCCGGCGGCGCCGTCGAGATGCTCGCGGAAGTTGACCGAGCTGCCCACGGTGTACCAGGCGGCCTTCTCGGTGCCCGCTTCCCTGGCCGCCGCGATCAGCAGCGCGGCCGAGAGGACGGACTGCAAGCCGACGCCGTGCCGGGCGCAGCCCGCGGTGAGCGCGTCGAGCCGGTCGGCGTCGAGGCTGCGGTGCACCACCCGGCTGCGCCGCTGCGCGGGCGGCGCCACCGAGGTGGGCTCCAGTCGGCGCGGCTTGCGCAGCTGCGACTTCTGGTCGCGCAGAAACGAACTCGCGGTGCGCAGCGCACCGCCCGCGCCCTGGAAGCGCGCCGGGAACAGCTCCTCCGGTCCTGGCCGCACCGGCGCGGGCGAGAAGTCGCCCGTGTCCCCGGCGGCTACCTGGAGCACCTGCTTGGCTACCGACAGCGCGCTCTCGCCATCGGCGATGGCATAGTGCAGCGTGACGATCAGCTCGTTGGTGCCATCGGTCTCCTTGATCAGCACGGCCCTCGCCAGCGGGCCGGTGCGCCAGTCGAACGGCTCGCGCAGTTCCACCGCGTCGGCCTCGGTCAGCCAGTTCGTGCTGTCCTCGGATTCGATGACGCGCAGCGGAATCGGCGCCCCCACCGGCACGAAACGCGGTGCGGTGCCGTCGGCTTCGGCGGCGACGGCGACCCGCAGGAGCGGATGTCGGCGCTGCACCTCGTCCAACCCGGCGCGGATCTGCTCGGTCTCGACGTGCCCACGGATCCGCACGCGCGACAGGATGTGCAGCGGCGCGAGCTGATCGGCGATCCAGTGCCAGCGCTCGACCGGCGACAGCGGGCGCGGCAGCCGGGCGGTCGGCCCCTCCGGCGCCGGGAAGGACATCGGTTTGCCGAGCTCGCGCAGGAAGAATTCGGTAGGCACGTGCCGGAAGTAGGTGTCGCGCACCCGCACCAGGCGCGGGTCGGTGGTCTGCTCGATCTTGGCGAGCGAAGCCGACCCGTTGACGAACATGGCGGTGCGGTCGGCGCGCAGCTTCTCGTAACGGCGCAGGGCCGCCACCGGATCCAGGGAGTTGCGCAGCACGCTCGCCAGCACCACCGCGTCCTCGATGGCGGCGTTGGCGCCCTGGCCGAGGCTGGGCAGCATCGGGTGCGCCGCGTCGCCGAGCAGCGTCACCCGACCGCGGCCCCACTGCGGCAGCGGCGGGCGGTCCTGCGCGGGCACGGCCAGGATCGCCGCCTCGTCGGTCTGCTCGATGCAGGCGCGCACCTCCGGCGCCCAGTCCGCGTACAGGCGCAGCAGGTCTTCCTTGCCACCCTGCCAGTTCGCGGCCTCGCCGGCGGGCAGCGTCTTGGTGCCCCACCAGTACACGCGGCCGTGCCCGATGTCGTGGATGCCGAAACGCATTCCGGTGCCCCAGAAGTGCGCCGACAGCCCGCGCGCGACATTGGGATGCTCGAACGGGATGCAGGCCAGCCAGCAGACGAAATTGCCGGGGCGCGGCTCGGCGCGGCCGTGCAACTGCGCGCGTACCACCGAGTGGATACCGTCGGCGCCGACGAGCAGATCGCCCTGGGCGACCCGGCCGTCGGCGAACTCGACGCGCACGTGCTCGCCGTCGTCGACGAAGCCGGTGGCCTGCGCGCCGACGAAAGTCGGCGTGTCGCCGATCGCGCGCAGCAGCACGTCGTGCAGGTCGGTGCGGTGCAGCGCCACGGCGGGGGCGCCTAGCTGGGCGTCGAGCCGGTGCACCGGAAGCACGCGGATGGGACTGCCGTCGGGGTTGCAGAAACGGAAAGTCTCGACCCGGCCGCCGCGTTCGAGCAGTTGCTCATCGATGCCGAGGCCGAGGGTGCGCAGTGCGTTCATGCCGTTGGCCTGCACGGAAAGTCCGAAGCCCTGGGCCCGCAATTCGGGACCCGCTTCGTAAAGTTCGACGCCGAAACCCGCGTGCCGCAGGGCGGCCGCGGTGGTGAGTCCTCCGATCCCCGCCCCGAGAACGACAACCTTGATCGGACTGCTCATCGAACCTGCACTCTCATCGAACCACTCGACGGCACAGGTGCTTCCAACCGCGACGCGGCCGACGGGCGGCGCTGCCCGCGAGAAACCGTCCCACTGAGCAGCACTGACCGAGGTCACTGCGTCGACCCCGACCAGGCAGGCAGCTAGGACGCCTGTGCCTGACCGTCCGGAAGCCTACCGCTACTGGGCGCGCAAGGCAGAGTTGAAGTGAGATTCACCGCATCACGCGATTGTGAAACGCAAATGTGTTGCAATGGGGCATAATTCGCCCTCCGCGCACCGTGTTCGCCCTCGATTCGGGCCGGGCGGCACTCTCAGAGGTAGGACGTATCGTTCACCAAGCGCACCGAGGACCCGCCGTCGAGATAGAACTCCGCTATCGATAGCGACGCCAGATCCAGATGCAATCGGTACAGCAGTGAGGGGCCGACATCGAGCGCCAGCCGCAGCAGGGTCTTGATCGGGGTCACATGACTGACCACCACCACGTTGGCGCCGGGATACCGCTCGAGCAGGTCGCGACGAACCGCGTCGACCCGCACGCGGACCTCTTCGAAGCTCTCCCCGCCGGGCGCGGCGACGGTGGGGTCGCCGATCCAGCGAGCATGCAGTTCGGGGTCGCGTTGCGTGGCCTCGGCGAAGGTCAGTCCCTCCCACTCGCCGAAGTCGGTCTCGATCAACCCGTCGTGGATCTCGGCCGGTACTCCGAGAGCGGCGGCCGCCGCCTCGGCGGTCTCCCTGGCCCGGCCGAGCGGAGAACTGACCACCGCGGCGATACCGCCCTTGACGGCGAGCATTTTCGCGGCGCGAGCGGCCTGCTCCCGGCCCAGCGGTGTGAGCGGTGGGTTGCCACGACCGGAATAGCGCCGCTGCACCGACAACTCGGTCTGGCCGTGGCGCAGCAGCAGCAACCGGGTGGGACGGCCGACCGCGCCGGTCCAGCCGGGGCCCTGCCCGGCGGCCTCGGACTGCTCGGCGCTGGTGTCCCTGACTTCATCGATCCAGCTCGGCCGGTCGTGCTCGGCGACCGCGAGAGCCGGATCGGCGGCCTCGGTCGGCCGCGTGTCCACGGTCGCGGCACGGCCCGTGCCCTCGTCCATGGCCTCGTTCGCCAGCCGGTCGGCGTGCGAGTTCTCCGCGCGCGGGATCCAGGTGTAGCCGACCCGCGCGAACCCGGAGGCCAGCCTGCGGGCTCGGTCGGCGAGCGGGATCAACGCCGCGTGCTTGATCTTCCAGCGACCGGACATCTGCTCGACGACCAGCTTGGAATCCATGCGCACCACGATCGACTCGGCGCCCAGCTCCGCCGCCGCTTCCAATCCGGCGATGAGCCCCCGGTATTCGGCGACGTTGTTGGTGGCTGTGCCGAGGAACTCACGACGCTCGGCGAGCACCCGGACGTGTCCGGCGTCGTAGACCACCGCGCCGTAGCCGGCCGGACCGGGGTTGCCCCGCGAACCGCCGTCGGCTTCGACGATCACCTCCGAGAAACTCATCGCACGTCCTGATCACCCGATCCCGGCGAGCTCACAGCCCCGATTCCTTGGTCCGGACCAGGATCGCCCCGCACTCCGGGCACCGCACGACCGCGTCGGGGGCGGCCTTGGCGATGCGCGCGATCTCCCCCCGATCGAGCTCGATGCGGCACGCGCCACAGCGGCGCGCCTGCAACAGCGCCGCGCCGACGCCGTGCTGTTCCCGCTGCCGGTCGTAGATCGCGAGCAGGTCGGCAGGCAGCTTGGCCACCAAGCCCGCGCGATCGGTCTCGCAGCGTGTCTGTGCCACGTCCAGATCGGCGAGCGCTTCGTCCCGATGCCTGCGCGCGGTGGCGAGCTCCTCGTCGGTCTTGCTCAACCGCGCGCCCGCGTGCTCGTGGTCGGCAGCGGAGGCCTCACGCCGTTCCATCACCTCGAGCAACTCGTCCTCCAGCACGGAGCGGCGGCGCTCCAGGCTGCCGAGCTCGTGCTGGATCTCCGAAAGTTGCTTGGCGCTCACCGTTCCCGCGGTGAGCATGTCCTTGTCGCGGTCCTCGCGCTTGCGCACCGCGTCGACCTCGCCCTCCAGCTTGCGGATGTCGCGGTCGAGGTCGTCCAGCACGATCTCCACGGCCACCGCGGCGTCGGAGTGCGCGTTGCGCTCGGCCTCCAGCCGGGCCACCTCCTGCTGCTCGGGCAGCACGGTGCGACGGTGCGCGATCCGGGTCAGCTCGGCGTCGACGGCGGCGAGCCGGAGCAGCTCGGCCTGGATCGGGGGTTCGACATTCAATGCGGACAAACTCCTGGACGGGGTGGACGAGACTGGTGTTCAACCGTACCCCGCCGGATCGGCGGACCGCCGTCAGCCGCCGACGGTGCGAGTCTTGATGGCGTCCCGGGAGATGTAGACGTCGTATTCGCCGGGCACCGCGATCACCGCGTTGCCGTACGCGGAGCGCACGAACGGCTGGGTCCACCAGCGGCCCTCGCGCATGTCGGCGAAGAAGTCGCGGTCGCCGTCGTTGAGGAAGATCTGGTTCTGCGTGGTCGCGACGCCGTCGAGGCGCTGGCCGTACAGGCGGCTGATCCGGTAGCCGGAGTGGAAACCGAGGGCGTTCACCCACGGCTCCAGCTCGACGATGCCCGCTTGCAGCACCCACATGTCGCCCTCGACCCGGTAGGTCAGGCGCTGCTCCGGGTGGTTGTCGTCGCCGTACAAGGTGAGGTCGACGTCGAGCTGGTGTTCCTGCCCGGCCACCGGCTGGGCCACCACGTGCGCCGCCTTGATCTCGCCGGTCAGCCCGAGGTAGGTCTGCACCAGGGTCGCGATCCACAGCAGCACCGCCGCCACCAGCAGGAGCGCGAGCCCGCCCGTACCGCGCGCGAGCGATGCCCGCATCCCGACCCGGCGCGCGGCGATCAGGCCGGAGACGATCAACGCTACACCGACGACCAGCAGCAGGATCAGCCCGATCTGCACGAGCCCGAAATCAACCGGGAAGTTCATGCGGTAGTTGTACCCCGCGCGAACTACTCGATTCACGCAATCCGCCAACCTGTCCCGGTCCGGCTCGGACACGCCCCGACACGCCGTCGCCAGTTCGCCGCCGGGACAACGGCATCGGACGCTCGGCGGTCAGCTCGGGGCGTGTACCGTCCACGGGTCGGTGCGCAGTGTGGACACCCTGGTCTCCAGATCCGGCAGGGCAGTCCGGACGAATGCTTCCGCCTGTGCGCACCACGGGAACTCGGTCGCCCAGTGTGCCGCGTCGACCACCGCGGGACCGCCCTTGCGCAGGTGCTCATCGATGGGATGGTGGCGCAGGTCGGAGGTGACGTAGACATCGACGCCGAGCCCGGCGGCACGGCTCAGGTAGGAGTCGCCCGCTCCCCCGCACACCGCGACGGTGCGGACGGTGCGGTCCGGATCACCCGCGGCGCGCACGCCCCACGCGGTGTGCGGGAGTGCACGAGCCACGCGATCGGTGAAGGCGCGCAACGATTCCGGTCCCGGCAGGGTGCCGACCCGGCCGATGCCGCGCGCCGAGGGCAGCTGGGCGCGTTCGCTGATGTGGTAGGCCGGGTCCTCGTAGGGATGGGCGGCGCGCAGGGCGGCGAGCACGGCCGAGCGCGCCGAGGGCGGGGCGATCACCTCTATCCGGTCCTGCTCCACGTGCTGGAGTTCGCCCGCGGTGCCGTGCGCCGGGTTCGCTTCGGCCATCGGCCGGAACTGCCCCGTCCCGGGCACTCGCAGCGCGCAGTCTCGGTAGTTCCCGCTCCCGCCCGCACCGGCGGCGAAGAGTGCGGCGAGCACTGCGTCGGCGTGGGTATGTGGCACCTGAATCGCCCAGTTGTCCACGGCTTCTTCTGGTTTCGCGTCCAGCGGACCGGTCACCGTGAGGCCGAGTGCCGCGGCGAGCGCGTCGGAGACGCCGGGGTCGGCGGAGTCGGCGTTGGTGTGCGCGGTGAACAGCGCGCAACCGGAGCGGATCAGCCGGTGCAGCAGCGCGCCTTTCGGCGTGCTCGCCGCGACGGTGTCGACGCCGCGCAGCAGCAGCGGGTGGTGTACCACCAGAGCTTGCGCGCGCCAATCGATCGCCTCGTCGACGACCGCCTCGGTCGCGTCGACCGCGAACAGCACCCGGGTCAACTCCTCGGCGGGGTCACCGCAGACCAGGCCGACCGAGTCCCACGGCTCGGCCAGCGCGGGCGGGTAGGCCGCGTCCAGCACCCCGATGAGATCCGCGAGCGTGGTCATCGTCCACCTTCCTTCGCTTCGGTCCTGCACTGATTCGTTCGGTACCGGCCCGAGGCCGGGTTCCGGAACCGCCCGCGGTCCGCTCCCGCGACTTCGCTGCGCAGGACACGCCCCCGCCCGCACAGCATGCGCATCGCGACCCCGGCGCGCAGTTCGCCCCACGCCCCCAGCTCGGAGGTTCGCACAACGGCCCACCGGCGCGAACGATTCCCCGCGCTCACCGCGCATCCGCCGACCGGATCGCGGCGACCAGCCGATCGACCTCCTCGGCGCCGCGAACGGCGACGCGCAGATGGTCCGGGCCGAGACCGGGGAAGGTGTCCGCGCGGCGGATCGCGATGCCCTGGACGGCCAGGTGCTTGCGCAGCAGTTCACCGTCCGCGACGCGCAGCAGCAGGAACGGTCCGTCCGCGGGCGTGTGGACGTCGACGCCGAGGGCGGTCAGGCGCTCGATCATCGCGGTCCGAGCCACGGCGAGAGCCTCGGCGCGTCGCTCGGCCTCGGCCACGGCGGCCGGGCTCGCGGTGGCGGTGATCGCTTCCAGTTGCAGGGTGCCCAGCGGCCAGTGCGGCCGCCCGTGGTCGAGGCGCGCGAGCACGTCGGGTGCGCCGAGGAAGTAGCCGCAGCGCAGACCCGCCAGCGCCCAGGTCTTGGTCAAGCTGCGCAGCACGAGCAGGTCGGGGGCGGGATCGGCGGCGAGGGAGTGCGGCTCGCCCACCACCGCGTCGGCGAAGGCCTCGTCGACCACGATCAGGCGGCCCGGCTTCCGCAGTGCCCGGATGGCCTCGGCGGAGTGCAGCACGGAGGTCGGGTTGGTCGGGTTGCCGAGCACCACCAAGTCGGCCCCGGTAGGCACCGCGGCGGGATCCAGCCGGTAGGGCGGTCCCAGCACCACCCTGGTCACGGGGACGCCCGCCTCGCGCAGCGCGAGTTCCGGCTCGGTGAACGACGGGTGCAGCACCACGGCCGAGCGCGGCGCGAGGCGGGGCAGCATCGCGAAGCCTTCCGCGGCGCCCGCCAGCAGCAGCACCTCGCCGGGCGCGCGGCCGTGCCGGGCCGCGACCGCGCGGCGGGCGGCGTCGGCGTCCTCGGCGCTCGGATAGCGGCCCAGCTCGGACAACCGCGCGGCCAGCCGCCGCAGCAGCCACTGCGGCGGCGCGGCGCCTTGGACGTTCACCGCGAAATCGAGCATGCCCGCACGTGCGTCCACGTCGCCGTGGTGACGCAGTTTCGCGCGATCGACGGTGTGCTCGGCCACGAGACCACACCCTACGTGGCGGTCCGGTAGCCGGACCGGCCAGAATGGCAGGCGTGGGCCAGCTGCACGTCTCGTTCGTCTGTACCGGCAACATCTGCCGCTCTCCGATGGCGGAGAAGATCTTCGCGTCGCACCTGTACCGGGCCGGACTGGCCAACCGGGTGCGGGTGAGCAGCGCGGGCACCGGTTCGTGGCACGTCGGGGCCGACGCCGACCCGAGAACCAGCGCCACCCTGCGTAGATACGGATACCCGACCGGCCACGTCGCCGCGTTGTTCGGCGCCGAGCACCGCGACGCCGACCTGGTCATCGCCCTGGACCGCTCGCATCATCGCGACCTCGCCCGCCTCGGCATCCCCGCCGAACGGCTGCGGTTGCTGCGCGCATTCGACCCGGACGCCGACGGTCACGACGTGGCCGACCCCTACTACGGCGACGCGGCGGACTTCGAACTCGTGCGCGCCCAGATCGAGGCCGCCGTCCCCGGCCTGCTCGACTGGGTGCGCGCCGAACTGAGCGCCGCCGCCGAACCGCCCGATCCGCGCCTGGTCCCCGACGAGCGACCGTGATGCGCAGGCTCGCTTTCCTGTTGCGCCCCAGCTGGCTGATCCTGGCCGTGCTGGTCGCCGCGTTCGCCTACCTGTGCTTCACCGTGCTCGCGCCGTGGCAACTCGGCAAGAACACGGCCACCTCGCATCGCAACGAGCTGATCGCCGAGTCGGTGAAGGCCGATCCCGTGGACGTCACCACCGTGCTGTCCGATCCGGGCAGCGCCGCGCACACCGAGTGGCGACGTGTCACCGCTTCCGGCAGCTACGTGCCGGACTCGACGGTGCTGGTGCGGCTGCGCCACCTCGACGGCTCTCCGGGATACGCGGTGCTCGCGACCTTCCGGTTGGACGACGGCCGCGTGCTGCTGGTCGACCGCGGGCTGGTGTCAGCTGTCGACGGGACGCGCCCGCCGCAGATTCCCGAGCCACCCGCCGGGCCGCAGCGCGTCGAGGCCCGGATCCGGATGTCCGAGGGCGTCACGCCGGGTAAGGACCCCAGCGTCCAGGACGGCTATCGCCAGGTGTACTCCATCGACGTCACCCAGGAATCGACGGTTCTGCAACAGCCCCTCACCCCCGTTCCCACCGGCGGCGAGCGTGGCGGCTACCTGCAACTGAGCGAGAACCAGCCGGGCGCGTTCACACCCACCCCACTCCCCCGGCTCGACGCGGGCCCCTACCTTTCCTACGGCCTGCAATGGCTCGCCTTCGGCATCATGGCTCCCCTCGGTCTCGGCTACTTCGTCTACGCCGAGATCCGGGAACGAAGGAAAGAGAAGGCCTCCACCGCGCAGCAGCCCGGCGCGTCCGCCGCCGAACCAGCCCGATCGGCCCCGGCTTCGGCGACCACGCCGAGCGCACCCGCCGCACCGACCACGGAAGCTCGCCTCGCCGACCGCTACGGCCGCGGCCGGGGATGATCCGGCGCGACTTCTCGCCGCGAACACTGTCGACAGGCGGTGGCTCCACGCTGGAGAAGCACTACGGCTGATCCGGACCGAGCAGATCCCACCGATTCCCCGCGATGTCGAGGAAGACCGCCACCCGCCCATACGATTCGCCGCGGGGCACGCTCACGAACTCGACACCCCGCGAAACCATCCGGTCATACGCAGCCTGGAAGTCGTCGACCCGCAGGAAGAACCCGACCCTGCCCGCCACCTGCTGTCCGATCACGGCGGCTTGCGACCCACCGTCGGCCCGGGCCAGCAGGATGCCCGTTTGCGCACCGGGCGGCCTTACGACGACCCACCGTTTCGAGCGGCCGTCATTGGTGAGCGCGGGCGAGTCCTCGAGCAGCTCGAATCCCAGCGAGTCGACGAAGAAGCTGATCGCCGGGTCGTACTCCGCCACAACGATGGCCATGAGCTCGATGCGCACCCAGGAAGCCTATTGGGGTCCGCATCGCGCGGCGAGCGCTTACCGCGACGAACGCTCAGCGCCTCGTCGCGGCTACGACGGCGGCGAGCAGGGTGGCCGCGAGCTGCACGGCCTCGGAAAGGCGGACGGCGCGGCGCAGGTCGTCGACGGTAGGAGCCGGACCGTCGCCGAGCAGCGGGCGCATTTCCACGCCGTGCGGATACTCGGTGCGGCCACCCAGCCGGACGCCGAGCGCCCCGGCCATCGACGCTTCGACCACCCCCGCGTTGGGGCTGGGATGCCCGGCCGCATCGCGGCGCCAAGCGCGCAGAGCCGCTGCGGGGCGGCCGCCGATCAGCGGGGCGAGCGCGGCCGTGAGCAGCCCGGTGACGCGCGCCGGGAGCAAATTGGCCGCGTCGTCGACGCGCGCGGCGGCCCAGCCGAAACGCCGGTAGCGCGCGTTGCGGTAGCCGATCATCGCGTCGAGCGTGTTGACCGCGCGGTACCCGAGCAACCCCGGGACGCCCGCCACGGCCCCCCAGAGGACCGGGGCAACGGCCGCGTCGGAGGTGTTCTCGGCGATGGACTCCAGGGCCGCGCGGGCGAGCCCGTCCGCGTCGAGCGCTTGTGGATCGCGGCCGCACAGCGAAGGCAGCAGCGTGCGAGCGCCGTCCAGATCACCGGCGGACAACCGGTCGGCCATGACGCGCCCGGTCCGCGCGAGGCTGTGTCCGCCCAGCACGGTCCAGGTCGCGGCGGCGGTCGCGGTCACCCCGCCGCGCCGCACGGCCAGGCCGAGCCCGACCACCGCGCCGACGGCAAGCGCCTCGTGCGCCAGCCCCGCCGCCCGCCGGTCGGCGTAGGTCACCGACTCCAAAGCCGCCACCGCCGTGCCGAATCCGGCGACCGGATGCCACCGTCGCGGGTCACCGAACACCCGGTCGAGTGCGAATCCGAGCAGCAACCCGACCGCGATGGAGGTCCCCTTCTGCACCCGGCGAGGTTAACGGGTGCCCGCCCGCGGCCGTGCACACGGCTCGCGCTGTCGGCGCCGTGTCACACTCGGTGCCCCTGCGTCGTCGACCTGGTGACGCATCCATGAACTCGCCCCGGCGGGGGCCGAACGACGAACGGCGAACAGCAGTGACTTCCGAGCAGCCCTCCTCCGAGCCCATCGACCAGGCCGAGCTGGCCAGGCGTTTCGAGGAGCACCGGCCGTATCTGCGCAGGCTCGCCTACAGCACCTTGGGCAGCCTCAGCGACGCCGACGACGTGGTGCAGGAGGCGTGGTTGCGGTTGCAGCGCCAGTACGAGGCGGGCGCCGCCGGTGAGATCGACAACCTGCGGGCGTGGCTGTCCACGGTGACCGGCCGTCTCGCCCTCGACCATCTCGGCTCCGCGCGCGTGCGCCGCGAACAGTACGTGGGCGAATGGCTGCCGGAGCCGGAGGTGACCAGCTGGGAGGACCCCGCCGACCGGATCACCCAGGACGAGCGGGTCACCACAGCCCTGCTGGTCGTGCTCGAGTCGCTCTCCCCTGCCGAGCGCACCGCGTTCGTGCTCCAGGACGTCTTCGGCATGAGCGGCCCGGAGGTCGCCGAAGTGGTCGGCCGCACCCCGGCCGCCGTCCGCCAGCTCGCTTCGCGGGCGCGCAAGCACGTCGAGAACGGCACCCCGCGTTTCCCCGCGTCCCCCGACGAGCAGAAGAGGGTGGTGTCGGCCTTCGCGCTGGCCTGGCGCTCCGGCGATCTCGGCGCTCTGCTCGGCGTCCTCGACTCGGACGTGAGCCTGACCGCCGACGGCGGCGGCAAGGTGCCCGCGATCCGGCAGCCCGTGCACGGCGCCGAACTCGTGGCCAAGCTGCTGCTCGGCTGGTACCACGCGCCGTCGGCTGTGGGCGGGTGGGGCCGCGCGGTGCTGGTCAACGGCCAGCCGGGGCTGGTGGTCTTCGACGGCACCCACACCGGCGTCTTCTCCTTCACCGTCGACGACGGCCACATCGTCGCCATCGACGTGGTCCGTAACCCGGACAAGTTGCGCGACCTGCCCACCACCGGTGAGCCCGACTGGTATCTGGGCGAGGGACGCACCGAACAGGAGTAGTCAGCCCGCGACGCCGAGCGGCCTGGAATAGCCGTGCGCGGCGGCTACTTCGCCGGAAAGCAGTCGCCCGGCGTCCGCGGTGAGCCCGTGGGCGAGATCGGGGCGCGCGGCGCACGCCTCCTGCCAGCCGAGACCAGCGATCGCCCGCACGTAGGGAAGGGTCGCGTTGGTGAGCGCGATCGTCGAGGTGTGCGGTACCGCGCCCGGCATATTGGCGACGCAGTAGAACAGCG
The DNA here is from genome assembly GCA_019930625.1 of Nocardia asteroides. Taxonomy (NCBI): domain Bacteria; kingdom Bacillati; phylum Actinomycetota; class Actinomycetes; order Mycobacteriales; family Nocardiaceae; genus Nocardia; species Nocardia asteroides. The sequence continues at coordinate 7,294,135 of CP082844.1, forward strand.
CGTCCGCCACCCGGAAAGTCGGATTCGCGTGCGTCGTCGGGTGCGCGGAGGCGAAGCAGCCACCCTGGTCGATGGAGATGTCCACCAGCACCGCGCCGGGGCGCATGCCCGCGACGAGCTCGTCGGAGACCAGTTTCGGCGCTCGCGCGCCCGGTACCAGCACCGCGCCGATCACCAGGTCGGCCGACAGCACCGCGCGCCGGATCTCCGTGGTGTTCGACGCGACGGTGGTGACCCGACCGTCGAAGCGGGCGTCGAGTTCGCGTAACCGGCGAAGGTCGGTGTCCAGCACGCTGACGCGCGCGCCCATGCCCACGGCCACCGCGGCCGCGTTCGAGCCCGCGACGCCGCCGCCGAGCACGACCACCTCCGCCGGGCGCACGCCGGGGACGCCACCGGGCAGCAGTCCGGCGCCGCCGAGCGGAGCCATCAGGTGATAGGCGCCGACCTGGGCGCCCAGCTTGCCCGCGATCTCGCTCATGGGGGCCAGCAGCGGCAGCGACCCGTCGGCCGCACGGACCATCTCGTAGGCGATGGCGGTGATCCCCGACCGCAACACGGCATCGGTGCATTCGCGCGAAGCCGCCAAGTGCAGGAAGGTGAACAGCACCTGCCCATGGCGCATCCGCGGATACTCCTGCGCGATCGGTTCCTTCACCTTCAACACCAGCTCCGCTTCCCGCCACACCTGGTCGGCGTCCGGGACCAAGCGGGCCCCCACCGCGGCGTAATCGACGTCGGGAAACCCCGATCCGATGCCCGCGCCCGCCTGTACCACAACCTCGTGTCCGTGCCCGGCCAGCTCCCCGGCGCCCGCCGGAGTCAGGGCTACCCGGAACTCTTGCTCCTTGACCTCCCGTGGTACTCCGATCCTCATACCGCCATCGTGGCCCCGCCGACGTGCCGACGCCACGAGCGACGCGCCGGTCGCGCATGACGACCATCCGCGTCCGCTCTTCGAGCCGGTTTCTCGGCACGTTGCTCAGCTGAGCGTGGCACCGCGCTCGGCCGACTGCGGTCTCACGGCGGCCGCCCGTCCCAAGGGCGGGATGTGCAGTTGATCCCCGCGACCGGCGTAGCGGAATATCCGGCTGAGATGGTCGAGCGACTCACTGAAGTGCGCCCAGCCCTCGCCGTGCACCGGCACGATCAGGGCGTCGCCGAGCACCTCGGCGGCCAGCAGCGCGGTGCGCGCGTTCAACGTGAGGTCGGCGTCGCCGAAGTGGCCGATGTTCGCGGCGCCCACGTTGAGCACCGCGACATCGATGCGCCCGATTCGCTCGGCGATCCGCCGCACCACGTCGACAGAGGCGTTGTCACCCGAGACGTACACCGTCGGCTCTCCTTCGGCCCGCAGCACGAACCCGGTGACGAATCCGGTGAACGGTTCGCAGCCCTCGGGGCCGTGCAGGGCGGGCACGCCGGTCACCTGCACTCCGTGCACCGTCACGGTCTCCCAGTTCTGCAGTCCGCGCACGCCCTCGATGCGAGTCGCGGCGCCGGGCGTGGACAGTACGGTCGGCACCGTCCGGAGGAATTCCCGGCCGGACATGTCCAGGTTGTCGGGGTGTTCGTCGTGGGAGAGCAGCACGACGTCCACCGGGCCGAGTTCTCGCGGCGACACTGCGGGGCCGACAAGTTTGTGCAGCGTGACGCGCCCCGGGTAGTCGCCGGGTTCGTCGAAGGTGGGGTCGGTCAGCCAAGTGCGCCCCGCGTAGCGCAACCGCAGCGTCGGCCCGCCGACGTGCAGGACTTCGAGGGCGGTGGTTTCGATCGTGTCGCTCATGTCGTCGATCCTGTCCGGCCCGCGCACCGGTCAACAGTGGCCCGGGAGCCGCTTATCGTTAAGATCGGGCCATGCGCACGGTAGCCGTCTTCGCGTTCGACGGGATCAGTCCCTTCCATTTGTCGGTGCCCAGCCTGGTTTTCGGGCGGATAGGAATCGACGGGTCCGCGCCGTATCAGGTAGACGTGTGCGCCGAGCGGCCCGGGAATTACAGCACTCCAGCCGGTTTCGACATCAATGTCCGGCACGGACTCGACACGCTGGCCCGCGCCGACACGATCGTGATCCCGAGCTGGCGGCCCGGAACGCGACTGTCCGCCGAAGTGCGCGCCGCGCTGCGCACCGCCCACGCCGGCGGCGCCAGGATCGTCGGGCTGTGCCTCGGCTCGTGGGCGGTGGCCGCCAGCGGGCTGGCCGACGGGCGCGAGGTGACAACGCACTGGGCCGCCGCCGCCGAACTGGCCCGCGCGTTTCCGGCGGTCCGCGTCCGCGCCGACACGCTGTGGACGGACCTGGGCGATGTCGTGACGTCGGCGGGCGTGGCCGCGGCCCTGGACTGCTGCCTGCACTTGGTCCGCGGCGATCTGGGCAGCAAAGCGGCCACCGAGCTGGCCCGAGCGCTGGTCACCGCACCGCACCGCAGCGGATCGCAAGCACAGTACATCCCGGTCGCGGTCCCCGACGCCGCCGAGGACGATCCGATCGAACGCGCCATGGTGTGGGCGCGAACCCGTCTCGGCGATCCGATCGACCTGGACAGCTGGGCGCGGGTCGCGCTCATGTCGCGGCGCACGTTCACCCGCCGCTTCCGCGACCGCACCGGCAGCAGCCCGCAGCAGTGGCTGCTGCTCCAGCGCACCGACCGGGCGCGGCTATTGCTCGAATCCACCGCCGACACCGTGGAACGCATCGCCGTCGACACCGGGTTCGGCACGGCGGTGAGCCTGCGCCACCACTTCCACCGCCTCCTCGGCACCAGCCCCGCCGCCCACCGCGCCGGCTTCCAGGGGGCGCGGTTAAGTTCGTGACCATGCGGATTCAGCTGGGCGACTATGCGCCGGATATCGAGGACAGCGCGTGGCTCGCGCCGAACGCCACCGTGATCGGCCGCGTGCGGCTCGGGGCCGAGGTCAGCGTCTGGTACAGCGCCGTACTGCGCGGTGACCTGGAGACGATCGAGGTCGGCGCGCGCAGCAATATCCAGGACGGCTGCGTGCTGCATGCCGACCCCGGCTTCCCCCTGACCGTTGGCGCGGGAGTCTCGGTAGGACACAACGCGATCCTGCACGGGTGCACCATCGGCGACGACGTGCTCGTCGGCATGGGCGCCACCGTCCTCAACGGCGCCGTGGTCGGGCCGGGCAGCCTGATCGCGGCCAACGCACTGATCCCGGAGGGCGCGCGGATTCCGCCCGGCTCACTCGTGGCGGGCGTACCGGGCAAGGTACGCCGAGAGCTGCGCGCCGAGGAACAAGATCGCATTCGCCTGAATGCGTCTGTCTACCTAGCAAATACAGCTCAACATCGCACGGCAAATGAGGTGTGATACCGGACACACTGATCAAGTGTCCAGTAAGGTTCGCTGATAGCATTCAGCCAGCGTGCCCGGCGACCCGGGCTCTCCTGTCGACACGGTTGTCGTGCGACTTGTAGCGCAGTGGTGAACCCACCCGGGTCGGTGGGCGGGTGAGCGTGCAGGCAGGAGGTATCACGGTGTCGTACGTGCAGTCGGGTGTGCATCGGCCCAAGGGCCGGATCAGCGTGGCCGACATCGCGGCCCAACCCGGTGGAGTCGAGGCACTCCAGCGCCGGGTACATGAATTACGTTCCCGCGGCGTGGATTTCGCCGCGAACGCGATCGAGAAGGAAATGGCCGAGCTGGATCTGCCGCGCCAATGACTTCGCCTGCCACGGTCACGGCGGTTCACTCCGCGGTGACCGTGGCCAATCCGGCCGTGGTGTGCTGATCCAGCGCCATCAACGCGGCCCGTATTCGTACCGGTTGCCAACCACCGTCGATCCGGCGCAGGCGCACCGTTCCCTCGGTGCGATGCCGCGCCAGCTCTCGCGACATGGCCTTCGCGGCCTCCAGATCGTCCGGGTGGATCTGCGGTCTCGGCTGCTGCGGCAGATCCTCCCAGGCGATGTCCGGCATCGGCGCGCCGATCCACCGGATCAACCGCAACGACCGCAGATTGACGATCGCGCGGTACTCGCCGGGTTCGGTGGCGGCTTCCAGCACCGTGTACTCCAGGATCGTCGGCGGCGGCGCGGCGGCGACCGCGGTGGCCGCGCCGATGTCCTGCGTCACGCCGCGCAGCAGCACGTGACGCACGCCGGTGTCATCCGGCTCGACGACGATCCGGCAGGCGAAATGCCCGGCGCGCAGCGCGGCGTCGTCCCGACGGATGGTCCAGACCGCCTGGTGCTCGGTGCCCGGCGCCGAGTTGACGATCTTGGCCAGCGCCTCGCTCTCGTCGCGGTTGGTGACCAGCCGGGTGAACGCACTGGCGATGGCCAGCTCGGCGGCCCGGTTCTCGGGCGCGACACCGTACAGGTCCAGCAGGTCGACGCTGCGCACCGAGCGGTTGGTCGTGAGGTCGAAATACCACGCGCCCATCGGGTCCGCGGCCACGACGGGCTCCCGCACCGGACCCACCCACAGTCGTACGGCATGCGCCTGCCGCGGCGTGATGAGCAGCGGCTCGGCCCGCACCGTGCGCCGCCCGTCGTCGGAGACCTGTGCGACCGGCACACCGGTCGCACACGCCTGCCACAGCGCCGACTCCGCGTCGGCGAGCGACCGCGGGTTGCGCAGGATGTTGGTCAGCGGCACGAACGACTTCGGTGTGGACCCCAAGGCGATCACGCGTCCGGGACTACCGGAGAAACACTCGAGCAGAATCCATTTCGTCACCGAGCGGGCCTCCACGGCCCGCCGCCGGTGCGGCGCGACGCCTCACCCGTCCGCCATAACGTGAGATACGTTCTGCCAGTTCTCATTTCGCCATTTCCCATCTCTGACCGCGTACCCTGAGAGCGGTCAGGACCGGAATACCATGTCCAGCACCTTCTCGTGGTACGACCCGGCGATTCTTGTGACCAGATCCACAACGACGGCGTCCAGTCCGACGAGGACCTTCGCCTCGCCGCGTGCGGCGCCGCGCAGAATGGTCCGCGCCGCCGCGGCCGGGCTCATCCGCGCCACCTGTCCTTCGAACCGGCGCACCACCTGCGCCGCGTCGACGCCCGGCGCGACCCTCGCCGACCGGGCGATCCCGGTGAGCACCCCGCCGGGATACACCCCGGTGACCCGCACGGTGCCGCCCGCCGCCCGCATGTCCTGGCGCAGCGAGTCGGTGAAGCCGCGCACGGCGAACTTGGCCGCGGTGTAGGGTGCGTGCCGCGCCACGGCCACCAACCCGAACGCCGACGAGATGTTGACGACATGCGCGCGTTCGGCAGCCAGCAGATGCGGCAGGAACGCCTTCGTTCCGTTGACCACACCCCAGAAGTCGACGGCCATCACCTCTTCGAAGTCGCTGAACGGCGACTCCAGCACGCTGCCGACGTGCAGGATGCCCGCGTTGTTGAACAGCGCCTCGACCCGCCCGAACCGCGCGACGGTCCGCTCCGCGTACGCGAACACGGCCGCGCGGTCGGTGACGTCCACCGCGCTCACCGCGGGCTCCCGGCCCGCGGCCGCGCACAGCCTCCCGGTCTCGGCGACGGCCTCCGCCGACTTGTCCGACAGCGCCAGCCACGCCCCCGCGCCGGCCAGCGCCACTGCCAATTCCCGGCCGATACCCGACCCCGCTCCGGTGACCGCCACGACGCGATCCGCGAAATATCCCATGGCTCAACCCCTTTCCGCATCGGCCGACGATGCGGCCGACACCGACCACAGGCTGCCCAGTCTATTCTGGACACGCGACCTACTGTGCGGGATCACGCGGTCGGGCGATGCCCGGTCACGCTCGGCCTACCCAATGAAATAATGAACGTCCCGTCCGCACCCGTCGCGATGCCGCGCCCACCGGCCACGGCCCGGCCACCGCGCCGAAACCACTGGAGATCCTGTGCCTTCCATCTCGCCCATGCTGCAACGCATCCTGGAGAAACCGGTCGCCGACGGCGAGAAGCTCCTGGAAAGCGCACTCTCGGCCTTCCTCGACTTCGGTATCAAGCGGACCAGTATGGGCGAGATCGCGCGCCGCGCGGGGATCAGCCCCGCCACGCTGTACCGGCGCTACGAATCCAAGAACGACCTCGTCGAGGCGGTCAGCGTCCGGGAGGCCCAGCGTTTCGTCGCCGCGATCGAGAAGCAGGTGCACACCGTCTCCGGCAACGACGATCAGCTGGTCGAGATCTTCGTCGCGTTCATCAGCGCCATCGCGGGCAACGAACTGCTGCGCAGGCTGCTGCGCACCGAGCCGGACCTGATCCTGCCCCGGCTGACCACCGAAGCGGGGCCGATCCTCGCCGTCGGCCGCGACTACCTGGCCGAGAAGCTGCGCGAGCTACGAGATGCCGGTGGCACGCACGATTTCGACGCCGACCTGGTCGCCGAGATCATGGCCCGGCTGGCGCTGTCGCTCGCGCTCACGCCCGACGGGCTGATCCCGGTGAGCGATCGAAGCGCCGCCCGCGACTTCGCCCGCCGCACCCTGCTGCCGATGGTCGGCGTCCAGGTCAGCGCGTAATCGGACGCCGAACGCCGCGGCCACGCGGTCGTCCAGCTCGGCTTGCGCCGCCGGATCGGGCATACGACCCTCGACGAACTCGCCCACCAAGTCGATCACGGCCCCCGACCGGGCTGCCGCGGGGTCGGGCACCGGCAGCCGCGACACGTACTGAGTGATCCAGCGCCGCCTGCCCGAGTACAACCGATTGCCGCAGACCACGTCGTAGAACCGCAAACCGAGCGCCGAATTCGCCACGCCCATCAGCAGATACGCCAAGCGTGTGGCCTCGGCCGGCACACCGGCCAGGTCCGGTAGCGAGATCCAATAGCAGTCGCCGTTGACCACGGCCCCCGAACTGTCCAGCGCGAAACGCGGACGGTCGCTGATGTCCGGAAAGACCAGCTTCGGCTCGCGCCACAGGTGCGGGCGCTGCGGAACCCAGATCTCGTACCAATCGCGACCGCTCTCCACGACGTAGCGTCGTCCGGCCAGCGTCTCCCGATGCGACAGCAGGTACGCGGCGGCGGCGGGAAATTCGGCGAGGTCGATGGGCGTGCGGCGCGTCCTGTCCAGGTCGTAGGGATACAGCACGCGAACGTCGCGGGCGCGGTTGGCCCGCCACGGCGTCAGATCGTGGTGGGTGATCAGATCGAGCAGCAATTCCGGTTCGGGGCACGGATCGGCGTCGGCCCAGCCGTCGGAGATGAACACGCGGTCGGCGGTGGTCTTGATGCCGACCCGGATGCGCGCCACGTCACCGAAGTCGCGCCAGGTCGCCGCCGCGATCCGCGTCAACCAGGAATCGATCGCCTCGTGCGACATCCGCCACGCGATGTCCGGTTCGCGCGCCACGCCCCGCTGTGTCCGGCGTTCCGCGGCTGACCCCGGCTGTCCGTCGTGCGCTGCCGCACCGCTCGAACTCTCGCCGCTGATCCGGTCCCCGGCATGATCGAGGGGCGTCGGTGACTGGCGTCCGGTCACCAAACTGCCGACCTCGATGACGAAGGTCCGACCGTTGTACTCGACGATCGAGCCGTACGGGTCTGCCAGCGCCTCGAAAAGCGTCTTCTCACCGGGTATCGCGCCACCGGCCTCGTAGGCGGAGACGTAGCGGCAGCCGTCGTGGTGGCTCGCGCGCCGCGCGATGGTGATCGCGGGCAGGACAGCGGCGGTGAACAACTTGGTGTCCCCCAGGTCGTACAGCTCGAGCGGAGCAAGGTCGGTCAGCAGCAGTCGCCGGATGTTCGCGCCGGCCTTGGTGGTCAGGAATCGGTTGGCGCACAACAGGCCGAGCACGCCTCGGGCGGCCAGCAACCGGGGCAGCGTCGCGACGAACGGATGCGTCAGGTCGATCCGCCCGCGCAGGCCGAACCGCTTGCTCAGCAACCGCGCGGTCGATCCGCCCAGCTGCTGGGTGCGCACGTACGGCGGGTTGGTGATCACCGCGTCGAACGAGCCGTCGGCGAGCTGGGCCTCGACCGCGAGGAAGTCGGCCCTGCGCCAGTGCGCGGCGATCCCCGCCACGCCGGCACGCTCGCGCGCGACCGCGAGCGCGCGGGCGTCCAGGTCGTAGCCGGTCAGCACCAGCCGGGCGCCCGGGAACCGTGCCGCAGCCTCGTGCCGCACCGCGAACAGCAGCTCGCCGTCGCCGCACGCCGGATCGAGGACGCGCAGGACGCCGGTCTTCGAAACCTCCACATGGCGCAGCAGCCGCTGCGCGAGAAACCGGGCCAGCACCGGCGGCGTGTAATGCCTGCCGTGCCGTTTGCGGTCCCGCGCGGCGGGGGCTTCGGACGCCATATCGGGATTCTGCCTCGTCCGAGCCGCGCGGATCGTGCAACGCGAACAACCGGCTTCCCGGCTGAGCGCGTCGCGGTCGGCTCGCCCGTCCTCGGCGATCGGCGTGCGCCTCCCGGCTTTCGCACCGGAGTGTTCGATGCTAGCGTCTGGTCTCGAAATAAGACTGCCAAAGGAGGCGGGGGAATGACAGTGACGACCGACGAGTTCACGGCGCTGACCCGGGTGCTCGACCAACGGTGGACGTGCAGGCAATTCCGCGGGCAGCCCGTCGAGCGCGACACGGTCCGCGCCCTGCTGCGGCTGGCCCAGCGGACGCCGTCGTGGTGCAACACCCAGCCCTGGCAGGTCGTGGTGACCGAAGGCGCCGGAACCGATCGCTTCCGGAAGGAACTGCTCGAACACATCGCCACCGCCACGCCCGCACCGGATTTCGCGTTTCCGGCGCAATACACCGGTGTCTACCGGGACCGCAGGCGGGAATGCGGCAAGCAACTGTATGAAAGCGTCGGCATCGGCAAAGGCGATCACGAGAAGACCATGCGGCAAGCCGTGCGGAACTTCGAACTCTTCGACGCGCCGCACGTGGCGATCGTGACCAGCGAAGCGGACCTGGGCGTTTACGGGGCGGTGGACTGCGGTCTCTATATCGGCAGTTTCCTCCTGGGCGCACAGGCCCTGGGCCTCGGCGCGGCGCCGCAGGCCGCACTGGCTACCTACTCCCCGTTCATCCGGGACTACTTCGGCATTCCCGATCACCGCAAAATAGTTTGCGGCATCTCCTTCGGCTACCCGGATACGGATCACCCGGTCAACAGTTTCCGCACCGCTCGCGCCGAGCCCGACGAGGTCGCCACCTGGTTCGCCGAGTGACGCCCCGAACCGCAGTCTCGACCACCTCCGAGCAGTAACCACCTGCTCGGAGGTGGCAGAGCAACCCACTTACGACGCACCGCCCGGCCGAACCCGAACCGAATCGGCGGGGAACGGCACGCCGACCTCGACGTTCATGTCACCAGGGCAGCACACCGTATTCGTCGCCCGCCGGAGCGCCCCAACGGTATCCCCACAACTGCCCGCTCGATCCGCCCGCCGGCAGAGTCGCGAGGTGGACGACCACCTCGGCGCCCTGCGCCGCGGCGCGAAAACCGGTGTTGCCGTTGAGATCGGTCGCACAGTAACCGGGGTTCGCCGCATTCACCTTGATCGGTGTATCCCACAGTTCCTTGGCATACATCGCGGTCACCATGGTGAGGGCGGTCTTCGAGGAGGGATACGCGATCGAAGCCATCGGCCACATGGGCCCGTCGGGATCCATCATCAAGGCCAGGGAGCCGACCTCGCTCGACACGTTGACGATACGACCGGCCTCCGCGCGGCGCAGTAGGGGCAGCATCGCATTCGTCACGGCCACGACGCCGAACACGTTGGTTTCGTACACCTCTCGCAGGGTCGACAGCACGGTGGACGAGGGCTTGCCGTCCCCGTCGAGTCGCCCCGCGATGCCCGCGTTGTTCACCAGGATGTCGAGTTCGCCGAACTCCTCCTCGATCCACGCCGCCGCTCGCGCGACCGAATCGGCGTCGGCGACGTCCAGTTGAACGAAGCGGGCGGCTGCCCCCTCGGCGTTCAGCTTGTCCGCGGCCGTGGTGCCGCGGGCGTTGTCCCTCGCCCCGACCAGCACGGTCGCGCCACGGGCGGCGAGCTGTCGAGCGGTTTCGTATCCGATGCCCTTGTTGGCGCCGGTGATCAGTGCTGTTGTCGTCACATCACGAGATTGGCAGCTGCCGATCCGGCCGGGGAGGACCGATTTGTACCACCCTCGGGCGCTGGCTGTGCGCCAAGATGTCCTCATGTCGAATCGAGCCGAGCTGGCCGCCTTTCTGCGCACGTGGCGCAGTCGGCTGCGGCCCTCGGATGTCGGGCTTCCTGACGTGGGCGCCCGGCGCACACCCTTCAGCGCGTGCTGCCCGCAGCCTTCGCACCGGTGGCGTCGAGCAGACCCGGACCCGGCTCCGGTGTGACATCGCGGGCGGTGAGTTCCTCTCCACACAAATCGCACTCGAGGCGTACGTGTGCCTCGCCCGTGCAGTCGCGGTGGCGGTAGCGCACCGGAGGTCCCTCGGGCGCCATGTAGGTGTCGCCCCAATCGCGGATGGCCAGCAGAATCGGGTAGATGTCGTGTCCTTTGGCAGTGAGGCGGTATTCCTCGTGTGCCCCCACGGCTGCCTTCTGCTTGACGAGGATGCCATTGTCGATCAGCCGGTCCAGCCGATCCTGCAACCTGCTGCGCGAGATACCCAGTGCGCTCTGGAACGCGTTGAACCTGCGGATGCCGGAGAAGCATGACTTGAGAATCAACAGAGTCCAGCGATCACCGAAGATCACGAGTGGGCGCGTGATCGAGCACGGCACATCGGCCAGTTCTTCGTAGCGCACCTCCCGATGCTACCGACCGCTCCGCCGCTCGCGCCCCGTGAAACCTCACTACCGCTGGGGGTGGGTGACCGGGGGTTTGCCACCCACCGGGAAGCAGCGCTGCATCAGCGGTCGGACCCGGGTCCCGTTGACTACCCGAGCGATGACGGCGGCGACTTGCGACCGACAGCCTGGGACGTGATCCATATCACGAACCATCTGGTCGGAAAGCGCCGTTGTGCGTATGCTGACGATTCGCCGAGAACGGGTGCCGCTCACGAGGTGCGCCGCCCCTCGGGCGCAGTGCCGGCAAGAAAGAACGAGTGCCACCTGATGAAGCGATCCGCTGCTCCCGTGATTCCGACCGCGCCGGGTGCGCTGCCTCTTATCGGCCACAGTCTGGCGCTGCTACGGCAACCGTGGACATTCCTCGAGTCGTTGTCCGCCCTCGACAGTGGTTTGGTCCGGGTACGGATCGGTCCGATGGCTACCGCAGTTGTGGTGTGCGATCCGGTTCTCACCCAGCAGGTGCTGCGTAACGACCGTGTCTTCGACAAGGGCGGCCCATTGTTCGAAGTCGCTCGGCATGTTGTGGGCGACAACGTGATCACCGCCTCCCACGACGCGCACCGACGGCAACGCCGCCTGATTCAGCCTGCCTTTCATCGCGGCCGCCTACCTGGCTACGTAACCGCGATGTCCAGGGAGATCGATGCGGTGACCGATCGATGGCGCGACGGTGAAACCATCGACGTACTGTCCGAGATGTTGCACATCACGCTTCGCAGTTTCCTGGCGGCGATGTTTTCCGAGAGTTTGACACCCGCCGCACTCGACCATGCACTGTCGGATGTCACGACGATCGTCGCAGGCCTTTACCGGCAGGTGTTACTTCCACGGCCACTCGATAAACTCCCGACTCGGCGCAATCTCCGTTATCACCGCGCGCGTGCCGGCCTGCGCCGGCTCGTCGATCGGATCGTCGACAAGCGGCTCGACGAGGGCGCCGACCACGGTGACCTGCTGTCGAGCCTGATCGCGGCACATGGGGGCGCTGCTCGGTGCGATAGGGACTCGCTGCACGATCAGTTGACTGCCTTTTTCATCGCGGGATCGGAAACAACCGCGAGCGCCCTGGCCTGGGCGTTGTACCTGTTGTCCCGGCACCCCACTACCTGGCGAGCTGTGCAGCTGGAAGCAGACCGGGTATCGCTGGATGGCCATATGCGATACGGCCACGCAAGCGAGCTGACGACGACGCGCCGGGTGCTGGCCGAGACCCTGCGGCTCTACCCGCCGGGGTGGCTGTTCACACGGACGGTGACCACCGAAACACTGCTCGGGGGATATCGGTTGGCTCCCGGCACCGCAGTGGTCTACAGCCCGTACCTCCTGCACCGCCTCCCCACCATGTTCCGCGAGCCGTCCCGATTCGATCCGGATCGCTGGGACGCCGATCCCGGCCTCGACGACTGCCCCTCCTACATTCCATTCGGCGCCGGCGCCCGACGCTGCGCGGGTGAACATTTCGCGCTCGCCGAAGCCACGCTCACACTCGCCACAATCGCCCGCCGATGGCAGCTGCTGCCGTCTTCGATGCGGCCGGTCCGACCCGCCGTGGCCATGGCGCTGCGACCGCGCGCGTTTCGCCTCCGGGTAATGGCCCGAACTCACGCCGAGAGCGGTGTAGCGCAGTCATGATCGGATGCACACCCACCGGTCGGCACGACAACACCGTGGATGTCGACAGCCGACTCCGTCGCCTCCCCCCGATCGCCGTCTTCTGCCCGATCGAATCCGCGGTACATCCGCAGGCCGGCGAGCTCGAAATGGCGTCGATGCAGTGGCTGGCCGGCTTCGACCACCTCGGGGGCGCCGAGTACCGGCGCCGCCTGCTCGCCACGAGATCGGCCGAGTTCGCCGCACGTGTGGCGCCCCACGGCATCCTCGACAGACTGCAGATCGCGGCGGACTGGGACTACTGGGGATTCGCATTCGATGATCGCAGCGACGACGGTGCCCTCGCGAGGGATCTCGCGGGCTTCGTTGCTTATACACATCGGCTTATGCGATTGCTGGAGACGCCCGATCCCCGAACCCGCGAGACAGATCCGACGCTGGCGGCCATCGTCGATCTCTCGACACGGTTCTCGGCACAGGTCACCCACGCCCAGCATCGACGTTGGGTCGACGCGCATCGCAGCTGGTTGTTCGGGGTGACCGCCCAGATCGCGGCGACAGGCGTACCGGATCTCGATCGGTATTTGACGATCCGCTTGAACAATGCCGCAGGCGAGGTGGTCACGGTGATGACCGAACTGGTGACCGGCTACGAGATTCCCGACTCGGAATACAGTCACCCCACGATCCGAGCACTGTCCGAAATGGCCAGGCTGATAGCGGCGTTGGATAACGACCTGCACTCCTTCGCCAAGACCGTAGTTATGGGCGAAGCCAACCGGCAGAACATCATAGAGGTCCTCGCCGTGCAAGACGGGTGTTCGAGTGGGTCTGCTGTCTCACGCGCGATCTCGCTGCGGGACCGAATCATGTACCGATTCCTCACGCTGAGCGCGCGAGCAGGGGAGTTCAGCGTCGATACCCGCCAATACATCCGGGATCTCGGGCATGTCATACGCGGGAACATCGACTGGGCGCTGACCGTGCCGCGGTACATCGTCGACGGTCAGGCGGTGTCGGAGTTCTTCTCCGTCATCGATACGCCTGCCGATGACTCAGTCCAACCGCCTGGGATACCTTGCATCGACTGGTGGTGGCAGCTGTAACGCCTTCAACGCGCATCGCGCCCATCCCTCGAAAACGACACGGTCGCCGCAGCCCCTCGAATAGAAGCGCTGCGGCGACCGCGTGAACCAAGCGTGCCGGAGCCCGCTTCGATGGTTCGATCAGAGCGGGATGTTCTTGTGGTGGCTGGCGCGGGCCGGGGCCGCGGCAAGTGCCGCGGCGATGGTGCTGCGCGTCTTCGCCGGGTCGATGACCTGGTCGACGACACCGATCGCGATGGCGCGCTCCACGCCGCCCGCGATGCGCTCGTGTTCGGCGGTGAGCCGCTCGTGCAGCGCCTCGCGCTCCTCCTCCGGCGCGGCCGCGAGGGCCTTCTTGTGCAGAATGCCGACCGCGGCCTTGGCGCCCATGACGGCCACTTCCGAACCGGGCCACGCGTAGACAGCCGTCGCACCGAGCGAGCGAGCGTTCATCGCGATGTAGGCGCCACCGTAGATCTTGCGGGTGACCAGGGTGACCCGCGGAACGCGCGCCTCGGCGAACGCGTGCAGCAGCTTCGCGCCGCGCCGGACGACGCCTTCCCACTCCTGGCCGACACCGGGCAGGTAGCCCGGGACGTCGGTGATCACGATCAGCGGAATGCCGAACGCGTCGCACAACCGCACGAAACGTGCCGCCTTCTCAGCGCTTTCGGAGTTCAGGCAGCCGCCCAGGCGGATCGGGTTGTTCGCCAGCACGCCGACCGTGCGGCCGCCGAGACGGCCCAGACCGGTGACGATGCTGCGGGCGTACAGCCCCTGCAGCTCCTCGAACGACGACTCGCCGTCGACGTTGTCGAGCAGTTCGTGGATGATCGGCTTCACGTCGTAGGCGCGCTTGGCCGATTCCGGCAGCAGAGCCTTCAGGTCCATGTCGCCGTGCTCGGCCGCCACCAGGTCGAATTCGCCCTGCTCGGCGAACATCGACACCAGGCGGCGCGCGCGGTGCAGCGCGTCGGCCTCGTCGTGGGCCACGATGTGGGTGACGCCGGACTTCTTGCCGTGCGTCTCGGGACCGCCCAGGGTGGCCATGTCGACCTGCTCGCCGGTCACGCTGCGGACCACGTCGGGTCCGGTCACGAAGACGCGGCCTTCCGGAGCCATGATCACGATGTCGGTCAGCGCCGGACCGTAGGCGGCGCCACCGGCGGCGAAGCCGAGCACCACGGAGATCTGCGGAACCAGGCCGGACGCGCGGACCATGGCCTCGAAGACCAGGCCGACCGCGTGCAGCGCCTCGACGCCCTCGGCCAGGCGAGCGCCACCGGAGTGCCACAGCCCGACCACCGGGACGCCGGAATCGATCGCGGTGTCGATCGCGTCGACGATGTGCTTGCAGCCCTCCACGCCCATCGCGCCGCCCATGACGGTGGCGTCGGAGCAGTAGGCCACGGTGCGGACGCCGTCCACCTCGCCGATGGCAGCGAGCACGCCGGACTTGTCACGCGGGTGCAGCGGAAGGATGGTCCCGGGATCGAAGAAACGCTGGAGTCGGCCGAGCGGATCGCGCGGGTCGGTTGCCGTCTCTTGATGCAACGCGGGAGCGATGATTGTCATCGCGTGGTCTCCTCAACCTCAAAAAGTGGGCCGCTGGCGCGGCTGCGTAAGTCGAACCACGGCGGGGCCGGGCCAGTTCGATGGCCGACCCCGCCGGGATCGTGTGCAGTCGATCGCGCGGCTATGCCCGACCGAAGGCGAGCGCCACATTGTGCCCACCGAATCCGAAGGAGTTGTTGATCGCGTACTCGATCTCCTGGCGGCGGGCTTCGCCCTTCACCACGTCGAGATCGATCTCCGGATCCTGGTTCTCCAGGTTCAGCGTCGGCGGAACGATGCCGTCGCGGATGCTCATCACAGTCAGCACGGACTCCAAGGCGCCGACGGCGCCGATCGAGTGGCCGAGCGCCGACTTGGGCGCGTACACCGAGGCATGGTTGCCCACGGCCTTGGTGATCGCATTCGCCTCGGCGGTATCGCCGATCGGCGTCGCGGTCGCGTGCGCGTTGATGTGCGTGATGTCCTTCTTGGTCAGACCCGCGGACTGCATCGCCCTGGTCATCGCCCGCGCCGCGCCGTCTCCCGTGGGATCGGGCGCGACGAGGTGGAAGCCGTCGGAGGTGATGCCCGCACCGAGCAGTCGCGCGTGGATGGTCGCGCCCCTGGCCTTGGCGTGCTCTTCGGTCTCGATGACCATGAGCGCGCCCGCTTCGCCGAAGACGAAGCCGTCGCGATCCTTGTCGAAGGGACGCGAAGCGCCCTTCGGATCGTCGTTGCGGGTGCTCATCGCGCGCATCATGGTGAACGCCGCGATCGGCACCGCATCGATGAAGCCTTCGACGCCACCGGTGACGACGATGTCGGCGTCACCCATGACGATCATGCGCCAGGCATTGGCGATGGCCTCGGAGCCGGACGAGCATGCCGAGACCGGAGTGACCACTCCTGCCCTGGCCTTCAGTTCGAGACCGACAACGGCCGACGGGCCGTTCGGCATGACCATCTGCACAGCCAACGGCGAAATCTTGCGATAGCCGCCGTTCTTCAGCTTGTCCACGGAATCGATGAGGGCGTCGCCGCCTCCCAATCCGGTGCCGATGGCCACACCCAGCCGCTCCGGGTCGACTTCGGGGCTGCCCGCGTTCCGCCAGACTTCGCGACCGAGCACGGTCGCGAGCTGCTCGACGTAGGCCATGCGCCGACATTCGACACGAGACAGCAGAGTGTCGGGCCGGACCTTCAGATGACCGCCGATGCGGACCGGAAGATCGTATTCCTCGACGAAGGAATCCTCGAGAACGTCGATGCCGCTCTCGCCGTTGAGGAGTCCCTTCCACGTCGCATCGACGTCACCCGCGATCGACGTGGTCGCCGCAAGGCTGGTTACGACGACGTTGGGGAAATTCCCGTTCAAGGTGGAAGGAGTGGTCACAGTTTCGGCCCTACTCGGCGTCGAACTTGGCCTTGAGCTCGGCCGCCGCGTCCGCGTTCTCGGCCTCGAGCTTCTGGATGTAGGCGACGGCGTCGCCAACCGTCTTCAGGCTGGCCAGATCCTCGTCGGGGATCTTCACGCCGTACTTGTCCTCGGTCTGAACCGCGATCTCGACCATGGACAGCGAGTCGATGTCCAGGTCATCGACGAAGGACTTCTCGATCGTCACCTCGGAGGGCTCGATGCCGGTCACCTCTTCGATGATCTTGCCGAGTTCCTCGACGATTTGTTCCTGGGTCAGAGCGGCCACTTCGTGGCTCCCTTCTTGTTACTTTGTAGGGCTCTACTGGTTTTTTTCGGATCGAGGGCGGTAATAGTTACCGACTCTCGGTCACGACCTCGCATCTGCATGCATGGCCGCGGAGGAAAGCTAGCCGGATACGGTCAGCTCAGCCAACGCGGGGAGGTCTTGCGGGGTCTTCAGGGCCAGCGTGGGCGTGCCCTTCAGCTCCCGCTTCGCGATACCGACGAGGGTGCCCGCCGGCGGCAGTTCGGCCACCGCCGAGACGCCGGCCCGCCGGACGGTCTCGGTGCACAGATCCCAGCGAACAGGCCGGGTGACCTGGGCGGCGAGCTTGTCGATCGCGTCCTGTCCGGACGCGACCGGCTTGCCGTCGAAGTTCGACAGCAGGGTCCTGGTCGGCTCGTTCGGCGTGATCTTCGTTATGGCATCGGTCACAGCATCCTGCGCCGGCGCCATGAACGCCGTGTGGAACGCGCCCGCGACGGGCAACGCCCGGACCCGGGCCTTCTCCGGGGGATTCGCGGCGAGCTCGGCCAGAGCGTCCAACCGGCCCGCGGCCACGATCTGACCCACCGCGTTGCGGTTGGCCGGAACGAGGTCGAGTTCGGTGAGCCGTTCGAGCACGGCGGCCTCGTCGCCGCCGAGCACGGCGGACATACCGGTCGGCTCCAGTGCACACGCCTTGGCCATCTCCGCGCCGCGGATGGCGGCCAGCCGGACCGCGTCGTCGGCGGAGATGACTCCGGCGACCGCCGCGGCGGCGAGTTCACCGACCGAGTGTCCGGCGACGATGGTAGCGGCGGGAAGCGTCTCCGGCGAGATCTCCGCGCACGCGAGCAGCGCCGCGGCGACCACCAGCGGCTGGGTGACGGCGGTGTCGGTGATCTCCTCGGCCGTCGCGGTGGTGCCGAGACGGACCAGGTCGAGGCCGGAGGCCTTGGACCACAGCGTCAGGCGCTCATTCGCGCCGGGAAGGTCGAGCCAGGGCGCGAGCATGCCGGGTGTCTGAGAGCCCTGTCCAGGGGCGAACAACGCGATCACGCCTCTAAGAAAACACTGTGAGGCGGGCCGCACGAGATGTCGACGCGGATGAAGGTTCGGAGGCGCTTTTGTGGGGGTCCCACAAAAGTCCACGTGGGCTGTCCGAATCGACCGATTCCACGGATGCGTTACAAGCCCTCGGGACCCAACGCGACCGGAGTGGCTTCTGGGGCAGGAGTCGACGATTCGTTACGGGTTCGTGTCAAACGACCCACCGTGGCGGCGATCCGGAGCACATAAGCGTCCCGCGGATTCATCGGATCACGGCCGGTGATCTCGGCGATTCGCTTGAGGCGATACCGGACCGTATTTGGATGGACGTACAGCTGACGCGCACACGTCTCGACGGCTCCACCGCAATCCAGATAGGCATCCAGAGTGTCCGCCAGCGACGACCCCGCCGCGGCCAACGGTAGGACAAGGTACTCGTTCAGCGCGTCGATCGCAGCTCGATCGCCCAACAAAGCGCGTTCCGGGAGCAACTCCGCCGCGTGCACCGGTCGCGGCGCCCCGCGCCAGCCCACCACGGCCTCCATCCCGGCCAGCGCTTCCACCGCGCTGGCGTGGGCGGCGCCCAGCGTGCGGGTGGTCGGCCCGATCACCACCGGCCCGTCCGAGAACACCTCGCCGAGCAGATCGGCCAGGAACGGGGAGACATGCGACGGCTCGCCCAGATGGCCGGACACGACCATCACCAATCTGGTCCCCTGCACCACCGCCAAGGCGGCGCGACCGTGCCGCGCGGCGATCGAGTGCACCGCGCCCACCGACGAGACGCCCTGCTCCCCGGGGGGCGTGCCCACCAGCACTGTCGCGGGCGCGGTGGCATCCCAATTCAGGGTGGCGGCCCGCGACAACATGTCCGGCCCCGTGTCGCCGCGCACCACGGCGTCGACGACGAGCGCCTCCAGCCGGGTGTCCCACGCCCCGCGCGACTCCGCGGCGCTGGCGTACACCGAGGCGGCGGCGAAACCGAGCTCGCGCCCGTAACGCAGTACCGCCTCGGTGAGGGCGACCAGCTGCCGGTCGTTGCGCGCGAGCGCGGGCAGCCACTGCTCGAAGAACTCCATGGCCACGCGGACCATGTCCACGGTCTGGCGCAGCGTCAGCCGCCGGGCCAAGTCCTGCGGGATCACCTGGAAGGCGTCCAGGCTGAACCGGATGTCACTGTCCGGGTCCTGGAGCCATTCCAGGAAGTTCACCACCGCGGTCTGCACCAGCATCTGCACGCCGGCCCGCTGCGCGGCGTCCAGATCGGCGAAGAAGGGCAACCGATCCTGCATCGACCCCACCGCCTCGGTGGAGAGGCGGCCGGAGAACTGCTTCACACGTTTGAGCAGCGTGTCCGGGAGAGGGTCGCGCGTCTGCCGGTTCGGGGAGAGCGCGCCCGTCGGCAGATACACCTCGTGCTCGGAAGAGCCCTCGGAGATCCGTCGCGGCCGCGGCGGTTTACGATCCACCATCCAATATTCCGCTACGCGACGTCTTCGTCCGAACTCACCGCTGCCTTCGGCGCGGCGTCCACGTCGGCGATCCGGTATTTCGCCGCCGCTTCCACGGCCTTCGCGGGGTCGATCTTGCCGGTCCGGCCGAGACCGGCCAGCGCGGCGACCACGATGGACTGCGCGTCGACGTTGAACACCCGTCGCGCGGCCGGGCGGGTGTCGGAGAAGCCGAAACCGTCCGTGCCGAGCGTGGTGAAGTCGCCGGGCACCCACTTGCGGACCTGGTCGGGCACCGCACGCATCCAGTCGGTCGCCGCGACGTAGGGGCCCTCGGCCCGCGACAGCGCCTCGGTGACGTACGGGACGCCCGGGTCCGCACCCGGGTTGCGCAGTGCGGCGATCTCCTTGTCGAGCGCCTCCTTGCGGAGCTCACCCCATGAGGTCACCGACCACACGTCCGCCTGCACACCCCACTCCTGGGCGAGCAGCGCCTGCGCGCGCAGGCCGTCCGGCACGGTGACGCCGGAGACCAGGATCTGGGCGCGCACCGCGCCCTCACCTCCGCGCTTGTACAGGTAGATGCCCTTGAGCAGACCCGCGACGTCGAGGTCCTCCGGCTCGGTCGGCTGCGGGTACGGCTCGTTGTACAGGGAGATGTAGTAGAAGACGTCCTCGCCGCCGAACTCGCCCGCGCTGCCGTGCGGATGGGTGCCGGGTAGCGGCGCCGCGCCCTTCGGCGGGGTGCCGCCGCCGTACATCCGGCGCAGACCGTCCCGGACGATGTGGGCGATCTCGAACGCGAACGCCGGGTCGTAGGTCACCACGGCCGGGTTGGTCGAGGCGAGCAGCAGCGAGTGCCCGTCGTTGTGCTGCAGGCCCTCACCGGTCAGCGTGGTGCGCCCGGCGGTGGCCCCGAGCACGAACCCGCGGGCGAGCTGGTCGGCGGCCGCCCACAGTCCGTCGCCGGTGCGCTGGAAGCCGAACATCGAGTAGAAGATGTACAGCGGGATCATCGGCTCGCCGTGCGTGGCGTAGGAGGTGCCCGCCGCGGTGAACGACGCCGTCGACCCCGCCTCGTTGATGCCCTCGTGCAGGATCTGCCCGACGGCGCTCTCCTTGTAGGCGAGCATCAATTCCGCGTCGACCGATGTGTACAGCTGACCGTTGCGGTTGTAGATCTTCAACGAGGGGAACCAGGAGTCCATACCGAAGGTCCTGGCCTCGTCGGGGATGATCGGCACGATCCGCTTGCCGATCTCCTTGTCGCGCAGCAGCTCCTTCATCAGCCGCACCAGCGCCATCGTGGTGGCGACGTTCTGCTTGCCCGACCCCTTGCGCACCGAGCGGTAGGCCTCGTCACCGGGCAGCTTCAGCGGCTTGGCCGCGGCGCGCCGCTCGGGCAGGAACCCGCCGAGCGCCTTGCGCCGGTCGAGCATGTACTGGACCTCGCGCGCCTCCATACCGGGGTGGTAGTACGGCGGCAGGTACGGATCCTTCTCCAGCTCGGCGTCGCTGATCGGAATCCGCTGCAGGTCGCGGAAGTCCTTGAGGTCCTGCAGAGTCAGCTTCTTCATCTGGTGCGTGGCGTTGCGACCTTCGAAGTGCTTGCCGAGGGTGTAGCCCTTGATGGTCTTGGCCAGGATCACCGTCGGCTGACCCTTGTGCGCCATCGCGGCGGCGTAGGCGGCGTACACCTTGCGGTAGTCGTGGCCACCGCGCTTGAGGTTCCAGATCTCCTGGTCGGACAGATCCTGCACCAGCGCCTTGGTCCGCGGGTCGCGGCCGAAGAAGTGGTCGCGAACGTACGCGCCGTCGTTGGCCTTGTAGGTCTGGTAGTCACCGTCGGGGGTGCTGTTCATCAGGTTCACCAGCGCACCGTCGCGGTCGGCGCCCAGCAGCGCGTCCCACTCCCGGCCCCAGATCACCTTGATGACGTTCCAGCCCGCGCCGCGGAAGAACGACTCCAGCTCCTGGATGATCTTGCCGTTGCCGCGCACCGGCCCGTCCAGGCGCTGCAGGTTGCAGTTGACCACGAAGGTCAGGTTGTCCAGGCCTTCCATGGCCGCGACGTGCGCGAGACCGCGCGACTCCGGCTCGTCCATCTCGCCGTCGCCGAGGAACGCCCACACGTGCTGGTCGGAGGTGTCCTTGATGCCGCGGTCGTGCAGGTAGTGGTTGAACCGCGCCTGGTAGATGGCGTTCATCGGGCCCAGGCCCATGGACACCGTCGGGAACTCCCAGAAGTTGTTCAGCAGCCGCGGATGCGGGTAGGACGGCAGCCCGTGGCCGGGACCGCCGTGGCTGTACTCCTGGCGGAACCCGTCGAGCTGATCGGCCGAGAGCCTGCCCTCCAGGAACGCGCGGGCGTAGATGCCCGGCGAGGCGTGACCCTGGATGAAGATCGAATCGCCGCCGCCGGAGTGGTCCTTGCCGCGGAAGAAGTGGTTGAAGCCGACTTCGTAGAGCGCCGCCGAGGAAGCGTAGGTCGAGATGTGTCCGCCGACACCGATGCCGGGGCGCTGCGCGCGATGCACCATGATCGCGGCGTTCCACCGGATCCAGGCGCGGAAGCGCCGCTCCACCTCCTCGTCGCCGGGGAACCACGGCTCGTTCTCGGTGGGAATGGTGTTGACGTAGTCGGTGGAGGTCAAGGACGGGATGGCGACACGACGTTCACCGGCCCGCTCCAATAGGCGGAGCATGAGGTAACGCGCCCGGCCGGGGCCTTCCCGGTCGAGCATTTCATCGAACGACTCGAGCCATTCGCTGGTTTCCTCCGGGTCGATGTCCGGTAGGTAGGACGCCACCCCTTCGCGGATCACACGCACCCGTCCACCGGGCTGCGGTGCATGCGACCCGTTCGGATCGCGGCTCGCGGCCGGCGCGGGGGCGGAACTGGAACCGGCGGATTTCGCCGGCGCGGAAGAGTGGATCAGGTCGGTCAAATCTGCTCCTCGTACAGGGGTGGACATGCTGATGGCGTCGGTATCCCCGGGCGGGTTCGCTGGTTGGCGGACCGCCCGTTTACGAAAGGTTCGGGCGCATCATCCATCCTTGCCGATGACGCGTCCCAAATCATCATGTCAGCCGTAAATCCAGTACCGTTCGACAGGCAAGGTGAGGATGACGAGCGTGGCAGCCCTGAGGAGCGGGAGAGCGATGAAGCTGCTGAACCCACGCGGGTTCGGAATGGTGTGCGCCAGCGGCGCCGTCGCCATCGGATTGGTCGTCGCGGGATGCGCCAACCGGGTGGAGGGCGTGGCGGGTCCGAACACCAGCGACCTGGCGGCGTACAAGACCGAGGCGGCGTCCTCGTCTGCGGCGGCGACCTCCTCGCGGCGTGCCGCGGCGCAGGCCAAGGCCATCGCCGACAATTGTGGCCAGTTCCCCTCCACCACCGGAGCGGGCGTGAGCAAGTACAACGAATTCGTCGACGCGCACGATGCGAACGCGCCCGACTACGTCGCCAAGCGCGACTCGGCGGTGCAGACCCTCGAGGACGCCGCGAACAAGGTGGAAAGCGGCGTGAACTCCGCCAGGGACGCGCTTCCTCCGGATCTTGCCGCGAAGTTCACCGAGTACGTGAACGCCGCCCGCGCGCTGGCCGCCGAGACCCGCCCGATGACCTACACCGCTCCGGTCGCGGCGCTCAACGACGCCAGCAGGCGGGTCAACGACGCTCGCAACGTCGTGCGCGACTCGTGTCCGAAACGCTGAGAAAGCCCTTGACACACCATCGCGACGCGACATTCCGTAGCTATTTCGCCGGATCGGCTTGCGCTGAAGCCCATAACCATGTTCGCTTGCAACTACCTACTGTCGGGAGTTGAGGAGGACACCACCGTGGTCGCCGCGGCGGACGCGCAGAACTACGCTCAGAAGCTTGGCATTACACACGGCTTGGTTGTCCAGGAATTGGGCTGGGACGAGGACGTCGACGACGAACTGAGGGCCGACGTCGAAGACGCGGTCGGCGGCGAACTCGTAGACGAGGACTCCGACGAGGTGATCGACGTCGTGCTGCTGTGGTGGCGCGACGGCGACGGTGACCTGGTGGACGCACTGATGGACGCGATCGGCCCACTGGCCGACGACGGTTTCGTCTGGGTGCTCACCCCCAAGACCGGACAGCCCGGCCATGTCGAGCCGAGCGAAATCGCAGAATCCGCACCGACCGCCGGTCTGACTCAGACCTCGGCGATCAGTCTCGGCTCGTGGACGGGTAGCAGGCTGGTTCAGCCCAAGGCGCCCTTGAAACAGCGCTGAACCACCGCGCTATGGTTTCCACCAGGGTTGGTCCCGCAGGGCCGCCCGGTGGAAACCCGACACGATGGAGGATTCGCTATGCCGCTCGAGGTCGGCACTGTCGCGCCGGATTTCACGCTGAAGGACCAGAACAACCAGGAAGTGACCCTGTCGGACTTCCGGGGCAAGAAGAACGTCCTCATCGTGTTCTATCCGCTCGCCTTCACCGGCATCTGCCAGGGCGAGCTGTGCAAGGTCCGCGACGAGCTGCCCAAGTTCCAGAACGACGACGCGGAGATCCTCGCGATCTCGGTCGGCCCGCCGCCCACGCACAAGATCTGGGCGGCCGAGCAGGGCTACACCTTCCCACTGCTGTCGGATTTCTGGCCGCACGGCGCGGTGGCGCAGGCCTACGGGGTCTTCAACGAGAAGTCGGGCTACCCCAACCGCGGCACGTTCGTCGTCGACCGCGAGGGCTACATCCGCTTCGCCGAGATGAACGGCCCCGGCGAGCCCCGTGACCAGGCGGCTTGGGAGAAAGCGCTCGCCGCGCTAGATTCATAAGCCGCCGGTAACGGCCACGGGCGTATAGCTCAGCGGTAGAGCACTGGTTTTACACACCAGCGGTCGGGGGTTCGATCCCCTCTGCGCCCACAGAAGAAGTACGGATGGACTGTGACGGGCCGGCGATGGCTGCCCCACGGCGATTTACGTGGGGTAGGTAGAAGGATGCTTGGCGTGGACACGCAGAATTCCCCGAGATGCCCGCTCGCCATGACAGAGAACCGGGCTGTACGGTGGCACCAGATTGTGACACCTTCCTGGGTGCCGGAGCGGGGCTCGTGACCATTCCCTCACTCGGCGGCCGGTTGGTGTTCGATCTTCGCCGCCCGAGCCGAAGTCGTTCCGCGAACTCATCGTCGGCGGCACCCACGAAGGTTCGGCCGCAGCCCGGCGCACAGCGGCTCGTGTGCCCAGCTCCCCCCTCCGTCAGTGGCGTCCGACCTCATCGAGGGATTACAAGGGGTTCCGGTAACAGTCGCTAACTGTGAAAACACAGCTGAAAGGCCCGGAGCTCCGGGCCGTCGACAGCGGGCCGCGGCTCAGCTCAGCCAGGAGTCGGGTTGTGCTTCTGCGAGGCCAGCAATGGCTCGATCCCGGTTCTGGGAAGGCGATAGATTCTGGCCATGACGGAACCGTCGACCGAGCACGTATCCATTCACGACTTCCTGGCAGGTCATCGTGAGCCCGACGGCAGGTTGGGCGCGGGCGCGGTAACGTTACCCGACGAAGTCGGCGGCGGGGGTATCCAGGTCGGTCCCGGTGGTGATATCCGGTGGGGTCCCGGCACGCTGGACGGGATGCTGGTCCAGCATCATCCGCTCGGGCATCCGGAAGGACTCGAAGAACTGCTGCGCGCCCTGGTGACCTTCGTGGCCGGCGAGCAGTCCATGATAAGCACCGAGCTGGTAGAGGCAGTCCGCGCGCACGGGTCGGCTTCGACACTGCTGGCGACCCGCGGTGTGCTGCTGGAATGGGACACCTTCCGCGGCCGCCACGCCCGCGTCTATTCGCTTGGCTCCGCATTGGTTACTCAGGGTGCCGAACGCGGGCTGGTCAAGCTGGGCATTGTTCTGCTGTCGCTGTTCCGGACAGTGGAGGAGGCGGATCACCAGGCATTGCTGACGCTGGCGCTGCATGACGAGTTCACCCTCTACGTCATCCGAGCGTTGGAGTACAGTCGGCCGGATCCGGTCGCCGAAATGTTCTGGTTGGCTCAACGGGTATCCGGCTGGGGCCGCGTGCATCTGGTGGAGCGCTTGGTGAAGGCCCATCGGCCGACTCCGGAGATCATGGACTGGATTGTGCGGCACGGTTTCCGCAACGATGTCGACGTCCTATATCTGGCCTACATTCCCGCCATCCACGGTGACCTGCCCGGTCGACTGCTCGTCGCCGAACAGGACACCGAGCTGCTGTACGCGGTGAGCGATGTCCTCTCCGCCCTGTTCACCGAAGGCGGCCCGGTCACCTGGGATATCCGCGACTACCCTGACGCATTCATTGTGGCAACGCAGTTCCTGGCCCGGGTTGCCGAACAACCCGCGAATGTGCGTCTGCTGCATGGCGTCACCCGCATCCGCTCCGCACTGGACGGAGACCGCGCACAGTGGTCTGCGGACTGGACCACCGAGCGGCGCGCGGACCTCTCACGCCGCTGCACCGATCTGATTCGACACCCCGCTTGGATCGAGGCGGCCCGAACCGCCCTCTTCACCGCCACCACCAGCGCCGACTACTTCCAAGCTGCCGCGGCGTGCCAAGCAGCCGGTATCTCCACCATCAGCTCCGACGTCGACCGCCTGCGTGCCGACCCCCTGTCGCCGGGTCTGTGGTCGAGTGTGCTGGAACAGGCGGAAGATGATGTCATCGAAGACCTCATGGAGTTGGCCACAGACATCCTGCCGCTCGACCGGATCGGCACCGGGCCCGCCCACGAAACCGGTTTCGGCAGCGGGTTCGAACCGCACCGCTGCCTGTGGCTGCTGATACCGAAACTGTCGGACCATCCTGGCGTCGGCTGGCCGTTGATCGCCGCGGCGCTGCTCAGTCCCGTCCCCAGTAATCGAGCATCTGCCGCCGATATCCTCGCCCAGTGGACCCCCGATCGCTGGCCTCATGAAGCTGAACCCAGCCTTCGTCAGGCCGCCGCCCGCGAACCTGACGACACCGTCCGCCGCAAGCTGCAGCAGGCGCTACGCGTCCGGTAAGAGGCCGCTTACAAAGGTCGATCCGCTTGTACGCTGTGCCGACCTCGATGTTCCGAACGTGCCCACGAGCGCAGCTGCGTAAGTTAGTTCCTTGGCTGCCGCGCCGGCCGCAGTCGCCGAGCGTGATTCGCCTGCGACAAGATGGGCTCGTAAGTCCATTCCCCTGGTCGCGTCGCGTCATCGCGGGTGCGCGCACCGCTGCCGGGTCGACCGCACGGGAGGCCAGAATCTCCTGGCGGAGCCGAGTGCTGGACCGATGAAGCGGTTCAGGGTTGGTACCGGTGCCCGCACCAACCGCTTGGACTGTTCCGTACAGCTTTCAAATGCACAGGAATCGCTTGAAGCGTCGGTAGGCGGCTCGTTCGATCGACGACGGGTGACCAGGTCAGGCCGCGCGGCGTGCGGTGACCAAAAGGTACTCCCACTCCATGCGCCCGTTGCCCAGGTCGTGCCGGGCAGCGAGTTCCGCGAGTTCCCGGTCCAACCGCGTGATGCGCTCGGGTTCTGCGGCGATGGCCTTGTACACCGCGACCGTCGGGCCGTAGTAGGACTTGAAGAAGTCGCGGAACTCGGCCCCGTCGGCGAAACGATCGATTTCCGCGTTCTCGCGCCGCAACTCCAGGTCGGCGACGCGATCGCCCAGCAGGGACCGCACGTGCGCCTCGTCGCCCCACAGCGGAGGCGGCTGCGCACCGGGCGGGGGCGGCGGAGCGAACGGTTTCATGGTGGCGAACATCTGGCCGATGAATCCGCTGGGTGTCCAGTTGATCAGCCCGATCGTGCCGCCCGGCTTGACCACGCGCACCAATTCGTCCGCGGCCGCCTGGTGGAACGGCGCGAACATCAGGCCGACGCAGGAGATCACGGCATCGAACTCGGCATCGGCGTAGGGCAATGCCTCGGCGTCGGCTTCCTGCCATCGCAGCTCGACGCCCCGGGCAGCGGCGATACGCCGGCCCGCCTCGAACAGCTCCGGCGTGAGGTCGCTCGCCACGACGTCCGCACCGGCCTCCGCGGCCGGGATCGCCGCGTTGCCGGATCCGGCCGCGATGTCCAGCACGCGCTGCCCCGGACCGATACGGCAGGCCTCGACCAGACGCCGGCCCAGCGCGGGGATGACTTCGGCGGCGATGGACGGATAGTCGCCCAGTGCCCACATCGCGCGGTGCCGCCTCTTGAGATCAGCGGAGCCTGATTCGGCCATCTGACGCTCCCTCTGTAGTCGGGCCGGTGGACGCTGCCGAAGAATCCTTCCGCGCCGAACCGATCGTCGAAACCGCGAGCCGAGCAAGTGTTACCCCACAAAGATCATCACAAACGGGACCACCCCACGCGGTGAATCGACTACTTCCCTCATGCCAAGATCCACTCCACCCCTGACGACATCGGATGAAAATCCGGAACGCCGACAAATGAAACCCGATGCATCGCCATTCGAGCTGGATCGTGCCGGGGATCGGCATGCGGGGCGCGAAAGCAGTACCCGCGTCGACAGCGAGGGATGACCGGACACACTGCCGTCGGCGACGATGCGGGGCTAGTGTCGGGACATGTCGAGCAAGCCCTCGCCGCCCGTCCCCTCGTTCCACGTGGACGCGATCCCGGACGCTTCGAGCGCGTCCACCGACGACCCGATGGCCGCTCTGGTCGGCATCCTCGACCTCCAAGCGGCGCTGCCGGGTATCCGGCGCATGCGCGCGTGGGGACATGAGGTCCTGGCCGTCCGGCCGGGCGAACGCGCGCTGGACATCGGCGCCGGAACAGGCACCGAGGTGATCGAACTCGCCGACCGGGTCGGCCCCGGCGGCGACGCGGTCGGGGTCGACCCGAATCCGGCGATGCTCGCCATCGCTCGTGGACGCGCAGAGACCGCGAACACTCGGGCCCGCTTCGTCGAGGGAACCGCCTATCACCTGCCGTTCCCGGACGGTTACTTCGACGCGGTGCGTTGCGAGCGGGTCTACCAGCACCTCGACGACCCGGCGGCAGCCACCGCCGAGATCACCCGAGTTCTGCGACCGGGCGGCCGCGCGCTACTCATCGACAGCGACTGGCACACCGTCATCACCCATCCCGGCGACCCCGACGTCATCGCCCGCCTGACCAAGGCGATGCTCGCGACCACCCCGAACCCCGCATCCGGCCGGCACCTGCGCGGCCTGCTCAGCGCGGCCGGGTTCGCCATCGACGACATGGGATCGGAGGCGGTGATCTGGAACCCGGAAACCGCGCGCCCCCTGTTCACCCAGATGATCGCCTACGCCCGCACCGACGGCGCGATCTCCGAACAGGAAGGCCGCGACATCGTCTCCGCCATGGAAGCCGGCATAGCCAAGGGCGACTATCACTTCTCGGTAACCATGTTCGCCGTACTCGGCCACAGAACAGAGTGAGCCCGACTGTCACCGCCGCCGACCCGCATCCGGCCGGATACGCCCCGCCTCGACCAGCGCCTGCCACGCGGTGGACTTGCGCGGACACTCACCGACACGACAGGCACGGTGCTGCTGCATCGTCATCTGAGCTTCCATGACGCCCATTACATGCTCGGGTGCCTCATGCTGAAAGCCCGTCGGCCATACCGGCGAATCCATGCCAGAGCGCTCCCGTCGTACGCGCTGACTGATCTCCTCCACACTGCGTCCATCCGGTAGCCGGGCAGGCCACAGCGACACAGCCACGCCGACAAACACCGCCACGAGCAGACCTATGCCGACCGCGGCAGCAAACAACTGCAACCCGGTCACGGCAACCTCCGGTACGGATGGTTCGCGGGCAGCAACGACGGCCACCGATAACCACGCGGATACGTCTGTTCTGGACTGATCAGGTCGCATAGCTCGGTGATCGCCCGGACGAACGGCTCGACGTGCACCACCCCTGGCACGATCACCGCAGCCGCATCAGCCACCTGGATATGATCGACCGCCAGCAAAGCCGCAGTCCTGACCGCCGTTGCGAACACGACCACCTCCACCACGAAATATCCGCGCGCAGCGGCGATTTCCCGGATTGTCAACTCGTCGCGTATCACGTCCGGTCCGGAAACCTCGCGTCGGATGAATCCGACCGCGTTCGGCCCCAACTGTGTTGTTGCACAGCCGCTCTCACCGCCCATTGACGATCACTCCCCTGCCCGACTCATAGATGTGCCCTAGCCGCCGGGGATGTGAACGAATAGCGCTGCATCGACCTGGCGGCGGGCTGAGCAGCACGCTAGGCCGGTCCGATGAAGTGATCGGGTACGGTTCGTACCCCGCGCTTCTCAGAGGCATCGTTTGTCCCGCTACAGCGGAGACCATCCGGTTAGGCTTGTCTCAATCGAACCAGCGGCGAGAGGGGTACAGCCGTGTACAGCTCCGATGACAATGCCCCGGTAGGCACACGAATCCGTCGGCACCGTGAACGAGCGGGCATGTCACGACCGGTCCTCGCAGGCTTGGTCGGCCGATCCGCCGAATGGTTGAAGGCCGTGGAGAACGGCCGCTTACAGACTCCGCGCCTTCCGATGCTGCTTCGGATCGCCCGCGCGCTGGAACTGAACGATCTGGCCGAGCTGACGGGTGACGGGCACGCGGTTCCCGTTGCGGTCTTCGCGGGCGAACGTCACGCTGCGCTGACCGATGTACAGTCCGCGCTGGCCGACTATCGCCTTCCTGCGACGAACCCATCGGTGAGCATCGAGCACCTCGCTACGCGGCTCCGACAGGCATGGCACGTGCGCCACGCGAGTCCCGACCACCGGACGCAGCTCGGTTCGTTGCTGCCCGGATTGATCAGGGACGCGCAAAGCGCTGCGCGTTCGCCCGGCGGCGATCGCCGGGCCGCCCGCCGTGTTCTGGCCGGGGTGTATCAGCTGGCGGACTTCTTCGTGGCCTATCAACCGGCTCCGGAACTGGTCTGGCTCGTCGCCGATCGCGCACTGAACGAGGGCTACGAGGCAGACGACCCATACCTGATCGCGAGCGGCGCATGGTCGATGGTCCAGGCGCTACGAGACTCGGGACAGTGGGGGGAGGGAATCGCATTGGCGCGTACTGCGATCACACAACTGGAGCCGCATCTGGACCGGGACGAGGCGTCCGATGACTGGCGCGGAATCGCCGGAGCGCTCCAGGCCGAGATCGCCTACGTCCAGGCCCGTCGCGGCCGCTACGGCGAAGCATGGGCGTCCTGGGAAGCTGCCCATTGGATCGCTCAGCGACTCGGGCCGACCTACCGGCATGTCCAGACATCGTTCTCGATGCCAGTGATGCAAGCGCACGCCACCACACTCGGGGTAGAGCTGCGCCGAGCAGGTGAAGGATTACGCGCGGCCCGTGGGTTCGATGCAGCTCGGATAGCGTCGGTACCTCGCCGCAGCCGCCACTTCATCGAGGTGGCTCGCGCCCATTATCAGCGTGACGAGTACGTAGCCGCGCTGGCAATGCTCGACAAGTCCGAGCGCACGGCGCCCGAGACCATCCGATACAACGGCTACGCCCGCGAGATGCTGCACACGTTGCTGAAACGGCCACCATCGGGAATGCAAGACGACGTTCGAGCTCTGTGCGACCGAGTCGGCGTCACAACCAGATGATCTAGGACAGTGAACGCGGGTGAGCCGAGCCCTGTGTCAGATCGAATGTGACGGGAGCGTTGGCGCATGCCGCCAACGCGTCTCAGAACAGATGGCACTGATCCGCCGGAAGAATGCGGGCCAGGCACAAGCCCACGATGCCGAAGAACATGACGCTCGCGATCGCGTTCCGTACTCCGTCGACCACCGCCGGGGGTACCTCCACTATCGCGGCGACCGGTTCGGCGGTGATCTCGGCGCTCGCGGCGGCGGGGACAGCCGTCGCGGCTGTCAGCGCGATCGTTGTGGCCGCGATGACGCGCATACCGGCATGTTTCATGGTCGGCTCCTCGCTATCGGCCCCGACCGTAGAACGACCGTACACACGCCTTCGAATCTCGGGCAGCCGCCATTTCTGGTGGCTGACAGTGGCGCGGCACTACCCCACGTGTCGGCGTGACCGTCGGACGTAGCTCTTCTGGCGGCTGGTACGAGATATTCCGACCCAGGGGTTGATGTACTCCCGCGCATCCTCCGAGCAGAGTTGACAACGCATCTCCTCGACAGCGCGGCGGCAAGGCAGGAGTCGTCTTTCACCTGCGGCTCCGGCCATCAAAGGAGGATGAGATGAAGTACATGGTTTCCTGGACCTACCGTTGGACCGGCTCCGCGACCGAGAACGAAGCGGCCATTCGGCGCGCGTTGGAGGTGTTCGCCAATTGGAAGCCGCTCACGGGCATGACGTACCACCAGTTCGTCGGCCGGCTCGACGGCAGCGGTGGGTTCGCGGTGGTCGAGACCGACAATCCGATGGACCTCGCCGACGCTCCGAACAAGTTCGCCTTTTTCGCGGAATACCAGATCTACCCCGTCGTCGACATCGCCGACGCCGTGCAGGCAGTCCAGGAGGGCGCGGAGTTCAGGGCGTCGATCACCTGAACATCCTCGGTCGGCTCGGGTTGGCTCGAACCGAACGAAACGTCGTGGCGTGCGGTCACATCTACCCCACGTCCCGGCGCAGCCAGGTGACCTCGGCGCCGGATTCCGTTCCATAGCGGTAGATTTCGAGGTCCTCGTCCCAGGCGGTGCCGAGGGCGCGGTCGATTTCGGCCGCCAGGTCGTAGGCGGAGTACTTCCCGAGTTCCCGGGTCGCCTGGAGCATGGCGCGCAGGCGCATCTCACCGATCATGACGTCGCCGTTGGCGCTCGTGGAACCGTGCCACAGACCGAGGCCGGGGACGAAGCTGTAGCGCTCGCCGTCCACGCCGTCGCTGGGATCCTCGGTCACCTCGAAGCGCAGAACCGGCCAGGAGCGCAATGATTGGGCGATCTTGGAGGCGGTGCCGACCGGACCGATCCACTCACTGGTGGCGCGCAGTTGACCGTCGGCCGGTTGAGCGGTCCAGCGCAGCTTCGCCGGGGCGCCAAGGGCCGAGGTGAGTGCCCATTCGACATGCGGGCACAGCGCGGCAGGCGACGAGTGGATGTAGACCACACCCGCCGTCGCATCCGCGAACTGACTCGATGCGCGCACCACCAACACCTCCAGCTTCGACGAGGAACGTCTTCCCCAACGATTCGTCGAACTGGCGTTGCCTGAGTGTACTGGAGTGCCCGAAGTTACACGTGTTACTTCGTGACCGTGTCGCGCCCGGCAGTCGCCTCCGCCACGACAGCATCGCTCAGCGGTGGCCAGGCCGCGCGCGCCCAGTCGCCGAAATTCTCGTCGCTCAAGGCGAGACACGCCAACCCCGTTCTCGGGTCAACCCACAAAAATGTCCCGGATTGGCCGAAATGTCCATAGGTTTGTGGCGAATTCGTGCCACCGGTCCAGTGTGGAGTCTTACCGTCGCGGATTTCGAAGCCCAGGCCCCAGTCGTTGGGGCGCTGCGAACCGTAGCCGGGCAGAACGCCGTTCAGGCCCGGGAACTGGACGGAGGTGGCCTCGGCGTGCGTCTGCGCCGAGATCAAGCGCGGGTTCAGCAATTCGGCGGCGAAGCGGGTCAGATCCGCTGCGGTGGACCGCCCCGCGTGCCCGGCCGGACCGGCCAGCACCGACGCGGTCATGCCCAGCGGTCCGAACACCGCGTCGCGCAGGTACTCGTCGAACGCGATCCCGGTCTGCTCGGTGACGAACGCGGCGAGCACCTCGAATCCCGCGCTGGAGTAGATCCGCCTGGCTCCGGGCGCCGCCTGGACGTCGGTGGTGTCGAACGCGAGTCCGGACGCGTGCGCCAGCAGATGACGCACCGTGGCGCCGGGCGGCCCGGCGGGCTGGTCGAGTTCCACCGCGCCCTCCTCTACCGCGACCAGAACGGCGTATGCCACCAAAGGCTTGGTCACCGAAGCGAGCGGGAACACCCGCTCGACAGAACCTTCGCTCGCGACGCCGCCATCGGCGGTCACCACCGCGGCCGCCGCGTGCCGGACCGGCCATTCCCGAATCTGCTCGAGTGAACGCACCCAGCGAGCCTACGAGAACCGCATGGCTACCATCGACTCACCATGAGTGAAAAGCCCACTGTTCACGGCGACGTCGCGTCCGGTTTCGAACCGGTCGCCGACGCCTTCGGCCGCAACTTCGAGCGGCACGGCGAAATCGGCGCCGCCGTAGCGGTCTACGTGGGCGAGCGCCCGGTGGTCGATCTGTGGGCAGGCTTCCGCGATCGGCGGCGCACACTGCCGTGGGAGCAGGACACGATCGTGCCGGTGTTCTCCTCGACCAAAGGCATGGCGGCGTTCACCGTCGCCGCCGCGGTCGCCGAAGGGCTGCTCGACTACGAGCAGCCGGTGGCGAAGTACTGGCCGGAGTTCGCCGCCCACGGCAAGGACACGATCACCGTGCGTCAACTGATCGACCATCAAGCGGGGCTGTCGGGCCTGAGCGAGATCGTGCGCCTGCCCCAGATCGCCGATCCGGACGGCCTCGCACCCGCTCTGGCGGCGCAGAAACCCGCCTGGCGGCCCGGCACCAGGCACGGCTATCACGCGATCACCCTCGGCCTCTATCAAGGCGAACTGCTGCGCCGGGTCGACCCGCGTCGCCGCACGCTCGGACGAATCTTCGCCGAGGACATCGCCGCACCGCTCGGCGCGGATTTCTTCATCGGCCTGCCGCCCGAGCAGAGCATGGATCGCATCGCCACGATGTCGGCCACCCGCGGCCTGGACGTGCTGCGCTACGAACGCGATCTCCCGCTGCGGATCGGCGCGGAGATCTACGCCCGGCGCGGGCTGTCCTACGCGGCGCTGACCAACCCGCGCTGCGGGGCTCCGGCGCGGGCGACCCGGCGCGAGTTCCTCGAGGTGGAACTGCCGGGGTCCAACGGAGTGGGCAACGCTCGCGCACTGGCCAAGGTCTACGGCGCGGCCGCGGGCCGCACCGGCGCGCTGCCGATCGACGACGCATTGCTCGACCGGCTCGCCGCCGAGGAGACCGCCGACGACGTCCCCGCCTACGACCTGGTGCTGCACACCAAGAGCCGCTACCACCTCGGCTTCCGCAAGTCGCGCGGCACGTTCCGATTCGGCTCGGACAAACGCGCCTACGGCACCACGGGCCTCGGCGGCTCGTTCGGGTTCGCCGACCCCGCCACCGGTCTGGGTTTCGGCTACACGATGAACCGGCTGGGGTTGGCCGTCCTCGACGACATCCGTAGCCGCAACCTGCGCGAAGCCCTGCTGCGCTGCCGGATCTGAGCACGGGAGCGCGGCGCGCCGAGCCGTCCGCGATCCCCGGTGCGGCGCGGTCGGCTGCCTACACTCACGGCGCCCGGGCCGGCGAAGAGCGGTCCGTAACCGACCGTGGAAGCGAGGGACCTCGTGGCAGACAAGCCGACCACCGTCGAGGCGTATCTCGCCGCCTTCCCCTCCGACGTGCGGGAAGTCCTCGATGAGATCCGGCGCACCATCCAGACCGCCCTGCCGGATGCGAGTCAGGCGATCAGCTACGGCATCCCCACTTTCAAGCTGCACGGTCGCAACATCGTGCACTTCGCGGGTTGGCAGCACCACATCAGCCTCTACCCCATCCCGGACGGCGACCCGGCGTTGGAACGCGAGCTCGAGCCGTATCGGGCGGGCAAGGGAACGCTGCGTTTCCGGCTCGGCGAACCGGTGCCGTACGACCTGATCGCACGGATCGCCACCGCGCTCGCCGAGCAGCGGTGAGGCGCTCTACCAGTCCGCTTCGGTGTACTTGATGATGCCGCGGATGTTCTTGCCGTCCAGCATGTCCTGGTAGCCCTGGTTGATCTCCTCCAGGGAGTAGCTGCGGGTGACCATGTCGTCCAGGTTCAGCTGTCCCGCCTTGTACAGCGCCAGCAGGCGCGGCGCGTCCTGACGGGCGTTGCCGCCACCGAAGATGCAGCCCTTGACCGTCTTCTGCAACATCGACAGCAGGAAGCTGTTCAGCTTCACGTCGTTCTCGTCCATCCGGCCCATCGAGGTGACCACCAACGTGCCCGCCTTCGAGGTGAGGATGAGGCCCTCCTCGATGTACTCGCCGCGCATCTCGCCCATGGTCAGGATGACCTTCTCGGCCATCCGTCCCTCGGTGGCCTCCATCAGCGGCATGATCGCGGCGGCCATGCTCTCGTAGGTGTGCGTGGCGCCGAACTTCTGCGCCTGCTCGCGTTTCCACGGATTGGGGTCGACGGCCACCACCTTCGAGGCGCCCGACAGCACCGCGCCCTGCAGCGCGCTCATGCCCACGCCGCCGATGCCCGCGATCACCACGGTCTCCCCCGGGGACACCTGGGCGACGTGGGTGGCGGAGCCGAAGCCGGTGGGGACGCCGCAGCCGACCAGGCAGGCCACCTCGAAGGGAATGCTCGGATCGATCTTGACCACCGAGGTGTGGTGCACCGTCATGTACGGCGCGAAGGTGCCCAGCAGGCACATCGGGATGACGTTCTCCCCGCGGGCCTGGATGCGGTAGGTGCCGTCGCTGATCGCCTGCCCCATGAGCAGGCCCGCGCCCAGGTCGCACAGCGCCATGTGTCCTGCCACGCACGCCGGGCAGCGACCGCACGCGGGGATGAACGACAGGATCACGTGGTCGCCGACCTGGAGATCGGCCGGGCAGTTCGGGCCCAGTTTCGTGATCACGCCCGCACCCTCGTGCCCGCCCATGACGGGGAAGGACGGCATCGGGGTCGCACCGGTCACGATGTGATGGTCGGAGTGGCACATGCCGGCGGTTTCCATCCGGATCTGCACCTCGCCGGCGACCGGGTCGCCGACCTCGATCTCCTCCACCGACCACTGCTGGTCGATCCCCCACAGGATCGCGCCCTTCGTCTTCATTCCTGTCGACCCTCTCGCATGCGCGTGCTTGTATGTGACTGCACCCACACTACGAGAAAAATGTAACGCGTTCTAGTACCGGCGGAAAAAATCGTCGGTATAGCGTGACCTCGAACCCGAACGCGTTACAGTTGCGCGACAGTCAGCCCCGGACGTCGTGCACGTGGTGCACCAGATCGTGCACGAAGTACCGCGCGAAGGACTCCACCGTGAACAGCGCCCCGTCGCTGCGCGCCCCGCGTAGCCCGCGCCGCCCGGGCGGCACCGACTCGAAGGAGCGCGCCACCCGCTCGGCCGCCTCGTCCAACTCCGCGGCCACCCGGGCCGGGTCCTGCTCGTTGTAGCGGTCGGCGATCGCGGTCGCGTCCTGATCCCAATTCGCGAAGCGTGGCGCCTCGCCGTCGGGGTCACCGTCGAGCATCTGACCGAGGCGAGTGTCGAACAGACGGCACACGTCGCGCACGTGCGCGCCGTATTCCAGCGCGGACCAGGTCGATTCGTCCGGTCGCGTGCGGACGCCCGGGCGGCCGAGTACCGCACCGAAGCGGACGGCTGCCTCCTTGGTGAGCGCGGGCACGGCTTCGTAAGTGGTCGCGGCGGCGTCGAAACCGCATTCCGGACAGGGCTGTTCGAGCACCCAGGTCCAGTCCTTGACGTCGGGAACGATCGGCATGCGCTCAAGGTAGGCGTGGCCGGATAACACCCTCAACCGATATCCGGTCAACTATCGCAACATCCCGACAGTCATTCCATCAGCCGCCGCGCCCGCTCGAAGAGTTCCAGCGTGATCGCGTGCAGGAAATCGCCCACCTGCTCAGGGGCCTTCCCGGCGAACGCGCGCGCGTGCGTGCCTTCCAGGACGATGCCGAGCTTGAAACAGGCCAGCACGGTGTACCAGGGCATCGCGCTCAGGTCGCGCTCGGAGAACTGCCCGTAGTGCGCGATCATCTCCTCCGCCGCCGGCAGCCCGCCGACCGCGCCGAGCTTGCCCACCAGCGCCGCGCCGGTGGTGCCCGGTTCCGGGCGGGTGGCGATCTGCCAGCCGAGGTCGAGCAGCGGGTCGCCGATGGTGGACATCTCCCAGTCGACCATCGCCGCCACCTGCGGACCGTCGAAGGAGAACATCATGTTCGCCAGATGGCAGTCGCCGTGCAGGATGCCCGGCGTCCACTGGGCGGGACGGTTGCGGTCCAGCCACTCGCCCACCGCCGCCACACCGGGGATCTGCGGACCGGGGTAGCCCTCGTTGGCCGAATAGGACTCGAGCTCACCGAGCCAGCGCGGCACCTGGCGCTCCAGGAAACCCTCCGGCTTGCCGTAGTCGGCCAAGCCGAGCGCGCGATAGTCCAGCGCGCCGAGCCGCGCGATGGCCTCGACCGCGGAAAGGCCCATCCGCCTGCGAATCTCCGGATCACTCGCATGCAGCTGGGGCAGTTCGTTCTGCGGGTTGAAACCGTGGATCGGCTCCATCAGATAGAAGACCGCGCCGAGCACCGACTCGTCGGCGCAGGCCGCTATCACCCGGGGTGCGCGGACCTCGGTGTCGCCCAGCGCACCGAGCAGCCGGGCCTCGCGGCGAATCACATCGTTGCTCTTGGCTCGCAGGTGCTTCGGCCCACGGCGCAGCACGTAGGTGCGGCCACCGCGAGTGAAACGGAGCATGATGTTCTGCGTTCCGCCGCCCAGCGCGGTCACATCCTCGAAGTCCCCCGAGGGCAGACCCTGCTCATCCATCCACTTTCCGACGACGGCGAAGTCGACGACCGCGGGATCCACATCGACCGGTTGCGCAACAGACATGCCCCACATTGTGCACCACCTGCCGACCCTAACTGAAGGCAGACGACAACAGTTAGCTATCACCGGCGCGGCGTAGGGTTTCCAGAACCATGCACACGCTGTTGATCGACAACTACGACTCCTTCACCTATAACCTGTATCAGCTGATCAGCGAGGTGAACGGCGTCGAGCCGACGGTCGTGCGCAACGACGAGGCGCGCACGGTCGCCGAACTCGATCTCGGCCGGTTCGACAACGTCGTCGTCTCGCCCGGGCCGGGGCGGCCGGACGTGCCGCGCGACGTGGGAATCTCCGCGGCGGTGATCCGCGAGAGCCACCTGCCGCTGCTCGGGGTGTGCCTGGGCCATCAGGGCATCGTCGTCGCGGCGGGCGGCGTGGTCGCCGGGGCGCCCGCCGCCAGGCACGGCTATCTCGATCGCATCGAGCACGACGGCCGGGACCTGTTCGCCGGGCTTCCGCAAGGCTTCACCGCCGTGCGCTATCACTCGCTGGCCGCGCTGCGGCCGCTGCCAGGCGATCTGGAGGTCACCGCGCTGTCCGGCGACGGGGTCGTCATGGGCGTACGGCACCGCACCCGGCCGCAGTGGGGCGTGCAGTTCCACCCGGAGTCGATCGCCAGCGAGTTCGGCGCCGGTTTGCTGCGCAACTTCGCGAGACTCACCGCCACGCATCGCAGCCGACCTGCGCCTCCCACTGCGAGCCGGTCGATCGAGCGCGAGACCGCGCCGGACCCGGTCGCCGCGGGCTCCTCCCTTTCCCCCGCCTGGACCACGCACGTGCCGCTCGCGGCCGAGCAGTTCCCCGCCGCAGCGGTCGAGCTCGAGCGTCCCACCGACCGCGGATCATCCGCCCGGGCCGCGGATCCGGTTCGCCCCGATCCTGCGCTCCCGCGGACCTTCCGGCTCCAGCGGTCCGTCATAGAACGGCCGATCGATACCGAGAGCGCGTTCGTGCAGCTGTACGGCAACTCCCCCACGGCGTTCTGGCTGGACAGCGAGCATGTCGAACCCGGAGCGGACCGGTTCTCCTTCCTGGGTGACGCCGGCGGCCCGCTGGCCGAGGTGCTGCGCTACCGCGTGGGTGACGGCGAGGTGACCGTCGAGTCCGCCGACGGACATCGGCGCACCGCACCGGGCGGCATCCTCGATTTCCTGGCCGCCGAACTGCGCACGCGCCGGCTGGAAGCGCCCGAGCTGCCCTTCGATTTCGTCGGCGGCTACGTCGGCTATCTCGGCTATGAGGTGAAAGCCGACTGCGGTGCGAACGCGGTCCACCGCGCACCGACTCCCGACGCGCAGTGGATCTTCGCCGATCGAATGGTGGTCGTCGACCACGTCGGCGGGCGGA
This sequence comes from Nocardia asteroides, assembly GCA_019930625.1. NCBI lineage: Bacteria > Bacillati > Actinomycetota > Actinomycetes > Mycobacteriales > Nocardiaceae > Nocardia > Nocardia asteroides. Next base: position 7,333,351 of record CP082844.1, read on the forward strand.
CGCACCTGCTGGCGCTGAGCGACGACGGGGAAACCGCTCGATCCGCCGCCGACTGGCTGCGCGACACCCGCGAAACCCTGGATACCCTTCCGACCTGGACGAATCCGCCGCCGCTCGAGGTGCCTCAGGACGGCGACGCCGTCGCGCCGCTGCTCACTCGCGGCCGGGAGCGCTACCTCGCCGACATCGCGGTCTGCCACGAGCGGCTGCACGCCGGGGAGTCCTACGAGATCTGCTTGACCGACAGCGCCACGATCCCCGCCGCCGCGGCCGAAGGCCTCGATTTCTACCGCACGCTACGCCGGTGCAATCCCGCCCCGTATGCCGCCTTTCTGCGCTTCGACGATCTCGAAATCGCGTGCTCGTCGCCGGAGCGCTTCCTGAAGGTCGACCGCAGGCGCATCGTGGAGAGCAAGCCGATCAAGGGGACCGCGCCGCGCGGCGCGACCCCTGAGCAGGACGAGCGCCTGCGCCTCGAGCTGGCCGACAGTCCGAAGACCAGGGCGGAAAACCTCATGATCGTCGATCTGCTGCGCAACGATCTGGGCCGGGTCTGCGAGATCGGCAGCGTGTACGTGCCGAAACTGATGGCCACCGAGCAGTACGCGACCGTCCATCAACTGGTGTCCACGGTGCGCGGCAGGCTGCGGCCGGAGGTCGGCGTGATCGATTGCCTGCGCGCGTGTTTTCCCGGCGGATCGATGACCGGCGCGCCGAAGCTGCGCACCATGGAGATCATCGATGAACTGGAAACCGAGGCGCGCGGTGTCTATTCGGGCACGATCGGCTTCCTCGGGCTCGGTGGCACAGCGGACCTGAACATCGTGATCCGCACCGCCGTCCGCTACGGCGGACGCTGGCGGATCGGGGCGGGCGGCGCCATCGTGCTCGACTCCGACCCGGCCGAGGAGTACCACGAGGTCCTGCTCAAGGCGGCCGCCACGCTGCGCGCGGCCGCCGACCACGCGCACCGCTGAACGCTCGTACCCGGTCATTTGCGCCGCTTGGCGGGCTTGCGCCGGGGCGGCTCCTCGGCGGGTTGTTCCGGCGCGCTCAGACCGGTCAGCTTGCCCAGCAAGGCGACGCCGGGCAACTTCGCCAATCGGCCGAGCACGTCCTCGCCGAGCGAGATCATCGCCTCCAGCCGGGGCAGCAGCCGGTCGTAGGCCGCGAAGGCCGGGTCGGCGAGGGCCAGAGTGCGGTCGAGCCGATCGATGGTGGAGTTGAGCCGTTCGATCGCGGTCGAGAGGTTCTCGACCAGGTCGGGCAATTGGGCGGCCAGCTGAGCCGATGCCGGCGGCAGCCGCACCGCCGCGTCGAACGCCGACGTCGCGGTCAGCTGGGCGGCTTCCAGCGCTTGGCCCGCGGCCGTCTGCGCGGCTTCGACGGCCGCCTGCGCGGCGGCCAGGACGTCGGTGGGACCGGGCACACGCCCACCGGGCAACTTCGGGGTCGGCGGCTTACGACCCGGGCGTTTCGGGTTCGTCATGGGACCACTGTGCCGCACGCCCCGCCGAAGGCCATCCCCTCGCACGTTCGGCGTGTCGGAGGGTCGTGGCATAGTGCGAGCACAATGAAACTCAGCAAGGGCGCGAACGCAGCGGTACCGACATCCCTTCTAGCCGTGGTTGTTTCATGGCGGTCGGAGCATGCGGTGGATGCGCACGCCTTGCTGCTGGACGCGTCCGGCACAGTCCGCTCGGACCGGGACCTCGTGTTCTACAACGCCCCGCGGCACGTCTCCCAGGCGGTCACGCTCGATCAGGAACCCGCGCCGGGCACCGCGCGGCTGAGCGTCTCGCTGCCGCGCACCGAAGCCGACGTCGATCGCATCGTCGTCTCCGGTTCCGTGGACGGGGGCACTTTCGGCGACATCCACGGGCTGACCGTCGCCGTGCACTCCGTCGACGGTGCGGTCGTGACGTTCGAGATCGATGACGTGGACGCGGTGACCGCGCTGATGTTCGGTGAGTTCTACCGCCGCGACGAGCAGTGGCGTTTCCGCGCCATCGGCCAGGGCTGGTCCAGCGGACTGGCGGGGTTGGTCACCGAGTTCGGCGTCCGAATCGAGGATCCCTCGACGCCCGCCCGCACCACTCATCCCACCAACCCGTTCCGGGTACGCCGGTCCACCGCGACCACGTCGGCGCAGGAACGACTTCCGGCCCGCTCGACGCCCACGGCGGAGCCCGCCGGCCAGCCCGCACGGCACGACCTCACCCCGGCCCGGCACGTCGCGCAAGGGCCTTTGCCCTCCGGCCCCGCCCTTGCGAACGGGGAATCCCCCGCCGGGACCGAGCGAGCCGACGTACCGAACGTCACCGCGGAAGACGTTCCATCGCAACTGATAACCGATCACCACCGCCGGTCCGCCGAGCCGACCGGGCAATCCGCAGGGGCTCGACCGAGCTTCGACTCCCCCGCCTGGCCGCGCACCGAAGTGCTCGACCGCGTGGACACCTCGCCCCTGCCGCGCCCCCGACCGGTCGACCTCAACCGGTACATCCCCGAAACCGCACCGCACGCTCCCGTGCCACCCCCGAATCCCGAATACGCCGACTGGCACCCGGATCCGGACAACCCGCAACGCCTACGTTGGTGGGACGGGACCGAATGGACCGAGGACAGGCGGCTACGCCACCCGCACAGCGGCCGTCATTGCGATCGTTGCGGTAACCCGCTGCGCCGGAAACTCCTCGGCGGGCTCGCACCGTGCCAAAGGTGTGAACAGGAGATCGAGGAATACCTCACCCATTGGCACACCCGGGCGTGGCGGGTGCTCACCGGCCACGGCCCGCGTGGTCCCGAGTGGGCGGCGTTGTGGGCGTCGTTGCGCTATCAGCGCATCGACGCCGAAGCGGGTCGGACGGCCTTGCGTGACGTGGCGCTCAGCTACGTCGAGCGGCTGGTCACCTTCGCCTTCGCCGACGGTGAGGTCAGGCACGCGGAACTGGAACTGTTCGAGCAGGCGGTCACCGAACTCGCGCTGGGTGGGCCGCTGATCGAGGATCTGCGCCGACGGATGCATCGCGGGAACACCCTCCACCGGCTGCGCACGGGCGATCTGCCCCTCGTCCGCACGCCGGGCCTGCACCTGGACCCCGAGGAGACGGTGCATCTGGACCTGCCCGCCACACACGTGCGTCAACTCGCTCGCGGCCCGAAGCTCACCGAGGGCAGGCTGATCGGCAGCAACAAGAAGCTGCGTTTCGTCGGCGCCGACACCGGCATCGAGATGCCCTGGTCCCGCGTCGTCTCCGTGCACGCGGAACAGGGGACGGTGGTGATCGCGGCCACCTCCGCGCGCGGCGGTGCGACCTTCGCCGTCGACGATCCGGACTACGTCACGGCCGCCCTGGAAGGCGCCCTGCGCGTGGCCAAACGTCTCGTCCTCACCCCGGGCCAGCGCGACACCCGAAGCATTCCGCAAGAGGTGAAGGCGCAGGTGTGGCAGCGCGACGGCGGACGGTGCGTCGAATGCGGTGACGGGCACTACCTGGAATTCGACCACATCATCCCGCTCAGCCGCGGCGGCGCGACCAGCGCCGCCAATCTCCAGATCCTGTGCCGCGCGTGCAATCGCGCCAAGGGCGCCCGCATATAGCGCACGAGCCACCGGGCCTCACTCGCTGAGCAGGCCCGCCGTGCGGCCGAGATCGGCCAGCATCGCGTCGAACAGGATCTCCGGATTCTCCAGCGGGATCGGGTAGTTCCCGAACACCTCGAGCGTGACATGGCCGTAGAGCCGCGCCCAGATCTGGATCATCAGATACGTCACCCCGAGATCCAGTTTCTCGGCGGGAAACTTCTGGCCCGACTCCGACAGCGCGGCCAGCAGTTCGGTCTGGAAGTGCGCCAGATCCTCGCGCAACTCCGGTGGGATGACGTCGGTGGGCGGGGTGACGATGTCGTAGTTGGCCAGCAGCCTGCCCGCCGCGGCCAGGAAGATCCGGCCGAACGGCTCGTCGAAGCGGCGCAGCGCGCGAGCCTGCCCGGCGCCGGGCGAGGCGAACACCAAGGTGAACTCCCTGGTGTGCGTCAGCGCCCAGCGCCGGAAGCCACGGCAGATGGCGAAGAACTGCACGGCGCCGTCGTCGGGCAGTGTGGCGATCTCCGCGGTCAGGTCTTCGGCCAGGTCGGCGCAGAAGTCCAGGCGCAGGCGCTCCAGCAGGTCTTCCAGCGACTTGTAATACCGGTACAGGGCGGGCGCGGTGACACCGAGCTCACGCGCGATGGCGCGCAGGGTGACCGCGTCGGGCCCGCGCTCGACCAGCAATCTGCTGGCGACCCGCCGGATGTCGGTGTCGGTCACCACCGGCGCACGGCCCCGTGGTCTGGACTGTTGCACTGAACGATTCAAGCGTATTCGACGTCCCAGCGCTTGATCCCGTTCAACCAGCCCGATCGCAACCGCACCGGATCGGACACCTGCCGCAGGCCGGGCATCGCATCGGCGATGGCGTTGAACATCAGATCGATCTGCAGCCGGGCCAGGTTCGCGCCCACGCAGTAGTGCGTGCCCGTACCGCCGAATCCCACGTGCGGATTCGGATCGCGCAGCACGTCGAAGCTGAACGGATTCTCGAACGCCTCCTCGTCGAAATTGGCCGAGCTGTAGAACAATCCCAGCCGCTGGCCCTTCTTGATCTCTTGGCCGCCGAGCACGGTGTCCTGAGTCGCCGTGCGCTGGAAGGCGGTGACGGGGGTGGCCCACCGGACGATCTCGTCGGGCGCGGTGCGCGGACGCTGCTGCTTGTAGATCTCCCACTGCTCGGGGTTGTCCACGAACGCCTTCATGCCGTGGGTGATCGAATTACGCGTGGTCTCGTTGCCCGCCACCGACAGCAGGATGACGAAGAACGCGAACTCGTCCGAGCCCAGGTGTTCGCCGTCGATGTCGGCGTTGACCAGTTGGGTGACGATGTCCTCGGCCGGGCAGGCACGCCGCTGCTCGGCCATGTTCCAGGCGTAACCCATCACCTCCGCGGTGGCGGCTTGGTGATCGCCCTCGAATTCCGGGTCGTCGTAGGAGATCATCTGGTTGGACCAGTCGAAGATCTTCTTCCGGTCCTCCTGCGGGATGCCCAGCAACTCGGCGATGGCTTGCAACGGCAGTTCACAGGCGACCTGCTCGACGAAATCGCCGCTACCGGCCTTCTTGGCCTCGTGCACGATCCGAGCGGCGCGTTCGGTGAGCGCGGCGCGCAGGCTCTCCACCGCCCGCGGCGTGAACCCCTTGGAGATGATGCGGCGGGTCTTGGTGTGCTTGGGCGGGTCGAGGTTGAGCAACAGCATGTCGCCGAGCATGTCGATCTGCTCGCGCGTGGTCTCCTCGTTGAACCGGATGATCGCGGTGTTCTGATGCGAGGAGAACACCTCGGGATTCTTGGAGATCTCCTTGATGTGCGCGAGCTTGGAGACGACCCAGTACCCGCCGTCGTCGAAGCCGCTGGCCCGGTTGTGCTGAGCGCACCACCACACCGGGGCGGTGCGGCGCAGTTCGGCGAACTCCGCGATGGGCAGGCGGCTGGCGAGCAGGTCGGGGTCGGTGAAGTCGAATCCCGTCGGGATCGACGGCGTGGTCACGGTCACGGCTAACTCCTACGGTCCGGTCCTGGCGCAGACCTGGACGACGATGTGGGAACTCGGTCCAAGCAGATGCAACCACAGAACCAAGCTCCGTGAACAGTGTTTAGTAAAACCCGTTTACTTTTTGCGGCGACGGCCGCGCCACCGATTCGCGAACTCCCGCGCTCGACCTGGTCGCGAGGACCGGCTCACCGCAGCGCAATCAGCGGCGGTGGCTGCCAACGCCTCTGCAAGACCGCCGCTTTCGGCGCGAACAAGGCCAGGGTCACCGAAAACGGCTCCGATTCCGGGACGGGCAGCCAGTTGCCCTGGGGGACGCCCGGGCCGGGGTCGTCGTGCTGGAGCGTGAGGTCCAGGGAGCCATCCGGGTTGAGCACGACGGGTACATGATGGCCCACCGAGTAGATCTCGGCCGGGTTGGCCACCAGATAGTCCTCGGCGTCGTAGACGGCCAGCGACCAGAAGGCGTCGACCGGCGGCAACTCGCCCGACACGAAGTGCAGCCGGAAAGGGCCCGCGCCCGCGGGGACCGCCGTGAAGAAGTAGTGCGCGTCCTCCGGCAAGGGGATGCCGAGAGCGCCGAACGCCGTGACGGCACGCAACAGATAGTCGGTGCCGAACCGGCCCGCCCCGAGATCGGAGACCCAGCCGTTGTCGTTGCTCGTATTCGCTCCGATGGTCACCGGGAGTTGCTGCTCGACGGTCTCGGCCGCGGCGGTCAGTTCGGCCTCGGACACGCCTACGACCGCACCGCCGGGCCGGATGCCGATCTCCGCGAAGCGCCGCATGGCGGGCGCGTCCTCTGGCGCCGGCGGGTTGATCGACAACAGCGCGCACATCCGATCGAAGAACTCCGGCGCGTCCATCTCCATGACCTGGTCGACCGCGCGTTGCGCGTCCGTGTCCCCGCCCGGCGGAGCGGCGGGCGCGGGCGGCTCGGCGCCCGCGATCCACGCACTCAACGGAACCAGTCTCACCCTCTGCTGCAACGAGCGAACAACCGGCAGATCGTTCTCCCCGTCGACCTGGATCCGGACGATCAGCCACACCGTCGGCGTCGGCATCGGCAACGGCGTGAGACCCTCCGGCAGCGTGCCCGACCATCCCGGACCGGTCACCACGTAGGTGTGCGACGCAGCAGTCGGCTCGGTCCGCGGCCGGATGCTGCTCGGGGCGTGCACGTTGTTCGTCCAGGCATCCAGCACTTGCGCCAGCCAGAACCGGCTACCACCCATCGCGGGAACGCTCAGCACCATCGGCTCGGCCGTCACATCCAGCCAAGCGGTCGAGTGCAGTGTGTCGGGGTCCGGCCGCACCACTCTCCGTTGCGCCGCGGTGTACAACGCCGTGGCGTGGTCGAACCGGTTGGCGGATGTGGTCGCCTCGGCGATCGACCGGGTCGAGTCCACCAGCACCAGCGGAAAGCCGAATACGTAGGCGTCCTTGGCGATCATGCCGCCCTCGCTGGTCATGGAGCGTTGGGTCGAGCCCTCCCCGTTCGATCCGGCGCACGCCGCCGCACCCAGCGCGGCCACCGACGTCGCCGCCAGGCCGAGCGCGGCGCGGCGCGACAGCGCGGAATCGCGGTAGGTCCACTCGCCCATGATCCTGTTCCGCCTCCGCTCGACCGGTGCCGCGCCGCAACCGTCCCGGATTATAACCGGCGAACACAGGGAAATTGCTGGTCAGCGCGTAAACGATGCCGCGGTGGTGGGACGGTTCACCCGCCGAGCAGGGCCGAAGGACGCACCTTCCACTCGATGCCGGTTGCCCACGGCTTTCGGCGGGCCGTGAGCAGCCGCGCGTGGTTCACCGACCGGATCAGGGCATGGACCCGGATCAGAACACCGTCAGCAGCGGCGGTGGACGCCACCGTCCCTGGATCGCCTCCGCCTTGGGCGCGTACATGCGCAGGGTCAGCGAGAACTGGCCGGATTCCGGGATGGGTAACCAGTTCCCGGCGGGCACACCCGGCCCCGGGTCGCTGTACTGCAACGCGATATCGGAGGACCCGTCGGGATTGAGCACCACCGGCGCCGGGTGGCCCACCGCGTAGATCCCGGCCGGATTGGGCACCAGGTAGCTGTCGGCGCCATAGGCGGTCAACGACCAGAAGTCGTCGACGGGCGGCAGTTGGCCGGGCGCGAAATGCAGCCGGAATCGGCCCGCGCCGCCGCCCGCGTCGGTCGACGCGAACAGCGTCGGATAGAAGGCGTTCTCGGCCAGACTGGCGCCGAGCGCGATCTGCGCGATGGCGGCGCGCAGCATGTAGTCGGTGCCGAAGCGCCCGACGAGGGGATCGATGAGCCAACCGTTCTCGTTGACCGTGCGGGCGCCCAGATACACCGGAATCTGCTGTTTGGCGGTGTCGATCGCGGCCGAGAGATCGCCTTCCGACAGACCCTCGACCGCGCCGCCGGGCCGGATACCGATCTCCGCGAAGCGCCGCATGGCGGGGGCGTCCTCGGGAGCGGGCGGGTTGATCGACAACAGCGCGCACATCCGATCGAAGAACACTCCCGCGTCCATCTCCGCGACCCATTCGGGCGGCGGCTGTACACTCGCCTGCCGCGGCGGAGCGGCGGGAGCCGGCGGCTCGCCGCCCGCGATCCACGCACTCAACGGAACCAGCCGCAATTCCTGCTGCAACGAGCGGACAACCGGCAAATCGTTCTCCCCGTCGACCTGGATCCGGACGATCAGCCACACCGTCGGCGTCGGCATCGGCAACGGCGTAAGACCGCCCGGCAACGTGCCCGACCATCCCGGACCGGTCACCACATAGGAATACGGCGCAGTGGCCGATCTCGCCTGCGGCCGCGCCTGGCTCGGATTGTGCACGTTGTTCGTCCAGGCATCCAGCACTTGCACGAGCCAGAACCGGCCACTGTCCATCGCGGGAACGCTCAGCACCATCGGCTCGGCCGTCACATCCAGCCAAGCGGTCGAACGCAGCGAATCCCGGTCCAGTCGCACGACGTCGCGTTGTGCCGGGCTGGGCAACGCCGTCGCGTGCTGGAACCGGTTGGCGGGCGTGGCCCCCTCCGCCGCCTCGCGCGTGACGTCCATCAGGACGAGCGGATACCCGAAGACGTAGGCGTCCTTGGCGATCGTGGCGGCGTCCTCAGGGACGGAGCCCGGGGCGCGGTCTTCGTCGTCACCCCCACACGCCGCCAACCCGGCCGCGACCACCGATGCCGCCGCGATACCGAGCGCCGTGCGCCGCGAGACCCCGGACTCGCCGCCGGTCCTGTCGTCCATGATCCTGCTCCGTCTCCGATCGTGTCGGGCACCGCGAGATCCGCACCGGAGTATAGCCGCCCCGAGCAACGGAAATAGCAGGTCAACGCGGTGATCGCAGGAAAAGGGGGAACCGTATGACGGACGCGAAACATCCGGCGGCACCCTCGGCGGTCGCGACCGGCGCCTCGCGGCGATCCGTTCGCGGCACGCTCGTCGTCACCGACGAGGATGTGCCGGGCGGGATCGCCGCGTCGCGCCCGCGGTCAGAACTCCAGAACGGTGTTCATGATGGTGCCCGCGCTGGTGGCGACCACTCCGCCGAGCATCGCGCCCGCGATCATCTTCGGCGACTGCAAGCCGCCGCCGCTCCACTTCTCCCAGGCGAATCTGCCGCCCGCGTAGATGATGCTGACGATGCCGGACGCCAGCGCGAACCAGGTGAGATACCGGACGAACTGTAAGAGCTTGTCCGCCAAGGGCGGCGCCTCCGGGGTCGGATTGCCGATCTGCGCCAACGTCGTGAACGAATCGCCGACCGACGCCAGAATGATGCTCACCGTCTACTCCCTCTACGCTCGAATACAACCCTGCCGCCGACCAGTCGCTATGCGAAAGCCGTTCGACTACCGATGAATTCGGCCACGAACCAGGATACGGGCACAGACCGCGCCGCGGTGTGCGCACTGCGCGCAACGTTCCCGACCAGCCGCGAGACAGGCAGACCCGGCCAGGCTACCGGGAAACGCGAACTTTCCTGCGCTGCACGGACCCGACTGCATCGCGGCGAGCGAACGGATACGATCTTCTCAGCGAATCACCTGCCCCTGTCCCGAATCCAGAATGAGCGAACGACGATGATCCTGGCCGCCGCTTACGACACCTTGGCGCAGATCGGCAATCCCACTCCAGAAGCACCGCCGATCTCCGACAAGTTCCTCCAACTGGTCCGTTACCTGACGTGGTTCGTGCTCCTGTCGGGCATCTGCGGCATCATCTACGCCGGTGGCCGCTTCGCCTGGGAGAAGTGGACCGGCGGCGGGCTCGAATCACCGAAGATGGTGGCGGGAGCCATGATCGGCGGGGTGATCGCCACCAGCGCGGGCACCATCATGAACGCCGTCATCGGCTGATCCGAGGCGCACCGAAACTCCACACCGCCATAGCTTCTCGCTATATCAGGCGGGTAATGTCGAGTGGGCAGGGCAGCTTTGCGCTGTTCGACGCGATGATGCCGCTGCGCGGTCACCGCGTGGGTCAGCGCAGGATGCCCGCGGCTCGCGCCGCGCGCAGCCAGTCCGGGAACTCGCCGAGCAATCGCGCGTAGAGCTGCGTGTCGTCGACCTGATCGATGTCGTCGAGGGCGAAGAACCCCGCGTTGTCGACCGCCCGGTCCGACAGCTCGTCCAGGGTGCGCAGCAGGCCGTAGTTGGCGCGGCCGAGGCCGACGAACTGCCAGAAGGCGGGCAGCAGCGAAGCTTCGCGCATGAGCGCCGCGATCTCGCGCTTCTTGGCGAAGCCCCCGTCGGTGAAGAACAACACGAGTGTGGGGCGATCGCCTCGGCGCAGCGAGTCGATGATGTCGCGCATGATCGGCAGTTCGTCGTTGCGGCCGCCGAGCCGGTCGTAGTCGATGCCCCCGTGGGTTCCGATGAGATGCAGGTAGGTCCGCGCCCACTCGCCACCGTGCTCGACGGCGATATCGGGCAACTTGGCGAATGAGACCGCGTAGAGATACGCCTCCAGCGTGCCGTCGTCGTCGAGCTGGGTGGCCACCGGAATCATCCGCTGCACGACACGATGTACGACCTGGTCGCGGTACTGCCGAGTCATGCTGCCGGTTTTGTCGATGACGAGCACGACGCGGGCGCGGATTCCGAAAGCGTTCTTGTCCATGAGAACTTTCGCGACTTCACGTTTACGCAGGTCCAGCGTCGCGCGCTTGTCGAAGGAAAGCTGGGCCTCGCCGGGAACGGTGAAGACGTCGGTCGGCGGCGTGGTCCAGGTGGTCGCGGGCGCGGTAGAGCTCGAGGATGCGGTGCCCCCTCGGGTTGGTTCGTCGTCCACGCTCACGCCGTGATCGGTGACGAGCGCGGCGAACCCGCCCGCATAACCTTGTCCGACCGCGCGCACCTTCCACGAGTCCTGGCGGCGGTACAGCTCCAGCGCGATCACCACGGATTCACTGCCCAAACCCTCGATGCGGTACTCGTACAGCACGGTCCCCGCCGCGTCGGCGACCGTGGCGATCGGCGGCGGGAACCCGCCGAAGGACTCCGCCGGATCGTCGAGGGTGAGCACCGCACGCAGTTGCGCGACGTCCGGGGGCAGTTCGCCGAGCGAAACCGACAGCGCGGCAGGCGTTCCGCGCCCCAGCGACACGCCCGGCGCGCTCGGTTGATCGAAGAACACGAAGTCCGCGTCCGATCGCACGCGCCCCGCTTCGGTCACCAGCAGCGCCGATACGTCGACCGCGGCCTCGGTCCGCACCGACACCAGCACGCGGGCCACGTCCAATGCCCCGTTCTGACCTTTGACCAATGCCGCGCCCACCGAGACTCCCAGCCGTCATCACTTCGAAATCGCCACCGGAATCAGGGTAGGTGCACGCTGGGGAGAATGCGGACCTTCGCGCCGCATCGAGACCGCCTCGCCCTCCGACGAACTCGCGGTCATCCCGTGCGCGACGATTCCGCGGCGCCGGTGATATTGCGCGCCATCCCACCGAAGATGACCGCGTGGAACGGCGCGATGGACTTCCAGTACAGATGCCCGGCCAGCCCGCGCGGTTCGAACAGGGCACGCTGGCGGTAGGTGGCGCCCGGACCGTCCGGCTCGACCGAGAGCTCCAGCCAGGCCCGGCCCGGCACCCGCATCTCGGCGCGCAGCCGCAGCAACCGAGGTCGCTCGAGCCGCTCCACCCGCCACCAATCCAGCGCCTCGCCCTCGTGCAGCCGGTGTGGATCGCGACGGCCGCGCCCGAGACCGACGCCGCCCGCGAGCCGGTCCATCCAGCCGCGCAGCGACCAGGCCAGCGGGAAGGAATACCAGCCGTGTTCGCCCCCGATCGCCTCGATCACCCGCCACAGCGTCGCCGGGTCGGCGTCGGTGTGCCGTTCGCGCACATCCCGGTACAGCGAGCCACCCGACCATTCGGGGTCGGTGGGCAGCGGATCCGAGGGCTCGCCCGGCGGATCGGCATCCGACCACCTGGTCGGCACATCCAGGTCGCGAATCTTCTCCAACGCCAACGTCACCGCCCGCCGGTAACCGGTCGGTCCGCCCGGCGGGTCCGGGATGAGTTCGGCGATCGCGTGGTCGCGGCAGACCACGTCGTTGATCAGCGACTCCATCAGCGGCACGGCGATGGCGCGTGGCACCGGGGTCACCAGATTCACCCACTGCGCCGACAACCACGGCGTCAGTACCGGCACCGGCACGATCAGCCGTCGCGGCAGCTGCGCCACTTCGGCGTAGTCGCGCATCATCCGTACATAGGTCAGCACGTCGGGACCGCCGATGTCGAACGCGCCGCCGGCGCCTTCGGGCAGCGTCGCCGCCTCGGCCAGGTAGTAGAGCACGTCACGCACCGCGATCGGCTGGATCCTGTTGCGTACCCAACGCGGTGTGACCATCATCGGCAAACGCTCGGTCAGGTAGCGCAGCATCTCGAAACTGGCCGAACCGGAACCGATGATCACCGCGGCGCGCAGCACCAAGGCGGGCACCGAGCCCGCCCGCAGGATCTCGCCGACCTCGGATCGCGAGGCCAAGTGGCGCGACAGCCGCTGCTCGTCCGGGACGATGCCGCCCAGGTAGACGATCCTGGTCAGCCCAGCGTGCGCCGCCTCGGCCGCGACCAGCGTGGCGGCCTCCCGGTCCACCGTGTCGAAGTCGGCGCGCGTCAGCGAATGGACCAGGTAGTACAGCACATCCTGTCCGGAAAGCGCGGCGCGCACATCGGCGGCGGACGTCACGTCACCGGCCAGCACCTCGATGCGCTCGCGCCAGGGAGCATCGGCGAGCTTGCCCGGTGTGCGCGCCAGCACCCGAACCGTATGACCGGCGCGCAGCAGCTCCGGCACCAGCCGTCCGCCGATGTAGCCCGTCGCACCGAACACCACACACCGCACGACAACCACCCTTCCCGTGACCTGTTCAGGTGATGACCAGGGGCTGCCGGGTCAAACCGCGTCGCGCTTCCGCGCCGCACGCGTGCCCGACGGGGGCGCAACCGGTATGGAGGGCGGGCTCGAGCCCTGCTCGATCCGGTGACCTCGTGCCAGACTGGGCCGGTGAGCGAACGTAGCAAAAGCCACGGACCAGACAAGCCCACCTTGCGGGATCGCGGTGACGTCATCGGGGTGGGCCTGCTGTGGCTGGCCAAGTGGGCGCTGTGCATCGTCGCCATCGCGGCGGGCGCGTGGGTGCTGGGATTCCTGGTGGCCCGGCTGTGGGTGGTGATCTTGCCGGTGGCGCTGGCGATCGTGGTCGCCACAGTGCTGTGGCCGCCGGTCCGCTGGCTCACCGCACACGGTTTGCCGCCCGCCGCGGCCGCCTCGATCGGGGTGATCGGTTTGATCGGTGTGCTGGCCGGCGTCATCGCGCTGATCGTGCCGTCGGTCGTGGACCAGGCGCCGGAGCTGGCCGACAAGTCGAGCGCGGGCGTCGAGCAGGTGCGCGACTGGTTACAAGGTCCGCCGCTGAGAATCCGTGACGAACAACTGGATTCGGCTGTGGACGCGATCGTCTCCCGGCTGCAGTCGAGTTCTGAGCAGATCGCCAGCGGCGTGTTCAGTGGTGTGTCCACCGCGACGTCGGTGCTGATCACCCTGTTCCTGGTGCTCGTGCTGACCTTCTTCTTCGTCAAGGACGGACCGCGCTTCCTGCCCTGGGTGCACAGCGTTTCCGGAAGCCGCAGCGGCAAGCACCTGGAGGAGGTGCTCAGTCGGGTCTGGGCCGTGCTCGGCGGATTCATCCGCACCCAGGCGCTGGTCAGCCTGATCGACGCGGTGCTCATCGGCGCGGGCCTGGTCATCCTCGGGGTGCCGCTGGCGCTGGTCCTCGCGGTGGTCACCTTCCTCGGCGGATTCGTCCCCATGGTCGGCGCGTTCGTCGCGGGTGCGCTCGCGGTGCTGGTGGCGTTGGTGGGCAACGGCTTCGTGACCGCGCTGATCGTGCTCGGCATCGTCATCGCCGTGCAACAGCTGGAGGGCAATGTGCTGCAACCGGTTTTGCAGAGCCGCACTATGCAGTTGCACGCGGTCATCGTGCTGCTGGCGGTCACCGCGGGCGGCTCGCTGTACGGGATCGTCGGCGCGTTCCTGGCCGTTCCCGTCGTCGCGATGGCCGCGGTCGTCCTGCGCTACGTCGGCGAGCAGATCGACGCGGCCACCGTGACACCGCCGAAACCGGAGACCGAGGCCGAGCCCGCGGAGTGACGGCGGTGCACGAGAGCCGCGCGCCATCGTTGCACTCAGTCCGAATGTAACTATCGCCGTCGCCCGCCGCGGTTCCTAGCGTCAGTGGACATGACAACTGATGTGAGCACCCCGCTCAACGACATCGCCGACGCGACGGCCAGGGCCGTCGCGGATGACCCGGCGAACGCTCTGGTGGTGTTCCGTGCCTCCGGGGTCCCGGAGGGTACGGTGGGCAGCGCGATCACTCTCGGCAAGCACACCGTTCGCGTGGACGAGCCGCCCGCGCTCGGCGGCGCGGACACCGCGCCCAACCCGGTCGAGGTGTACCTGGCGTCTCTCATCGCGTGTCAAGTGGTGACCTACCGGTTCTGGGCCCAGCGCCTCGGCATCACGATCGATGAACTCGCCGTCAGCGCCGAAGGCGATCTCGACGTGCGCGGGTTCTTCGGCTTGGACGAGGCCGTCCGCGCCGGGTTCCAAGCGGTGCGGGTGACCGTGCGCGTCAGCGGCCCCGACACCGAGCAGCGTTATGCCGAACTCCAGCAGACCGTCGACGCACTCTGCCCGGTGCTCGACCTCACCACCGGACGCACCGCGGTCGACACCACCCTGATCACCGATTAGCCGCCGTACGACCCGATCGATTCCCGAACAACAGGAGGACCTCCCGATGACCGAACCCGACCTGTCCCAGAACTGGAGCTTCGAGACCAAGCAGATCCACGTCGGACAGATTCCGGACGGCACGACCAACGCCCGCGCGCTCCCGATCTACCAGACCACCTCCTACACCTTCCGCGACACCGCGCACGCGGCGGCGCTGTTCGGTCTGGCGGAGCCGGGCAACATCTACACCCGGATCATGAACCCCACCCAGGACGCGGTGGAGCAGCGCGTCGCGGCACTCGAAGGCGGCGTCGCCGCCCTGCTGCTGGCCTCCGGGCAGGCCGCGGAGACCTTCGCGATCCTCAACATCGCCGGAGCGGGCGACCACATCGTCTCCAGCCCCCGGCTCTACGGCGGCACCTACAACCTCTTCCACTACTCGCTGCCCAAACTCGGCATCGAGGTCTCCTTCGTGGATGACCCCGACGACCTCGAGCAGTGGCGGGCCGCCATCCGTCCGAACACCAAGGCGCTCTACGGCGAGACGATCTCCAACCCGCAGAACCACATCCTCGACATCCCCGGTATCGCGCAGGTCGCCCGCGACAGCGGCGTGCCGCTGATCGTGGACAACACCGTCGCCACGCCGTACCTGATCCAGCCGCTGGCTCACGGCGCCGACATCGTCGTACACTCGGCCACCAAGTACCTCGGCGGACACGGCGCGGCCATCGCGGGCGTGATCGTCGACGGCGGCAAGTTCGACTGGACCGGTGGCCGGTTCCCCGGCTTCACCGAACCCGACCCGAGCTACCACGGTGTGGTGTACGCCGATCTCGGCGCGCCCGCCTACGCGCTCAAGGCGCGCCTGCAACTGCTGCGCGACCTCGGCTCGGCGGTCTCGCCGTTCAACGCGTTCCTGATCAGCCAGGGCCTGGAGACGCTGAGCCTGCGGATCGAGCGGCATGTGCAGAACGCGCAGGCGGTGGCCGAATTCCTCGACACCCGTTCCGAAGTCACCTCGGTGTCCTACGCGGGCCTGCCGTCGTCGCCGTGGTACGAGCGGGGCCGCAGCCTCGCGCCCAAGGGCGCGGGCGCGGTGATCGGCTTCGAGCTGGCCGGCGGCGTCGACGCGGGCAAGCGGTTCGTCGAGGCGCTGCGACTGCACAGCCACGTCGCCAATATCGGCGACGTGCGCTCGCTGGTGATCCACCCGGCTTCCACCACCCACTCGCAGCTGACGCCGGAAGAGCAGCTGGCCGCGGGCGTGACGCCCGGCCTGGTCCGGCTCGCGGTCGGCATCGAGGGTATCGATGACATCCTCGCCGACCTGCGCGCGGGATTCGACGCCGTGAATTCTTGAGGTTCGGTGCCCCGGGCGATCGACCCGGGGCATTCACCTCTGACACCATGGGGCGCCGAGCGCCGACAGCGGGGCTGAAACCCGTTTCACGCGTCTTTTTCGAGATTTACGTCGACAAAACAAATAACAAAGCGGGTACACCACGGCGGCTCCGCTTTCGCATCGCCCTCTGACGATTCCACCGCCCGCGCGTATGGGCCGTGGAAACCGAAACGAGATCAAATCTTCGCGCATCCGTAAGACGTTCGGAACCGAATCAGAAAGGTAGGTATATGTCTTCTTCAGAATGAGGTGGATGAGTTCATGGACGTAGAGACACCCGAAACTCCGGCACACCCGTTCTTTCGCCGCGCCGCCACCCTGGTCGTGGCGAGCGCCATCCCGCTGTCGGTGATGGGGGCCGCGACCGCCACCGCCGAGCCGCTGGTGCCGGAGATCTCCATCCGGATTCCGTTCGCCCCGGTGCCCGCCGTCGGCGTCCTCGCCCCGGCGGCCGATCCCGTGGATCCCGCAGCGGTTCCGCCGGAGGCCGCGCCTCCCATGCCCCCGGTGTCCGCGGGCCGCAATGACCTGAGCACCACTCGTCCGATGCCGGACCCGAACGTGCTCGCGCCCATCCTCCCGCACCGGCTGCACCTGCCCAACCCGGCCGCACCGGCTCCCGCGGTCGCGCCGATCGAGGCGCCTCCCGGGACGCTGCGCGTGGGATCGGTGGTGATCGGCCGGCCGGACTTCCTGACTCCTGAGCAGGGCAAGATCTTCAACGACGCGATCGCGGGGCCGGAAGCGAGCATCGCCCAGACCTTGGATTCGGCCGGGTTCGAGCCGTCGCGCTCCGACCGCATCGCCGCCGACATCCTCGGTTCCACCGCCGTCGGCGCCTCGGTGGGCAGCATGGTGGCCGCGCCGGTCGCCTCCATCGGAGCCGTCATCGGCGCCATCTGCGGCGCCATCGCAGGCATCCCGATGTTCCCGACCGGGACGGTGGCCGTCATGGCCTTCGGCGCCGCGATCGGCTACGGGTTCGTCGCGTCCCCGGCCATCGCTCTGGGCGCGGCCCTCGGCGCGGGCGCCGGAGTAGCCCAAGGACTTCTCACCCCGCCCACGGTCCCGGCCTCGTAATCCGTCTCTCCGGCTCCGGACAGGAGCACCGCGCCGACCTGGTCGGACACCTCCCGAGAAGACCCGGTTCGCGCCGGGTCTTCTGCTGTGCGGCAGGGAACCGATGTTTGGCCGCGCTGGATAGGGCTATGGCGAAGAAGACCGGCTGAAGATGGCCGGCCGGTCTCTTCACAAAGGAGGTTGTGACATGGGCACAGTCGACAAAGCGAAGAACAAGGCCGAGAAAGTCGCAGGCCAGGCCAAGGAGAAGCTCGGCGAGGCGACGGGCGACCGTGGGAAGCGGGACGAAGGCCGCACCGACAAGACCAAGTCGGATCTGAAGGACGCCGGGGAAAAGGTCAAGGACGCCTTCCGGCGCTGACCTCGCACTCTCTCTCGCCTGAACAGAGCGGATGGCCGCCCGACGTGGTCATCCGCTCTCCTGTCCGCCGACCGGCCGCTCCTCCTCGACGAGGCGCAGTTCGCTCGGCCACCAGATCTTGCGCCCGATCAGGCTGAACAGCGCCGGAATCACCACCGTGCGCACGACGAACGTGTCGAGCAGGATACCGAGGCCGACCACGATGCCGACCTGGGTGAGGGTGATCAGCGGCAGCACGCCGAGCACACAGAACACCGCGGCCAGCACGATGCCCGCGCTGGTGATCACCGCGCCGGTCACCGCCACCGCCCGCACCATGCCGCATGTGGTGCCGTGTCGCGGTGTCTCCTCCCGTGCCCGGGTGACGAGGAAGATCGTGTAGTCGACGCCGAGCGCGACCAGGAACAGGAACGCGAACAGCGGCACACTGATGTCCAGCGCCGGGAATCCGAACACGTGCTCGCTCATCCAGCTGCCCAGGCCGAGCGCGGCCAGCGCGCTCAACACCGTGACCGCGACCAGCAGCACCGCCGCGGGCACCGCGCGCAGCAGCACCAGCAGCACCACGAGCACGACGACGAGGATGAGCGGGATGATCACCTCACGGTCCCGGCTCGCGGCATCCTGCACGTCCAGCGCTTGCGCATCGGTGCCGCCGACCAGCGCGTCGGCTCCGGGAGCCCGCGCGAGCGACGCGCGTAGCGCCTCGATCGTGTCGAAGGCACGTGCGGACGACGGTGGCGCGTCGATCACCACGGACCACCGCGTCAGCCCGGTCGGGGAAGTACCCGACTGCCACGTCAGCACCACGCCCTCGGTGCGGCGGAACGCCTCCTCCACCGCGGGCGACGCCTCGCTGCGCGCGAGCACGATCGCGGGATCGGAAGAACCGGACGGGAAGTGCTGCGCGAGGGCGTCGAATCCCTCCACCGACTCCGCGCGGACCCGGAATTGTTCGGTCTGCGAGAGCCCCACCTGCGCCGTCAGCAACCCGGTCGCGCAGACCGCGAGCACCGCGATCGCACTCCCGGCGACCAGCGCGGGCCTGCGCACCACGCGCGCGGCGATGGCGTGCCAGATTCCCTCGTCGGCCGTGTCCCGGTCGTCGGCCCGCGGCACGAAGGGCCAGAACACGTTGCGCCCGCACAGCGCGAGCGCGGCAGGCAGCGCGAGCAGGACGAACACCACGGCCACCAGCAACCCGAGCGCGGCCATCACACCCAGACTGCGGGTACTGGGCACCGAAGCCAGCAGCAGCACGAGCAGTGCGGCGACCACCGTCACGTTGCTCGCCAGGATCGCGGGCCCGGCGCGCCGCACCGCCTGCCGCAACGCCGCGCGATGGTCGGACTCCCGGTGCAGTTCGTCGCGATAGCGCGACACCAGCAACAGCGCGTAGTTGGTGCCCGCACCGAACACCAGCACGCTGGTGACGCCGGACGTCGAGCCGTCGAAGGTCAGCGGCGTCAAACGGGCCAGGGCGGTTCCGGCACTGGTGGCCACCCGGTCGGCCACGCCGACCACCGTCAGCGGCACCAGCCACAGCACCGGGGAGCGATACGTCGCGATCAGCAACACCGCGACGACCACCGCGGTCACCGCCAGCAGGGTGACGTTGGCTCCGGAGAACGAGTCCGCGATGTCGGCTCCGAACGCCGGACCACCCGTCACCTGCAGGATCAACCCGGCGGGCAAGCCGTCCCGCGCCGCCGCACGGATCTCCCCGACGCGGTCGGTCAGCGCGAATCCGTTGAGGTCGGCGCTCACGGGCACCTGTCCGATCGCCGCCTTCCGATCCGGCGCGGCGAGCAGCTCGCCCGGGCCGGGCGCGCGTCCCGACGCGCGGGTCACCGCCGCTGCGGTGGCGTCGCGGTCGTCTTCGGTCAGCTCGGCGCCGTCGGCACGGGTGACCACGATGATCGCGGCGGTCGTCCCCGCGTCCGGGAACTCTTCCAGCGCCTGCTCGACCCGGGCGGACTCCGCCGTCGACGGCAGCGCGGTGGGAGCCTGCCCGGCGGCCTCGTTCTCCCCGACCGCACCGATCAGGCCTATCGAGGCCGCGGCGAGCACGAGAAGCAGTACCCACGATGTCCGGGCGGTCACCACCGACGCATAGCGATCCCAAACGCTCACGCGGCCAACTCTCTCAGAAACTGAAATATTAAGCAATCGAGACACTGGCTGAACTACGCTGACCCCCGTGTGGAAAGGGATGCGCCGTTGACCGGAGAGCCAAACACGGGCGGGACGGACCGTGACGAACTGGAAACCGACATCGCCGCCGACATCCGCGCCCTCAGCGCGATCTCCGAACAGATCGGGCAGGTTTTCGCACGGTCCAACCAGCTGCGGACCAATGACTTTCGCGCGCTGATGCACGTCGCGACCGCCGAACTCGAGGGCGCGCCGCTGACTGCGGGCGGCTTGGGCAAGTTGATGGGAATCTCCTCATCCGCGGTGACCTATCTGGTCGAGCGCATGATCGACTCCGGTCACCTGCGCCGCGCCGCCGACCCGACCGATCGCAGGCGGGTCATCCTGCACTACGACGAGCACGGCATGGACGTGGCCCGCGGCTTCTTCACACCGCTCGGACGGCAGAGCCGCGCCGCGATGGCCGAACTGCCCGACGCCGACCTACGCGCGGCGCACCGCGTGCTGGTCGCCGTCGTCCGGGCGATGCGTGAATATCACGACGACCTGACCGGCGAGTGAAAGCAGCACCGGCAGGTCCGAGTTCGGTGTGTCAGTCCCGGAGAGCCTGTTCGCGCAGCGACTTCAAGGTCTTCGACAGAATGCGTGAGACCTGCATCTGCGAACAGCCGATCCGCTGGGCGATCTGCTCCTGGGACATCGAATCGAAGAAGCGCATCACCAGAACCTGCTTCTCCCGCTCGGGCAACGCCGCCAGCAGCGGCTTCACCGCCAAGTAGTTCTCCACGGTGCCGAAGTCCGGATCCTCGGCGCCGAGCGAGTCCAGCAGGGAGGGACCGCCGGACTCCGCGTCGTCGGTGTCGGAGGCGGCGTCGATCGAGGAGGTCTGATAGGCGTTGCGCGCGATGAGCGCCTGGGTGACCTCGTTCAGGTCCGCGCCCAGTTCCTCGGCGATCTCCCTGGCCCGGGGCATCCGGCCCAGCCGCTGCGACAGGACCTCCACCGTGGGACCGATGGTGGACTGGATCTCCTTGAGCCGCCGCGGGACCCGCACCGACCAGGCGTAGTCGCGGAAATGCCTGCGTACTTCGCCCATGATCGTCGGCACCGCGAACGACAGGAACGTCGCGCCGTGTCCGGGATCGAAGCGGTCGACGGCGGCGAGCATGCCCACCCGCGCGATCTGCAGTAGGTCCTCGAAACTCTCGCCGCGCCCGCTGAACTTGCGCGCGATGTGCTCGGCCAGGGGCAGGCAGCGCTCGATCACCTCGGCGCGCAGGGCTTCCCGGCGCGGGTCGTCCGGCGCCAGTGCGGCCAATTCGGCGAAGAGTGGCTCGATATTGTCGTAGCTGTCGCCCCGCGATTTGCGTTTGGGAGTGAACTGATTCGAATCGCTACCCATTATTCGAGCCGCCGCGCACCCAACGGAAGTCGACGACAGTCGGGTAGCCGCCCGCGGCGGGATCGTGTTCGCCTCGCCACGACGAGACCGAGTCCGTCAACGTCGCCACGATGTGCCAGCCGAAGCCGGACTCGTCCGGACTCGCGTCCGACACCGTGACGGTGGAGACACGCACGTCCACCGCGTCGTCCTCGAAGCCGAACGCACACTCGAGCTCCGCGCCGTCCACCGCGTCCAGCACCAGCGCGCTGGCCACCTCGTCGAGCGCCAGCCGGATGTCGGTCACCTCATCGATACCGAAATCGGCCATGAGTGTGACGGTCTCGGCCAAGGCACGCAGCATCGCCAGTTGCTCGGACACCGCGGGCACCCGCACGCTGATCGTGCCGGTCCGCGTCGTAGCGGGAGGAGTCCCCTCACCCTTGCTCATGCACCGCTCCCAGAAGTCGCGCCGTCCGTCGGAGCGCTCAGCCTACGCCCTCTCGTCGACTCGCCTTCGAACGGCCACGGCACAGTGCGCGCGTCTCGGCCCGCAGCGGGGTCGTGCAGCGACTCCGGCGTGAGCGCGCTCACGAAACACAACGGGCGCACGCCCAGGATCATCAGCGCATTCCTCGGGCCGCCTCTTCGGCGTCCAGGCCCGGACGCGGCGGTATGGCCGGTCCTCGATCGGCGCCTCCGGATCACCGAGTCGCCGATGATGCCGGAGATGTCCGTGTCGAGGGGAGGCGACGACGGCCGTCCCCGACCGCGCCCGCCAGATCGGCATAGGCGATCTCCCATTCCGCCAGCCGGGTCCACGCGGCGTGCACGCGCTCGCCGGCCGGGTCGTCGTGCATCAGCAGGTGGAACGCCTGCTCGGCTACGGCGGCCATCCGGTCGATCATCTCGCCCAAGCTCGAATCGTGCAGGCGCGCACCCGGCGCGGCGCACGGGAGGTGCAGCGTCGCCCACGTGTTGATCCGGTCCACCAACTCCGCACGGCGCTCCTCGATCTCGACTCGGCGTCCCACCTCCCGGCGACGTCCGTGCAGTTCGGTCAGCTCGCGCGCCCACCGGCTCACCGGGCCCTCCACGTGGTGGCCGCCGAGGGCGCACAGCAGAGTGCTCGGACTCGGCAACGCCGAGCCCTTCCGGATCGGCCACGGCCGTGCCGGAGACACAGCACGTGCTGGATTCACAGTGGCGCAGTGAGTTCGAGGTGGATGCCGTCGGGATCGGAGAACGACAGGATCGCGATCCCGAAATCAGCCATTTCGGTGATCTCGCCGTGTTCGATGCCCGCTTCCGACAGGCGCGCGGCCGCAGCCACCAGATCGGCCCGCGCCGGGACGGAGAAGCTGAGATGGTCCAAACCCACCCGTTCGGAATCGAATCGATCCGTCGCGGCTGCCACCGGGCGCAGGCCGAGCAACATGCCGTTGGCCTGGAACACCACCCCGCCGAAAAGCCGCATCGGATCGGCGCGCACCGCCGGATCGTCCGGGCTGCCAGGCGATTCGGCGGCGACCGGGAACCCGAGCACGTCCCGATAGAAGGCGCGGGACCGGGCGATGTCCGTCACGGTCAACCGGATGTGGTGGGTCCCGGTCGTTTCGATCATGGTCACGCGAACTCCTCAAGTGACGAGGTACGGCAGGCTGTATCGACTCCGAGGGACCGCGCTTGCGGGCCGGGGAGCCGTCTGGCGATGACAGTAGGTCAGAATTCCACCGGAACCGAGTGTCGTGAACGACATCTTCGGTACTGTTTCCGACATGGACGTCGCGGTCTTCGTGGTGGACGGTGTGGCCGATTTCGGATACGCCGCCTTGCTGGAGACCTTCAACACCGCCAACGCCGTGCGGACCGAACTTCCCGACCCGCCGCAGCCGTGGCGGGTGCGCAGCGTGTCGTTCGGCGCCAGCGTGCGGTCGGGCAACGGCAACACCGTGCCGACGATCCCCCTCGACGAGTTCGGCGACGCATTCGAGCTGATGATCGTGCCCGCGGTGAACGTCCTGGAGGCCACCGCGCTGATCGACCTCATCTCCGCACCGGCCAGCCGCCCGGTGCTCGACCGGCTGATCGCGGCGCGCGAGCGGGGGGCTCATCTCGCCGGCGCCTGTACCGGAACGTTCTTCCTGGCAGAAGCGGGCGTACTGGACGGCTCACCCGCCACAACGAGCTGGTGGCTCGGTCCCAGCTTCCGGCGCCGCTATCCGCGGGTCGAGCTCGACGAGGGCCGCACGCTGTGCCGCGGCCACGGCGTCACCACCGCGGGCGCGGCGCTGTCGCACATGGACCTGGCCCTGTCGCTGATCGCCACCAAGAGCCCGGCGCTGGCCGAGCGCGCGATGCGCTACCTCGCGGTCGGCGCGGGACGACCGCAGCGGGAGTTCATCGTTCCCGAGGTAATCGCACGCGGTGATTCGGTCACCGCCGCCTTCGAACGCTGGGTGCGCGAGCACCTGGGCGACAATTTCCGGATCGCCCAGGCCGCCCGCGCGATCGGTGTCACCGAACGTAGCCTGCAGCGGGCAACGCATGCCGAACTCGGCATGTCCCCCACCGAATTCGTGCACGACATCCGCCTGGAACGCGCCGTGCATCTGCTGCGCACCACGTCGCTCACGGTGGACGCGGTGGCGGCCAAGGTGGGCTACCTCAATGCCGGAACGCTTCGCGGCCTGTTCCGCCGCCGCCGGGGCATGTCGATCTCCGAGATCCGCGTGGCGCGCGTTTCCTATTGAGGTCCAGCGCCGGACCCTAAGAGCGGAACCGGCTGGTGAGCAGTAAGGCGGTACGCAGGCCACGCCGGGGCACCGCGTCGGCTCCGGTCGCAGGGCGGGCGCCGAACTTTCGTTCCGAGGCGGTCTCCGGCGCGTCGTCGGAGGTCGCGGTCAGCAAGCTGTCCGGGAGAGCCAGCTTGTGGATGGTGCGCAGCGTCAGCAGGTACTGCCGCAGCAGCGGCCCGGTGGTGTAGGGCAGGTCGTACTTGTCGCATATCGCGCGCACGCGCACGGCTATCTCGGCGTACCGGTTGCTCGGCAGGTCCGGGAACAAATGGTGCTCGATCTGGTGGCACAGATTGCCGCTCATGAACGCCAGGACCGGTCCGGCATCGAAGTTGGCGCTGCCGAGCATCTGCCGCAGATACCACTGCGCCTTCGT